>NZ_NNBO01000011.1:0-286946 GCF_002803145.1 Kitasatospora sp. CB02891 | reverse complement strand
GCCCGCACCGGCCACCGGGCCGGCGCCGACCGCACCGCCGCCGACCGGACCGCCGGCCGGCAGACCGCCGCCGGACGGGGCGCCGCCGCCGACCGGGCCGAGCTGGATCGAGGAGCCGCCGGACGAACCGCCGCCGAACACCGAACCGGAGTCGCCGCCGCGGTGGACGCCGCCACCGCCGCCGCCACCGCCGGACGACCAGATGTCGCCGCCGTCCACCACCGGCGGGAGGTGCGGCGCGGGCGGCGTCAGCACCGAGTCGACGTGCACCGACACCGGGCCGTGCGACGAGGAGGGCGAGGGCGCGTCGTTCGGGGCCCAGCCGCCACCGCCGCCGTACGAGCCGCCGCCACCGGACGGGGCGTGCGAATTGCCGTACACCGGAGCCGAGTTGTTCTGGTAGCCGGAGTTTCCGTAGTTGCCGGAGTTGCCGTGGTTCCCGGAGTTGCCGCGGTGGTTGCCGCCCGCCGGGGCGGACTGCGACTGGCCCTGGTCCTGGCCGCCCAGCGGGTCGAGGACGGGGTCGAGGATCTTGCCCGGGAGGCCGCCCAGCGGGCCGTTGGCGCCGGAGGCGTTGCCGGGGCCGTTCGGGCCGCCGTGGCCGTTGCCCGGCTGACCGTGGCCGTTGCCCTGGTCGCCGTGGCCGCGCCCGTGGTTGTTGTGCGAGCCGTCCCCGAACGGGCCGTTGTTCTGGTTGTCGGCGATCGGGACGGGCTTCCCGTCCGGGCCGAGCAGGTCGAGCGGGCGGCCGTCGGCGCCGAACTGGACGATCTGCCCGTTCGGGCCGACCGCCTGCAGGTCGGCGTTCACGGTGACGACCTGGCCGTTGCTGCCCATCAGCAGGTGGCCCTTCGGGTCGGCGACCAGGCCGGAGACCGGGGAGCCGTTGGAGGCCATCATCACCGGGTGGCCGTCGTCGCCGAGCTTGGGGTGGCCGTCCAGGCCGAGGGCCAGCGTGATGCCGGTGCCGACCAGCGCGCCGGTCAGGCCGACCAGCAGCGGCTTGCCGTCCTTGCTGAGCAGCGGCTTGCCGTCCTCGCCCATCGCCACGCCGCTGATCGGGGTGCCGTCCGGGCCGACCAGCTGCTGGGTGCCGTCCGCGCCCTGGGCGACCTTCAGACCGTCGACGCCCTTGACCCGCTGGCCGTCGTCGCCGACCAGCACCGGGTTGCCGTGCCGGTCGGTCTTGACCGTGCCGTCGGCCTTCAGCTCGGCGTGCACGCCGGCCACCCCGGCGACCTCCACCGAACGGGCCACGCCGGAGGTCGCCAGCACGCCGGTGACCTGCCCGGAGCGCGCGGCCATCGAGGTCTCGCGCCGCTCGCCGTGCAGGCCGCGGCCGTCGGTCTGGGCGATCCGCTCCAGGGCGACCAGGGCGGGCTCCTTGGCGAGCGCCTTCGCCGCCTCCGCCATGTCCCGCTCCAGCTGCTCCAGCAGCTGGCCGATCTTCCGCTTGGCGTCCGCGACCGCGGCCAGCTCCTCGGCCTCGGCCACGCCCTCCTTCACCACCGCGACCGCGCCCGAGACCAGTCCGGAGACCACGCCGCCGACCCCGGAGGTGATCTCCTTGCCGGCCTGCGCGATCTGCGCCTTCGCCTTCGCCTCGGCCGCGTCCGCCGCCCGGATCTTCTCGGTCAGCTCCTGCAGCACCGCGACGATCTCGGCCTTGCTGTGGTCGACCACACCGGCCGCCTTGTCCAGCGCGCCGGCCACCAGGCCGGCCGCCGCCGAGGCGTCGTCCAGCTGGCCGCGACCGCCGCCGCTGAACTGCTGCCAGTGCGCGCTGAACGCGTCCACCGCGGCACCGGAGTTCTCCCCCGACACCCGCTGCGCGGACGTGTTGCCGCGGCGTACCAGGGCCTCCGCCTCCGAGCCGAACTCGCGCCACAGGACGGCGGCTTGGCGCAGCCCGTCCTCGTCCGCCTGCGGCCACGCGTGGCCGGTCCGTGCCAGCGCGGGGGCGAGTTCCTCCGGCAGGTTCCTGGACACGTGCTCCCCCTTCGGGTGGTGCGGTTCGGCGTGCACAGCCGCCCGCCGCGTGCTCTGACTGCGGTTCAGGCCCGGCCGGTTGCGGCCGGGCGGTTCAGCGACGGCGCGTTGAAGTCCGCGCTGATCTCGCTGTCGGTGCGCTGCATGCTGTCCGCCATGCTGTGCAGGCCCTGACCGATCCGGCCGAGCCGCTCCGCCAGACCCTGAAGCCCGGCCAGCACGCCCTCCCGGGCCTCGCCGTACGCGACCCCGAACGGCTTGCCCGGAGCGTCACCGCCCCACGGCGCACCCAGCGCCGCCAGCCCGCTCTCCAGCTGCTTCGCCGCGCCGCCGAACTCCTTCGCGACGGTCTCGAACTCCCGTCCCTCGCCGTGGAGTTCCCACGACCGGATGACGACCTTGTCGCCCATGTGCACTCCCCCGTGCAAGGGCGCTCTCGCGCCCGACCTACCCCCGGCTGGGACATCCTAGGGCCGCACACGGCCGCCGCCGCCCGGGCTGCGGCCCTTTTCACAGCCGTTTCACCTACACCGCCCGCCAGGACCCCCGGAAAATCGCCCAATACCGACGAACCACGAGAAAAGCCTCACCATCCCAGGCCCCTGGCTCTCCTCCCGGGATCCCGCCGCCGCCTCCCCGGGGGCGCCTCCCGGCCCACCGGGGCCGGGGAGAAGGGACGATCCGGCGGTGTGCGCCCGGCAGAATCCGAAACGGAGGGCCCAGGCCATACCCTTGCCGGGTGGCACCAGCTGAGAACAAGAAGTCCAAGAAGTCCGGCAAGGCCCCCAAGCCCGCCAAGAACCCGGTCATCGACCTGGCGATGCCCACCGTCCGCGAAGTCGCCCTCGACTTCCCGCGCGCCTGGGTCGAGTTCACCGACCCCGCCGACGACGACCAGGTGTTCCGCTGCGACCTCACCTGGCTCACCTCCCGCTGGGGCTGCATCTTCGGCAAGGGCTGCCACGGCATCCAGCCCGGCCGCGGCGCGTCCGACGGCTGCTGCACCCTCGGCGCCCACTACTCCGACGAGGACGACGAGCAGCGCGTCACCGGGCACGCCGCCCGCCTCACCCCCGACATCTGGGAACACCACGCCGAGGGCACCGACGCCAAGGGCCGGATCCGCCGCGACGGCGGCATCACCATGTTCGACGAGGACGGCGACCGCCAGACCCGCCGCGTGAACGGCGCCTGCCTCTTCCTCAACAGCCCCGGCTTCCCCGGCGGCGCCGGCTGCGCCCTGCACGTCCTCGCCCTCCGCGAGGGCCTCGAACCCCTCCAGACCAAGCCCGACGTCTGCTGGCAGCTCCCGATCCGCCGCACCTACGACTGGATCGACCGCCCCGACGACACCCGCTACCTCCAGGTCTCCATCGGCGAGTACGACCGCCGCGGCTGGGGCCCCGGCGGCCACGACCTCCACTGGTGGTGCACCGGCTCCCCCGAGGCCCACAACGCCCCCGACCCGGTCTACGTCTCCTACCGCCCCGAACTCGTCGAACTCATGGGCCCCGACGCCTACGCGACCCTCGTCACGCTCTGCGAGGCCCACAACCCCAAGCTCGCCCCGCACCCGGCGGACTGACCACGAGGGTGCGCATTCCCCGGGCCCCTGACGTGTTCCTCCGCGCCTGCCAGGACCGCTACTTGTCGATGTCCCCGACCACGAAGAACATCGACCCCAGGATCGCCACCATGTCCGCCACCAGCGTCCCCGGCAGGAGTTCGGTCAGGGCCTGGATGTTGTTGAACGAGGCCGACCGCAGCTTCAGCCGCCAAGGCGTCTTCTCGCCGCGCGACACCAGGTAGTACCCGTTCAGCCCGAGCGGGTTCTCGGTCCAGGCGTAGGTCTCCCCTTCGGGGGCCTTGAGCACCTTGGGCAGCCGCAGGTTGATCGGTCCGGAGGGCATCTCCGCCAGCCGGTCGAGGCACGCGTCCGCGAGGTCGAGCGAGTTCACGGTCTGTTCGAGCAGGCACTCGAACCGTGCGAGGCAGTCGCCCTCCTCCCGGACGGGCACCCGCAGGACGTCCTGGAGCTCGCCGTACGCGAGGTACGGCTCGTCGCGGCGGAGGTCGAAGTCGACGCCGCTGGCGCGCGCGATCGGCCCGCTGACGCCGTACGCGTGGACGTGCTCGCGGGACAGGACGCCGATGCCCGCCGTCCGGCCGCGGAAGATCTCGTTGCCGAGCACCAGGTCCTCGAAGACCGGCAGTTGCGAGCGGACGACGCCGACGGCCGCCCGGACCCGGCCGAGCCAGCCGGCCGGCAGGTCCTCCTTCAGGCCGCCGACGCGGTTGAACATGTAGTGCATGCGGCCGCCGGAGGCTTCCTCCAGGACGTGCTGGAGTTCTTCGCGGCCGTTGAAGGAGTGGAAGATCGGGGTGATCCCACCCAGTTCCAGGGGGTAGGAGCCCAGGAACATCAGGTGGTTGAGCACCCGGTTCAGCTCGGCCAGCAGGGTCCGCAGCCAGACGGCGCGTTCGGGGACCTCCATGCCGAGCATCCGCTCGACGGCGAGCACCACGCCGAGTTCGTTGGCGAAGGCGGACAGCCAGTCGTGCCGGTTGGCCAGCATGATGATCTGCCGGTAGTCGCGGGCCTCGAAGAGTTTCTCCGCGCCGCGGTGCATGTAGCCGATGACGGGTTCGACGGAGTTGATCCGCTCACCGTCGAGGACGAGCTTCAGGCGCAGCACGCCGTGCGTGGACGGGTGCTGGGGACCGATGTTGAGCACCATGTCGGTGCTGTCGGGCCCGCCGGGCAGGTTCTGTGCGCCCGGGCCGATGCCGACCGTGGTCTCCGTCATGGCCGTCGACTCCTTCATGAGGGGAGAGTCTGCCATCCCGGCAGGCCCGTGAGGTCGTCCGGTACCGGCATGCGGACGGCCTGGACCAGCCAGTGGAACGCTCCGAGTCCGGCCGGGTCGGTGAGTTCGGCGGCCTCGCCGGCCCCGCCGAGGGCCCGCAGGTAGCCGGCCGGGTCGGTGGTGGCGAGCGCGAGCGGGGGGCGGGCGCCGCTGACGCCGAGGGCGTGCAGGGCGGTGCGCTGGGTGGTCAGCAGGGTGGGGTGGCCGGGTGCGGCGGCGGCGTCGAGGGCGACGTGCGCGGTCAGGTCGCAGCTGCCGTCGGGGACGGGCGCGGTCTGCCGACCGTCGCGGAAGCCGGTCAGGGTGCCGAACGGGGGGCGGGTGTCGCGGGTGTGCGCGTAGTCGACGGCCACCGCGAGGCCGCTGCCCAGGGCGCCGACGGCGTCGGCCCAGGCGGCGTCCCGGGGTCCGCCGAGTTCGATCCGCTCACCGTCGGCCCACCACCGCTCGGCCCATCCGGTGTCGTCCGGGTCGAGCGGCGCGCCGAGCCGTTCGCTGCCGTCGGGGGCGACCTCGACGTACCGCAGCCGCCCGTCCTCGTCGCGTTCGGCGAGGTCCAGCGGCACGTTGTCGAGCCACTCGTTGGCGAACAGCAGGCCGGTGACGCCGGACGGCAGGTCGGGGCCCCAGTCGATCCCGGCGGGCAGACCGGCGGGACGGTCGGCGAGTTCGACGGCGTGGAACGCGACCCGGGCGCGCAGTTCGGCGGGCAGTGCGTCACGGACGGCGACGGTGAGTTCGCCGCGGCCCGCGCCGACGTCCACGAAGGCGAGCCGGGGCGGCGAGCCGAGCGCGGCGTCGACGCCCGCCAGCAGGCGGGCCACCGCGCCGGCGAACCGGGCGGACGCGTGCACGGAGGTGCGGAAGTGCCCGGCCGGGCCCTCCGGCCTGCGGTAGAAGCCGCCGTCGGGCCGGTACAGCGCGTGTTCGATCGCGGGCCGCCACCGCATCCATGTCATAGCGGAGGACGTTACCGGGAGGGGGCGATCTCCACCTTGGGGAGTAGCCGTGGATCGCTCCTACGACGGACCTGAGCACGACGTCCGACTCCCTAGGCTGGACATGTGCATCGACTCAACGCCTGGCTCCGCCGACACCCCATGGTGGTGGACTCCGCCTGGGCACTGATCGTGCTGGTCTTCGGCGTGCTGGTGGCGGCCGAACAGGTCGACGTGAACGGGAACCGGGTCACCGGGCCGCAGCTGTGGGCGGGCCTGGCGATCGCGGCGGTCCTGCCCGGCCTGATGGTGGTCCGGCGGCGCTGGCCCGACGTCACCACCGCGGCCGCCGTCGTCCTCGGCCTCAGCCAGATCGCCGGCCGGATCGAACCCGGCCTGTCCTCCGTCGCCTACCTGGTGTTCGCGTACACCGGCGCGGCCTTCGGCCGGGCCTGGACGTCCAGACTGGCGCTGGCCGCCAGCCTGGCGGCGGGGCCGCTCACCGTGTGGCGGCTGGTCCCGTCCCCCGACAGTGCGAACGACACCCTCACCAAGCGGGTGGTGCTGTCCGCGCTGATGACCACTCCGTTCGTGCTGTGCTGGGCGTGGGGCCGGCTGACCCGGGTCCGCCGCGCCTACCTGGTCGAACTGGAGGACCGGGCCGCCCGGCTGGAGCGCGAACGGGACGCCCAGGCGCAGGTCGCGGTCGCCGCCGAACGCGCCCGGATCGCCCGCGAGCTGCACGACGTGGTCGCGCACAACGTGTCCGTGATGATCGTCCAGGCCGACGGCGCCGCGTACGTGATGGACACCTCCCCGCAGCAGACCAAGGAGGCGCTGGGCACCATCGCCTCCACCGGCCGCCAGGCGCTCGCCGAGATGCGCCGCCTGCTCGGGGTGCTGCGCACCGCCGACACCACCGGTGAGTACGTTCCGCAGCCCGGTGTCGAGGAACTCCCCGAACTCCTCGAACAGGTCCGCACCGCCGGCCTGCCGGTCGAGTTCACCGCCACCGGCGAGGTCCGCGAACTGCCCCGCGGCCTGGAGCTGACCGTCTACCGGATCGTCCAGGAAGCCCTCACCAACGTCCGCAAGCACGGCGGCCCCGGCGCCAGCGCCCAGGTCACCGTCGACTTCCGGGACGGCGACCTGGAGGTCCTGGTCGAGGACGACGGCCGCGGCAGCACCCGCGAACAGCTCACCGCCGGCGGCGCCGACGGCCTAGGCCACGGCCTGATCGGCATGCGTGAACGGGTCGGTATGGTCAGCGGCAGCCTGGACGTCGGGCCCCGGCCCGGCGGCGGCTTCCGGATCAGGGCCGTCCTGCCCCTCAAAGTGTCCAAGTGAAGGAGACCCGACCGATGCCGATCCGCGTGATGCTGGTCGACGACCAGGAACTGCTCCGCACCGGCTTCCGCATGGTGCTGCAGTCGCAGGGCGACATCGAGATCGCCGCCGAGGCGGGCGACGGCCAGCAGGCCCTGGAGGTGCTGCGCACCGCCGAGGTGGACGTGATCCTGATGGACGTCCGGATGCCCCGCCTCGACGGCGTCCAGGCCACCCGCCGGATCTGCCTCGACGACCGCGGCACTCCGATCGAGGGCGCGCCCCGGGTCCTCATCCTCACCACCTTCGACCTGGACGAGTACGCGTTCGCCGCGCTCAAGGCCGGCGCGTCCGGCTTCCTGCTCAAGGACGTGCCGCCGATCGAACTCGTCGCCGCGATCCGGGCCGTGCACGGGGGCGACGCGGTGGTCGCGCCGACCACCACCCGCCGCATGATCGACCGCTTCGCGGAAGTCCTCCCCACCCCCGCCTCGACGCCCGGCTCCGCCGTCCTCGGCCCGCTCACCGAACGCGAACGCGAGGTCTTCCTGCTGGTCGCCCAGGGCCTCTCCAACGGCGAGATCGCCGCCCGCCTCGTCCTCTCCGAGGCCACCGTCAAGACCCACGTCGGCCGCATCCTCGCCAAGCTCGGCCTCCGCGACCGCGTCCAGGCCGTCGTCCTCGCCTACGAGAACGGCCTCGTCCGCGCCGGCGAGACTCCCTGACACCCTGCGCCCACCCACCCCACCCGAGCACCCGCCGTCTGCCGCTCGCCGGCGGGTCACGGGTGGGCGGGTGGGCGGGAAGGAACGGCCCCGCCCGCGGCCAGATCGCAGGCACGGGCAAGCCACGGCCCTCATCGCGACCTCGCTGCCGGACGCCTTCCGCTTCGCGCAGCTCCCCCTCTCGCCGGCGGGTCACGGGCGGGCGGGTGGGCGCAGGAAGGGCGGCGACCGTTGCCCGTACCATTGACCGGTACGTCTGGTACCCGTCGAGGACTGGAACGGAAGAGTGCTGCACGACTTCGGAGACCCCTCCGACCCCGGTAACCGCCCGGCCCGGCTTGCTGTCGGGGTGGTCGGGGCCGGCCGGGTCGGTCCTGCGCTGGGTGCGGCGCTGCAGTTGGCCGGGCACCGGGTGGTTGCCGCGTCCGGCGTGTCCGCGGCTTCGCGGCGTCGCGCCGAGTCCCTGCTGCCGGGCGTCCGCCTGGTGACGCCGCCGCAGGTGATGGCGGCGGCCGATCTGGTGCTGCTGACCGTCCCGGACGACGTGCTGCCCGATCTGGTGAGCGGTCTGGCCGCGACCGGTGCCGTCCGTCCGGGCCAGCTACTCGTCCACACCTCGGGCGCCCACGGCGTGGCCGTGCTGGAGCCCGCCACCCGCAAGGGCGCGCTGCCGTTGGCGCTGCACCCGGCGATGACGTTCACCGGCACCTCGGTGGACGTGGCCCGGCTGGCCGGCTGCCCGTTCGGGGTGACGGCGCCCGAAGAGCTGCGTCCGGTCGCGGAGGCCCTGGTGGTGGAGATGGGCGGCGAGCCGTCCTGGATCCCCGAGGACGTCCGGCCGCTGTACCACACGGCTCTCGCGCACGGCGCGAATCACCTGGTCACGCTGGTCGCGCAGGCGATGGAGCTGTTGCGCACCGCAGGTGTCGCCGAGCCCGGCCAGATGCTCGGCCCGCTGCTCGGCGCGGCCCTGGACAACGCCCTGCGCTCCGGTGACCTGGCCCTCACCGGCCCGGTCGCCCGGGGCGACGTGGGGACGGTGCGCAAGCACCTCGACCGACTCGCCACCGTGACCCCGGACATCGGCCAGGCCTACCGGGCGATGGCGAAGGCGACCGCGCAACGTGCGGTCGCCAACGGATCGTTGAAGCCGGAACCGGCGGCGGCGCTGCTGGACGTACTGAACGAGGAGAAGCACTGATGGCACGCGACAGGCGCCCGGCGAAGGCCCCGAAGGCCCCGAAGGTCCGCAAGGCGGTGCTGACCCGCACCGTGGAGGAGTTCGAGGCGGCGTTCTGGCCGGACGAGCAGCCGGTGGACAACGCCGTGGTGATGACCATGGGCGCGCTGCACCAGGGCCACGCGGCGCTGGTCCGGGAGGCCCGCCGCCAGGTCGGCAAGGACGGCCGGGTGGCCGTCACGGTGTTCGTGAACCCGCTGCAGTTCGGCGCCGGCGAGGACCTGGACCGCTACCCGCGCTCCCTGGAGGCGGACGTCGCGCTCGCCGAGGAGATGGGCGCGGACGTGGTGTTCGCCCCGTCCGCGGACGAGGTGTACCCGAACGGCGAGCCGCTGGTGCGGCTCTCGGCGGGCCCGATGGGCGAGGGCTTCGAGGGCGCGTCCCGCCCCGGCCACTTCGACGGCATGCTGACCGTGGTCGCCAAGCTGCTGCACATCACCGACCCGGACTTCGCGGTCTTCGGCGAGAAGGACGCCCAGCAGCTGGCGATCGTCCGCCGGATGGTCGCGGACCTGGACTTCGACGTGGAGATCGTCGGCGTCCCGACCGTCCGCGAGGAGGACGGCCTGGCGCTGTCCTCCCGCAACCGCTTCCTCTCCGACGACGAGCGCACCCGGGCGCTCGCGCTGTCCCGCGCCCTGTTCGCCGGCCGTGACGCCGGCGCCAAGGGCGCCGAGGCCGTCCGCGAGGCGGCCGCCGCCGTGCTGGACGGCGCGGACGGCATCTCCCTCGACTACCTCGCCCTGATCGATCCGATGTCCTTCACCGAGGCGCCGGACGACTTCCAGGGCGAGGCGGTGCTCGCGCTCGCGGCCAAGGTCGGCTCGACCCGGCTGATCGACAACGTCGGCATCATCGTTCGGTAAGTAGATTCGGCAGTAGCCCCGGCATGCACTCAGAGAGGCGTGACCACATGCTCCGCACCATGCTCAAGTCCAAGATCCACCGTGCCACCGTCACCCAGGCCGACCTGCACTACGTGGGATCGGTGACGGTCGACGAGGACCTGCTCGACGCCGCGGACCTGCTCCCCGGCGAGCTGGTCCACATCGTCGACATCAACAACGGCGCCCGGCTGGAGACGTACACCATCGCCGGCCCGCGCGGCTCCGGCATCATCGGCATCAACGGCGCCGCCGCCCGTCTGGTCCACCCCGGCGACCTGGTGATCCTGATCGCCTACGGGCAGATGGACACCGCCGAGGCCAAGGGCTACCTGCCGAAGGTGGTGTTCGTGGACGAGCACAACCGGATCACCGGCCTGGGCGGCGACCCCGCGGACGCCCCCGAGGGCAGCGGACTGCTGCGCGGCGACGCCGCGTACGGTGGGGCCGACGGCGCGGCCGTCGCCGCGCACTGAAGGAGCAGCTGAAGCCATGTCGCACCGCCTGACCGCCCCCGCCCCCGGCTGGACCACGAGCACCGACGTCGTCGTGGTCGGCTCCGGCGTGGCCGGGCTCACCGTCGCGCTGAACGTCCGCAAGGCCGGCCTGCGGGCCATGGTGGTCACCAAGTCGATGCTCGACGACGGCTCCACCCGCTGGGCCCAGGGCGGCATCGCCGCCGCCCTGGGCGAGGGCGACACCCCCGAGCAGCACCTCCAGGACACCCTGGTCGCCGGGGCCGGGCTGTGCGACGAGGACGCGGTCCGGACGCTGGTCACCGAGGGGCCGGACGCGGTGCGCCGGCTCATCGAGGTGGGCGCCGAGTTCGACCTGGACGAGGACGGCGAGATCGTCCTCACCCGTGAGGGCGGCCACCACCGGCGGCGGATCGCGCACGCCGGCGGCGATGCCACCGGCGCCGAGATCGAACGCGCCCTGGTCGCCGCCGTCGAGGCCGACCCGGGCCTCGAACTCATCGAGCACGCCCTGGTCCTGGACCTGCTCACCGACGCCGGCGGCCACGCCTCCGGCGTCACCCTGCACGTGATGGGCGAGGGCCAGCGGGACGGCGTGGGCGCGATCCTGGCCCGCGCCGTGGTGCTGGCGTCCGGCGGCATGGGCCAGGTGTTCTCCGCCACCACCAACCCGGCGGTCTCCACCGGCGACGGCGTCGGGCTCGCCCTGCGGGCCGGCGCCGAGGTCACCGACCTGGAGTTCGTCCAGTTCCACCCCACCGTGCTGTTCCTCGGCGCGGACGCGCAGGGCCAGCAGCCGCTGGTCTCCGAGGCCGTCCGCGGCGAGGGCGCGCACCTGGTGGACGCCGACGGCGTGCGCTTCATGCTCGGCCAGCACGAGCTCGCCGAACTCGCCCCGCGCGACATCGTCGCCAAGGCCATCACCCGCCGGATGCTCGCCCAGGACACCGAGCACATGTACCTGGACGGTCGGCACTTCGGCGCCCGGATGTGGGAGCACCGCTTCCCGACCATCCTGGCCGCCTGCCGCACCCACGGCATCGACCCGGTCAACGAGCCGATACCGGTCGCCCCCGCCGCGCACTACGCCTCCGGCGGCATCCGCACCGACCTGCACGGCCGCACCACCGTCCCCGGCCTGTACGCCTGCGGCGAGGTCGCCTGCACCGGCGTGCACGGCGCCAACCGCCTCGCCTCCAACTCGCTGCTCGAAGGCCTGGTGTTCGCCGAACGGATCGCCGCCGACCTGGCCGGGCTCGCCGAGGCCGGCCGGCTCCCCGCCCGCACCGTCAACACGGACGCGGCGCACGCCGCCGCGCCCGTTCCGCTGCTGCCGGCGGAGAGCCGCGGCGCGATCCAGCACCTGATGTCCACCGGGGCGAGCGTGATCCGCTCGGCGGAGTCGCTGTCCGCCACCGCGAAGGGCCTGGCGGCCCTGGCCGACCCGGCCCACCCCGCCTCGCCCTCCGTCGAGACCTGGGAGGCCACCAACCTCCACCAGGTCGCCACCGCCCTCACCGCCGCCGCGGCGCTCCGCGAGGAGACCCGCGGCTGCCACTGGCGCGAGGACTTCCCCGACCGCGACGACGCCCACTGGCAGCACCACATCACCCACCCGCTCGGCGACTGACCGGCGTCCCGCGTGCTTCGCGCCCCGCAGGGGCGCGAAGCACAGGTCGACCGACCGAATACCTTTGACCCGACAGCCGGTTGCACCGCCCGAGGAGCCCGGCCCCGCCGACACCGGATCCGACTCCTCGCCCGCCCGACCTCGCGCAGTTCCCCGCGCCCCTGGTTTCACTCCCCTTTGGAGCCCCCTACATGTCCCACGACGAACTCCCCCTCCTCACCGCCGAGTCCGCCGAAGGCGGTTGCGGCGACGGCTGCGCGTGCGGTGACGGCGAGGTGTACGAGACCGGGCTGGACCCGGCGCTGGCCGAACTGCTGGAGGCCGCGGGCCTGGACCCGGTCGAGGTCGAGGACGTGGCGATGATGGCCCTGTCCGAGGACCTGGCCGGCGGCGAGGACGTCACCTCGGTGGCGACCGTCCCCGCCGAGGCCGTCGCGACCGCGGACTTCACGGCCCGCCAGGCGGGCGTCGTCGCGGGTCTGCGGGTCGCCGAGGCGGTCGTCTCGCTGGTCTGCGAGGACGAGTTCGAGGTCGAGCGGCACGTCGAGGACGGCGCCGCGGTCGAGGCCGGCCAGGTGCTGCTCTCGGTGCGCAGCCGCACCCGGGACCTGCTCACCGCCGAGCGTTCGGCGCTCAACCTGCTGTGCCACCTGTCCGGCATCGCCACCGCCACCCGCGCCTGGGCGGACGCCCTGGCGGGCACCGGGGCGGTCGTCCGGGACACCCGCAAGACCACGCCGGGCCTGCGCGCGCTGGAGAAGTTCGCGGTCCGTGCGGGCGGCGGCGCCAACCACCGGATGGCGCTCTCGGACGCGGCGCTGGTGAAGGACAACCACGTGGTGGCCGCCGGCGGCGTCGCCGAGGCGTTCACCGCCGTCCGGGCCGCGTTCCCGGAGCTGCCGATCGAGGTCGAGGTCGACACCATCGAGCAGATCACCCCGGTGCTGGAGGCCGGCGCGGACCTGATCCTGCTGGACAACTTCAGCACCGAGCAGCTGCGCGAGGCGGTCGCCCTGGTCGCGGGCCGGGCCAAGCTGGAGGCTTCCGGCGGTCTGACCCTGGCCACCGCGCGCGAGGTCGCGGAGACTGGTGTCGACTTCCTGGCCGTCGGCGCCCTGACGCACTCCTCGCCGATCCTGGACATCGGCCTGGACCTCCGCAGTTCCTGATCCTTCCAAGCAGAAAGCGCCCCATGCTCCTCACCATCGACGTCGGCAACACCCAGACCACGCTCGGCCTGTTCGACGGCGAGGAGATCGTCGAGCACTGGCGGATCTCCACCGACCCGCGCCGCACCGCCGACGAAATGGCGGTGCTGCTCCAGGGGTTGATGGGCGCCCACCCGATCGTCTCGGCGGACGACCGGGTGGCCGGCCTGGCGATCTGCTCCTCGGTGCCGGCGGTGCTGCACGAGCTGCGCGAGGTGACCCGCCGGTACTACGGGGACGTGCCGGCGGTGATCGTGGAGCCGGGCGTGAAGACCGGCGTGCACGTGCTGATGGACAACCCGAAGGAGGTCGGCGCGGACCGGATCGTCAACGCGCTGGCCGCGAACCACCTGTACGGCGGGCCGTGCATCGTGGTCGACTTCGGCACCGCCACCACCTTCGACGCGATCAACGCGCGCGGCGACTACGTGGGCGGTGCGATCGCCCCGGGCATCGAGATCTCGGTCGACGCCCTGGGCGGCCGCACCGCGATGCTCCGCAAGATCGAGCTGGCCCGCCCGCGCAACGTGATCGGCAAGAACACCGTCGAGGGCATGCAGTCGGGCATCCTGTACGGCTTCGCCGGGCAGGTCGACGGCCTGGTCAACCGGATGGCCAAGGAACTCGCCAAGGACCCGAACGACGTCCAGGTGATCGCCACCGGCGGCCTGGCCCCGCTGGTCCTCGGCGAGGCCGACTCGATCGACGTGCACGAGCCGTGGCTGACCCTGATCGGCCTGCGCCTGATCTTCGAGCGCAACCGGCCGGCCACCGCCTGACGGCGGCTGACGCCCGGTCGGCCGCCGACCGGGCGTCAGATGCACCATCTCATAGGCCAATCGGGACAAACACGTCCTCAATCGCCATAAGTCGGACGTACGCCACGTACTGTCGAGCCATGCCAACGCCACACGGATCGCGCGGCGGCATGGCCTTCAGCGCCGACGAAGTCCGGGTGCTGCGCCGTGTCCTCGCCCAAGCCCTCTATCCGGCCGCGCCCGACCGGCTCCCGATCCCCACCGCCGCGGGCGAACTGTGGGCCGAGGACGTCCAGGACGCGCTTCGGCTCACCGAGGCCATCGACGAGGCGGTCCAGGAGGGCGGGCGGCTGCGCTCCTTCCTGCTGGCCGACCTGGGCCGCTACCGCTCCGCGCTGCCCGGCAGCGCGGGCGGCTACCTGGAGCGGCTGGAGGAGGCCGTCACCGACGGCTACCTGCCCACCGCCGAGGACCTCTCCGCCCTGCGCGCCCTGTCCCGCCAGCCGTGCGGACAGCACGAGCACGCCCGCCGCTCCCGCCTCGCCGGGCGCTGCCACGCACTCGCCGAGGCGGAGGTCCGCGAGCGGCTCTCCCTCGGCTCCGGGCAGCGCCACCTCGCCGCCGTACCGAGCCCCGCGTCCGAACCCCACCCCGCCATCCCAGTTGGAGGACGGTTCCCGATGAGCGACCAGCACCCGCAGTCCCCCGCCGACCGCCCCCGCCCGCGCCGGATGCCCACCCCCGCCGAGCTCTTCGGCCGTCGCACCCGCCCCGCCCCCGAACCCCCCACCGACACCGACCAGCAGGAACTCGCCACCGGCACCGACGGCTGACGCCCCGTCGGCTCCTCCGGCCCCCTCCCCGGAGGGGGCTTTCCGGTCGGCGGCTCGACCGCCCCGCCCGCCGACCCCTCCCCTCCCGGACCGCCCGGCGCGACAACTGACGGCATGTCACTTCCTCGGGGGAGGCCCGCTAACGCTCGGGTAACGATCCCGGACCGATACGAACGATCCTGCCCCGAAGTGTCCGATTCGGGCCGGAACGGCGTTCGGATCCGCCCCCTAACGTCGGGCGCGCACATCATGTGCACACGATTCTTTCTGGGGGGAAGATGCACATCTCACGCTCCCGCTCGCTCGGGCTCGCCTCGACCCTGGCCGTGCTCGCCCTGGGCAGTGCCACAGCGACTCCGGCGCACGCCGCCGATGCCACGCTGAAGATCGAGGCCCCGGACTCCGTCGCCGTGGACCCGTCGTCCACCGCGCCGGACCACGGCAGCGGCTCCACGGCGGTCCAGCTCCACCTGACGCTCAGCGACCACCCGGCGCCCGCCACGGGCCGCGTCACGGTCGACCTCGCCCCGCTGCAGGGCATCGCCTCCGTCATGCCGCAGTCCGGCTGCACGATCGCCGGCCAGGTGCTGACCTGCGACCTGCAGACCATGTACGACGGCAAGCTGGACCTGCGCTACTACCTGTACGGCCCCGCCGCCGCCCGCGAGGCCGGCAGCAGCGCCGTGCTGCACACCACCGCGGTGTTCGACGGCCGGACCGCCACCGCGGACACCAAGGTGACCCTCGGCGGCAGCAACCTGACCGCGAAGGAGGTCGACACCAACCGCGGCCTCAAGCCGGGCGACACCTGGACGCCCGACATCGCCGTCACCAACAAGGGCCAACTCCCGTCCTCCCAGCTGTACTTCACCTTCACCGGCGGGATGGACCTGTCCTTCGTCCCGCGCTTCTCCAACTGCGAGTACGGCACCAGCGCCGACGGCGACGTGGCGATCTGCACCGTCCACTCCGAGGTGGCGGCCGGCGAGACGGTCCACCTGGACCCGATCGGGTTCAAGGTCGACTCCACGGCGTACTACGCGTACGAGGACGTCCGGGTCACCGCCACCGCACCGGCGAAGGACGGCTGGCTCGGCGGCTACACGTTCACCCCCGGCCCGACCGGCGGCCCCCGGCTCACCGTCGGCAAGCCGGAGACCCAGGGCGCGCCGAACGGCGTGATCGACTTCGGCCGCAACAACGAGACCGCACTCGCAGCGGTCGTCCCGAACACCGCCGACTTCTCGGTGGAGGGCGGGTGGGCCCCGGACCAGGGCAGCGGCCTGGGCGAGCTCACCGTCGGCATGGCCAACAACGGCCCCGCGTCCATCTTCTGGCGCTCCGGCTCGTACCCGGCGATCATCCGGGTGACGGTCCCGAAGGCCGTCAAGGTCCTCAGCGGCTCGCAGCCCAAGTGCGAGCTCAACCGGCAGAACCAGGACCCGGCGGTGACCGTCTGGGACTGCACCACCAACCCGTACATCAAGAACGGGCAGCGCTACTGGTCCTTCTTCACCCTGGACCTCGACCACAACGCCGGCCTGTCGGCCAAGGTCACCCTCCCGTCCATCGGTGAGGACGGCCAGGACGGCGGCATGCCGTGGGACCCGAACAAGAGCAACAACGAGGTGGTCATCCCGCTGGGCACCACCACGAACACCACCCGGCCGACCGTGCCGGGCGGCTCCGCCTCGCCCGGCACGCCCACCCCGAGCTCCTCGGCCTCGGGCTCCCCGGCCGCCACGCCCAGCACCTCGCCGTCCACCGGCGCCACCGCCTCCCCGTCGACGTCCTCGTCGACCTCCGCGGTCGGCGGCAGCCTCGCCTCCACCGGCGCGGACGGCATGGGCACCACGGCGACCGCCGGCGGCGCCGCGATCCTGCTCGGCGGCGGCGTGCTCGCGCTGGCCAACCGTCGTCGCAAGCGCGGCGCGCACGAGTGACCGTCACGGCCTGAGCGGCCGTCAGCACGCCCGGAGCCCCCGGGGTCCGCACCTGCGGACCCCGGGGGCTCCGGGCTTCTCACGCGCCGACTCGTGGAGATGTGTCGACATCGTGGGGCGTTGGCGGAGGAACGGCGATCAAGATTCGGTAACGGGTGCGGGCGAAAGCGGCCGCCGCGTCCCGAACTGTCCGAAATCACACTGCTCGGATGTCCGAAAGCCACCCTATGGTCTGGGTCGATCGCATCCGAAAGATCGAAGGATCACCGTGGGCAACTCGCGCATCACGCGCCCGGCCGCCATCGGCGCACCGCTGGCCGCCGCCGCCATCCTGGCCCTTACCTCGGCTCCCGCGCACGCCGCGGACGAGCTCCGGCTCGACGTCCCGTCCGCCTTCACGCTCCCGGCCGCGCCCGCCACCGGCGACGCCACCCCGGTGGAGCTGCCGGTCGGCTCGTCCGGCCCGATCGCCGCGAACGCCTCGCGGGAAGTCGTCGTGACGTACGACGCGACCGGCCTGGCCGGCATCGCGAGCTTCGCGCTCAACCCCGGCTGGGGCACCGGCTGGGGCACCAAGTGCAACACCACCGGTCAGGTGTCCACCTGCACGTTCACCGTGCACTCCTGGCCGCATTCCACCACCTTCGGCAGCCAGTTCAACCCGACGCTGACCGCCGTAAAGGGCGCGCCGCAGGGCCAGGCCGGCCACCTGAGGATCAGCCAGGGCTGGGCGGGCGGTCCCACCGGCCCCGCCGCCGACGTCGCGGTGTACGCCGGCGGCCCGAAGCTGGAGCTCGACCAGAACCTGGGCAACCGGCCGGTCGACGCCGGCAAGCCCGGCGCGGTGATCAAGCAGCCGCTCCGGGTGACCAACAACGGCACCCTGGAGAGCGGCCAGCTGGTGGTCGGGGCCCAGCTCTCGCCGGGTCTGACCTTCAAGCAGCACTACGCCAACTGCTCGTACGGCACCTACGCGGGCGGCGAGAAGAACGAGGTGTTCAAGGACACCCAGGCGGCCATCTGCACCATCAACACCTCGGTCAAGCCGGGCCAGACGGTCACCGTCGACCCGATCGAGGCCGTGGTCGGCTCCGACGCGCTGTACCCGGACATCGACTTCGTCGTCTCCTCCGGCGTCAACGACGACCTCAAGTACGTGCGCGGCGGGTACACGTTCACGCCCGCCTCCAACACCGGCCCGCGGCTCACCGCCGGCCTCCCGGAGAACCCCGCCGCCAAGCCCGGCCCGCCGAACATCGGCCCGCAGGCGCGGAACTCGGCGATCGTCCAGTACAACGTCACCACCAACGCGGACCTCTCCGCCCGCGGCGCCTGGACCCCGGCCGACGGCGGCCGGAAGGGCACCCTGGCGGTCACCGTGCACAACGGCGGACCGGCCTCGGTCGCGTACCTGCGCAGCGGCAACCCCATCGCCTCCGCCCTGGTGACGCTGCCGTCCGGCGTCACCGTCGCCGGCAAGCTGCCCGACGGCTGCGGCGCCCGCGAGGAGCGCCCGAACGTCGTCGCCTGCAGCCTCCCGATGTGGCTGCTCAACGGCGCGGACCGGACCTTCGACCTGCCGCTCGCGGTCTCCGCCCCGGCCACCGGGCCGAAGGCCGTCATCGCGCTGACCACCGAGCAGGGCGTGTACGAGAACAAGGTCGAGGCGCTGCCGTACGACACCGAGAACGCCAACAACACGGTCTCCGTGACGCTCGGCTCCACCGCCGTGACCGCCACCCCGAGCGCGCCGGCCACCCAGCCGGCCGGCGGGCAGTCCACCGCGCCCACCGGGAACGGCTCCGGCGCCGGCACCGCCCCGAGCACCGGCGCGACCCCGACCGCCACCGGCAGCAGCACCGCGGGTGCGGGCAGCGGCGGCGGCCTGGCGTTCACCGGCAGCGAGGGCACCGGCACCATGGTCGGCCTGGGCGTGGGCGCCATCGTGCTGGGCGGCGGCGTGATCGCCGTGGTGGCCCGCCGCCGGCGCGGCGCGCACGGCTGACGCGACGTCAGGAGCCCCCGGGCCGCCAGGTCGGCGGCCCGGGGGTCCGGCGTCGCCGGGCCCGGGGGCCGCGCGGTGCGATATCCCGTGGCGGAACAGCCCGTGAGCCTGGCTACCCTGGTGGGGTGAGCGATCAGAGCACTCTCCCCGCGACCGACGACCTTCCCGAGCAGATGCGCGTCCGGCGCGAGAAGCTGGACCGGCTGCGGGCCGCCGGCATCGACCCGTACCCGGTCGGTTTCCCCCGTACCTCGACCATCGCCGAGCTGCGGGACAAGCACCCCGACCTGGCGCCGGACACCGCGACCGGCGAGCGGGCGGGCATCACCGGCCGGGTGATCCTGGCCCGCACCGGCGGCAAGCTCTGCTTCGCCACGCTGCGCGACGGCTCCGGCGACCTCCAGGTGATGCTGTCCCTGGACAAGCTGGGCGAGGAGCGGCTGGCCGCCTGGAAGGCCGACATCGACCTCGGCGACCAGGTCGGCGTCGAGGGCGAGGTGATCACCTCCCGCCGCGGCGAGCTGAGCGTGATGGTGGACCGCTGGGAGCTCACCGCCAAGTGCCTGCGTCCGCTGCCGGACAAGCACAAGGGCCTGACCGACCCGGAGGCCCGGGTCCGCCAGCGCTACGTCGACCTGATCGTGAACCCCGAGGCGCGCGAGATCCTGCACCTGCGCAGCAAGGTCGTCCGCTCGATCCGCCGCACCTACGAGGAGCGCGGCTACCTCGAGGTCGAGACCCCGATGCTGCAGCCGGTGCACGGCGGCGCCAACGCCCGTCCGTTCACCACGCACATCAACGCGTACGACATCGACCTGTTCCTGCGCATCGCCCCCGAGCTGTACCTCAAGCGGCTGGTGGTCGGCGGCGCCGAGAAGGTCTTCGAGATCAACCGGAACTTCCGCAACGAGGGCGCGGACTCCACCCACAACCCGGAGTTCACCTCGCTGGAGTCGTACGAGGCCTACGGCGACTACAACACCCAGGCCGAGCTGATCCGGGCCACCATCGTGAACGCCGCGCGGGACGCGCTGGGCACCACCGTGGTCAGGGGCCTCGGCCCGGACGGCGCCGAGCACGAGATCGACCTCGCCGAGCCCTGGCAGGAGGTCTCGGTCTACCCGGGCATCTCCGCCCACCTGGGCACCGAGGTCACCCCGGCCACCTCGGTGGACGAGCTGCGCAAGCTCGCCGACGAGGCCGGCATCCCGTACGAGAAGGAGTGGGGCCACGGCCAGATCGTCCTGGAGATGGTCGAGCGCCTGCTGGAGCACCACGCGATCAAGCCGACCTTCATCAAGGACTACCCGACCGAGGTGTCCCCGCTGACCCGCCAGCACCGCTCGATCGAGGGCGTCGCGGAGAAGTGGGACCTGGTGATCTTCGGCACCGAGATCGGCACCGCCTACTCCGAGCTGATCGACCCGGTCGAGCAGCGCGCCCGCCTGACCGCGCAGTCGCTGCTGGCCTCCGGCGGCGACGTCGAGGCGATGCAACTGGACGAGGACTTCCTGCGCGCCCTGGAGTACGCGATGCCGCCCACCGGCGGCCTCGGCCTCGGCGTGGACCGCCTGATCATGCTGCTGACCGGCAAGAACATCCGCGAGACGGTGCTGTTCCCGCTGGTCAAGCCCCAGAAGGCGGAGAAGACCGAAGAAGCGGCGAAGGCAGCCGGCGCCGAGGCCGACGAGGACACCGAGGAGTAACCCCATGGAGTACGTCAGCGCGATCGTGCCGCCCCTGGTCATGGCGATCGGTTTCGCCTTCCTGGTGCGGGCCATCATCCGCACCCAGGGCGGCGCCCAGAAGGCCAAGGAGGACGCCGCCGCCGAGGCGATGGCGACCCGTTCCACGGCCGAATAGTCCGACCGCAGACCGGCGCGTCGTTCCCCCTTTCGGGGAGCGGCGCGCCGGTCTTTTCAGTATTTGCCGCTCTTTGTCCGATTCCGGCCTATCCTGGGCCGCACTATGGTGCGGCAACTCGGAGAACTCGAGAACGACATCATGACCCGGGTGTGGCAGTGGAACCGCCCGGTCACTGTTCGAGAGGTTCTGCAGGATCTGCGTTCAGAACGTGAAATCGCGTACACGACCGTGATGACGGTGCTCGACAAGCTCTATCGAAAGGGCTGGGTGCGCCGGGAGCGCGCCGGGCGCGCATACCGATATGAGCCGGTCTCCTCACGCGAGGCTTACACCGCCGCGCTGATGAACGACGCCTGGGCGACGAGTGACAATCCGGCCGCGGCGCTGGTGCACTTCTTCGGGATGATGTCGCCGGAACAGCGCGAGTGGCTGCGCGACGCGCTGCGAGTGGCCGGCGCCGATACCGAGGAGACCCGCGCGCCCGAGGCACGATAACGTTCCACGGCATGGAGGTCACCATCCGCCGTGCGCGGACCACCGACGTGCGCGCCGTTCGCCGACTCATCGACGCGTACTCGCGGGACGGCATTCTGCTCGACAAGCCGACCGTCACCCTGTTCGAATCCGTCCAGGAGTTCTGGGTCGCCGAACGCGACGAGGACAGCCGCGTGGTGGCCTGCGGCGCGCTGCACGTGATGTGGGAGGACCTGGCCGAGGTGCGCACCCTCGCGGTCGACCCGGTCTGCAAAGGCCTCGGCATCGGCCACCAGCTGCTGGACAAGCTGCTGGAGACGGCGCGCTGGCTCGGCGTCCGTCGGATTTTCTGCCTGACGTTCGAGGTGCCGTTCTTCTCGAAACACGGCTTCGTCGAGATCGGCGAAAACGACGATCGTACGGCAGACCCGGCAGCCGTGGCCACAGAAGTCTATGAAGAACTTCTGCGCTCGTACGACGAAGGCGTCGCCGAGTTCCTCGACCTGGAGCGGGTGAAGCCGAACACGTTGGGCAACTCGCGCATGCTACTGCACCTCTGATGCGCCGCTGCGGCCACGACGGGCGGCACAGGGGTTTGTGTTTTCCGGGAAAAGGCGCTTTCCTTTCACTAGGCAATGGATCGTTATCGCGGAAAGGGAAGCCCGTGGCACAGAGGGTTCAGGTCATTCTGGAAGACGATCTCGACGGCGGCTCCGCGGACGAGACGGTGACGTTCGCCCTGGACGGCGTGGCCTATGAGATCGACCTGAAGAGCGACAACGCGGAGAAGCTCCGCGGTCTGCTGGCCCCGTACGTCGAGAAGGGCCGCAAGCAGAGCGGTCGACTGACCGCCCCGCGGCGCGGCGGCGGCACCCGGGGCGCCGGTCGCTCCGCTTCTTCCGCCGGACAGGCCGACACGGCCAAGATCCGTATTTGGGCGAAGGAGAACGGCCACCCGGTCAACGACCGCGGCCGCGTCCCGAGCAACGTGCGCGAGGCGTACGAGAAGGCGCACGCCTCCTGAGCCCTCGCGGACTACCGCGGGCGGGCGGGCGGCAGGCCCGGACGCGCCCGCGCACCGGCGCCCCGTGGGGGCGTCCAGCAGGCAGAGCGGGTCGGGCGGGAGCAGGTCTTACAGGGGCCGCCCGGCACCGGCCCGCAGCCGGTCGGCGACCCGCCCCGCGCCGGTCGGCCGACGCCTCCCCGGGCGGGCGGCGGCCGGCGGCGAAGTGGTCACGACCTGTGCAACGCTGGAGTGAGCGACGCTGTCACGACCGTCCACCACGCGGCGGTACGTCACGCGCGGCCGACTTGACGGCCCGTCACTCCGGGTGCCCGGTCGGCCGACTTCTCGCCAGGCGAACAAGCGCCCACCGGAAACCGCGCGAAACCCGCCGCGCAACCGGGTATGAATGCAGGTGGACGGGGTCGTAGGAGCCCGGCCGCAGCACTGCGCGGGGCCGGTCCACCGGTTCCACCGGTTCGTGTTCGCCGTTGGCGTAGCGGTATCCGGTGCATCGGGCCCGCCGCTGGGAACACCGTCTCCCAGCATCAGGTTGGGAAAGGTGTCGGCTGGTCGCGCAGCATGTTTCTCCCGCTCCGGCGGGAGTTCCGTAGCCGCGCCGCTGAGCGGGACTAGCATGCGGAAGGACAGGGCGGGGACGGCCCCCGAACTGACCGACCGCTCTGAGGAGCGATTAACGATGTTCGAGAGGTTCACCGACCGCGCGCGGCGGGTTGTCGTCCTGGCACAGGAAGAAGCCCGGATGCTCAACCACAACTACATCGGCACCGAGCACATCCTCCTGGGCCTGATCCACGAGGGCGAGGGTGTCGCCGCCAAGGCGCTGGAGAGCCTCGGCATCTCGCTCGAGGCGGTCCGCCAGCAGGTCGAGGAGATCATCGGCCAGGGCCAGCAGGCCCCGTCCGGTCACATCCCCTTCACCCCCCGGGCGAAGAAGGTGCTGGAGCTGTCGCTCCGCGAGGCCCTTCAGCTCGGCCACAACTACATCGGCACCGAGCACATCCTGCTCGGCCTGATCCGCGAGGGCGAGGGCGTCGCCGCCCAGGTCCTGGTGAAGCTCGGGGCCGACCTGAACCGGGTGCGCCAGCAGGTCATCCAGCTGCTGTCCGGCTACCAGACCAGCGGCGGCAAGGAGTCGGCCACGGCCGGCGGCCCCGCCGAGGGCACCCCGTCCACCTCCCTGGTGCTCGACCAGTTCGGCCGCAACCTGACGCAGGCCGCCCGCGAGGCCAAGCTCGACCCGGTGATCGGGCGCGAGAAGGAGATCGAGCGGGTCATGCAGGTGCTGTCCCGCCGCACCAAGAACAACCCGGTGCTGATCGGCGAGCCCGGCGTCGGCAAGACCGCGGTCGTCGAGGGCCTGGCCCAGGCGATCGTCAAGGGCGAGGTCCCGGAGACGCTGAAGGACAAGCAGCTCTACACGCTGGACCTCGGTGCCCTGGTCGCCGGTTCGCGCTACCGCGGTGACTTCGAGGAGCGCCTGAAGAAGGTCCTCAAGGAGATCCGCACCCGCGGCGACATCATCCTGTTCATCGACGAGCTGCACACCCTGGTCGGCGCGGGCGCCGCCGAGGGCGCGATCGACGCCGCCTCCATCCTGAAGCCGATGCTGGCCCGCGGTGAGCTGCAGACCATCGGCGCCACCACGCTGGACGAGTACCGCAAGCACCTGGAGAAGGACGCCGCGCTGGAGCGCCGCTTCCAGCCGATCCAGGTCGCCGAGCCGTCGCTCCCGCACACCATCGAGATCCTCAAGGGCCTGCGCGACCGGTACGAGGCGCACCACCGAGTCTCGATCACCGACGCCGCCCTGGTCGCCGCCGCCACCCTGGCCGACCGGTACATCTCGGACCGCTTCCTGCCGGACAAGGCGATCGACCTGATCGACGAGGCCGGTTCCCGGATGCGCATCCGCCGGATGACCGCGCCGCCGGACCTGCGCGAGTTCGACGAGAAGATCGCCGAGGTGCGTCGGGAGAAGGAGTCCGCGATCGACGCGCAGGACTTCGAGAAGGCCGCGTCGCTGCGCGACAACGAGAAGCAGCTGCTCCAGGCGAAGGCCAAGCGGGAGAAGGAGTGGAAGGCCGGCGACATGGACGTCGTGGCCGAGGTGGACGAGGAGCTCATCGCCGAGGTCCTGGCCACCGCCACCGGCATCCCGGTCTTCAAGCTGACCGAGGAGGAGTCCTCGCGTCTGCTGCGCATGGAGGACGAGCTCCACAAGCGGGTCATCGGCCAGGAGGACGCCATCAAGGCGCTCTCCCAGGCGATCCGCCGTACCCGCGCCGGTCTGAAGGACCCGAAGCGCCCCGGTGGTTCGTTCATCTTCGCCGGCCCCTCGGGTGTCGGTAAGACCGAGCTGTCCAAGACCCTGGCGGAGTTCCTGTTCGGGGACGAGGACGCGCTGATCGCGCTCGACATGTCCGAGTTCTCGGAGAAGCACACCGTGTCGCGGCTGTTCGGCTCCCCGCCCGGGTACGTGGGTTACGAGGAGGGCGGCCAGCTCACCGAGAAGGTGCGCCGCAAGCCGTTCTCGGTGGTGCTGTTCGACGAGGTCGAGAAGGCCCACCCGGACATCTTCAACTCGCTGCTGCAGATCCTGGAGGACGGTCGCCTGACCGACTCCCAGGGCCGGGTCGTGGACTTCAAGAACACGGTCATCATCATGACCACCAACCTCGGCACCCGGGACATCTCCAAGGGCTTCAACCTGGGCTTCGCGGCCACGGGTGACGTCCAGACCGGCTACGAGCGGATGAAGGCGAAGGTCGGCGAGGAGCTCAAGCAGCACTTCCGCCCCGAGTTCCTGAACCGTGTCGACGACATCGTGGTGTTCCACCAGCTGTCGGAGGCGAACATCATCGAGATCGTCGACCTGATGATCGCGAAGGTGGACCAGCGGATGAAGGACCGCGACATGGGCATCGAGCTCAGCGCGGAGGCCAAGAGCCTGCTGGCGAAGCGCGGCTACGACCCGATCCTGGGCGCCCGTCCGCTGCGCCGCACGATCCAGCGGGAGATCGAGGACCACCTGTCCGAGAAGATCCTGTTCGGTGAGCTGCGGGCCGGCCACATCGTGGTCGTCGGCGTGGAGGGTGAGGGCAAGGCTGCCAAGTTCACCTTCCGCGGCGAGGAGAAGTCCCCGGTGGCGGACACCCCGGCGGCGGTCACGGCGACCGGTCCGGATCTGACGAAGTAATAGCGCCACAAAGCGCGTTCCAAGCCGCCGCCCCCGACCTGATCAGGTCGGGGGCGGCGGCTTTTCGGCGTTCGGGTTTTCAGTTGAAAAACTGTTTAGGTTTCCGTGCGCTGTGAATCCCAAGGGGCGGACGGCCGAACGGGTGGGCTCCGGCGCGGTGCGAGTGCGACCGACCCCGCCATGCCTTGCACCGTAGGTAGATTGACGGATCGTCAGATCATTTGAGTTGGCGGAGCATAGCGGCGTGGCCATGCCAGGGTCAAGGTCTTTCTTTTTTACCCGACCTTGGGTCAAATGTCGTCCACCTGTCTTGCATTGGTTCACCGGCTCGGCCACCGCCGCACCGGTAAGGGGAGGACGTCCCACGTTGAAGATGACCAAGAAGGTCGCCGCGGCCTCCGCCGCCATCGCGGTCAGCGCCGCGCTTGGCGTCGGCATGCTGCCCGGCATCGCCACCGCCGCACCGGCGACCCCGGCCGTGACGGACCCGGCCGACGCCATCCAGAACGACAGCGTGCCGCGCGAACTGCAGAGCCCGCTGGCCGACAAGGTCGAGGCCGAGCAGAAGGCTGCGATAGAGCAGCTGGTCAACGGCACCGCCCAGGTCGAGAAGCACGGCAACGGCTCCTCGGTCAAGCTCGGCCGTGACAAGTACGTCGAGCTGTCGCGCGAGCGCACCGACCGGATCTTCACCATCCTGGTCGACTTCGGCGACCAGGTGGACAGCACCACCAAGACCCCCGACGGCAAGGTGAAGTACGGCGGCACTCCCGGCCCCGCGCGCAACCAGATCGCCGCCCCGGACCGCACCAAGGACAACTCCACTGCCTGGCAGGCGGACTACAACCAGGCCCACTACCAGGACCTGTACTTCGCGCCGAACAAGCCGTCGCTGAAGACCTACTACGAGAAGCAGTCCTCGGGCCGCTACTCGGTCGACGGTCTGGTCACCGACTGGGTCCGCGTTCCGTGGAACGAGGCCCGCTACGGCTCGGACTACTGCGGCCAGCACGTCTGCGCCAACGCGCAGGACCTGATCCGCGACGGCATCAACGCCTGGGTCGCCGACCAGAAGGCCAAGGGCCGCACCGACGCGGACATCAAGGCCAACCTGGCGCAGTACGACCAGTGGGACCGTTACGACTACAACGGCAACGGCAACTTCAACGAGCCGGACGGCTACCTGGACCACTTCCAGATCGTCCACGCCGGTGAGGACCAGTCGGCCGGCGGCGGCGTCCAGGGCACCGACGCCCTGTGGGCGCACCGCTCGTACGTGTACGCCAACCAGGCCGGCAAGACCGGCCCGGAGAACAACAAGCTCGGCGGCACCCCGATCGGCGCCACCGGCCTGTGGGTCGGCGACTACACCATGCAGCCGGAGAACGGCGGCCTGGGCGTGTTCGCCCACGAGTACGGCCACGACCTGGGCCTGCCGGACCTGTACGACACCAGCGGCCAGGGCATCGACAACTCGGTCGGCTTCTGGTCCCTGATGTCCTCGGGCTCCTGGCTGGGCGAGGGCCGCAACGAGATCGGCGACATGCCGAACGACCTGGACATCTGGTCGAAGCTGAAGCTGGGCTGGCTGGACTACGACACCGCCAAGGCGGGTCGGACCACCACCACCCTGCTCGGCCCGGCCGAGTACAACAACAAGCGCAAGCAGGGTCTGGTCGTCGACCTGCCGGCGAAGACCGTCACCACCGAGATCAACACCCCGTTCGCGGGTGGCAACGAGTGGTGGAGCGGCAGCGCCGACAACCTGAACGTCACGCTGACCCGTGGCGTCGACCTCACCGGGAAGACCTCGGCCACGCTCACCGCCAAGGGCTGGTTCGACCTGGAGCAGGACTACGACTTCGCGTTCGCCGAGGTCTCCACCGACGGTGGCAAGAACTGGTCCTCGCTGGCCGGCACCTTCAACGGCACCGCGCTGCCGGAGAACTCCATCACCGGTAACTCGAACGGCTGGGGCGACCTGTCGTTCCCGCTGGACGCGTACGCCGGCAAGGCGATCCAGATCCGCTTCCACAACACCACCGACCCGGGCGTCCACCTGAAGGGCCTCGCCCTGGACGAGATCGCGGTGACCGCGAACGGTGCGACCGTCTTCACCGACGGTGCGGAGAACGGCGACAACGGCTGGACCGCGTCGGGCTTCTCCCGGATCTCCGGCAAGTTCAACAAGGACTACGACCAGCACTACCTGGTCGAGAACCGTCAGTACGTGTCCTTCGACTCCACGCTGAAGACCGGCCCGTACAACTTCGGTTCCGCCGCCCGCCCGGACTGGGTCGAGCACTACGCCAACCAGAACGGCGTCCTGATCTGGCTGTGGGACTCCTCGCAGTCGGACAACAACGTGGCCAACCACCCGGGCCAGGGCCTGATCCTCCCGATCGACGCCCACCCGACCCCGCTGAAGTGGAACGACGGCTCCCTGATGCGTCCGCGCTTCCAGGCGTACGACTCCACCTTCCGCTTCGACCGCACCACCGGCCTGCAGCTGCACAAGGCCGACGCGCTCACCAAGATCCCCAGCGAGCGCGGCGTGACGGTCTTCAACGACCGCAAGAACACCTACTGGGACAAGTCGAACCCGTACAGCAGCGTCCAGGTGCCGAACACCGGTACCCAGATCGAGGTGCTGTGGCAGTCGAACAACCAGCTTGAGGCCCTGATCCAGGTCAAGCACGCCAAGTGACGCTTGCCTGAACACGGCTGAACGGCAGGGCCCCGACGGTTTTCGAACCGTCGGGGCCCTGCTCCGTTTCCCGCCGCGGTCGCTCAGAGCAGGGCGAGGAAGGCCGTCATCGCCTCGGTGACGTCCTCGGCGCTCCACTCCAGTGCGTCGGCGGCCACCGTCACCTCGGTCATCGCCGCGCCGGGCTGCGGGCCGGGCTCCCACCAGCCGCCGAACAGCGACACGCCCTGCTCCTCGGCCTGCCGGTGGCCGGCCTCGATCAGCTGCTCGGCCGGGTGCGGCAGCCAGAGCTGGAACTGGTGGGTGTGCGGCGGCTCCGGGTTGATCCGGGCGCCCGGGGTCCCGGCGAGCGCGGCGGCGACCACCTTGGCGTGCGCCACGTAGTCGGGCAGCCGGGGCAGTTCGCGGTCCAGGCCGGCCAGCGCGGACAGCACGGCGGGCCACTGCTGCCAGATCCGGCCGCCGTAGCGGTGCCGCCAGACCTTGATCCGGCGGACGAACTCCTCCTCGCCGGCGACCAGCGCCCCGCTGTGGCCGCCCAGCGACTTGTAGCAGGAGACGTACACCGACCCGGCGCGGGCGCAGATCTCCGGCAGGCTCCGGCCCAGGTGCGGGGCGGACTCCCACAGCCGTGCGCCGTCCAGGTGGACCGGCAGGCCGCGGTCGGCGGCGAAGTCGTACAGCGCGGACAGCTCCTCCCAGCCGGGCAGCAGGAAGCCGGCGTCGCGCAGCGGGAGCTCCAGCATCAGCACGTCGAACGGCTCGTCCAGGGCGGCCAGCTGTGCGGCGGTGGGCTGCTGCGGGCCGGTGGCCTGGGAGACCGACCGCAGGCCGCTGAGCACCTGGTGGGCGCGGCGTTCGTGGACCTCGGGGTGGGCGAGCGGGTGCATCGCGACCACCGGGCCGTGGGTGTCGGCCCAGGTCTTGAGGGCAGCCTGCTGGGCCATCGTGCCGGTGGGGAACCAGGCGGCGTCGGGCTTGCCGAGCAGGTCGGCGGTGCGGCGTTCCAGGGTGCGCACGATGCCGTCGCCGTACCGGTCGGTGGGCTCGTCCAGCGGGTAGGGGCCGTCGGCCAGCGCGGCGAGTTCGGCGAGCGATTCGCGGACGGTCTGCGGGCGGCCGCCGGACAGCAGGCGCTCGGCCTGGCGGCGGGCGGTGAAGCGGCGGTCCTGCACCGGAATGTCGTTCATCAGCTGATCATCTCCGACGGCTGGGTGGATCGGACGGTGCAGCTGGTTCGGAGGCCGGTTCTACCCGGGCCGCTTCGGACTCAAACCGGCCGCTTCCCGGTGGCGATGGTCACAGGCCTCCGGCGACCTACGACCGGAAGTAGGAGGTTTACGCCTCGATGTACCGGTCTGTCCGATGCTCCGGACCGTTGTTCCGTGAGCTTCACCCACTACCCGTCGTCGTACGTCACACCTTTGGGCCCACCCCGGGAGGTCGTTTACACCGGAGTCGTTCCCCCAGTTCGGCGAGCCCCCCGGCTCGGCCCCGCTCTGGCCCCGTCCGTGAGGTACCGACTCCGATGCGTTCTTTCCCCGCCACCGGCCGCCGGATTCTCCAGGCGATCAGCACCCGCCACGTCTACACCGTCACCGGCTCCGACTCCGCCGTCGCGGCCCCGGCCCGCCGGACCCCCGCCAAGGCACTCGCCACCGGCGCCGCCGTGGTCGCCTTCGGCGCCATGCTGATCCCCGGCGGGCACGCCGTCGCCGCGCAGGCCCAGCCGGCCGCCCTGGGCGACTCCCCGTTCGCCTCCGCGGACGTCCAGCCGGGCGAGCTGCAGCTGTCCGAGCCCGAGACGCACCAGGCCGACACCACCAGCCCGCTGGCCGTGGTCGCCGCCAACCTGGAGCAGCTGACGAACCCGGTGGACGAGCACGCCGCGGACCAGCACCCGGCCGACGAGCACGCCGCCGACGAGCACCAGGCGCAGCCGCAGCAGAACGAGCAGCCGGCCGCCCCGGCCGAGCAGCCCGCCGAGCAGCCCGCCCTCACGCCCGAGCCGGCCCCCGCGCCCGCTCCCGCGCCGGAGCCCGCCCCGGCCCCCGCGCCGGTCAACCCGGACTGGTCCTCCCCCGCCCCGGGCGCGCCGATCAGCAACCCGTACCACAGGACCAACCCGTCGTACGCGGCCGGCTACCACACCGGCACCGACTTCGCGGTCTCCGTGGGCACCCCGCTGATGGCGGTCGGCAACTCGACCGTGGTGTCGTCCGGCTGGGCCGGCGCCTACGGCAACCAGGTCGTGCTGAAGCTGTCCGACGGCCGCTACGCCCAGTACGCGCACCTGTCGCAGCTGGAGGTGAAGGCCGGCCAGCACGTGAACGCGGGCGACCGGATCGGCAAGTCCGGCAACACCGGCAACTCGACCGGCCCGCACCTGCACTTCGAGATCCGCACCGCCAACCAGTACGCGAAGGTGATCGACCCGATCGGTTACCTGAAGGGCCACGGCGCGAACAACTTCTGATCCGCCGCCCCGCCCCCTCGCAGGGGACCCCGAGCCGTCCGCGTCAGTGCGCGGGCGGCTCGATGTGTGCGGCGACCTCCAGGGCGACCTCCAGGGCCGCCTCCATCGCCTCGTCCAGGCTGACGCCCGTCGCGCAGGCGACCGGTTCCCGGCCGGGCTCGCACAGGTCGGCCTTGAGCAGGAACATCGCCGAGTGCATGGAGGTCAGCGCGACGGTGGCGCGCAGCTTGTCGCGGAAGCTCGGCTCCGGCCCGTGCAGCAGGGTGATCATCTTGATCATCCGCTCCTTGAACGCCAGCCCGGCCGCGGACTCCCGCAGCGCGGGCTGGTTCTCGTGGAAGAAGCGCAGCAGCGGCGCCCGCTCGCCCATGCCGGCGGCGAACCGGCGGAGCAGTTCGTCGCGCAGTTCGGGCGACCAGTCCTTGCCCTCGCCGAACGCGATGGCGTCGTCCAGCGGGGCGGCCATCTTCTCGACGATGCCGCGGACGATGTCGTCCTTGGTCTTGAAGTGGTAGTACAGGGCGGCCTTGGTGACGCCGAGGCGGTCGGCGATCTCACGCAGCGAGGTCTTCTCGTAGCCGTGCTCGGCGAACAACTCCAGTGCCACGTCGATGATCCGCGCTCGGGTGTCGCTACGGGGGCTCTGGGGAGTGGTCATCGCTGGCGGCCTGCCTCGTTGAAGCGGTGCGGACGGGTGTCAAGGCCCGGTTCTGTTCGCATTCTCCCTGCCCAGAGGGGCTGCTTCGAAACTGGCTTGACGACCGGCTAGGTAACAACTTACCGTGCCGAACGGCAATTAACTAGCCGGTCGTCAAGTAAGTACCGTCGCGGGCAGCACCGCGGCACTGCGCCCCGGGAGAGACGCACCATGACAACCCAGCAGTCCGAGGCGGCTCCGGAGGAGCCGCCGGTCGAGCTCGGCAAGGCCGACGACGACGGATTCGAGCAGCGGCCGCACCGCGAGGTGCGCCTGGTGATGATCGGCCTGGTGATCACCATGCTGCTCGCCATGCTCGACAACCTGATCGTCGGCACCGCGATGCCCACCATCGTCGGCGAGCTGAACGGCGCCGAGCACATGTCCTGGGTGGTCACGGCCTACACCCTGGCCACCGCCGCCTCCACCCCGATCTGGGGCAAGGTCGGCGACCTCTACGGCCGCAAGGGCTCGTTCCTGGTCTCGATCGCGATCTTCCTGCTCGGCTCGGCGCTGTCCGGCATGTCGCAGTCGATGGACCAGCTGATCGCCTTCCGCGCCGTCCAGGGCCTGGGCGCCGGCGGTCTGATGGTCGGCGTGATGTCGATCATGGGCGCGCTGGTGCTGCCCCGCGACCGCGGCAAGTACCAGGGCATGTTCGCCGCCGTCATGGCGCTGGCCACCATCGGCGGCCCGCTGATCGGCGGCTTCATCACCGACCACCTGAACTGGCGCTGGACGTTCTACGTCAACCTGCCGCTGGGCGCGATCGCGCTGGCCTTCATCGTCGTGGTGCTGAAGCTGCCCAAGATCCGCTCCAACGCCAAGATCGACTACCTCGGTGCGGCGCTGCTCACCATCGGCATCGTCTCGATGGTCCTGATCACCACCTGGGGCGGCCACGAGTACGCCTGGGGCTCCAAGCAGATCCTCGGCCTGGGCGCGCTGTCCGTCGCCTCGGTGATCGGCTTCTGCTACGTCGAGCAGCGGGTCGCCGAGCCGATCATCCCGCTGGGGCTGTTCCGCAACCGGAACTTCACCATGGTCTCGATCATCGGCTTCATCGTCGGTTTCGCGATGTTCGGCGCGGTCACCTTCCTGCCCACCTACCAGCAGATCGTCCAGGGCGCCTCGGCGACCAACTCCGGTCTGCTGCTGATGCCGATGATGTTCGGCATGCTGGTGATCTCGCTGGTGGTCGGCCAGGCCATCACCAAGACCGGCAAGTACCGGATCTTCCCGATCATCGGCACCGTGGTGATGGGCGGCGGCTCGCTGCTGCTGTCCACCCTGTCCGTGGACACCTCCAGCTTCGCCTCGTCCTGCTACATGGTGGTGCTCGGCGCCGGCATGGGCTTCCTGATGCAGGTCACCATGCTGGTCGCGCAGAACAGCGTGGAGATGAAGGACATGGGCGTCGCCTCGTCCTCCGCCACCCTGTTCCGCACCATCGGCGGCTCCTTCGGCGTGGCCCTGTTCGGCACCCTGTACATCAACCAGGTCAACAAGAGCGTCGAGAAGCTCCCGCCGGAGGTCCTGCAGCACATGCAGCAGAGCGGTGGCGGCGGCGAGGGCATGTCGGCGATGAACCCGGCCACCCTGAGCAAGCTGCCGCCCGACGTGCTGAACGCCTACCAGCACGGCATCTCCAACGGCATGCACACCGTCTTCCTGTGGGGCGCGGTGATCAGCCTGGTCGCCGTCGTCGCCTCGCTGTTCCTGCGCGAGGTCAAGCTGCGCGGTGGCGCGGACGCCGCCGAGGCCAAGGCCGAGGCCGCGCTGGAAGGCGCGATCTGACGATCGCCCCCGCATGACGTGCGGCCCGGGACCGGACGGTCCCGGGCCGCTGCGCGTTACTGGGGCAGCCGGTAGGTGCCCGGTCCGACGGGTTCCACCAAGCCGTCGGCGACCAGGCCGTCCAGGGCCCGGGCGCGCTGGATCGCGTCCGGCCACACCACGTCCAGCCGGCCCTGGGTGACCAGGCCGTGGGCGTCCCGCAGCACCGCCAGCAGCTTGCCGCGGACCTGCCGGTCGGTGCCCTCGTAGGTCTGGCCGCGCCGGGCCGGGCCCTGGTACGGCGGGCAGCCGGCCCGCTGCCAGGCGCACTCGGCGAACAGCGGGCAGGCACCGCACTCGGGGCCGCGCGCGGTGCACACCAGGGCGCCCAGCTCCATCACGGCGACCGCCCAGGTCGCGGCCCGCTCGTCGCCGGCCGGCAGCAGCTCGTGCGCGGTGCGGCGCTCGGCGGCGGTGGTGGCGTTCGCCGGGTACTCGACGCCGGTGACGGCGCGGGCGAACACCCGGCGCACGTTGGTGTCCAGCACCGCGTGGCGCTGCCGGAACGCGAACGAGGCGACCGCGGCCGCCGTGTACTCGCCGACCCCCGGCAGCGCCAGCAGCGCCGCGTGGTCGTCCGGGACGACGCCGTCGTGCTGCTCGGTGATCGCGGTGGCCGCCGCGTGCAGCCGCAGCGCGCGGCGCGGGTAGCCGAGCCGGCCCCACATCCGCACCGCCTCGCCGGGTGCGTCCGCGGCCAGGGCGGCGGGGGTGGGCCAGCGCTCCAGCCAGGCCGCGTAGGCGGGCAGCACCCGCTTCACGGGCGTCTGCTGGAGCATGAACTCGCTGACCATCACCGCCCAGGGCGAGGCGTCCGGGGTCCGCCAGGGCAGATCGCGGGCGTTGGCCTCGTACCAGCCGATGACAGTGGTGTGCAGCGCCTGGACGGCGGCGGGGGCGGGAGTCGAAGCAGTGGCAACCATGGCACCCCGATCCTGCCACGAGGTGCCGTGCGGGCTTAAAGCCCCAGGTCGTCGAGCTCCTTCAGCAGGTCCGCGCGCGGGCCGGCCGACGCCCCGCCGCTGTTGCCGAGCACGGCCGGGGCCGCGGACGGCTCGGGGTCCGCGGCGGCGGTCGCCGTCCGCTTCGGGCCGCGGGTGCGGAAGATCCAGGCGCCGGCCAGGCCGCCGACCAGGCCGCCGAGGTGACCCAGCCAGGACACTCCGGGGGTGCCGGGGATCGCCGTGGTCAGCAGGTACGCGAAGGACGCGCCCATCACCAGGCCGATCAGCGAGTCGATCAGGTTGCGGTCGAACAGGCCGCGCAGCACCACGTAGCCGAAGTAGCCGAAGATCACGCCGCTGGCGCCGACCGTCACCACGTGGTCCCGCTCGAACAGCCAGACCGCCATGCCGCTGGTCACCACCAGCAGCGCCGTCAGGCCGAGGAACTTGCGCACGCCGCGGTAGGCGGCGAGGAAGCCGAACACGAACAGCGGGCCCGAATTGCCTTCCAGGTGCTGCCAGTTCAGGTGCAGGAACGGCGCGGTCAGCAGGTCCGGCAGGCTGCTCGCCTGGCGCGAGACGATGCCGTGCTGCAGGGCGAGCTGCTCGTCCGTCGCCCAGTTCGCCAGTTGCACGGCCCAGATCAGGCAGAGGAAGCCGAACATGGTGAAGAACGCCCGGCGCGCCTCGGCGATCAGCTGCGCGGGGTCGAGGGTCGCGGGAGCGGAGTCGTGCGGGGAGGCCATGAGGGCGACTATAGGGCGGCGCACCGTCGTGTCGAGTCCCTCTGACGGAGCAAATGGCGGATCATGTGAAAGAAGTGCCCCTGCTGCGGTGTTGATGCGTCAACAGATGCACAAGGTCTCGTAGAGTTTGCCCGTGCCTTCTCTGCGCCAGCCCGTCGGACCGCTGCCCGCCTCGATCTACTGGCGGCGGCGCGTCGTGGTCCTCGCCGTCCTCGCCGTCGTCCTGCTGCTGGTCGGCTGGCTCGCCTTCGGCACCGGCGGGGACGGGAAGCAGAAGAAGGCGGCCGACACCACCAATCCGCTGCCCGCGCCCGCGCAGTCCATCACGCCCGGCGCCTCCCCCAGCGGCTCCGCCATCACCAGCCGCCCCGGCGGCGGCTCGGGCTCGGGTTCCGGCGGCACGGCCGGCGACCTGAACGTGACCGGCGGCAGCGGCAGCGGTGGCGGCTCGGGCACCGGTGGCGGCTCGGGCACCGGCGGTACCGGCGGCACCGGTTCGAACGGCGGCAGCGGCGGCGGGCGCGCCGCCACGCCCGGCCCCTCGCCGGCCGTCAACACGCCCGAGGTGATGGCCCTCCCGGTCTGCGCCACCTCGCAGCTGTCGCTGGAGCTGGCCCCGGCGCAGAACTCCTTCGCCGCCAAGGACAAGCCGCGCCTCGCGCTGACCGTCCGCAACTCCTCGGGCTCCGGCTGCCGGGTCAACCTGTCGCACGAGCACTCGGCGCTGACCATCACCTCCAGCACCAACGAGCGGATCTGGTCGTCCGCCGACTGCATCCCGGAGCGGGTCGACGCCTGGGCGCAGATCGCCGGCAACAGCGGCGTCACCGAGACCTTCGGCTGGGACCGCAACCGCTCCAAGCCGCAGTGCGCCACCGCCGACCCCACGCCGGCCCAGCCCGGCAACTACCTGGTCCAGGCCGACCTGACCGGCCCGGCCGGCGGCCCGCTGTCGGCCCGCACCTCGATCCGCCTGGAGGGCTGACGCCCCGGGCGGCCGGACACGTCCCACGGCCTGTCTTCACACCGCCGCCTGCCCCACGACGCACCCCCAGGCACCCGCTCTCATCGCACCGGGCGAAGAGCCGAGGACACCCAGTGCGAGGCCTTCCACCCGGCACGCCGAGCGCACGCACCCGACGCAGCGGGGCTGCGGCGCGGGTCGGAAGACAGGCCTCAGGCCAGGCCCAGTGACCTGATCAGCTGGGCGAGTTCGACCCGGAACAGCTTGTCGGGCGAGACCGTCTGCACGCCCAGGTGGCCGTAGACCTCCAGGGCGACCAGGCCGTGCAGGTGGCCCCAGATCCGCAGGGCCAGGGCCACGCCGGCCGGGGGCAGGGCGGGGAACGCCGGGCGAACCTTGTCGAGCAGGCCGGCGTCGAAGTCGTCCCAGTCGAAGTCCGCGCCGCCGTGCGCGGGTTCGGCGTGCGCCCAGGCGGCGTCGGCGAGGGCGGCGATGCCGACGCAGACCCGGCGGGCCGCGTCGGGTGCGGCGCCGCCCCCGGGGGCCCGGTAGCCGGGGACGGGGTCGCCGTAGATCAGCCGGAAGCCTTCGGGGTTGGCCAGCGCCCAGGCCCGGAACGCGTCCGCCCAGGCCCGGATCCGGGCCGCCGGGGGTTCGGCGGCGCCGGCGGCCCAGGCGGAGTCCACGGCGTCGGCCAGCGCCGTGTAGACGTCGGCGATCAGGGCGGTGACCAGGTCGTCGCGGGTCGCGAAGTAGCCGTAGATGGCGTTCGCGGTCATGCCCATCTCGCGGGCGATGGCCCGCAGGGTGATCGCGTCGGGGCCGCCGGAGCGCATCAGGTCCAGGGCGGTGCGCTTGATCTCGGCGGTGGTCTCGGCGCGCAGTCGTTCGCGCCGTCCGGTGCTGGGGGTGGCTGCCACGGGTCGAATCTACAGCGTCACGGTCCTGATTGCCGTGCGAAAACTTCACGCCGTATAGTCACTGCATGGCGTGCAGCACCCGGCTGCCCGCAGGCATGAGACCAGGGGAGAACCATGCACATCGGCGTCATCGGAGCCACCGGCACCATCGGCAGCCGGATCGTCACCGAAGCCCTCGGCCGCGACCACCGGGTCACGGCGTTCAGCCGGGACGCGTCCGCGATCACCGACCGGCGGGAGAACCTCGACTGGGCGAGCATCGACGTCCTGGATCCGGCGAGCGTCGCCGCCGCGCTGCCGCCCGGGCTGGACGTCCTGATCAGCGGCTTCCAGCCCGGCAACGCCTCGCTCGACTTCCACGACACCGTCCGGCGTTCGATCGCCGACCCGGGCGTCTACGCGCAGGCCGCCCGCTCGCTGCTCACCGCGCTGGACGGCCGCCCGCGGGTCCGGCTGATCGTGATCGGCGGGGCCGGCAGCCTGGAGCTCGCACCGGGCGTGGTGCGCGCCGACCACGACGGGCTCCTCCACGCCGCCCTCGACGAACTCGGCCTGCCGCGCGAGTACGCCGCCGCCGTCCGCGGCCACCGGGAGGCGCTCGACGTGCTGCGCACCTCCAACCGGCTGTGGACCTACTTCAGCCCCGCCGAGCAGATCGGCCCCGGCGAGCGCACCGGCCGCTTCCGCCTCGGCGGCGACCAGCCCGTGCTGGACGCCGACGGGCTCAGCCGGATCTCCGCCGAGGACGCCGCCGTCGCCCTGGTCGACGAGGCCGAGCTGCCCCGCCACGTGCAGCGCCGCTTCACCATCGGGTACTGAAGCACCCGGCACCGGGACCTCGGGCACTGAAACCCGCGGGCGCCGTCCCGGCCCCGCGGCTCACGCCTTCGGCCAGCTCGTGCCGCGCAGCGAGCGGCCGAGGGTGAGCGGGAGCAGCCCGGCGGCGAACAGCGCGGCGAGCAGGGGCAGGACGGTGGTGGCGGGGAGGTGGTCGAGCAGCAGGCCGGCCGTCATGGTGCCGACGGGCAGGCCGGTCATCAGCAGCGTCATGGTGGCGGCGACGGCGCGGCCGCGCATCGCCTCCGGGACCTGCTGGAAGACCAGCACGTCGAGCATGACGCGCAGCGCGGGCACGCCGAGGGACATCGCGGCGAGGGCGGCGAACACCACCACGGGGCCGACGGCGAAGGCGGGGACGAGGAACAGCAGCGCGGCGCTCCAGGCGACGGCGAGCAGCAGGGGGCCGGGGGCGAGGGTGCGGTGCAGGCGGGTGACGAGGGGGGCGCCGAGCAGGCCGCCGACGGCTTCGCCGGTGAGGGCGAGGCCGGTGCCGGCCTCGGAGGTGCCGTGGTCGCGCAGCAGCACCATGACGGCCAGCAGCATCGCGGAGCCGGCCAGGTTGAGCGCGACGGTGACCAGCACGGTGGCGCGCAGCGCGGGGTCGGTGAGCAGGTACCGCAGTCCGGCGAAGACCGCGCCCTTCTCCTTCCCGCCGTCCGCCGCACCGTCCGCCGCGCCGCCTGTCGTCCCGCCCGCCGCCCCGTCCGTCGTCCCGCTGTCGAAGCGGACGGCGATCGACGCGCCGAGCGCGGCCGCGGAGGCCAGCACGGTGGCGAGGAACGGCACGGCCCGGCCGAGGCCGAGCAGCAGGCCGGCCAGCGGGGGCCCGGCCAGGGCCGCACCGTTGACCCGGAGTTCGTCCTGGGACAGCGCCTGGCGCAGCTGCTCGGGCGGGACGACGGCGCGCAGCGCGAGCATCCGGGCGGGGCCGCCGTAGGCCATGGTGGCGCCGATGGCGGCGGCGGCCAGCAGGGCGTGCGGGACAGTGAGGCGGTGGGCGAGCAGGGCGACGGCCACGCTGAGCGCGGTGAGCAGGCGGACGGCGTCGGCGACGATCAGCACCCGCCGCCTGTCGTGCCGGTCGGCGACGGCGCCGCCGTGCAGGCCGAACAGCACGGACGCGCCGAACTGGACGGCGCCGAACGCCCCGGCGAGGGTGGGCGATCCGGTCATGGCGAGCAGCAGCAGCGGGTACGCGGTGTCGGCGACGCAGGTGCCGAGCATCGCGGCCGCGGATCCCGCCCACAGCGTCTGGAACCTTCGGTTGCGGCGCAGCGGCACCGTCCCGGGCGCCACCGTCGTCGGGTTCTCGGCCACCGTCATCACTCCACCCCGTTCACACATCGGCAACCATTCACGTTGGCGTGAATAGTTGCACGGGCGCGAATGATTGCACAAGACCTGAACGCTGTGGCTGAATGTGAACGTGGTTGATCAGATGAAGGAACGCGAGGTCACCGACGTCGCGACGCTGAAAGCGCTCGCCGACCCGCTGCGCCTGGCCGTGCTCAGCGCGCTGATGAAGCGGGATCCGCAGCCGCTGTCGGTGAAGGAGATCGCGACCGAGCTCGACGAGGCGCCGACCAAGCTGTACCGGCACATCAAGCAGCTGGAGCAGACCGGGCTGGTGTACGTCGCGGAGACCCGGCTGGTCTCCGGGATCGTGGAGAGTCGCTACCGCTCCGCCCAGCAGTCACTGCGGCTGTCCCCGCAGGTCCTTGCGGAGGGCGAGCAGCCGCCGGCCGCGCTGGACACCATGCTGGCGACGATGGACCTGGTGCGGGCCGACTTCCGGCGCAACTTCCTGGCCGGCCGGATCGACCTGACCCCGGCGTCCCAGGGCAACCCGCGCCCCAACAAGTTCGCGCACACCTCGGTGCGGCTCACCCCGGAGCGGCTGCGCAAGCTGCGCTCCCGGCTGGACGAGGTGCTGGACGAGATGTTCGCGGAGGACGACTCCGCCGCGCCGGACGCCGTCGAGGTGACCCTGTTCGCGCTGATGTACGCCGTGCTGCCCGCCGACGACTGACGGGCCCTCAGACGTAGCGTTCCAGGATGGAGGACTCGGCGAGCCGGGACAGGCCCTCGCGCACCGAGCGGGCCCGGGTCTCGCCGACGCCCTCCACGGTCTGGAGGTCGTCGATGGACGCGGCCAGCAGCTTCTGCAGGCCCCCGAAGTGGTCGACCAGCCGCTCGATGACGGTGTTCGGCAGTCGCGGCACCTTGGCCAGCAGCCGGTAGCCGCGCGGGGAGACCGCGGAGTCCAGCGACTCGGGGGCGCCGGTGTAGCCGAGCGCCTTGGCGACGGTCTGCAGGTCCAGCAGCTCGGCGTGGGTCAGCGCCTCCAGGTCGTCGAGCACCTCGGCGACGGTGCGGCCCTTCTTGGCGGCCCGGTCCGGGAAGTAGTCGCGGACCACGAGTTCGCGCTCCGGCTCGACGCCGGCGATCAGCTCGTCCAGCTGGAGCGACAGCAGGCGGCCGTCGGTGCCGAGTTCCAGCACGTACCCGGCAATCTCGCCGGCGATCAACCGGACCATCTCCAGGCGCTGCACCACGGCGGAGACGTCCCGGACGGTGACCAGGTCCTCGATCTCCAGCGCCGACAGCGTGCCGGCCACCTCGTCGAGGCGCAGCTTGTAGCGCTCCAGGGTGGCCAGCGCCTGGTTGGCGCGGGACAGCACGGTGGTGGAGTCCTCCAGCACCCGGCGGGTGCCGTTCACGTACATGGCGATCAGCCGCATCGAGTGCGAGACCGCGACCACCGGGAAGCCGGTCTGCCGGTTGACCCGCTCGGCGGTGCGGTGGCGGGTGCCGGTCTCGTCGGTGGGGATGTTGGCGTCCGGCATCAGGTGCACGCCGGCCCGCAGGATCTTGGTGATGTCCTTGTCGAGGATCACCGCGCCGTCCAGCTTGCACAGCTCGCGCAGCCGGGTGGCGGTGAACTCGACGTCCAGCACGAAACCGCCGGTGCACAGCGCGTCCACGCTCTTGTCGAAGCCGAGGACGATCAGACCGCCGGTGTTGGCCCGGAGCACCCGCTCCAACCCGTCCCGCAGCGCCGTGCCCGGCGCGACCGCACTGAGGGAAGCCCGCAGCAGGGCCTCCTCGCGGGTGGACTTGTCCGCCCGGTCGATGGCTGCCACGTGACTCCTTGGGCCGACCCGGACCGTGTGGCGCGGCGCCCGACGGTCTGTCTGTTATTACTGCACTTGATGGCAATTAGCAGGTGCAGTCTAACTGCGTGCGGCAGCAACAGGACGTGGGTCAGGCCAGTTCGTCCGAGTCGAGCGGCTCCCAGCCCGCCATCAACTCGTCCGGGTACGCCGGCACCGGGGCGGCGGCGCGCTCCCGCGCGGGGGCCCGCCCGGCCGGAACGCCCTGCGGCGCGGCGTCCTGACGGGGCTTCGAACGGGCGCGGCGGCCGGGGATCGCCCGCAGCGCCTCGCCGATGTCGGACACCTCCACCACCTTCATGCCCGGCGGCACCTTGCCCGGGTCCGGTGGCACCAGGGCGTGGGTGAATCCGAGCCGGTGCGCCTCGGCGAGCCGCCGCTGCACACCCGTCACCCGGCGTACCTCGCCCGCGAGTCCGACCTCGCCGATCGCCACCAGGTTGTTCGGCAGCGGCGTGTCGGTCGAGGAGGACGCCACCGCGAGAGCGATCGCCAGGTCCGCGGACGGCTCGGTGAGCTTCACGCCGCCGACCGTGGCGGTGTAGATGTCCTGCTTGCCGAGCTTCACGCCGCCGTGCCGCTCCACCACCGCCAGGATCATCGCGATCCGCGGCGACTCCAGGCCCGAGGTGGTGCGCCGCGGCGAGGGGATCTGCGAATCGACCATCAGCGCCTGCACCTCCGCCACCAGCGGGCGCTTGCCCTCCAGGGTGACGGTCAGGCAGGTGCCGGCCACCGGCTTGTCACGGCGCGTCAGGAACAGGCCGGACGGGTCGGCGAGGCCCACGATGCCCTCGTCGTGCAGCTCGAAGCAGCCGACCTCGTCGGTCGCGCCGTAGCGGTTCTTCACGCCGCGGATCAGCCGCAGCCGGGCGTGCCGGTCGCCCTCGAAGGACAGCACCACGTCGACCAGGTGCTCCAGCAGGCGGGGGCCGGCGATCTGGCCGTCCTTGGTGACGTGGCCGACCAGCAGCGTCGCCATGCCGCGCTCCTTGGACGCCCGGATCAGCGCGCCCGCCACCTCGCGGACCTGCGCGGGGCCGCCGGGCGCGCCGTCGAGTTCGGCGGACGCGATGGTCTGCACCGAGTCCAGGATCAGCAAGCCCGGGTTGACCGCCTCGATGTGGCCGAGCACCGCGCCGAGATCCTGCTCGGCGGCCAGGTACAGGTGCTCGGAGAGCGCGTTGATCCGGTCGGCGCGCAGCCGGACCTGCCCGGCGGACTCCTCACCGGTGACGTACAGCGTGCGGTGCCGGTCGGTGGCGGCCTTCGCCGCGACGTCCAGCAGCAGGGTGGACTTGCCGACGCCCGGCTCGCCCGCCAGCAGCACCACCGCGCCCGGCACCAGGCCGCCGCCGAGCACCCGGTCCAGCTCCGGCACGCCGGTGGAACGGGCGGTGGCCACCTGGCCGTCGACCTGCGCGATCGGCTTGGCCGGCGCGGAGACCGGCCCGGCCGCCGTGGTCCGGATCGGCACCGCGCCGTACTCCTCGACCGTCCCCCACGCGTTGCACTCGGGGCAGCGGCCGACCCACTTGGGCAGCTGGTGGCCGCACTCGGTGCAGCGGTATGCCGGGCGCGGCTTGGCGGTGGTCTTGGTACGGGCAGCCATGCGCGCCACGGTAGCGCCTCGCACCGACAGTCCACGGCGGACGGCGGCCGGGGCGTCAACGGGCGAGGTCAACGCTCGGCGTCAACGGGCGACGTCAACGCTCGGCGTCAACGGGCGACGTCAACGCTCGGCGTCAACCAGGCGAACAAGGAAGCGGTGGTGTTACCCGAAAGAAGGACAAGCGGCGCAAACCCACCGGGCGGAGGGTTTGCGCTGCCTACCGTCGATGACGTGACCACCGGCCAGCTCCACCCCGTCGCCCCCTCCCCGGCCCTGCGGGCGTACGGCGCCAGCGTCGACGGGCTGTTCACCTACTGCCTGTCCGTGCTCTGCGACCACGACGCCGCCACCACCGCCGTGCTGGAGGTCCGCGACCTGGCCCGCCGCCACGGCGACCGGCTCACCGAACCCGCGCTGCTGCGCGCCTGGCTGTACGCGCTGGCCCGGCACCGCTGCCTGGCCCGGCTGAACGGCGCCGGCCCCGCCGCGTCGCTCGCGCCCGGCACCGCCCGCGAGCTCGCCTCGCTGGCCTGGCCGGAGGCGGCCGGCACCGACCCGGAGCAGCGCGAGGCGCTGGAGCTGGCGGTCCGGCACCGGCTGGACGCCGCCGAGGTCGCGGCGGTGCTCGGCCTGACCGGCGAGGCCGCCGCCGCGCTGCTGGACGCCGCGGGCGCCGAGGTCGGCCGGACCAGGACGGCGCTCCTGGTGCTCGGTGTGGGCTCCTGCCCGCAACTGGCGCAGCTCGGCGGGACGGGCGCGGAGTCCTGGCGGGGCTGGGTGCTCGGCGCGGCGCTCCGCCGGGAACTGGTCGACCACCTGGTGGAGTGCCCGACCTGCCGGGGCACCGCCGAACGAGTGGCCGGGCAGCTCGGGCAGGGCCTGGCCGGGCTGCCCGGTCTGCCGCTGCTGACGGCCCCGACCCGGCTGCGCCCGATTCCGCCGCCGGGGGGCGGCACCGCGTTCCTGTCCGGCGCGGCGGCCGGCCGGCGGGCCGCGCGGGGCCTGGCCGGCGGCGAGCCGCAGTTCGACCGGCGAGGCTTCCCCCGGCACCGGGTGGTGGTGCCGGTCCGCGGCTCGGCCGTGCGCCAGCGGGTGGTGACCACGGGTGTGCTGGCGGCGGTGCTGGCCGCGCCCGTGGTGGCGCTGTGGAGCGCGCACCAGGGCGGCGGGCCGGACGGACGCACCGCGGCGGTGTCCTCGGTGCGGGTCGACGCGCCGACGGACCAGCAGGACTCGCAGCCGCCGGCCGTGGCGCTGCCGCCCGCGGTGAGCTCCCTCCAGCTGGCGGGCGCGATCGCCGCAGAAACGTCTTTGCCGACGACGCACGGCCCGGTGCTGGCGGCCCCCTCACCCGGCCCGACCCGGCCGTCCGGCCCGCCCCCGACCGCCGAGCCCGCCCCGCCGACCGCCGCCCGGGAGCAGCTGACCGTCGAGGCCGGCGAATACGGCAGCCGCACCGTCCTCACCCTGACCAACTCCGGCGACCGCCCGCTGACCTGGCACGCCGTCCTGGACGTCGACTGGCTGCGCCTCAGCCGGGACTCCGGCACCCTCGCACCCGGCCAGCGGATCACCGTCATCGTGACGGTGGACGAGTCCCGCGCCCCGCAGTCGCGCTGGACGGCGCACCTGGCACTGGCCCCGTCCACCGCCGTGGTCACCCTGGAGGGCGGCACCGACCACCGCGGGGTGCCGACACCCGGCGGCTCCTCGTCGCCGTCGCCCCCGCCCCCGTCGCCGTCGCCGTCGTCGTCCCCGCCCCCCACGGAGAGCCCGAGCCCGTCGGCCACGCCCACCGGCACGCCGTCCTGACCGAGTGGACGGAACTGCGCGACAAGCGCAAGGCCCGTCCGCAAGGTCGCGATCAGGTGCAGGTCATTGCCCCCGTCGCGATCTCGCTGGTGGGTGCGTTCCCCCTTCGCGCGGTTCTCCCCCAGCCCCGGCGGGCCGGGAGGTACCGCCACGCGCCCCTGGTTTCGCGCCCGTCGGCTCTCGCGCCCCTGGTTTCGCGTCCGCCTGCCGGCTCAACGGGGCTTGATCGGCGGGAGCCGGTAGCTGCCGTCGAGGATCGCGTCCTGTGGCTGGTACATCCGCACCATCGGTCGGAAGCCGGACGGCGGGGTGGGCAGCCAGTTGGCGAATTCGTCGGCGTCGGTGGGCTGCCGGTGCTGGAGGTAGAGGGTGAGGGAGCCGTCGGGGGCGTGCACCAGGCCGGGGGTGCGGTCGCCGATCGAGTAGCGGTCGATGTCGTTGGGGACCAGCAGGTACTCGGGGGTGTCGTACATCGTCAGCGACCAGAACGCGCCGACCGGTGGCGGCTGTTCGAAGCGCAGCGTGTAGGCCCGGGCGCCGTCCAGCGGGTGGCCTTCGGCGTCGTGGTAGGTGGTGGCGTAGGTGGCCTCGTAGGCGTGGTTGCCCCACAGGCCGGTGCGGGCGGCGACGGCGCGGGTGAGGTAGGTGGCGCGGCGGTCGGCGACCTTCCACTGCGGTTCGTCGCGGGTGCCGGGGCCGAGGTGGTCCAGGTTGTAGTCGAACAGGTGCAGGTTGGCGGTCCATTCGCCGGTGGGCTCGACGGTGCCGACGCTCGCCGCCTCCACTCGTTCGCGGCCCGCGGCCAGGCCCTTGGCGAGTGCCTGCACCCAGTCGGCGGGCCCGTCCAGGTACGGGGAGCGGCCGCGGTCGAGCAGCCCGATCGGGGCGAAGCGGTGCTGGAACTCGACGTCGGCGGGGGCGGGCGGGAAGGCGGCCATCCACACCCGCAGCCGCTCCAGGAACCCCAGTTCCTCGGGCACGCCGTCGGCGGGCCCGGGCAGCCCGGCGAGTTTCCGGCCCGCTTCGAGCGGGGTGAGCGTCAACTTGTCCTGCAGGGCCCGCACCCGGGGCAGGTCCTCGGGTCCGGCGCAGGCGTGGCGGGCCGCGATCGCCGCGACGAGGGTCGGGGCGACGATCACCGGCACGCCCTCGGGCGGAGTGCCCCGCCAGTGCGGCGGGGCGATCAGCCAGGCCTGTTCGGCGGTGCCGGACGAACGGCGGCCCAGGTAGGCGAAGTTGTTGGTCCAGGCGTCGATGAACTGCAGCACGTAGTAGGCGCCGGCGGAGTCCGGGACGTGCAGCAGCAGCGGGCCGCCGGACAGGTCGAGCGGGGCCACCGAGTACACCGTGTCGTTGTTCACCGACACGAAGTGCGAACCGGGGCCGGCCAGTTCGGCGCCGTGCCCGAAGGCGTTCCACTCGGTCGGGGGGATCGAGCCCATGCCCCGCCGGTGGATGGTGTCCACCATGGTCAGGTCGGCGACCAGCGGGTAGCCGTACACGAAGGCCTCGGCGGCCAGCATCTCGGGCGTGGCGTCAACCATGGCGGACGTCCTTTCTGCGGGTTCAGCGGGGAGTGGGCATCGGCAGGCGCCAACTGCCGTTCAACAGCTCGGGCTCCGGCCCGTACGCGCGCACCACGACCTGGTAGGGGCCGGCCGGGGCGGGCAGCCAGTTCGCCGACTCGGCCGGGTCCGTGGGGCGTTCGTGCTGGAGGTACACGGTCAGCGAGCCGTCGGGGGCGTACACCAGGCCGGGGGTGCGGTCGCCGATCGAGAACCGGTCGATGTCGTTGGGCGCCAACTGCCGTTCCGGGAAGCGGTACATGGTCGCCGACCAGAAGTACCGGGCGGGCGGGAGCCGGCCCGGATCGAACCGCAGCACGGCCGGCAGCCGGCCGCCCGCCTCGGACTCCCAGCCGCCGTACCAGGCTTCCTCGGCGGGCAGCCCGTACAGGCCGGTGAGCGCGCCGCACGCGCGGTCCAGGTAGCGGGTGCCGAGCTGTTCGCGGGTGCCGAACAGGGCGCTCCCGGTGGCCGCGCCCGGTGCCGCCGCGGCCAGCTGCTCGCGGCCGTCGGCGATCCCCGCGAGCATCGCCCTGCGGACTTCGGCGGACAGTGCGGCGGGCTCGAAGTCGCCCGTTCCGACGCCGAGTTCGGCCAGGCGTTCGCGCAGCTCGGCGTCGGCCGGCAGGACCGGGAAGAAGCCCAGCAGGAAGTCCAGGAAGGTGAAGAACTCCAGGGTGCCGAGCACCTCCTCGCCGCGCCACACCGGCCACGCCGGCTCGGCCGCCACCGGCCGCGGGGTGCCCAGGTGCTCGCTGAGCGGCTTCAGCCGGTACCCGGCCTGCACGCGTCGCAGCTCCGGCACGTCGGCGGGCCCGGCCAGGTACGTCCGGGGGACGATGCCCGCCAGGTTGGTGTCCGTCCGCACCACCGTGTCGAAGCCGTCCGGCGGGTCCGCCCGGTGGCCGGGGCCGGCGATCAGGTGACGGCCGCCGCCGCTGCCGGTGGCCCGGGTGCCGACGAAACCCGCGTACGCGGTGTCCAGGTCGTGCACCGGCAGCACGTGGTACCGCTCGGTGGCGGGCACCTCCAGCACCCACGGCTCGGCCCGCAGGTCGAGCCACGCCCACGAGTACGGGGTGTCGTTGTTCGGCGTCACCACGTCCGTGTCGGCCGGGGTGAACGGGCGCGCGAAGTGCCGGAACACGCCGAAACCCCCGACGTACCGGGGATCCGCGTCGTCGATCGCCTGCACGTGGAGCGTCCCGTAGTTCGCCAGCATCGGGTAGCCCCGGATCCACGCCTGCGCCGCCGTCCGCCGGACCGCCGCCGGATCCCCGCTGGCCGGGCCGCCCATGCCGTCCACCCTCCTCCCCGAAAAGGGATCATTCAGACATACCGGTACACCGGGGATGCTATGCGGCCCTCCGCCCGACCGTCGCCGCGACCCTCCGACGCACCACCGGCCGACCTTTCTCCTCTGCCGACAGCGAAGAGTGCGGATGGCCGGCCGGCCGACCGGACACGCTGCACCCATGGACATCCTTCTGCTCGGCGGTTCCAAGTTCCTCGGCCGCGCCTACGCCGCCGAGGCGCTCGCCCGCGGCCACCGCGTCACCACCTTCAACCGCGGCGTCAGCCGCACCGACCTGCCCGGCGTGGAGGCCGTCCACGGCGACCGCACCTCGCTCGACGACCTGCACCGACTGGTCGACGGCCGGCAGTGGGACGCGGTGATCGACACCTCCGGCCAGCAGCCGCACGACGTCGCCACCGCCGCCCGGCTGCTCCGCGACCGGGCCGGCCACTACGGCTTCGTCTCCTCCATCCATGCCTTCGCCGACTGGCCCGCCCGCCCGGTGGACGCGGACTCCCCCACCCTCGACTGCGCCGGCGACGTCGGACCGGACCAGCCGTTCGCCAACGCCCTCAAGGCCGGCTGCGAGCGCGCCCTGCTCGATGACTTCGGCCCCGCGGCGATCCTCAACTGCGGCCTCCTGATCGGCCCCCACGAACCGATCGGCCGCCTCCCCTGGTGGCTCGACCGGATCGCCCGCGGCGGCCGCGTACTCGCCCCGGGCGCCCCCGAGAACCCGCTCAGCCTGATCGACGCCCGCGACTTCGCCTCGTTCGGCCTCGACCTCGCCGAGAGGCGCGCGACCGGGCGCTTCGTCACCACCTCACCGATCGGCTCGACGACGATGGGGGCGTTCCTCGCCGCGTGCCGCTCCGCGACGGGCTCCGACGCGGAGTTCGTCTGGACCCCCGACGCGACCCTGCTCGCCGCCGAGGTCTCCCCCTGGGTGGAACTCCCCCTCTGGGCCCCCGTCACCGAGGGCTGGCACGGCACCTGGCACGCCGACCCGTCGACCGCGACGGCCGCCGGCCTGCGCATCCGTCCCCTCGCCGAGACCGTCTCCGACACCTGGGCCTGGCTGGAATCCGGCGGCCGCGACGAGGTCGCCTACCGGCAGCTGGAGACCCCGCTGGGGATCGACCCGCAGAAGGAAGCGGCGTTGCTCAAGGGATGACCGCGGGCGGGCGCGAAAGCCGGGGCCGGGGGTACCCCCGGGCGAAGCCGAGGGGGCGGAACTGCGCGGCAGGCGCAGAGCACGTCCGTACCCTGGCGGTGCTCTCCCCGCTCCCGCGCCGCCGGCTCTCAGTAGTTGCGCCGCGTGACCAGCTCCGCCAGCGCGAGCAGCTCGTCGGTGCGGGTCGGGTCCGGGACCGCCACCGCCAGGTGGCTGATCGCGGCGGCCATCCGTTCGCAGCTCTCGCCCTGTGCCCACGCGCGGCCGCCCGCGCGGTCGACGGCGGTCGCGGCGGCGGCCAGCTCCGCAGGACTGAGCGGGCGGCCGGAGGCGTAGAGCGTGGCGAGTTCCGCACCGTCCGCCGTGCCGGAGGAGAGGGCGTGGACGACCGGCAGGGACTTCTTGCGGGCGGCCAGGTCCGCGCCGACCGGCTTGCCGGTGACCGCGGGGTCGCCCCAGATGCCGATCAGGTCGTCGATCAGCTGGAAGGCGAGGCCGATCTCGCGGCCGAAGGCGTCCATCGCGTCGGCGGTGGCGGCGTCCGCGCCCGCGTAGAGCGCGCCGAGGGCGCAGGCGCAGCCGAGCAGGGCGCCGGTCTTGCTCTCCGCCATGGCGAGGCACTCGGCGAGGGTGACGTCGGAACGCTGTTCGAAGGAGCAGTCGGCCTGCTGTCCGGCGCAGAGTTCGACCACGCAGTCGGCGAGGCGGCGGACGGCGGCCGCGGCGGCCGGGTGGGGGTCCTCGGCGAGTACCCGGAGGGCGAGCGAGTGCATGGCGTCGCCGGCCAGGATCGCACCGGTGGTGCCGAACACCCGCCAGGCGGTGGGGCGGTGGCGGCGGGTGTGGTCGCGGTCGAGGACGTCGTCGTGCAGCAGGGTGAAGTTGTGCACGAGTTCGACGGCGGCGGCGGCCCGGACGGCATCCTGCGGACGGCCGCCGACGGCCTGGGTCGCGGCGAGGACCAGCGCGGGGCGGATGGCCTTGCCGGCGCCGGCCGCGCTGGGGGTGCCGTCGGCCTCCTGCCAGCCGAAGTGGTAGCCGGCGATCTGCCGCATCGAGTCCGGGAGGGTGTCCACGGCGGCGCGCAGGGCCGGGTCGACCACGGTGCGGGCCCGGCCGAGCAGGGCGAGTGCCTCGGCGGTGTCGCGGGTGCCGTCGACGAGCGGGGTGTCACCGCCGGGCTGCTCGCGTTCGAACACGGTGATGGCCATGGTGAGTCCTCCCCCTGGGCCCGCCCCGGGTGCGGGGCGGGCGGATCTCCGCGCCGGCCGAGTGCCGGTGCGGTCGGCGGGGCGGGCCCGGGACGGCGGGCCCGCCGCCCGGTCAGTCGTGCCAGTTGGCGACGTCCACGTTCTCCAGCACGCCGATGGCGTCCGGGACGAGGATCGCGGCGGAGTAGTAGGCGCTGACCAGGTAGGAGATGACCGCCTTCTCGTCGATCCCCATGAAGCGGACGTTCAGTCCCGGCTCGACCTCGTCGGGCAGCTTGCCGGGGCGCAGGCCGATCACGCCCTGGTTGTCGTCGCCGACGCGCATCGCCAGGATCGAGGTGGAGCCGTTCACCACCGGGATCTTGTTGCAGGTGTAGATCGGGACGCCGCGCCAGGTGGGGACCGTCTTGCCGTCCACCTGCACCGTCTCCGGGTACAGGCCGCGGCGGTTGCACTCGCGGCCGAAGGCGGCGATCGCCTTCGGGTGGGCGAGGTAGAACTTGGTGCTGCGGCGACGGCAGAGCAGTTCGTCCATGTCGTCGGGGGTGGGCGGGCCGGAGTGGGTCTGGATCCGCTGGCTGTACTCGGCGTTGGCCAGCAGGCCGAACTCCGGGTTGTTGACCAGCTCGTGCTCCTGGCGCTCGCGCAGGGCCTCGACGGTCAGCCGGAGCTGGTGCTCGGTCTGGTCCATCGGCTTGTTGTAGAGGTCGGCGACCCGGCTGTGCACCCGCAGCACCGTCTGCGCGACGCTCAACTCGTACTCGCGGGGTGCGAGTTCGTAGTCGACGAAGGCGGTGGGCAGGTCGTACTCGCCCTCGTGGCCGGCCGACATGCCGATCTCCGCCTCGCCCTTGCGGTTCTGCGGGAGCCGGGAGTCCGCGACGAAGGCGAGGATCTGGTCGCGCAGCGCCTCGGAGCGGTCCACCAGCTCCTGGAAGGCCGGCCAGGACAGCACCATCACCGTGCCGGCGGTGGCGGCCTTGACGCTGTAGGGCCAGCGGCGGTCGGCGACGGTGAGCGCCTCGTCGCCGATGTGGTCGCCGTCGGCGAAGGTGCCGAGCACGGTGGCGTCGCCGTACCGGCCGGTGCCGATCCGGTCGACCTTGCCGTGCGCGACCAGGTACACCTCGTTGATCTCGCGGCCCTGCTCGATCAGCAACTCGCCTGCCGCGAAGTCCCGCTGGACGAACCGGCCGGCCAGCTCGGCGAGCAGCGCGTCGTCCTCGAAGCCGCGCAGCACCGGCACCTCGCGCAGCGTGGGCGGCACGACCGAGACCTGGCGACCGGTCTGCGTGAAGCTCACCCGGCCCCGGCCCACCGCGTACGACAGCCGCCGGTTCACCCGGTAGGTGCCGCCGGAGACCTCGACCCAGGGCAGTGCGCGCAGCAGCCAGCGGTTGCTGATCTCCTGCATCTGCGGCGCCGACTTGGTGGTCGACGCGAGATTCTTGGCGGCCGCCACCGAGAGGCTGCTCTGCGGCCTCGTCTGGGGAATTCCGGCGGTGGTTTCGGTCGTCATTCCGAGGGCCTCGTGATCGTGTCGACGGCGGTTGGCGGCAACCATGCTGACGGTCGGTCAGGGGCCGCGGCAATCACTCGTGCGGGTGATTCAGGTGTGCAAGCCGAACGGTGCGACCAGTGCGCGGGGCCGATCGCCGTCCGGTCCGCCCGAGCCTCCCGGCGTCCTCCCGCACGCCCCGCCGGGCGCTCCCGAGGGCCCCGCCGAACCCCGGTTTCGAAGCGTCCGCGCAGCTCACCGCCCCCTTGTTCGAACCGCTCCGGAACAGCGCTAAGGTGGCCCCCACACCGCATGGTGACCGCCGCCACAGCGCAGGCGAACCGGTCGGTGACCTCCCATCGGCACGCCCTTCTCCAGGGAGACCTTCCGTGACCGCGCCCGTCCGCGTCTGGCTCAACCGCACCTACGCCGAGAACGTCTTCTTCATCGAGCTGCTGCGGTCCGCGCCGCGCCCGGTGCACGTCCTGGCGACCCACGTCGACCCCGACTCCCCGGTGCTCGCCGCCGCCGACCTCGGGCTGCTGGAACCGGATCTGCCGTCCGCCGAGAGTTACGTGGAATTCGCGCTGGAATTCTGCGCCCGTCACCGGGTGGACGTGTTCCTGCCCCGCCTGCACCAGTTGGCGATCTCGCTGCGCCGCCGGGAGTTCGAGGCGCTCGGCACCGCGCTGATCTGCCCGCCCGCACCCGCGATCGCCCTGTTCGACAGCAAGGCGGAGGGCTACCGCGCCCTCGACGCCGCCGGCCTGCCCACCCCGCTGTGGCGGCACGCCGACACCGCCGCCCAACTCCTGGTCGCCGTCGAGGAGATCGAGGCCACCGGCGCGACGGCCTGCCTGAAGCCCGCGAGCGGCGCCGGCGGTGAGGGCTTCCGGATCCTCACCCGCGAGCCGTTCAGCCTCCGCCGGCTCGCCGGGTACGTCGACGCCCGGGTCCAACTCGACCTGGTCCTCGCCGCGTTGATGTCCTCCACCGCACCCGCCGACCTGCTGGTGATGCCCTACCTGAGCGGCCCCGAGGTGTCGGTGGACTGCCTCGCCGACCAGGACGGGCGACTGCTCGCCGCCGTCGGCCGCACCAAACAGGGCCGCCGCCGGAGCTTCACCGTCGACCCCTGCTACCTGGAGCCGGCCCGCCGCCTGGTCGAACAGTTCGGCGTCGGCCACCTCTCCAACGTCCAGTTCCGGCACGAGCCCGACGGCCGCCCCGTGATCCTCGACATCAACACCCGCCCGTCCGGCGGCCTGCACCAACTCCGGCTCTGCGGACTCAACCTGCCCGCCGCCGCGCTCGAACTCGCCCTCGGTTCGCGCCCGTTGCTGCCCCCGGCGGCCGAACTCGCGCTCGGCGAGTACACGTTGGTCTCCGGCGTCCAGGCCGTCCTGCCGCGACAGTCCGCGGCCCCCGCGCTGGAGCGGCTCGACGAGGCGCTGCTGCCGACCGCCGCGGCCCGCTGACCCGCGGGCTCAGTCCGCCGGCCCGTCCCAGTCGAGGGTCGGAGGCAGCACGCCCTCCAGGGTGAGCAGCCACCGCTTCGTCTCCACCCCGTGCCAGGCCCCGCCGAAACCGCCCAGCCCGTCCGCCGCCACCACCCGATGGCACGGCACCAGCAACGGCAGCGGATTGGCCCCCATCATCTGCCCCACCGTCCGGGCCGGCAGCCCAGGACCCGACAGATCCTCGAACACCCCACTACGGGCGGCGAGTTCGCCGTACGTGATGGCCTTGCCGTACTCCACCTCGGTGAACAGGCAACGCAGCACCGTCAGATGGGGCCCGGTCGCGTATCGCCAGTCGATCGGCAGCCCCAACTCCCGCCGCCGCCCGGCGAAGTACTCCCCCACCCGGGCCTCCACCAACGCCCGCGCCCGGGTGTCCCCGCACTCCGGCACTCCCACCGGCTTCCCCGCGAAGACCTCCCCCGCGTACGTCGCCGCGGCCACCCCGTTCGCCGTCACCCCGAACTTCATCGCCCCACTCGGCAACGGCGTGTCCACGGTCACCCATGACAGCTCCATCCCTCCAACTTACCTGCCCGCAAGGGCTGTCGGACGCACAAACAGGGGAGAGCACCACCAGAGGCGCACGGGGACACCTCCCGGCCCCGCCAGAGCTGGGGGAGGACTGCGCGAAGGGGAACGCACCTGACCGCAAGGGCGCGACGCGGGCAAAGACTCGCCGTTGATCGCGACCTTGCGGTCCGGTTGTGCGCCTGTCGCGCGGTTCCCCACCCCCGCCGACCACTCAGAGGTGATCGCGCAGGTAGTCCGAAAGGTTGTGGCACCAGGTCGCGAGTTCCGCGCGGTCCGGAGGGTCGCCGCCCGACAGGGCGGCGGTCGCGGCGGCGGGGAGCTGGCCGGTCGCCGCGAGGCGGGAGAGGCCGGAGAGGACGCCGGCGAGCCGTTCGGCGTCCTGGTGGCTGAGCATCACGAGCGCGTCGGTGTGGCTGATGGTCATGGAGCCGGGCATCGCGTTCTCCTCGGGTCGGTCCCCCGGGTTGCTGCCCCCTCGATCCACCGTACGACCGGTGCGGCGGGCTCGCGCGAGTGCTGCTCGCCCGTTCGGCGCGCCCGGATGGCCGGTGGCGGCGGGCCGCAGGACGGTCGGAGCAGGTGTGTCCGGGTGATCAGGGAGCGCAGATGGCAGAGCAGGCCGCCGGGATCCGGGAGTTGCTGCGCAGTCCGGGTTACGGGCGGTTGCTGTTGGTGTCCGCGCTGGTGGGTGTACCGGTCTCGTTGGCGGCGTTCGGTTTCGTGAGTCTCGAACACGAGTTGCAGCACTGGGTGTGGGAGTCGGCGCCGGAGGCCCTGGGGTACGGGCGGGCGCCGTGGTGGTGGGCGTTGCCGGCGTTGGCGCTGGCGGGTCTGCTGCTGGCGCCGATCGTGACGAGGATGCCGGGGCGGGGCGGGCACATCCCGGTGCACGGGTTGGGCGGGCCGCCGACGCTGCCGGTGGAGGTGCCGTCGGTGGTGCTGGCGGCGTTGGTCTCGTTGCCGCTCGGTGCGGTGCTGGGTCCGGAGGCTCCGCTGATGGCGGTGGGCAGCGGGTTGGCGCTGTTGGCGGTGAGCCGGGCCCGGCGGGCGGCGAATCCGAGGGTGGGGCCGATGCTGGGCGCGGCCGGGTCGACGGCGGCGATCTCGACGATCTTCGGGAGTCCGCTGGTGGCGGCGGTGATGATGATCGAGGCGGCGGGTCTGGGCGGGCCGCAGCTGACGTTGCTGATCCTGCCGTGTCTGCTGTCGGCGGGGGTGGGCGCGCTGGTGTTCACGGGCTTCGGGCACTGGACGGGGCTGTCGATCGGGGCGTTGACGCTGCCGGCGGTGCCGAAGGCGGAGCTGCCGGACGCCGGGGACTTCCTGTGGGGGGTGCCGTTGGCGGTGCTGGTCGCGGTGGTGATGGTCGCGGCGCGGACGCTGGGTCACCGGTTCGCGGCGTTCACGGCGCAGCGGACGGCGGTGCGGACGGTGATCTGTGCGGTGCTGGTGGGTCTGTGTCTGACGGGGTACGCGGTGGCGACGGGCCGGTCGCCGGAGGAGGCGGCGCTGTCGGGGCAGGCGACGCTCGGGCAGTTGGCGGCGGATCCGCAGTCCTGGTCGGTGGGGGCGCTGTTGGCGTTGGTGGTGTTCAAGGGGCTGGGTTGGGGGGTGGCGCTGGGATCGCTGCGGGGTGGGCCGATCTTTCCGGCGGTGCTGTTGGGCGCGGCGCTGGGGGTGGCGGTGGGCGGTCTGCCGGGGATGGGGGTGGAGGCGGGGTTGGCGGCGGGGTTGGCGGCGAGCAGTGCGGCGGTCACCCGGCTGCCGGTGACGAGCACGGTGCTGGCGGCTGCATTGCTGGGTGATCAGGCGACGGATTCGATGCCGTTGGTGATCGTCTGCGCGGTGGTGGCGTTCCTGACCGCGTCGTTCGTGCACCGGGTGGCAGATGCTCCGGAGGCCCGGCAGGCCTCGTCGCGGCCGGCCGACTGATCGTTTCCCGGCCGTCGGACGGCAAAGTTCGAGTCAAAACGGTGAACGCCTGCCGAACCTGTCGCGGACTCCTGTCGCACGGGTCCCACCATTCTCCTGCCCACCACCCGGGACCAGGAGTGTTCATGGTTTTCGCTGCTGAAACCTGGCCGCCGGCGCCCCGCCCCGAAATGGACAGCGTGCGCACCGTCCGGGCCTGGACCGGTCGGCGGCCCAGCGCGGGACGAACCGCAGGTGGCGGGGGTCGCGGGGGCGACGGGCCGCCGCCGGGCGGGCGGCTGCGGCCAGGTTGGCCAGGACAGCACTCACCACATGGTGGGAAGCCGGGAAAAAGTTGGCCTCGGCACCGGATGCGAACGCTCGTTCACGACCGGTGCTGCGGCCGGGGCTCCGCTCCGGTCGGACCGACGAACCCTCTGGAGGGGAACATGCGTAACGAGATCCTCGTGCAGCAGGACACCGACCTCGACCTGGACCTCCGCATCGCGGAGGTCGCGGAGGAGACCCAGGCCTTCGGCCAGGGCACCTTCACCTCTCCGAGCAGCTACGCGATCGGCACCCGCTGCCCGGTCTGCTGCTGACGTCACGTCGGTGAGCAACGTGCGCGGGGCGGGCTGCAGCCCGCCCCGCGCTCTGTGTTTCCCGCCGTTCCCCCGCTGTTTCCCGCGGTTCCCGCAGTTCCCCGCAGTTCCCGCCGTTTCCGACCTAGAGGGGCACCACGAACGTGCGACCGGAGCAGGCCCTGTTCGAGATCCGTGAGCCGGTGCTGGTGCGGATGGCCAGCACTCCCCGAACGGGCGCCGAGGCCCTGATCGACCCGGACGACCCCGTCCCCGGTGTGCGCCGGCTGGCCGCGAGCCCGCTGCTGCGGCAGGCCGTCGAGGTCGCCAGCGGCAGCCTCGCGCTGAGCCTGCAGCGCCTCGGTGAGCCCGACGGCGCGGCGGCGCTCGGCCGCAAGCGGACCGTCAGCGCCGCTCGCACCCTGACCCGCTACGCCCGGCGTTCGGGCGGCCGGCCCACGCCGTTCGGGCTGTTCGCGGGTGTCGGCCGGGCCCGGTTCGGGGCCGCCGCGAAGTCCTCGCCCGTCGGCTCCGGCCAGGTCCGGGTGCGGTTGGACGGCGGCTGGCTGCACCGTCGGGTGCTGGCCTGGCTGGCCGTGCCGGAGGTCCGCCGCCGGGTCGAGGTGGTGCTCGACGACCTGTCCGTGCTGCGCGACGGCCGGCTGCTGCGGCAGACCGACGAGCGCGAGATCTCGGTGCGCGACAACGCGCTGGTCGCCCGGGTGCGCGAGCTGGCGGCCCGACCGGTGGGCTACGCCGCGCTGCTGGCCGACCTGGTGCAGCGCTTCCCGCAGCTGTCCGCCGAACGGATCGACACGGTGCTCGCCGGGCTGGTCCAGCACGGCTTCCTGCTCACCTCGCTCACCCCGCACCGGATCGACGACGCGCTGCTGACGCGGATCGAGTCCGCCGTGGACGGGGCGGTGCCGGGCGCCGCCGAGGGGCTGCGGGCCGTCCGCGCCGCCGCGGCCGTGCACGAACGCGACCGTCCCGGCGAGGGGCTGGAGTCCTGGCGGGCCCTGCTGCGCGAGGTCCGGGCGCTCGACCCGGCCGACCGGGCCGGTGAACGGCCGCCCGTCCAGGTCGACCTGCGGATGCCCGCCGACCTGGTGCTGCCGGAGGCGATCGGCGAGGAAGTGCGCCGGTACGCGGAGGCGATCTGGGCGATCACGCCGGAGTGGACCTCGCTGGAGCACCTGCGGGACTACCGGGAGCGGTTCATCGAGCGCTACGGCACCGCGAGCGCCGTCCCGCTCGGCGACCTGGCCGACCCGCACCGCGGCCTCGGCCTGCCGCCCGAGTACGGCGGCGCGCTGCCCGCGCACGCCCGCACCGGCCCCGGCGACGACGCCGACCGGCCGCGCCGCAACGCCGTCGCCGAACTCGTCCAGCAGGCCGTGATGTCCGGCCGGGACCTGGTGCTGGACGACGCCGACGTCGCCCGGCTCGCCGACGCCGCCGGCCACACCCCGGGCAGCACCCGCCCGCCGCGCACCCTGGAGCTCTGCTTCCAGCTGCTCGCCGACTCCACCGCCGCGCTCGACCGCGGCGAGTTCCTGCTGCTCGGCAGCCCGCACATCGGCTCCTGGACGGCCGGCGCCACCGCCGGCCGGTTCGCCGAGCTGACCGGCCTGACCGAGGGCCTCGCCGCGCTCGCCGCCGGGCCGGCCGAGTCCACCGAGAACGCCGCGCTGCCCGTCCAGGTCGAGCTGGCCCCGCGCGACCCGCGGTCGCTGAACATCGTCCAGGTCCCGCAGCTGCTGCCGCACCGCCTGCCGATCGGGGTGCCCGCCGACCGCGGCGACCCGCACTGCCTGGACTGGCGCACCCTGCTGGTCGCCGCCGGCGAGGACGGGCTGCGCCTGCTGCACCCGGAGACGGGCCGTCCGGTCGTCCCGGTCTTCCCGCACATGCTCGCCCTGGACGGGCAGGCCCCGCCGGTCGCCCGGTTCCTGTCCGAGCTGGCCGCGGCCCGCCCCCGGGTGTGGTCCGGCTGGGACTGGGCGGGCCTGGACACCCTGCCGTACCTGCCCGCCGTCCGCTACGGCCGGGTCCTCACCACGCCGCGCCGCTGGCTGCCCGGCCGCCGCCTGCGCGACGCCGCCCGCACCGCCGGGCCCGCCGCCTGGGCGGAGGGCCTGCGCGAGTGGCGCGAGCGCTACCGGGTGCCCGACCGGCTGCAGATCGCCAGCAACGACCGGATGTTCCCGATCGACCTGCGCGAGAGCTGGGACACCGAGCTGCTGCGCGCCGAACTCACCGCCCCCGAACCGCGGTTCCAGCTGTTCCAGGACCTCACCGCGGACGGCGCCGGACTCGGCTGGAACCACGGCCACAGCACCGAGATCGTCGTCCCGCTGTTCCGCACCCCCGCGCCGGAGCCCGCCGCCGACGCCCGCCCGCCGCTCGCCGCGCCGGCCCTGCGCACCGCCCCGACGGACGTTCACCTGCCCGGCGAGGACTGGCTGTTCGCCAAGCTGTACGCCGACCCGTCAGCCCACGAGACGCTGCTCGCCGACCACCTGCCCCGGCTGCTCGTCGACCTCGACGGCGACATCGACCGCTGGTTCTTCCTGCGCTACCGCGACCCCGAACCGCACCTGCGGCTGCGCCTGCACGGCGACCCCGCCGCCCTGGCCGGCCGCGTCCTGCCGACCCTCGCCCGGCACGTCCGGAAGCTGATCGACACCGGCGCGCTGCGCACCATGGCGCTGGACGTGTACCGGCCGGAGACCGACCGCTACCTCGGGCCGGACGCCCTGCCGGACGCCGAGGAGCTGTTCCTGACGGACAGCCGGTCCGCGATCGTCCAGCTGCAGGCCCGGCGGGCCGGCGCGGCCGCGGTGCCGGACGAGGTGCTGGCCGCCGTCGGCCACGCCGTGCTGCTGGACTCGCTCGGCGACTGGGACTGGTGCGACTGGGCCGACCGCCTGTTCGACAAGACCGCCGACCACCAGGTCTACCAGCGCCACCGCGCCCTGACCGACCGGCTGATCCGCCCCGGCGACGCCGCCCGGCACGCCGCCGAACTGCTCGGCGTCCCCGCCCTGGCCACCCTCTGGACGGAGTCCTCCGCCCCGCGCGCCTTCGGCCGCCGGCTGTTCGCCGCACCGGAGGCCGACCGGGACGAGGCCCTGATGTCGTTGCTGCACATGCGCCACAACCGCCTGTTCGGCATCGACCGGGCCGCCGAGTCCCGCGGCTACGCCGTGCTGCGCGGCACGGCCCGCTCCCTGCTGGGCCGCCGGGCGCACGCCGATCGCCGGCCGTGACGTCGAGTCACCCCAGTTCCGCCGCCCGCCCCTTCACCACCCGGAGCCCCCGATGACCGTCACCGAACCCACCGCAAGGACGTCGTCCGAGCTGCGCGAGGCGGCCGGGGAGGTGTCCGACCGGATTCTCGACCGGTTGGCCGACCCGGCCGCGACCATGGCCGCCACCCGGATTCCGGCCGAGGCCGCCGAGGACGGGGTGGCGGAGGGGGTGTGGGTCGAGCTGACGCTCGGCAGCGGCAGTCCGGGCCTGTCGCTGGCGTTCAGCGGCGGCGCCCGGCCGCGCGCCGACCGGGTGGCGCGGGCGCACGGCTGGCTCGCCGTCGGCACCCGGGCCGCCGCCGACGGCGACACCACGCCCAGCGGGATCTTCAAGGGCCCGGGGGCGCTGGCGTTCGCCGTGCTGGTCGCCAACCGGGCCACCGGCGGGTACACCACCGCCCTGCACCGACTGGACGCCTACCAGCGGCAGTTGGTGCACACCGCGCTGCCCGCCGTGCCGGACGGGCCGCTGGCCACCATCGGCCACTACGAGGTGGTGCGCGGCATGACCGGCGTCGGCCGGTACCTGCTGGCCCGCGCCGAGACCTGCGGCGAGGAGCTGGAGGGCGTCCTCGGCTACCTGATCGAGCTGGCCCGCGGCGAGACCGAGCACCGCGGGGTGCGCGTCCCGCGCTGGTGGGCGCTGGACGCGCCGCGGATCGGCTCCGAGCACCTGATGCCCGACGGCCACCTCAACCTGGGCCTGTCGCACGGCGTCGCTGGCCCGCTGATGCTGCTCGCGCTGGCCTGGCGGGACGGCATCCGGCTGCCCGGCCACCAGGAGGCGATGGAGAGCGCCGCCGGACTGCTGCTGCACTGGGCGGTGCGCGACGAGCACGGCCCGTACTGGCCGGGCTACCTGGACCTGGACGAGTACCTGGCCGGCCCGGACGCCTTTGCGAAGCCCGCCAGTTGGCCGTCCTGGTGCTACGGGGCCCCCGGCGTCTCGCGCGCCCTGCAGGTGGCCGGCGCGGTGCTGGACCGCCCCGACTGGACGGCGGTCGCCCGCGACTCGGTGGAGCGGCTGCTCACCGTCCCGCTCGACGACTGGGGCATCACCGACCACGCGCTGTGCCACGGCTGGGCCGGCGCACTGCACCAACTCGGCCGTCTGAACGAGCACTTCGAGGACCCGCGGATCGAGCGGCGGCGCGACCTGATCGCCGCCCGGCTGATCGACGCGTTCGACCCGGACGCCCCGTTCGGCCTGCGCTTCTCCATGACCGCCGAGCCGTTCGCCTCCGACGTCTCCGGCTACCTGGACGGCGCCTCCGGCGTCGCGCTCGCCCTCGACTCGTACGCGTCGGGCGGCACCCCGCACGACTGGGACATGCCGCTGCTGCTCGCCTGAACCTCCCGACAACGGGGCCGGCCCCCGGCCGTGGCGGGTGCCACGGCCGGGGGCCGGCGGGTTGTGGTGGGGCATCAGGCGTTGGGCAGGGACGCGGTGAGGGCGGTCGGGACGCGGACCACGTCCAGGAAGGAGTAGCCGCCGTCGCCGAACTCGCTCGTGGCCATCGGGCGCTTGTGGCCGTTGTTGACGACCTGCCAGACGGTGGTGTTGTCGGGCGACAGGAGCATGGTGCCGTCGGACGGGGCGGTCTTCGCCGCCGCGGTGGCCTCCCAGGCGCCGGGGACGCCGCGCAGCGGCTGCTGGTCGTAGCCGAGCGCGGTGAAGTCGGCGCCGCTGAGCGGGACGGCCTTGCCGCCGGCCATCACGTAGCGGGTGGCCTCCTGTCCGCTGGCGTTGGTGATGACGGTGCCGTTGGCCAGCGGCTTGGCGACGATCCAGGCCAGCCAGCGCTCCGGGGCGCCGGTGGTCGCGCGGTTGGCCCAGACGTCGTTGTACTCGGGGACGGTCAGCGGCAGGGCGGAGCCGTTGGCGGTGACGTACACCGACGGGTCGGCGCCCGATTCGCCCTTCAGCAGCATTCCGTCGGCGGGCTTGGCCGCGGCCGCCCGGCCCAGCCAGGCGCCGGGGACGCCCATCAGCGGGCGGTCGCTGTAGCCGTCGTTGTCCCACTCGGTGCCGGAGATGGCGGCGGCCGCGCCGCCGACCATCACGTAGCGGCTGTTGTCGGCGCCGTGCTGGTCCATCACCACGGTCCCGTCCGGCACCGGCTTGGCGGCGGCCGCCTTCAGCCAGGCGGCCGGAACGCCGACCGAGTGGCGGGCGGCGTAGTTGTCGTTGTCCCACTCGGCGCCGGTGATCGGCAGCGCGGCGCCGTCGACCATCACGTAGCGGCTGTTGTCGGCGCCCGACTGGTCCAGCACGACCACGCCGGTACCCAGGGTGCGCTGCGTGGCATCGCGCAGCCAGGAGGTGGGGACGCCCATCTGCGGCTTGGTGCTGTAGCCGCCCGAGACCCAGTCGTCGCCGCCGATGTTCAGGGCGACGCCGTCGACGACCACGTAGCGGGAGTTGTCGGTACCGGACTGGTCCATCACGACGGTTCCGTTCGGCGGGACGGCGGGCAGCGCGTTGAACGCGGCGTCGCCGACGGTGACGATCTTGCTGAGGTCGTAGTGGTCGGCGTCCACGTCGGAACCCTGGATCGCCAGGCCGGCGCCGCCCACGATCACCTTGACGGTCGGGCCGGAGGCGGACTTCACCAGGGTGCCGGCCGGCAGGCTGGACGGGTTGCTGGTGGTGCCGTTGAAGATCGGGGAGATGAAGCCGCTGATCCGCTGGCCGGTGGACGACGTGGATCCGATCCCGGCGTTGTTGATCGTGTAGGTGGTGACGCTGTTGCTCTGGTTGCCGCCGACCACGGTGATCGTGGTGCCGTTGACCGCCGTCACCAGGTTCACGTGCTCGGCCCGGTCGGTGGAGGAGTTGTAGTCCCACACGATCGCGTCGCCGACCTGCGGGGTCCGGTGAAGGGTGCCGTGTCGGACGCCGTAGTCGTAGAAGGTGGCGGCGGAGGAGGTCAGTTCCTTGACGTAGGCGACGTCGTTGCGGCCCCAGACCCAGGCCGCGAAGTCGGAGCACCAGAACTCGCGCTTGTGGCCCGCTCCGTCGCAGGAGGCGCCGATCCCGCTCGGGGGGACGTACCCGCTGCCGCCGAGCGTGCACGGGCCGTTCCCGAGCTGGCTGTTCGCGGTGGCGGCGATGCCGGCCGCGTCGGCGTGCGCCGTGCCGGCCGCGAGGGTGGTCAGGGCGCCGGCCGCGACCATGGCGGCCAGACCGGCCTTACCGAACTTGCGTGCGATTCGCATGGTATGGAACTCCTCGGGATGTGGACGCCCGGAGGGCCGTCCGAAACTGGTGGGGCGAACATTTGAGGGCTCGACCGGGGCGGGCCGTGGGGCCGGCCCCGGCCGAGGGCGGGTCAGAGCGTGGTGGCGAGCACCTGGGTGGAGCCGTCGGGCATCGCGGCGACCGCCACCCGCTGGGCCGGGAAGGTCGCGGCGCCGTCGTGGCCCGCCATCGCCTGGAAGGCCGTCCAGTTGGCGTCCGCGAGCCGCACCCGGGAGTACGCCTGGTGGTCGCTGCCGATCGCCAGCACCTGCGAAGTCCCGTTCGGCAGGCCGGCGATGGCCACCTCGAAGGCCTGCATGGTCGAGGTCCCGACGCCGTCCAGCGGCGCGAACCCGGTCCAGCCTGCATTGGTCAGACGGGTCTCGTGGTAGACCTTGCCGTCACTGCCGATCGCCACCACCTGGGCGCTGCCGTCCGGCAGTCCGGCGATCGCCACCTTGCTCGCCTGCATGGTCGACGTGCCCACCCCGGCCAGCGGCGCGAACCCGCTCCAGCCTGCGTTGGTCAGACGGGTCTCGTGGTAGACGTTGCCGTCGCTGCCGATCGCCACCACCTGGGCGCTGCCGTCCGGCATCGCGGCGATGGCCACCTCGCGGGCCTGCATGGTCGACGTGCCGACCCCGGCCAGCGGCGCGAAGCCACTCCAACTCCCGTTCGGGAGGCGGATCTCGTGGTAGAGGTTGCCGTCACTGCCGATCGCCACCACCTGCGCGCTGCCGTCCGGCAGTCCGGCGATCGCCACCTTGCTCGCCTGCATGGTCGGCGTACCCACACCGGCCAGCGGCGCGAACCCGCTCCAGTTCCCGTCGGTGAGCCGGGCCTCGTGGTAGACGTTCCCGTCGCTGCCGATGCCCACCACCTGCGCAGTGCCGTCCGGCAGTCCGGTGATGGCGCTCTCGCGGGCCAGCATGGTCGGCGTGCCCACTCCGGCGAGCGGCGCGAACCCCGCCCAACTCCCGCCCCCGGAAACGATGCTGTGGTAGAGCACGCCGGCCGGCACGACGGGTTCCTGGGCCACCTGGACGTCCAGGTAGTCGGCGTCGATCTCCAACGAGTAGCCGTGGTAGCTCTCGGTGACGTTGCCCGAGTACTGGTGCACCCGCTGGTGGCCGGCCCAGTACGAGGCGGGAACCGCCGGATCGCTGGTGTCGGCAGAGCGGTTCCAGCGGGCGAAGTACACCACGTCGGGCATGGTGTAGGCGGAGACGTGGTTCGCCAGGTCGGCGATGCCGCTGTCCGAGCTGCTGTAGATGGCGGAGAGGTAGCCGCGGGCGTGCAGCCGCTCGGTCCAGGCCGACTCGAAGGCCAGCACCTTGCTGCTGTAGGTCGGGGAGTATGCCTCCATGTCGTAGTAGAGGACGCTGCCCGGGCCGAAGCCGAGGGCGACCGCGTTGTTGATCGCGTCGTCGGCGGCGGCCGCGCCCTGGCCGGCCGGGGAACTGATGCCGGCGGCCTGCGGGCCCACGTACAGCGGCATGAAGTGCCAGCCTGCGGCGGCCTGTTGGCTCACCCAGCCGGGGGTCAGGTTGGGCTGGGGGCAGCCCCGGTTGGAGCCGCCGATGTAGATGCCCACGGCGCGGTACGGCGAGTCGGCCATCCAGCCCGCCATCAGGGCGCTGCTGGGGGCGGCGCAGGCGTCGAAGCCCTTGCCCGTGTAGTTCGTGCTGGTCGCCGGGACGGCCGCGGTCGTCAGCGCCCTGGCGCCGAGGGTGGCGGCCTTGGCGGGCGCCTTCGCGGGGATCGCGGCGCCGGTCAGGATGCCGGTGACCAGCGCCCGGTCGGTGTCGTAGGCGGCGGTGATCCGCACCGTCCCGTCGGCGGCGGCGATCTCGTGTCCGGTGTCGTTGACGGTGGTGCCGACCGGCTCGCCGGCGGCGGGCTGGACCAGCAGCGCCTCGGTGCGACCGATCACGTGCGAGGGGCAGTCCTGGTCGGCGTCAGGGGTGCCGAGGTAGAGGGCGTGCCGGTCGAAGCGGACACAGGTACGGGGAGCGGCGGACAGGTCGATCACCGGCCAGTCGGCGGGGATCGAGAACGTCCGACCCAGGTAGTCGACGTTCTTGGTGGCACCGTCGCTCGCTCCCGCCGCGAACGCGGGGACGGTTCCGAGGGCGGTGGCGGCCAGGGCCAGGGCGGTGGCCGCGGTGGCCAGGGCTCGACGGTGCGGTTTCACGGGACAGCTCCTTCTCGATTTCGGCGTGGCGGTGCCGACCCGCCGACGGCGTGCGAACTGCCGTACGGGTGCTGGTCGGTGCGGGTTCTCGGTGGGGTGGTTCGGCCGGGTCGGTCAGCGCGCCGCGCGAACCGGCCGGAAATCGCCCTGGCCCGCGAAGTACGGGTAGGGGACGGTGCGGTGCTGCACGCCCGTCGCGGTGAACTCGTAGCCCAGGTAGGAGGTGTGCGCGTCGTCGGCCCAGTGGTCGAAGACCACCACGTGGCCGAAGCCCGCCGGGTTCAGCAGCCCGTCGCCGGGTGCCAGGTCGTCACGGCCGGCGAGCGGCGTCACCGACCCGGTGGAGAGGAGCTCGGACGGCTCCATCGACTCGGTCAGGTGCCAGGCCATCGCCGCGTAGCCGCCCGCGTCGGTCCGGTACCCGCCGAAGCTGCCCATCGGGGAGCAGGCCAGGCCCGCGCCGACCCAGCCCTGCGCCCGGACCAGCGGGTCGGACGGCGCCGGGGCGAACTCGTTGCCGAACACGCCGACCCGCGGCATCGCGCCGGACGGGTGGCAGCTGTCGTTGCTGTCGGCGTGGGCCGGCGCCGCGGTCATCAGGACCGCCGACACCCCCGCGGTGAGCAGTGCGGCGACGGTACGACGAGCGGTGTTCGAGCGAGTCACGGCAGTCTCCCTGGGCTCTTCCGGTCGGCCGGCCGCCCCGCGGTGAGGCAAAGCCGCCATTTCTGACTTTCCGCCAGCTGGCTTCACCTGCCGACATGAAAGAGCTTGGTTCACGCACATAATCCGCCGATAACATCGACCTAACGCGTCCCGTGGGGCCGTTGGGGGGCGCAACGGACGTGGGGGTGGAACCATGCGGTTCGGGTTGCTCGGCAGTCTCCAGGCACACGACGGCACCCGGGACTGCCCCGTGCGCGGCCCCAAGGCCCGCACCCTGCTGGCCGTACTGCTGATCCACGCCAACCAGCCGGTCTCGCTGGACCGGCTGATCGACGCCCTGTGGGGCGAGGAGGCCCCCAGCACCGCCGAGGCCTCGCTGCGCAACCTGGTCGCCCGGCTGCGCAAGTCGCTCGGCGACGAGACCGGCGACCGACTGCGCGCCGCCCCCTCCGGGTACCGACTCGTCGTCGCCGACCAGGAGTTGGACAGCCGCCAGTTCGAACTGGCGGTCCAGCGGGCCCGCGCCGCACACGAGGCCGCCGACTGGCCCCGGGTGCTCGCCGAGACCTCCGCCGCCCTCGACCTGTGGCGCGGCGACCCGCTCGCCGACCTGCCGGACAGCGCCGACGGCCGGGCCCGCCGCGACCAGTGGCAGGAGAACCGGCTGCAGGCCCTGGAGTGGCGCTTCGACGCCGAACTGCACCAGGGCCGCCCCCGCGGGCTGGTCGCCGAACTCACCCGCCTGGTCGGCGAACACCCGCTGCGCGAGGCCTTCCACGGGCAGCTGATGCTCGCCCTGCACGGCGCCGACCGGCGCGCCCAGGCCCTCACCGTCTACCAGCGGCTGCGCCGCGCCCTGATCGACGAACTCGGCATCGAACCCGGACCCGCCGTCCGCGCCCTGCACGCCCGGATCCTCGCCGACCAGCCCGAACCCGCGCCCGAGGCCCGGCCGACCCGTCCTATCCCCGCCCAACTCCCCACCCCGCCCGCGCACTTCGTCGGCCGCCCGGACGAGCTCGAAGCCCTCCGGCAGGCCCTGCTGGCCGGCACCGATCGGCCTGGCCTGGCCGTGCTCAGCGGTATGGCCGGAGTCGGCAAGTCCGCACTCGCCGTCCACTGCGCCGACACGCTGCGCGGCCGCTTCCCCGACGGCCAGCTCTTCCTCAACCTGCGCGGCGCCACCGCCGGCCTCACCCCGCTCGGCCCGCACCAGGCCCTCACCACCCTGCTGCGCGGCCTCGGCATCAACCCCGCCGACGTCCCCGACGAGGTCGACGGCGCCGCCGCCCTGCTGCGCTCCACCCTGAGCGGCACCCGCACCCTGCTGCTGCTGGACGACGCCGCCGACCTCGCCCAGGTCCGCCCACTGCTGCCGTCCGGCCCCGGCTGCGGCGTGCTGGTCACCAGCCGGACGCCGATGCTCGCCCTCGACGGCGCGGTCCACGTCCGCCTCGGCACCCTCTCCACCGCCGAGAGCATCGCGCTGGTCGAACTCGCCGCCGGCCGGGCCGGCCGCGGCCTCCAACTGGTCGGCGTCGAACACACCCACCTGGCCCGGCTGGTGGAACTGTGCGGCCGGCTCCCGCTCGCCCTGCGGATCGTCGCCGCCCGGCTGGCCGCCCGCACCGCCCCGTCCGTCCGCAACCTGGTCGGCCGCCTGGAGGACGACGAGGACCGGCTCGACGAACTCGAACTCGACGACCTGAGCGTCCGTCAGTCACTCGCCCTGGCCCACGAGGCACTGCGCGGCTCCGACCGCCGCCTGGACCGCCGGGCCGCCGACGCGCTGGTCGCCGTCGGCGCCCTCGACCTGCCCGAGTACTCCCCCGGGCTGCTCTCCGGCGTGCTGCGGATCAGCCCCTCGCAGGCCGGCGCCGCCCTCGACCGGCTGGCCGACGTCGCCCTGGTCGACGAGCTCGGGGGCGGCCGGTTCGCCCCGCACGACCTGGTCCGGGACTTCGCCCGCGAACTCACCGAGGACCCGACCGACCGCACCCGCGCCGTCGCCGACGCCCTCGACTGGTACCTCGACGCCGCCGCCGGCGCCGCCCGCGTCCTCGACCCGACCCTGCACCGCCAGCGCGGACTGCCCGCCGGCAGCGACGTCGCCGACCGGGACCAGGAGAGCGCGTTCGCCTTCGGCGACGGCGAGTACACCAACCTCACCGTGCTGGTCGAACGGCTGGCCGACCGGAGCTGGGCCGCCCCCACCCTGCTCGACCTGGTCCAGGCCCTGCTCCCCTACCTGCGCGCCCGCGGCCGCACCCCGGAGCTGGTGCACCTGAACGAGATCGCGCTCCGGGTCGCCCGCCGCGAGGACCGCACCGCCGCCGAGGGCCTCGCCCTGGTCGACCTGGCCAGCGCCCATTTCGACACCGGCCGCTTCGCCGACGCCCTCGACCTGGTCGACCGGTCCATCCCGCTCTGGCAGCGCACCGGCAACCAGCACCGCCGCCAGATCGCCCTGAACAACCGCGGCATGCTGCTGCAACTCCTCGGCCGCCCGCGGGAGGCCGTCCTCACCCTGCACGAGGCGCTCGGCCTCGCCGTCGAACAGGACGACCCGCTCAACGAGGCCCGCGCCCTGTCCGCGCTGGGCAACCTGCTCGAACCCGAGGACCCCGAACTCGCCATCCCCCTGCACACCCGCAGCATCGACGCCGCCAGGCGCCTCCCCGACCCGGTGCCGATGGAGATGGCCGGCCGCTGCAACATCGGCAACGCCCACCTGCGGCTGAACCGACCCGCCGAGGCACTGGGCCACTTCCGCGCCGCGCTCGACCTCGCCGAGAACGCACCGTGGAACACCAAGCGCGAATGCCGCCTCCGCGAGATCGAGGCCCTCCGCCGCCTGCGCCGCCTCGACGAGGCCGCCGCCCTCGGCCGCCACCTGCTCGACCTCACCGCCGAACTCGACGACACCTACGGCACCGGCCTCGCCGAACACGCCTACGGCCGCGTCCTCCACGACCAGGGCCGCATCCCCCAGGCCCTCGCCCACTGGCACGACGCCCTCGCCCACCTCGACACCGCCGACACCCCCGTCGTCGCCGAACTCCACACCCTCATCGCCGCCACCGAATCCACCACCGGCGCCGCCTGACGCCCCGCCGCCGCAGGGCTGTCTGGCTGCTGAGCTGACGGGCCGCCGGGCCGCTGAGCTGTCTGGCTGCCGGGCTGCTGAGCTGACCGGCTGTCGGGCTGTCGGGCTGTCGGGCTGCTGAGCTGACCGGCTGTCGGGCTGTCGGGCTGTCGGGCTCAGGCGAAGACCGTGTCCCGGACCGTCGCCAGTCGCGCCTGGCCACTGTGGGCGTTGACCCAGTCGGTGATGTTCTTCACGGCCTGGTCGGTGTCGCCGGACCGCTGGTAGTCGTCGAACTTGTAGCCCGCGATGAGGCCGTCCACGCCCGCCTCGCCGAGCAGCCGGCCGGCGCACGAGGCGGCACCGGAGGAGGAGCCGATGGTCCAGGAGAAGACTCCCGTCAGGTAGCCCGCGTCCCGGACCGCCGTGCTCTGTTTCAGGCCGGCCACCTTGTCGCTGCCGTCGTTGCCGCAGGTTCCGACCGCGGTGGCGAAGATCGCGGAGCCGTCGTCGACCAGCCGGTGCTGGAAGTCGACGCCGCCGCCGTTGTAGGAGAAGGCGATGTTGGCGTCCTGGTACGTCCCGGTGACCATCACCCCCTCGGACCGGGTGAGGCCCTGCTTGAGGTCCGCCCAGAGCGTCCGCTGGTCGTTGTCCCAGGTCACCTCGTAGACCACCTGGATGCCGTTGGCCACCAGCTTGTCCCGGGCCAGCGCCTTCAACGCGCCGAGGTCCCGGTTCTCGGGGTGCTTGATGTCGATCCAGACCAGCGTCAGGTTGCGCCCGGCACGGCGCTGGGCGGCCATCTCGTCGAAGATCGCCGAGACCCGCTTGCGGCCCACGTTGCCGCTGTCGACGTTCTCGGAGGCCGGGTTGCCGACGTCGCAGGCCACCCACTCCCAGTCGTCGACGAAGCAGCCGCCGTACGCGTGGTTGGCGGCGTCGACCTCGATGGCGTTGTATCCGGCGTCGAGGGCCGAACCGACCCGGTCCGCGGAGTTGAGGTTGTGCGCGATCGCGTAGATCGGGCGCAGCCGCGACCCCGGCCACGGCTGGGCCGCCTGGCGGCCCAGCCGCTGCGCCGGCCTGTCGTGGCAGCTCCAGACCTGCAGGGGATTGCCGTTGCGGAAGTCGTCGTTCGGGACGTCCAGGCACTTCCCGCTGCCCGAGTTGACCAGCTGCCGGCCGCCGGAGGCCGCCGGTTCGTCACGCCAGACCTGCGCGGGCGTCCCGTTGCAGTCCCACTGCCAGACGGCGGTGCCGTCCGCCGAGCCGCCCCACTTGACGTCCAGGCACTTGCCCGAGGCGACGTTCACCCACGACACCCCTTCCCCCACCGGCCGCGAAATCCACCGCTGCGCACCGGAGTTGTTGCACCCCCAGATCTGGATCGCGCTCCCGGTGACCGGCGAACCGTTGGGCACGTCCACGCACCAGCCGCTGAGCGTCAACGACTCCGCATAGCTGTACGGCAGTTGTCTCGGCGTCGGGGGCGTCCCCGAGCCGCCCGGGGGCGGCGGCTCGTTGCAGGACGGCGGCGGCTCGGGGGCGTTACAGGGACTGGCCGCGTGCCCGGCGGGCGCGGCGGCCAGGAACGAAGCCACCAGCGCCAGGAGTGACACGACCGCCATCGGGAATCTGCGTGACATCAGGCCTCTTTTCCACATGAAGAGTCTGTTCGGCCATGCGCACAGGAGCGGCTGCGAAGCCGCTCGCACGGGGAAGCGCCATCCCGCCGACCGTACGTCCGCCCGATTGCCGTCGACTTGCCACCCGCTCAACGGGCACCCCTCCGCCCGACGGCCCCACACACAGAAACACCCCGAAGCCACTTCCGGCCCCGGGGCGCCCACCCTCCACAGGCCCTCCGGCCCGCACTCAAATCCGAGCCCCCTGTCGGGTTCGAACCGACGACCCCCGCTTTACAAGACGAACCCGGATCCTGACGGCGCGTAACACCTGATGCCGCGGGCGCTGACCCTGCAGGTCAGCGCCCCGCGGCAAGTTCCATGGTCCGGATCCAAGGGCCTGCTGCCGCTCCATCCGTTCACGCATCGCTCACGCACACTGACCACTCGACGGGAAGCCTTCAACGCACCAGCGGACGAGTGCGCCTCCTCGCGCTGCGTAATGACTCAGTCAGGCAACTCGGCGGCAAGAGCCGAGCGCGCTGGCGCCTTGGATGCAGAAATTCTGCGACGACAATCAACAACGACACATGTGACGCCGGCAAGTGTCGGGTCAGCGTCCACGACTCCCGAGAGGATCCTTTCAATTTCACCCGGATCCCTCTTATGACACATGACAATGTAGAATCCAAACGCAATCCCAGAAGATCGCATGTAGATTGGAAGCTGAATCAATACGCCATGGCGAATTTCTTCCAGCTTGTCATCCTTTTTGAATTCGATAATTGCAGCCGCCTTATTTAGGCGTAGCGTGAAGTCGGTAGGACCACTTCCATGGTCCGAGTTAGCATCCATTTGGATGCCCAATGTCCCAAATGTCAACCGCGAGAACATTCGAAACATGCCCTGATGTTGCCGCTCATGCATAACCTTGCCGGAGTCGTCATATAGGAGCTTCCAGCCACCCTGATCTTCAACAGCTGATTGGAATCGGGCTACAGTGTCGAGCACGGCACCGTTAAGCAGCCCTTGATCTGGAACTCCACGCACTTCGAGCTGCAGGAGCTTCGAGGACCACGCGTCACCCATCGAGAGTGCCGCCAGATCTGCAACTCCGGACGGCCCATCGACACGAAGGTCAATTTGACGCAATCCTGCCAGGCTCGAAACCGGCTCACGGTAACCGGCAGCAACGAGGTCAAATTTAGAATAAGAAGTCAAGCGGCCAACTACAAACGAAATATCATCACGGCCATCCATGTTGACAGCAGCCGTGCCGGTGATGTAGCAGTCAGCACGCACGGCGCCTCGAATGATCCGACCTGAAATCTCGATCTCCGCCGCCCTCAAGCCGGATTCAAGCTTGCAGTAGCTCGTAACGCCGGAGTGAACGAACCAATCTCCCACTTCTGGCTCGCATTCCGTAATCTCCTTGAGACCAAGGGCGCGAACAAGATCAGCAACAAAGAGGCCGACAAGCGCACTCTTTTTAAACTCCTTTAATTCGGACCTTTCGGCCGATTCCCAGATTTGATCAAATACGAACCTGCTCGTTGGCCTCAATAGGCTATAAAGGATATTGATTCGCCCATAGTACGCCTGGAAAGACAAATTTGCATCATCTCGCGCAGGGATTTCATTCCACGCCATTCGGTTTCCTTCTCTCGCAAGTCAGCCAAATCCCACTACAGGCCTAGCTCCGGCAAACCAGGATGCCGCCAAGGCAGGTGATCCTGAACGATCCCGCAGTCGCGATCGTGGCGGCAGCGATCTCCGCTGCCCGGCTGACGGTCTCCTGGAAGGGGACGCCGCACTGCTCGGCCCATGCCTCGTACGAGGCCAGGTGAGCGATGATTGGCGCTGGGTCGGTAACTTCGATGGTGCCCGGAAGTTCACGAACCAAGATGTTCTCGAACGCCACCCCGAGGTAACTGCGTGACTTCTCCAGAGAGAAGCGCGAGCTGAGGGAGACGCGCGCTGGCCCCTCAGAAATGCCTAGAACATCTCCTGCGGCCCTGGCCCAGAGCTCGTCCAGCTCGTTTTTGTCGGTGTCGCTGTTGGTCGAAGCAATGAGCACACCGCCAGGCCGGAGGACGCGGGCCAGTTCCTTGACCGTGGCCCCGATGTCGCTGACGTGGTACAGCATGTGCAGGGCCAGTGCGGCGTCGGCACTGTCGTCCGCGAAGGGCAGGGCCTGAGCGTCGGCCACCAGGACCGGCTTCTCGACGTCAGCGAGGATGCCCGCCGAAATATCCATCCCGACGACCTGGAAATTCGGGCAGTCCGTGTGCAAGCGGCTGACGAACTTGCCGTTGCCGCAGCCGACGTCGAGGACGATCCCACTTGTGCCGGCCAGCTCTTCGACGACGATCCCGGGCAGGTCGTACTGCGGCTGCTGCCACCGGTAGATCGACTGGCGGGCGGCCAGGTGGCGTCCGTCGGCATAGGCGCTGTTCGCGAGGATCATCTTGTCGGCGACTGCGGCGTCCTGCTGTGCGGTGTTGCTCGTCACTGTGGCAGCTCCGGAGGGTTCGTGAGTGCGGGTCGAGAGCAGGCTTCTCTGACATTCTCACGGAGACTCAGGACGATCGGGGAGCCTGCATAGGCTGGCTCAGCGAGACGAGTACTCAGGGCCCGAAGGCGGCTGGAGATGCTTGCTGTTCGCCGGTCCGGTGCGGCATCCAACACCGCCGAGAGCTTCTCCTGCACGCCGTCGAGGTCGCCGTGGGCGAGGTGGGCGTTGGCGAGGTCGAGGCGGGCGGCCAGCAGGTCGCCGGAGGACTGTTCCTGCTGCGGTGCGGACTCGTACAGGGCGATGGCCCGGGAGGACGCCTCGATGGCGCGGTTCACGTGAGCTCGGCTGCCCAGGGCAAGGAGGGCGGTGCCAACGTACGTCCACTGCTTGGCCTCGGGAAACGTGAATACGCCGGGAAGATCCACGGCGGCTACCGTGCTCCGCGCCGCTTCGGCCGCTTCCACGGCTCGTAGCGCGCTCGCGCTGTCGCCGAGCGCGGCGGTGGCCCGTGCTTCGAGGCTGAGCAGGCGGGCTGCGATCGTCCCGCTGTCTGCGTACGGCAGTCCGGCTCTGGCCAGCTCGGCGGCCTGGCGATGGTCCTGCTGCCAGTAGGCAATCAGGGACTGGACGGATCGGATCCAGGCCCGGAGACCGTTGTGGCCGGCTGACTCCGCGCAGCGCCAGGCCGTTCGCGAATGCGCAGCCGCAGCTGCGTACTGGCCGAGGTCGAGGGCGACATGGGTGGCCAGGCCACAGAGGCGTCCGGCCTGCAGGTAGAGATGGCTTGCCTGGTAGGGGTGTTGACGGCCTCGGAGTAAGTCGAACACTGCTCGCCGGAGGACTCCGATGTCGTTGAAGAGCTCGGATACCAGCTTGCTCACGTAGTCCCCTGCCAGCCTCGCGATGTCCGCGTCGATCTGTTCAAGCAGCGTGTCGTCCACGTTGGACGCGCTCGCGAAGCGAAGGAAGAGTGCGGACTCTGCTGAGTCGGCTGCCACGGCCACTACGAGATCGTTGTCGTGGTCCGTGCGCTGGGCAGGCGCAGGAGGCGAAGCCTCGCCGCCGCTGCTGGGCGGTGGAACTGCTTCGGCAACTGCCGGGGGCGCTGCCAGCAGGTCGGCCAGTTGGTCAACCGAGAGTTTCAGGACGCGGGCGAGCTTCGGCCGCATCCAGGGCTGTGGGGCACCCCTGCCGCTCTCCCATCGCCCCACGGTCGTACGGTCCACATCGAGGGCTTCAGCCAGGGATTCCTGCGTGTGACCGACCGCCTCCCTTCGCTGGATCAGCCGAGACCTCCTGGATGCCATCCCGCGTCCTCCAGAGGTACGTCAGTTCGTCTGCAGCCGTAACAGGCCAGGTCATGCCCGGGTTTGCAGCACGGATGCCTCGTTGCCGCCTCAATTCTGCTCTGGTTCACCGGCGTTGGAGGCGGTTCCGTAGATACCTGCCGGGTGAATCCCGGCGCGAATCGGCCCGCTGCCGACCTCGTCCCGGTGAAAGGTCCGCGCTCATGTCCGTCGCCACCCGGCAGGCCACTGCCCCCGCCCCGTTCGGCTTTCATGTGCTGCCCAGTGTCAAGGCCGTGCCGGATGCCCGGCGGCAGGTGATACGGGCCGTGCGCGGTTGGGGCCTGCCGCTGGCGGAGGACGCACTCCGCGATGTCGAGTTGCTGTCCAGCGAGCTGATCACCAACGCCGTGTCCCACACCCACGCCCCGTGCGTCGTGTGCGTCTCCTGGGACGGTGAACGGCTGCGCGTCGAGGTGACGGACGTCGGCCACGAACTCCCGGCTGCCGGCGGGATCGATCTCGACGCCACCGACGGGCGAGGGCTGTTCCTGGTGGCCGCGCTCGCGACGGACTGGGGCGCCGAGCCGGACCCTGCCGGCAAACGGATCTGGTTCGAGGTCGGCGCCACCGCCGCCGTCTCGGGCGACGAGCGACTCACCGCCCTGGTGAGGGCCGCGGCCCCGAAGGCACGGGACGTCGTCCCGACCAGTGCCTGAAAAGACTTCCTCCCGCCCCGACGCGGGCTTGGGGGGACGCAGGTGGCCGCGCCGGCCAACAGTCACGCGGCAATAAGCACCTGAGGTTCCTTGCCAGCGCCCTGCCCTGGCAACGGATCCACCAGTGCACCCACGACGGGGCTGGGCAGTCGCCCCGCCCCATGAAACCGAAGGAGTACTTCATGCCCGAGAACCTGACGACCAGCACCGAGCTGGAGGGCGACGGCCTGCTTGTCGCCCGTACCAAGGTCGCCGCGGCCCGATCGCGGGGCGAGCAGCCGTCGGACGGCGGCTCCACCGGCCGAACCGACACCAACGACTGACGGCTGCATCACGATGGCCGCCGAGCACTTCTCGGTGGTTGAGCGTCTGGGCGGGGATGACTTCCTCGCCCAGACGCTCGGCCGCAGCTTCAAGGTCGCACGCGGTGAAGCCGCGTCGCTCGCCGGACTGATGAGCTGGGATGACCTCAATGCCATCCTGACCCACCACCGGTTCGAACCCCCTCGCTTCCGCCTCGCCGCCAACGGGGAGCAGGTGCCCGCGCGCACCTACTCCCGGCCGATCACCACCCGGCGGAGCACCGTCTGGCACCAGCTCCAGCCCTCCGAGTTGCACAAGCGGCTCGCCGAAGGGGCCACGCTCGTCCTGGACGCCGTCGACGAGCTCCATCCCGGCATCGGCTCCGTGGCCTCCCAGCTGGAGTGCTGGCTGCGAACGGGAGTGCAGGTCAACCTGTACGCCTCGTGGACCAGCACCGAGGGCTTCGGCGTCCACTGGGATGACCACGACGTGGTGGTCGTCCAACTCGACGGCGCGAAGCGCTGGCGAATCTTCGGACCGACTCGCACAGTCCCCCTGCACCGCGACGTCGAGATGCCCGAGCCGCCGCCGGACGAACCCATTGCCGACCTGGTGCTCAACGCTGGTGACATGCTCTACCTGCCCCGGGGCTGGTGGCACGCCGTCGCCGCCTCCGAGGGCCAGCACTCACTGCACGTCACATGCGGGCTGCAGAGCACGACGGGCGCTGACCTGGTCACCTGGTTGTCGGAGGTCCTGCGAGCCCACGAGGCCATCCGGGCGGACATTCCGCGCTTCGGAGCTGCCGAGGAGCAGCGCGTCTTCCTCGAAACGATCAGCAAGCTCGTCGCGGCCGAACTGGAGAGTGCCGATCTGATCACTCGCTTCTCCGCCGCTCGCGATGCCACCGAGCGTGCCAGGTTGGTCCCGTCGCTGCCGTACATCACGACGGCTCCGCCGGACGCGGATCTGAGGGTGCGTCTCGTCACCACGCGGCCCGCGCTCACCTCCGGGCCGGAGGGCACGGTGCGGCTGACCACGGGCGGCGAGGAGTGGACGTTCGCGGCCCAGGCCCAGCCGATGCTCACGCTCCTCGCCGACGGAGAGAGTCACCGACTGGCCGATCTCGCACAGGCTGCTGGCATCACGCTCGCGCAGGCGGCCGGTGTCGTGACGGAGCTGGTCGACGGCCAGGTCGCCGCCATCTGGGGCGAGCGATGACCGCACGGCTGGGCCTGGGCACCTACCGCTGTCTCGATGTGGCCGAGGCCACCTTGATGGCCGCCTCCCGTGGTGCCGACTGGGTGGACACCGCGCCCAACTACGAGAACGGCCAGGCGGAGACATCGCTGGCCCTGGCTGCTTACCCTGACCTGCGGGTCTCCACGAAGGTGGGCTGGGCTTCCTCCCGCCGAGCGCCAAGCACCTCAGTATGCGTGCGGGCGCGCTGTCCGCCGAGGACGCCGAGCAGGGGCACTGCCTCGCGCCCGACTACATCGCCTGGCAGGTCGCCCGCAGCAAACGCATGCTCGGCCGAGTCCCGGACCTGGTGTTCCTGCACAACCCAGAACACGGCTGCCAGGAAGGCGAGATCGCCGACCGGCTGTACGCCGCCTTCCTCTCCATGGAGAAGGCGTGCAGCCAACACACGATCGGTGCCTACGGGGTCGCGACCTGGTGTGGCTTCAGCAGCGGACTCTTCGACGTGTCCACCCTGCTCGAACTCGCGACCAAGGCCGGCGGCCCGAACCACCACCTACGGGCCATCCAACTCCCGGTCTCCCTCATTCATCTCGCACCCGTCGCCCAAGCCCTCGACGGGCAAGGCCCGTTGGCCGATGCCCTGGATGCGGGACTGGAGGTGTTCGCCTCCGCCCCACTCCACGGTGGCGAGATCCCCGACATCCTGACCCGCGAGCTGACCGACCTGATCAGCCCCGGCAGTACTCCCGCGCAGGCTGCCCTCGCCGTCGTCGCCTCGACCCCCGGAGTGAAACGCGTACTTCTGTCGACGGGGAATCCGGAACACTGGACGCAGGCCGCCGATGCCGTCGGCCGTCCGCTGTTGTCTCCGGACGTCCTGCGAAGGGTCGTTGATGTACTCGGAACCTGAACCGGACACCGCCGGACGGATGCGCGGGATGCACGCCACAGCCGCAGCGGCGCTCGACGCGACACCGATCGGCTCGCGCGAAGCGTGGGGCTGGCGCGGACGCACCCTCGGTCGCGCGGTCGCCACCGCGTCCGGCGAGGGCTGGCTCCGACTGGTGTCCGCCCCGGCTGACAAGGCTGGCGGAAAGCTCTGGGAGGGACCGCAGGAGGCAGAACGACTCATGCCTCCTGCGGTACCCAGGCCACGTCTGCGGGTGCGGCGTACCTGGACCGAGGGCGAGCACGGCTACCTGGCGGAGCTGTACGACAAGATCACTGCCTCGACCATCGCTACCCACGAGCCGATCCTTCGGGAAGCACCCGACCTGGACGACGCCTGGTGGGACTCGCTCAGCACCGCCCTCGACGCCATCGCCACCGTTCCCAGCGACCGGGTGGCGGTTCGGCAGGAATACCTGGATCGCGCCATGCCCCAGTACCTGGGCATCCCGATCGACACCAAAGTGACCTCCTGGACAACGGCCCACGGTGACCTGCACTGGGCCAACCTCACAAGTCCGGCCCTTACGGTGCTCGACTGGGAAGGCTGGGGCGTCGCGCCTGCCGGGTACGACGCGGCGCTGCTGCACTCGTACAGCCTCCTCGTTCCGGACACCGCCGCCCAGGTCCGTCACCGACTCGCCCGCATCCTCGACACGCCGGCCGGGCAGTTCGCCGAACTGGTCGTCATCACTGAATTGCTGCAGGCCACTACTCGAGGCGACAGCCTCGACCTTGAGGAGCCCCTGCGACGGCGGCTCTCCGCGATCACCAGATGATCGGCCCTCGACCCCCTGGTCGAGGGCGCATTGGGTAGCCCTTGGAGACGATCAGGCCATCCGCTCACGCAAACGGCCCCGGACGAGAAGTCCGACGCCGGTGATCAAGCCCCCCCAGAAGGCCAACCTGCAGCTCATCCAAGGTGGTTCACGGAGCCCCCTGTCGGGTTCGAACCGACGACCCCCGCTTTACAAGAGCGGTGCTCTGGCCAGCTGAGCTAAGGAGGCGTGGTGACCGGCCGCGGGATACGCGGCGGTACCAGTGGGCAGTGTACCGGGCGGGGGCGGGCGGATGCGGGCGGTTGGGGGTGGGGCGGGGAGGGGGAGGGGTGGGGTCGTGACCTGATCGATGCGGGAGCAAGGGGGGTTGAGGGCTGACAAAACGACGAACTGCCAGGTAGCGTCACGAGGAACCGCGCTGGAGGGTCGATGGTCCAGACCACTCGGAGCGGTTCAGACAACCCAACCTTTACTCGGATCGTCCGGCACGTTCCTGCCGGTGAAGGAGCGAAGCAGCATGGCTTCTGTGACGTACGACAAGGCCACCCGCGTCTACCCGGGTGCCGACAAGCCGTCGGTCGACGCGCTCGACCTGGAGATCGGCGACGGCGAGTTCCTCGTCCTGGTCGGCCCCTCCGGCTGTGGCAAGTCCACCTCCCTGCGCATGCTGGCCGGCCTGGAGGACGTGAACCAGGGCGCCATCCGCATCGGCGACCGCGACGTGACCCACCTGCCGCCGAAGGACCGGGACATCGCGATGGTGTTCCAGAACTACGCGCTGTACCCGCACATGACCGTCGCCGAGAACATGGGCTTCGCCCTGAAGATCGCCGGCGTGAACAAGGCGGACATCCGCACCAAGGTCGAAGAGGCCGCCAAGATCCTCGACCTGACCGAGTACCTGGACCGCAAGCCGAAGGCGCTCTCCGGCGGTCAGCGCCAGCGTGTCGCGATGGGCCGTGCGATCGTCCGCCAGCCGCAGGTCTTCCTGATGGACGAGCCGCTGTCGAACCTGGACGCCAAGCTCCGCGTCTCGACCCGTACCCAGATCGCCGGCCTGCAGCGCCGCCTGGGCATCACCACGGTCTACGTCACCCACGACCAGACCGAGGCCATGACCATGGGCGACCGCGTCGCGGTGCTCGACAAGGGCGTGCTCCAGCAGGTCGACGCCCCGCGTGCCATGTACGACCGGCCCGCCAACCTGTTCGTGGCCGGCTTCATCGGCTCCCCCGCGATGAACCTGGTCGAGGTTCCGCTGGTGGACGGCGGCGTCAAGTTCGGCGGCTCGGTGATCAACATCGACCGCGAGGACCTGTCGAAGGCCGGCGACGCCAAGAACGTCGTGGTGGGCATCCGCCCCGAGCACTTCCAGATCGTCCCGGCCGGCGGCCTGGAGGGCGTCGCGGTCACCGTCAACGTGGTCGAGGAGCTCGGCGCGGACGGCTTCGTCTACGGCACCACCCAGGTGTCGGGCCAGGACAAGGACATCGTGGTCCGCGTGCACAGCCGGGAGATCCCGCAGCGCGGCGAGACCATCCACGTCGTCCCGGTCGGCAACGAGACCCACGTCTTCGCCACCACCGGCGCGCGCCTCAGCCGCTGACGGCCGGCGCACGTCACTGACGAACACACGGAACCCCCTGCCCACGGCGGTCGGCAGGGGGTTCCGCCGTTCCCGGGGCCCCGCGTCAACCTCATGGCGGAACAAAACAGGACACTGGTCACTCGTTGGGGTAACGCGGCGCGCCTGTTCCGCCACGCACCGCTACTCTCCTGTGCGTGAAACAGCTCGTTCGCCGAATCGGCCAGACCGTTGCCCTCACCCTGCCGGTGATCCTGGTGACCACCGGCACCCTCGCCGTCACCCGCGTTCCATGGGCCCCGCCGACGGGGCTGGACCAGCAGGTGGTTGCGGCGTCCAGTGGGGACGGCTCCATCGGCCGGACCTCCACCTCCCCCAACACCCAGGGCCTGGCCGCGCAGGAAGCGCTCCGGGTCGACCTGATGGAGGAGCTCAAGAACCACAACCCGGGCACCGCGCTCGACCTCCTGGAGCGCACCATGCGCGAGAAGCCCTCCCTCACCCCGTACTGCAGCACCCTGGCCGGCGAGCTCGGCCGCGCCGCGGTGAAGAAGTACCAGGGCGACGTCCAGCGCGCCCGCTCCTTCGCCCGCCCGGTCTGCGACGGCTCCTTCGCTGCGGGAGTGGTCGGGTAGGGGCAGCACGGCCCGACAGGGGCGCTGGGGGTACCCCCAGCGCCCCTCTTTTCGCACCCTCCCCCACAACATCTCGCCCTCGCACAGCTCGCCTTCACGCAGCTCGACGCACAGCGAAGGGCCCCTCCCGGGAGAGTTCCCGGAAGGGGCCCTGCCGCTGTGCCGAAGGCCCGTCAGACCCCTCCGCCCGCGGCTGTCGGCCGCATGCCGAGTTCCAGCAGAGGCGGCCCGCTGCCGAGCAGCCCGCCGATCACCCCGTGCGAGGGCTGGGACCGGGGGGTGCTGGGCGTGCCGGCGCCGCCGGTGGAGCCGGTGCCGGCACCCGTCCCGGAGCCGCTTCCGGAACCGGCCCCGTTGCCCGTCCCGGCGTGCGGGGACGAGGTGGAGGAGCCGCCGCCGGTGGTGCTGGCGCTGGGCTTGGGCTTGGTCCCGTTGCTGCGGCTCGGCGAGGGCGTGGCCTTGCTCGGGGACGGTGACGGCGTCGGCGAGGGCGTGGCCGGGGAGGGCGAGGGGCCGTTGCTCGGCCACACCGGGGATCCGTAGTCCGTCGGCGGGTGCACCGGTGCGGTGCGGCCGGTGCGGACCGCGGCGCCCAGCAGCGAGCCGGTGAGCAGGGTCAGGCCGACCACCACGGCGGTCACGACCGAGCGGCGGCGCAGCATCCGCCGTCGGACGGCGGCGGGTTCGGCGGGTCCGTGGCGGCGGAAGGCCTCCAGGGCGATCCGTCCGTCCAGTGAGGCGAACGGGGCGCCGGCGATCAGCAGCGGGCTCCAGGCCGCGAGGAAGATCAGGTCGGGGGTGTCGTAGGCCGGCACCGCCTTCCAGCTGACGGTGAACAGCAGGGCCGCGGACAGTGCCATCGCCGCGCCGGAGGCGAGTCGCTGCCACAGGCCCAGGATGGACAGCACGCCGATGACGATCTCCGCGAAGGCGACCGCGAGGCCGGCTCCGACGGGGTGGGCCATGGCGAAGTCCAGCAGCGGCTGGGCGACCTTCCAGGGGTGCAGCGAGGACAGCCAGCGCATCATCGAGCCGCGCTCGCCGCCGTCGAAGTACACGGGGTCGCACAGCTTGCTGAAGCCCGCGTACACCGACAGCGAGCCGAGCAGCACCCGCAGCGGCAGCAGGACCAGGCCGAGGTCGACCCGGCGGCCGGGGTACCAGGCGTGCCTGGAGCCCTCGCCGAGCGACGGCATCTCGGGCAGCTCGCCCTCGGGGTGCCAGCTGTGCCCGCCGACCCGCACGGAGTCGTCCAGCAGTTCGGCGATGCCCACCCGCGAGGTCTCGTCCGAGCCGAAGCCCGAGCCTGTGCCGGAGCCGGTACCCGAGCCCGCGCCGTACTGCCGGGGGACGGCCTGAAGTTGCTGGGTGTCCTGCTCGGCGAAGGCCTTCGCCGGGGCGGGCACGGTGTTCAGCCGGACGGCTTCGAGGAGCTGGGTGGCGGCGGTGTCGCCGGGGCCGGCCTGGCCGCTCCAGGTGACCACCCGGGTCTTGCGGCGGGGTGCGGCGCCGGTGACCGAGGCGGCGGTGATCCCGGCCAGCGCGGGCACCGCGGCCTTCGCGGGCACCACGACCTGCGGGGTGACCAGCGGACGGGCGCCGTGCTGCAGGCCGTACGGGTCGCCGAAGGCGGCGCCGGCCGGGGGGTCGATCAATGCGGTCACCGGGCCGGAGAGCCTGACCCGGAAACTGGCCTGGGTGCTGCTGAGCTTCGCCGGGTCGGACGGAACCCGGACCGTGTTGAGGCCCGGGCCGTCGTCTATCGCCGCGGGGCGCTGCCCGAAACGCCGAGGTGTTCTGGTGTCCACACCCCTCTAACCGGGTGACGGGCCCGGAGGACACTCTCCCGGGTGCATCCCGGGCGAGGATTTGAAGCGATCATGAGAAATCCGATCGGGCTCGACCGAACCCGACCGGACGACTCACGAAAATGACGCACCGAGCAGCCTGATGTCACGCACAGTAACAGTCGACTTAGCGCTTGGTGCCCCCACGTCCGACACCGGACGCCCGGCTCCGGCGCCTAGCGCTTGGCACGCATCCGCGCGGCCTCGTACAGCACGATGCCGGCGGCGACACCGGCGTTCAGCGACTCGGTCTGACCGGGCATCGGGATCCGCACCCGCAGGTCGCAGGTCTCCGACACCAGGCGGGACAGGCCCTTGCCCTCGGAGCCGGCCACGATCACCACGGGGCCGGTCAGCGCGTCCAGGTCGCCGATCTCGGCCTCGCCGTCGGCGGCCAGGCCGACCACCATCAGGCCGGCCTTCTGGTAGGCCTCCAGCGCGCGGGTCAGGTTGGTGGCGCGGGCCACGGGCAGCCGGGCCGCGGCGCCGGAGGAGGTCTTCCAGGCGCCGGCGGTCATACCGGCCGCGCGGCGCTCGGGGATGACCACGCCGTGCGCGCCGAAGGCGGCGGCGGACCGGACCACGGCGCCCAGGTTGCGGGAGTCGGTGACGCCGTCCAGCGCCATGATCAGCGCGTCCTGCCCGATGTTGGCGGCCTCCTCCAGGAGGTCGTCCGGGTGCGCGTACTCGTACGGCGGGACCTGGAGCACCAGGCCCTGGTGGTTCAGGCCGCCGGTCATCTGGTCCAGCTGCGGGCGCGGGGCCTCCATCAGCGGGATGCCGCGCTCGTTGGCGGCCTGGAAGGCGTCGCGGACGCGGTCGTCGGTGTCGATGAACTGCTGCACGTACAGCGCGGTCGCGGGCACGCCGCCCTGCAGCGCCTCGACCACCGAGTTGCGGCCCACCACCAGCTCGGCCGCGCCCGCGCCGCCGCGGCCGCTGCGCGGACCGCCCGACCGGCGCATGCCGGCGCGGGACTTGGCGTCGCGCTCGCGCTTCAGCGCCGCGTTGGCGGCACGCTGCTTGGGGTGTCCCTTGCGCTCCGCGCCGGGCGGCGTCGGGCCCTTGCCCTGCAGTGCCTTCCGGCTGTGGCCGCCGGTACCGACACTCGCGCCCTTCTTCGATCCGGGGTTGCGGCGGTTCCTGCGCTGGCTGTTGCCGGCCATGGCTGTACTTCCTGTCTCTGCGTCTGCTTCGTGCGCGGGGGCCGCACCCATACAAAGGGTACGGCCCCCACGCGCCCCGAGGGGCTACTGGTTGATCGTCCAGCGCGGGCCGGACGGGGTGTCCTCGATCGCCAGCCCGGCGTGGCCGAGCTGGTCGCGGATGGCGTCCGCGGTGGCGAAGTCCTTGCGGGCGCGGGCCGCCTGGCGCTGTTCCAGGACCAGCGCGACCAGCGCGTCGACGACGCCGGTGAGCTCCTCGCCCTGGCTGCCGCCGCCGGCCCACATCTCGTCCAGCGGGTCGAGGCCGAGCACGCCGAGCATCGCCCGGACCTCGCCGAGGCGGGCCGCGGTGGACTCCTTGTCGTCCGCGCCGAGCGCGCTGTTGCCCTGCCGGACGGCGGTGTGCACCACGGCCAGCGCCTGCGGCACGCCCAGGTCGTCGTCCATCGCCTCGGCGAAGGCCAACGGCACCTCCGGCGCGGCGTCGACCATGCCGCAGCGCTCGACGGCGCGCTCGATGAAGCCCTCGATCCGCTGGAACGCGGTCTCGGCGTCGCGCAGCGACTCCTCGCTGTACTCGATCATCGAGCGGTAGTGCGGGCCGGCCAGGTAGTAGCGCAGCACGATCGGCCGCCAGCGCTGCACCATCTCGGAGACCAGCACCGAGTTGCCCAGCGACTTGGACATCTTCTCGCCGCTCATGGTGACCCAGGCGTTGTGCACCCAGAAGTTGGCGAAGTCGTCGCCGTACGCCCTGGACTGGGCGATCTCGTTCTCGTGGTGCGGGAAGATCAGGTCCAGCCCGCCGCCGTGGATGTCGAACGAGGTGCCCAGGTACTTGTGCACCATCGCCGAGCACTCCAGGTGCCAGCCGGGGCGGCCGCGGCCCCACGGCGTCTCCCAGCTCGGCTCGCCGGGCTTGGCGGCCTTCCACATCGCGAAGTCGCGCGGGTCGCGCTTGCCGGTCTCGTTGTCGCCGGAGGGCTGCCGCAGGTTCTCCAACTCCTGGTTGGAGAGCGCCAGGTAGTCCGGGTAGGTGGTGACCGCGAAGTACACGTTGCCGTCGGCCTCGTACGCGTGGCCGCGCTCGATCAGGCCGCGCATCATCTCGATCATCTCCGGCACGTGGCCGGTGGCCCGCGGCTCCGCGCTCGGCGGCAGGCAGCCGAGGGCGTCGTAACCCTCGTTGAACGCACGCTCGTTGGCGTGCGCGATCTTCCACCACTCGGTGGACTGCTCGCGCCCCTTGGCGATCACCTTGTCGTCGATGTCGGTGACGTTGCGGACGAAGGTGACCTCGTAGCCGCGGTAGCGGAACCACCGCTGCATCACGTCGAAGTTGAGTCCCGACCTGATGTGCCCGATGTGCGGGGGCGCCTGCACGGTTGCACCGCACAGGTAGATCGAGACACAGCCCGGCACCAGCGGGACGAAGTCGCGTACCTGGCGGGTCATGGTGTCGTACAGGCGAAGGCTCACAGCGTCCAGAGTAGTGGGCGGCGGGGGGTGCCCCGCCACCTTCCAGCCACTTGGCGCGCCATGCTCAGAAGTTGGCGACCACCTTGCGCGGACTGAGCCTCACCACCACCCGCACCGCGTCCGGCCCGTCCCACGCGTAGTCCTGGCCGCGGTACTTGCGGGACAGCTCGTCGATCAGCTCCCGGCCGCCCTCGGTGGTCATGGTGACCTCGCCGCGCGCCTCGAAGTACTGGTACGGGCTGTCCGCCGGGTTGATCAGCACGCTGACCCGCGGGTCCCGCACCAGGTTCAGGTGCTTGCGCCGCCCCTGCACGGTGGAGAACAGGATGTCGTCGCCGTCCCGCCGCACCCACACCACCGAGGACTGCGGACTGCCGTCAGGCTGCACGGTGGAGACCACCGCGAAGCTCTTCGTGTCCAGCAGCTTCTTCACGTTGTCGTCGAGCTCGACGCCCACGATTCCTCCCGCACCAGAGAGATGACTGTCCGTCATCTCAGCCTAGGCGGCGGGCCGTTCGTAGACCAGCGCCGTCGCGATCGCGGCGAGTCCCTCGGCCCGGCCGGTCAGGCCCAGGCCGTCGGTGGTGGTGCCGGAGACCGACACCGGCGCGCCGACCGCCGCCGACAGCGCGGCCTGGGCCTCGGCCCGGCGCTTGCCGATCTTCGGCCGGACGCCGATCACCTGGATCGCCACGTTGCCGATCTCGAAGCCGGCCTCCCGCACCAGCCGGGCGGCCTCGCCGAGCAGCGCCACGCCGGCCGCGCCCGCCCACTCGGGGCGGTCGGTGCCGAAGTGCGCGCCCAGGTCGCCGATCCCGGCGGCGGAGAACAGCGCGTCGCAGGCGGCGTGCGCGGCCACGTCGGCGTCCGAGTGCCCGGCCAGGCCGGTCTCGCCCGGCCAGTCCAGCCCGGCCACCCGCAGCGGCCGGCCGGCCTCGAAGGCGTGCACGTCGGTGCCGACGCCGATCCGCGGCAGGATCGGGGCGGTGTTCTCAGTAGGCATCGGTGGCCCTCCGGCGGGCGAGTACGGCCTCGGCGAGCACGAGGTCCAGCGGGCGGGTGACCTTGAACGCCTCCTCGTGGCCGGGCACCACGACGACCCGGCCGCCGAAGCGCTCGATCAGCCCGGCGTCGTCGGTCACCTCGATGCCCTCGGCGACGGCCTTCCCGTGCGCCGCGACCAGGCCGGCCAGATCGAAGCCCTGCGGGGTCTGCACGGCGCGCAGCGTGGAGCGGTCGGGCGTGTCCAGCACCGGCTCGGGGCCGGACGGCTGCGGCTCGACCCGCTTGACGGTGTCGGCCAGCGGCACCGCCGGCACCACCGCCTCGGCGCCGGCCCGGACGGCGGCGGCCACCGCGTCCACCACCTCGACGGGCACCAGCGGGCGGGCCGCGTCGTGCACCAGCACCACCCGGGTGCCGGCCGGGATCGCGGCCAGCCCGAGCCGCACCGACTCCTGCCGGCTGGCGCCGCCGGGCACCACCCGGACGTCCTTGCCGTCCAGGCCGTGGCTGTCCAGCAGCGCGACGACCTCCGCCACGCCGTCCGGCGGCGCGCACACCACCACCAGGCCGACCGCCCGGCTGCGGGCCAGCGCCCGGACCGCGTGCACCAGCAGCGGGACGCCGCCGAGTTCGCGCAGCGCCTTGGGGGCGCCGGGGCCGAGTCGCTCGCCGCGTCCGGCGGCCGGGACGACCGCTGCCGCGAGCTGTGCTGAGGCGTTCAGGTTTGGCTCCTTGGTCGCGATGGGTATGGCCGTGCCGAACGCGGATTCGCGAGCGGGCAGGCCCCCTTCCTGACTGCACGTTAGTGGAACCGCGCCGCCCCTTCCGTCACCGCTTCACCGTGCCACTCGACTTCCGGGCATGGCGAAGCGCCCGAGGCGCCCTTTCGGGTACCCTCGGGCGCTGCGTCGAGCCGAGCCGGGTTCGAGGCTGCCCTCGAAGCTGTCGTCAGGGCCTCTGCCTCAGGAGGCGAGGACCTCGTCGAGCAGCGTCTCGGCCTTGTCCTCGTTGGTGTTCTCGGCGAGCGCGAGCTCGCTGACCAGGATCTGGCGCGCCTTGGCGAGCATCCGCTTCTCGCCGGCCGACAGGCCGCGCTCACGCTCGCGGCGCCACAGGTCGCGGACCACCTCGGCGACCTTGATCACGTCGCCGGACGCGAGCTTCTCCAGGTTCGCCTTGTAGCGGCGCGACCAGTTGGTGGGTTCTTCGGTGTAGGGCGCGCGAAGCACCTCGAAAACGCGGTCCAGGCCTTCCTGGCCCACCACGTCGCGGACACCGACGAACTCGGCGTTCTCCGCGGGGACGCGGAGCGTCAGATCTCCCTGCTGCACCTTCAGCACCAGGTAGGTCTTGTCCACACCCTTGATCTGGCGAGTTTCGATGGCCTCGATCAGCGCAGCCCCGTGATGGGGGTAGACCACCGTGTCGCCAACCTTGAACGTCATGTGACAGGACCCCTTCCGTGGCTTTCCAGAATAACACGCTTTTCGGCTGACCCGAAGGGCGTTTTCGCAGGTCAGGGCGGGTTCCAGGGCTTGACAACCACCCCCGTCGCGTGCTGCGACCGGTGTTCGACGGGGGCTTCCCGCAGGTCGGAGGCGGTCTGACCTGGGCGGCGAAACCTCTGGTCACACTCCCGAAACCATGATTGGATCTTGAGTTTTTGCCTCCGACTCGCCGAACGGTCCGGATCGTGATCGGACCGCGACACGGGGCCACCCCGTGATTCCCGGATATGTGTGGTCGGTAGTGTGGCCCTCGACCACCGACCGTGATCCCCTCTTCCGTGGATCGTCCCCCAAGGAGAAGTCGCCGCCGTGAGCCGGAGCCTTCGACGCGGCGCTGCCGCCGCCCTCGTCCTCGCAGCGATCGTCCCGCTGTCCGCCTGCGCGGCGGGCAACGACGCCGACACCCTGCAGATCAAGCCGGACAACGCGGCGACCTCGATCGACAACTCGGTCAAGCTCAACAACATCGTCGTGGTCGCCCCCGAGGGTTCGGCCGGCGAGTACGCGGGCCCGGTCGCCGTCACCGCGAACATCGCCAACATCGCGCCGAAGGACGACCTGGTGCTGACCGGGATCAAGGTCGGCGGCACCTCCGCGACCCTGACCGACGAGAACGGCGCGCAGGTCTCGCAGATCGTCATCCACGCGGGCGAGTCGGTGCTGCTGGGCGGCAAGGGCGGCGCCGCGAACGCCCAGGCGTCGAACGCCAAGGTCTCGGTCGGCGGCTACACCCCGACCACCTTCACGTTCAAGAGCGCCGGCGACGTCTCCGCCAACGCCAACGTGCAGCCGGCCGCCGGCTACTACCAGGGCTTCGGCCCGCAGACCAAGTCCTCGGCCTCGCCGACCGGCAGCGCCTCCCCGGCCGCGACCTCGTCGCCGACCGCCGGCGCCACCGCGAGCGGCTCGCCGAGCGCCCCGGCGGGCAGCCCGTCGGCCCCCGCGCACTGACACCCCGCACCACCGCGAAGGGGCCCCGCCGCGGCGGGGCCCCTTCGCGGTGTGTCGCGGTTTACGGCTCGAACTTGTAGCCCAGGCCGCGGACGGTGACCAGGTAGCGCGGCGCGCCCGGGTCGGGCTCGATCTTCGCCCGCAGGCGCTTGACGTGGACGTCCAGGGTCTTGGTGTCGCCGACGTAGTCCGCGCCCCACACCCGGTCGATCAGCTGCATCCGGGTGAGCACCCGGCCGGCGTTGCGCAGCAGCATCTCCAGCAGGTCGAACTCCTTCAGCGGCAGGTCGACCTTGGCGCCGTCCACCGTCACCACGTGCCGGTCGACGTCCATCCGGACCGGGCCGGCCTCCAGCGCGCCGGGGGCGGCGGCGCCGTCGCCGTTCGCGTCCTCGCCGCGGCGGCGGAGCACCGCGCGGATCCGGGCGACCAGCTCGCGGGTGGAGTAGGGCTTGGTGACGTAGTCGTCTGCTCCTATCTCCAGCCCGACGACCTTGTCGATCTCGCTGTCCTTGGCGGTGACCATGATCACCGGGACGTTGGAGCGGACCCGCAGCTGGCGGCAGACCTCGGTGCCGGGCAGGCCCGGCAGCATCAGGTCGAGCAGCACGAGGTCGGCTCCGTTGCGCTCGAACTGCTCCAGCGCGTCGGGCCCGGTGGCGGCGATCGCCACCTCGAAGCCTTCCTTGCGGAGCATGTACGACAGGGCGTCGCTGAACGACTCCTCGTCCTCGACCACCAGTACACGGGTCACGATCGGGCCTCCGGGGCAGGAAGTGTGGGTGCTGCTGAGGATGCGCGGTTCTCGACCGGGGCCTGCCCGGCGGGGAGCCGCAGTGTGAAGGTGGAACCCTGGCCCTCGACGCTCCACACCGACACGGTTCCGCGGTGCGAGGCGGCGACGTGCTTGACGATGGACAGGCCGAGGCCGGTGCCACCGGTGAGGCGGGAGCGGGCGGGGTCCACCCGGTAGAAGCGTTCGAAGATCCGCTCGCGGTCCTTCTCCGAGATGCCGATGCCCTGGTCGGTCACCGAGATCTCGATCAGTTCGCCGTCCGCCTCGCCCAGCGCCGCGGCGCTGGAGATCCGGCGGGTGGCGATCGCCACCCTGGTGCGCGGCGGGCTGTAGTTCACCGCGTTCTCCACCAGGTTGCCGAGCGCGGCGGCCAGTTGGCCGCGGTTGCCGACCAGGTACAGGCCGGTGGTGCCGCCCGCGGCGATGACGATCTGCTTGGCGGCGGCGGTCTGCCGGCAGCGGTCGATCGCCTCGGCGATCAGCTCGTCCACCGAGACCGGCTCCGGGTCGACCTTCAGCTGGTCGTCCTGGACCCGGGAGAGGTCGATGATCTCCTGGACCAGGCTGGCCAGCCGGGTGGCCTCGACCTGCATCCGGCCGGCGAAGCGCTGCACCGCCTCCGGGTCGTCGGCGGCGTCCGCGACGGCCTCGGAGAGCAGCGAGAGCGCGCCGACCGGGGTCTTCAGCTCGTGCGAGACGTTCGCCACGAAGTCGCGGCGGATCGCCTCGATCCGGCGGCGCTCGGTGCGGTCCTCGACCAGCACCAGCACCAGCCGGGAGCCCAGCGGGGCGACCCGGACCGAGACCGCCAGCGGTTCGGCGGCCCGGGCGGAGGCGCCGGGGCGGGTGAGTTCCAGCTCGATCTGCCGGATCTCGCCGTCCCGGCGGGTGGAGCGGGCCAGCGAGAGCATCTGCTCCACGGCCACCGCACCGCCGCGGACCAGGCCCATCGCGTAGGCGGCGGAGGAGGCCTTGACCACCTCGTCGCCGTCGCCGAGCACGATCGCGCAGGAGCGCAGCACCGAGAGCACGGTGTCCACGCCCGGCGGCAGGGCCGGTTCCTGGAGGGGTTCCGGTCCTGTGTTCCTGCTGCTGCCGCCGCTTCCCCGGTTCTGCTCGCGCTCGCTCCAACGGAAGGCGATGGAGGCGGTGAGGCCGACGCCGAGCCCGGCTATGGCGCAGGCAGCGGCGGCGGCCACGTTCACGTCCATGCCTGCCAGCGTAAATGGTGGCCGGGCGGGCTCCGTAAGGGTGCGATCAAGGCATCGGCCGGGCGTTGCCGAGAATTCACCTTCACGATGCTGCTGATTCACCGCTGAGGCCGTGGGAGGTCGCTCGAACGAACAATTCTGGGCCGTGCAAGCCCGTGTGGGCGGTGACGCGGCTACCATTCGCGCCACCAGCAGCGGCCGTCCGTTCGGTCGGCCCCGCATCGGGCCGCCCGGTGCGAGGCGTCCGGTCGGCACCGCCACCGACACCGGTACTGGAGGAGAAGAGCGCAATGCGCGACGCGTACCACGAGGAACTCGACTCGATCAGCGACGGCCTGGTCGAGATGGCCCGGCTGGTCGGCTCGGCGATGGGACGGGCCACCACCGCACTGCTGGACGCGGATCTGGAGCTGGCGGAGAGCGTGATCGCCGCCGACGAGAAGATCAACAACCTGCACCACGACCTGGAGAACCGGGCCATCGACCTGCTGGCCCGCCAGCAGCCGGTCGCCACCGACCTGCGGATCGTGGTCACCTCGCTGCGGATGAGCTCCGACCTGGAGCGCTGCGGCGACCTGGCCCGGCACGTCGCCAAGGTCGCCCGGCTGCGCTACCCGGAGACCGCCGTCCCGAACGACCTGCACCCGATCGTGCTGGAGATGGGGCAGCTCGCGCAGCGCCTGGTGGCCAAGGCCGGCCTGGTGATCGCCACCAAGGACGTGGACAAGGCACTGGAGCTGGAGGCGGACGACGACGCCATCGACGCCCTGCACCGCGAGCTGTTCTCGCACCTGCTGGACGACCGCTGGCACCACGGCATCGAGACCGCGGTGGACGTCACCCTGGTCGGCCGCTACTACGAGCGCTTCGCCGACCACGCGGTCTCGGTCGCCAAGCGCGTGGTCTTCCTGGTCACCGGCGAGCACGTGGACGAGTTCATCGCGACCGCGGACTCGGCGGAGTAATCGTTTCTCCGGTGCGCCCCCACGGGGGCGCACGCCGCGCGAACCTCCCACTTCCGCGCGCCCGTTGACGGCGCGTCAGGGCGGCGTTTCACTCGAAGGGACGGGCGTCCACCGGGCTGCCCGGCTCCGCCCGGACGAGGAGGATGCAGCGCGATGAAGACGACCGGCAATCCGACCACTCCCCCACCGAGCCCGCTCGCCCCGGCCGCGGCCCAGCTGCTGCCGATCCTCGCCGCGGGCTGCGGCTGCGGCCCGGGCTGCGGCTGCGGCTGCCAGTCCGGCGCGCCCTGCCAGTGCGGCGCGGCGACCGGCGACTGCTGCGGCGGCGGCCACTGACGGCGACCGTGAGGGCCGGGCACCTACGGGTGCCCGGCCCTCACGTCGTGCGGTGCGTCAGAAGGTGACGTCCATGCACTGGTAGAACGCGTTGCCGGTGTCCGCGATGTCCCAGACCGCCAGGATCACCTGGTGGCCGGTCAGGCCGGACGGCAGCGTCGCGGTGTGGCTGAGCGTGGCCGGGGGCTGCTTGCCGCCCATCGGCACGGTCAGGAACGGGGTGAGGTTGAGGTTCGACCGGGTGATCTTCGTGGTCGCGTCGTAGCCCGGCTTGGTGATGAAGTACCGGAACGACGTGGTGGCGTGCCGCGCCTCGATGCTCCAGGTCAGCGTCAGCTGCTGCCCGGCCGTGACCTTGGTGGTCGGCCAGGCGCCGCCCCGCGGGTCGTCCAGCGGCGCCCAGCGCGCGTCCGCGCCCGCACACAGCGTGCCGTCGGCCGGCCCGGACGCCGGGAAGCCCTTCGGGCCCTCGACGCTCTGCGGCTCCCACTGGATGTCGCCGCACCTCTTCACGACGCCGGCCCCGCACAGGCCGGCCCGGCTCGGCGGGGTGGTGATGTACCCGTGCGAACTGGCGGGGATCGCCGTCGCCAGGGTCGCTGCGGCGGCCGCGATGCCGACCGCCAGGATGTTGCGCTTGCGCATGGTGCTCCTCCGTGGGGGTGGATGGAGTACATGCGCGGGCACGCGCGGAGCCGCGTGGGGGTGCGGCCAGCATTGGCATGCCCGCGCCGACAGTGCCCCCACGCTAGAAGCCCCGCCGACTCCCGTCAATGGTCTGAACCATTCTTTGTGGTCTGAACCACTCACCCCCGCCCGGCAGTTGACGCACCCGGAGCCGGACCCGCACCCGGACACGGAACAGCCCCCTGGGCCGGGGCGTCGTTGCGCCGGGCAGGGGGCTGCGGGAGAAGGTGCGTTACTTCTTGCCCTGGTTCTTGACCGCCTCGATGGCCGCCGCGGCAGCCTCCGGGTCGAGGTAGCGGCCGCCGGGGTTGACCGGCTTGAAGTCGGCGTCGAGCTCGTAGACGAGCGGGATGCCGGTGGGGATGTTGAGGCCGGCGATGGCCTCGTCGGAGATGCCGTCGAGGTGCTTGACCAGCGCGCGCAGGCTGTTGCCGTGGGCGGTGACCAGGACGGTCTTGCCGGCGGCCAGGTCCGGCACGATGGCGTCGTACCAGTAGGGGAGCATGCGCTGGACGACGTCCTGGAGGCACTCGGTGCGCGGGCGCAGCTCGGACGGGATCTCGCCGTAGCGCGGGTCGCCGGCCTGCGAGAACTCGGAGTCGTCGGCGAGGGCCGGCGGCGGGGTGTCGTACGAGCGGCGCCAGAGCTGGAACTGCTCCTCGCCGAACTCGGCGAGGGTCTGGGCCTTGTCCTTGCCCTGCAGGGCGCCGTAGTGGCGCTCGTTCAGGCGCCAGCTGCGGCGGACCGGGATCCAGTGGCGGTCGGCCTTGTCCAGGGCGATCTGCGAGGTGCGGATCGCGCGGCGCAGCAGCGAGGTGTGCAGCACGTCCGGCAGCAGGCCCTCGGCGAGCAGCAGTTCGCCGCCGCGGGCCGCCTCCTTCTCGCCCTTCTCGTTGAGGTCGACGTCGACCCATCCGGTGAAGAGGTTCTTCTGGTTCCACTGGCTCTCGCCGTGGCGGAGCAGGATCAAGCGGTAGGTCGTGTCAGCCATGGGGTCAGTTTAGTGGAGGGGGAAATTCGCTGGCCGGGCTGTCCACGTGCGCCGTAATGTGCGTTCAGCAATTTTGCTTCTTACCGTTTCCGTTGCTCCGGGAGCCCCCATGCCCCTCGCCGCCCGCCTGGTGTCCGAAGTACGCAGGGCCGCGGGCGGGCTGCCACGCCAGTTCTGGTGGCTGTGGACGTCCACCCTGGTGAACCGGCTCGGTGGCTTCGTGGTCACCTTCCTGGCGCTCTACCTGACGGTGGACCGGGGCTACTCGGCGTCCTACGCGGGCCTGGTGGCGGGCCTGTTCGGGCTGGGCTCGGCCGTCGCGGCGCTCGGCGCGGGGGTGCTGACCGACCGGCTCGGGCGGCGGCCCACGCTGCTGGTGGCGCAGGTGTCCACGGCGGTGTTCACGGCGGTGCTGGGCTTCGCGGACGGGCCGGTGGCGATCGCCGCGGTGGCGTTCCTGGTCGGCCTGGCGAACAACGCCTCCCGGCCGGCGGTCTCCGCGATGATCGCCGACCTGGTGCCGCCCGCCGACCGGGTGCGGGCGTACTCGCTGAACTACTGGGCGATCAACATCGGCTTCGGCGCCTCCGCCGCGGTGGCCGGTCTGATCGCCGTGCACGGCTATCTGACGCTGTTCCTGCTGGACGCGCTGACCACCCTGCTGTGCGCGGTGGTGGTGTTCGCGAAGGTCCCCGAGACGCTGTCGCAGGCCGTCGAGGAGGCGGCCGACGAGCCGTCGGGCCCGGCGATCGGCCTGGGCTCGGTGTTCCGGGACGGCCCGTTCATGGCGGTGGTCGGGGTGAACCTGCTGCTGGCGCTGGTCTTCCAGCAGGGCTCCACCACGCTGGCGGTGGACATGGGCGAGCACGGCATCACGACCGCCCAGTACGGCCTGGTGGCCAGCCTCAACGGGGTGCTGATCGTGCTGCTCCAACTGCCGCTGACCAGGCTGATGGAGGGCCGCAACCGCACCGCCCTGCTGGTGGCGAGCGCGCTGCTGATCGGCTGGGGCTTCGGCCTGACGGCGGTGGCCGGCTCGTCCGCCGCGCTGTACGCGGTGACGGTGGCGGTGTGGACGATCGGCGAGATCGTGAACGCGCCGACCATGATGGCGCTGGTCGCCGAGCACTCCCCGGCCCGGGCCCGCGGCCGCTACCAGGGCGTGTACTCGCTCTCCTGGTCGCTGGCGTCCTTCGTCGGCCCGCTGGCCGGCGGCCTGCTGCTGCAGTACGCGGGCAGCTGGGCGCTGTGGGGCGCGTGCGCCGCCGCGGGCACCCTGGCGGCCGTCGCGTTCGTCCCCATCGGCCGCCGCTCGCCCCAGCCCCCCGAGCCGGCGTCGCAGCCCACCGAACCGGTCGCCGTAGCGGCCTGACGCCCGCTCGGGCCGGCCCCCGAGCCGGCGTCGCAGCCCATCGAACAGCTCGGACCGGCTCCCCGGAGCCGACATCGCAGCCCACCGAACCGCTCGGACCGGCCCCGCCCCGGCGGGGCTCAGCTGTCGGCGGGCGGGTTCTCGGTGGCCAGGTGGGCGAAGGCGGTGAGGTTGCGGGTGGATTCGCCGCGCTTGGTGCGCCACTCCCACTCGCGGCGGATCGCGGTGGCGAAGCCCAGTTCCAGCAGGGTGTTGAAGGGCTCGTCGGCGTTCTCCAGCACGGTGCCGAGCAGCCGGTCGACCGTCTCGGCGGTCAGGGCCTCCAGCGGCAGTCGGCCGACCAGGTAGACGTCGCCGAGCCGGTCGATCGCGTAGGCCACGCCGTAGAGCCGGGTGTTGCGCTCCAACAGCCAGCGGTAGACGCCCTCGTGGTTCTCGTCCGGGCGGCGGATCACGAAGGCGTTCACCGACAGCGTGTGGTCGCCGACCCGCAGGGCGCAGGCGGTGGACAGCTTGCGGGTGCCGGGCAGGGTGGCGACCAGCGTGTACGGGTCGGTGGCGGCCGGCTCCCAGGCCACACCGGCCTCGTCGAGCGCGGCACGGAGGAGGGGGAGTGCTTCGTCCTTGGCGGCCATGCCCCCACGCTAACGGGCCGCCCGCCGGGGCGGGGTGTCGCCCCGGTCACGCCGCGCGCGGGGGTGACCCGCCGTCAGGGGCGGCGCACCGGACGGGCCGCCGCCATCGCGCCCGCGTACACCTCGGCGGTGGAGCCGGCCGCCGTCAGCCAGCCGAACGCCGCCGCGTGCCGGGCGGCGGCCGCGCCGCGGGCGGGGGCCAGCGCCGGGTCGGTGGCGTAGGGCAGCAGCGCCTGCGCCCAGGCGTCGGGGTCGTGGCCGGGCACCAGGGTGCCGGTGACGCCGTCGCGGACCGCGACCGGCAGGCCGCCGACCGCGGCCGCCACCACGGGGGTGCCGCAGGCCTGCGCCTCCAGCGCGACCAGGCCGAACGACTCGCTGTGCGAGGGCATCACCAGGGCCGTCGCCGCGCGGTACCAGTCGGCGAGCTGCTGCTGGCCGACCGGCGGGCGGAACCGCACCACGTCGTTGATGCCGAGCTGCGCGGCCAGCTTGTGCAGGCTCTCGGGCCGGGCCAGGCCGCTGCCGGACGGGCCGCCGACGACCGGCACCACCAGCCGCTCGCGCAGTTCCGGGCGGCGCTCCAGCAGCCGGGCGACCGCCTTGAGCAGGACGTCCGGCGCCTTCAGCGGCTGTATGCGGCCGGCGAACAGCAGCACCGCGGCGTCCTGCGGCAGGCCGAGCCGGTGGCGGGCGGCCGCCCGGTCGCCCGGCCGGAACACCTCCAGGTTGACGCCGGGGTGCACCACGGCCAGCTGTTCGGGGCGGGCCGCGTAGTGGTGGGCCAGCTCGGCGGCCTCCTCGGCGGTGTTGGCGATCAGCCGGTCGGCCGCGCCGACCACCTGGGTCTCGCCGATCACCCGCGCGGCCGGCTCCGGGGTGTCGCCCTCGGCGAGCGCAGCGTTCTTCACCTTCGCCATGGTGTGCATGGTGTGCACCAGCGGCACGCCCCAGCGTTCGGCCGCCAGCCAGCCGACCTGCCCGGACAGCCAGTAGTGCGAGTGCACCAGGTCGTAGTAGCCGGGGCGGTGGCCGGCCTCGGTGCGCAGCACGCCGTGGGTGAACGCGCACAGCTGGGCCGGCAGGTCCTCCTTGAGCAGGCCCTCGAACGGGCCGGCCGTGACGTGCCGGACCAGCACGCCGGGGGCGAGCTGGACGGTCGGCGCGTCGTCGGAGCTGATCGCCCGGGTGAACACCTCGACCTCGATGTCGAGGTCGGCGAGGCGCTTGGCCAGCTCGACGATGTACACGTTCATCCCGCCGGCGTCGCCGGTGCCCGGCTGGTGCAGCGGCGAGGTGTGGACGCTCAGCATCGCGATCCGGCGGGGACGGAGCGGGAACGAGGGGGCTGCGGCCGACCGCGACTCCCCGCGGGGCATGCGGACGAGGTGGTGGGTCACCTGCGGAAGCCTCCCTGGGCACTGCCCGTCGCTGCGTCGGCGGCGCTGCTGCGTCTGTACCGGTTTCTTGGTCTGTCCACGCACCGCCGCCCGCGGCCGGAGCTGCGGGCGGTGGGACGTCAAGGGTGCCAACCACGTCGCCGCGTCCGCGTATTCCCGGCGGCGGACGGGGGTCTCCGAGTGCCCCCGGGCGCTGCGTAGGCTTGGTGACCATGGCCGCAAGCGACATGCCGTCGTCCCGGGGCCGGTCGAGCCGGCCGGTGGGGACGATCACTCGGGGGACGACGAACACCAACCGGCTGCGGCGGATGGACCGCTGGATCGCGTACACGACGGGCCGGGCGCTGCGTGCGGCGACGGCCCCGCCGATCGCGGTGGACCTGGGGTACGGGGCGGCGCCGTGGACCGCGGTGGAGCTGGCGGCCCGGCTGCGGGCGGTGCGGGCGGACGTCCGGGTGGTGGGGATCGAGATCGACCCGGCGCGGGTGGCGGCGGCGCTGCCGATGGCCGACCCGCCGCTGCTGGAGTTCCGGCGCGGCGGTTTCGAGGTGCCGCTGCCCGGCGGGGCGCGGGCGCAGCTGATCCGGGCGGCGAACGTGCTGCGGCAGTACGACGAGGACCAGGTCGCCGAGGTGTGGGCGCGGCTGTGCGGGCGGCTGACGCCGGACGGGCTGCTGGTGGAGGGCACCTGCGACGAGATCGGGCGGCGGCACGTGTGGGTGGCGCTCGGCCCGGAGGGGCCGCGGACGGTGACCTTCGCGGCCCGGCTGGGGAGCCTGGATCGGCCCTCGGACCTGGCGGAGCGGCTGCCGAAGGCGCTGATCCACCACAACGTGCCCGGCCGGCCGGTGCACGCGTTCCTGCGGGACTTCGACCGGGCGTGGGCGGCGGCCGCGCCGCTGGGGGCGTTCGGGGCGCGGCAGCGCTGGGTGGCGGCCTGTGCGGCGCTGGCCGCGGACTGGCCGCTGCGGGACGGGCCGGTCCGGCGGCGGCAGGGCGAGCTGACGGTGGACTGGTCGGCGCTGGCGCCGCGCTGAGCCGGCCGCCCCTACCCGCTCGGCCCGGCCGACCCGGTCATCCGTTCAGCAGTTCACTCGAACGAGTTATCGAATACCCCTGGCGCGTTGACGCCCCGCCGCGCCACCATGAGAGCGCCCGAATGCGCCGTCGCGCGCCCCCCGAGCGCCCGTCAGCGCCCCCTGCTCTCCGCCACACCCCCGCTCCCCCGGTTCACCCCGCCAGCTCGTCCCGCACCCGCGCGAACACCTCGTACGACTCGGCACCGAACAGCACGAAACGCACCTCGTCCAGGTCGGGCTCCTCCTCGGCCACGGTCGTCAGGGCGATCCGAGCGGCATCGTCCAGCGGCCAGCCGAAGATCCCGGCGGAGATCGCCGGGAAGGCCACCGTCCGCGCTCCCAGTTCCGTCGCCACCCGAAGGGATTCCCGATAGCACGAGGCCAGCAGCTCCGCGCGCTGCGGACGGTCCTCCGCCCGGAACACCGGCCCCACCGTGTGCACCACCCAGCGCGCCGGGAGCCGGCCCGCGGTGGTCGCCACCGCCCGGCCGGTCGCCAGGCCCTTGCCGTAGTGCGAGGCCCGCAGCTTCCGGCACTCGGCGAGGATCTCCGGTCCGCCCGCGCGGTGGATCGCCCCGTCCACTCCGCCGCCGCCCAGGAGCGAGCTGTTCGCGGCGTTCACGACGGCGTCCACCCGCTGATCCGTGATGTCACCCTGCACCAGCGTGATCTGCGCCACCGCTGCTCAACTCCCGTCAACTCCGGTCCCTCGGTGGCGGAAACCCTACGGAACAGCGCCACCGCACGCGTGGCAATAACCACATCGACGCCGCTCAGGCGAAGAAATCCTCGGAGATCACGTTATGGTCGCGGGAAGCTCCCCGATGCCCGGTGCCACACGGGCACCGTGGACGGACACCGGCCGTTGGCCTGTCGGGGATAGAAAGGACCGACCGATGCCCGCTACGGGAGACGGGCGGGCACCCGACGCGACCGACGACGCCGGGGCCGCCGAGCGCAGTCAGAGCCGGACCGGCGCGCAGCAGCGCCCGGGCCGGGCCGCCGCGATACCGCGTCCGCGCAGCACTCCGACGGGCGGCGGCGAGCCGACCCGGGCCGCCGCCGACTTCCGGGTGCTGGTGATCGAGGCCGGCGAGCCGGAGCACCTGCTGTTCGAGTCGCTGGCCGAGGAGCTCGGCGAGCGCGCCGAACTGCACCGGGTGGGCGGCATCCGCGAGGCGATGGCCCTGCTGCCGCCGCTGCCCGGCAACGGCCGGCGCGGCATGCGCTACCCCGACTTCCAGTGCGTGCTGCTCGACCTCGGCGCGCCCGGCGAACTGCCGTCCGACAGCGACGGCCTGGACGCGCTGCGCGAGCTGCTTCAGCGTGCCCCGCACACCGCCGTGGTGGTGCTCACCGACACCGCGGGCACCGAACTCGGCGCGGCCGCCGTGGCCGCCGGCGCCCAGGACTTCCTGGTCCGGCAGGACACCGCCGGCCCGCTGCTGGCCCGGGCGCTGCGCTACGCGGTGGAGCGCAAGCGCGCCGACGAGTCGCAGCGCCGCCTGGTGGAGGCGGAGATCCGCGGCCAGGAGAACGCCCGCCTGCAGCGCCACCTGCTGCCCACCCCGCTGCTGGACGGCGCGGGCCTGGCCTTCACCCGCCGCTACCGGCCGGGCCGGCGCCGGGCCCTGCTCGGCGGCGACTTCTACGACGCGGTGCGCACCCCGGACGGCCGGGTGCACGTGGTGATCGGCGACGTCTGCGGCCACGGCCCGGACGAGGCCGCGCTCGGCGTGGCGCTGCGGATAGCGTGGCGGACGCTGGTGTTCGCCGGGCTCTGCGGCCCGCAGCTGCTGACCACCCTGCAGCACGTGCTGGAGCACGAGCGGCGCAGCGACGAGATCTTCGCGACGCTCTGCATGGTGGTGCTGGACGCGCCGGGCACGCCGGGCGCCGCGGAGTCCGTGGAGCTGTTCCTGGCGGGCCACCCCGCGCCGCTGCTGCTCGGGGCCGACACCGCCCCGGAGCTGCTGCCGTCCGACCAGGCCGGGCCGGCGCTGGGCCTGCTGCCGTGCGACGCCACCCACTCCACCTGGCCGGCGCTGCGGCTGGAGCTCGCCCCGGGCTGGCGGCTGCTGCTGTACACCGACGGGCTGGTGGAGGGGAAGGTCGGGGCGGGTTCGCCGCGGCTGGGCCAGGAGGGCCTGATCGAGCTGATCGCCGACCACCAGGCCGCCGGGCTGACCAGGGGCCGGCTGGTGGACTCGGCGATCGCCGAGGTCGAGGAGCTGAACGGCGGGGCGCTGACCGACGATGTCGCGGTGCTGCTGCTGGAGCGCAACCCGGAGCCGGTGATCATGGGCTGACGGCCCGTCCGACACGCCGAAGGGGCGGCCCCGAACGGGGCCGCCCCTTTTCGTCCGTGCGGAGCTCTCACCAGGGGCCGTAGGGCCCGGGGTTGCGACCGCGGCCGCGGCCGTCGGTGAGCAGCTTGATCGCCGGGCGGACGTCCACCACGTAGACGATCGCGGCGACCAGGCCGACCAGCGTCAGCAGGCCGGTCAGCGGGTTGGCGCCGAACAGCAGGTCCGCGCCCAGCGCCAGGCCGAGCACGACCAGCCAGAACCCCTTGGTCTTCTTGTCGGCGGCCCGGTACGCGTCGTCCCGGCGGATCGCCGCGTCCACGAACGCGAACGCCTTGTAGCCGATGATCGCCGTGGCCAGCCACCAGAACGGGTTCAGAAGATCGATGTACGCGATCTGCACCTGGTGCTCCTCACTGTCTCTTCCATCCTGGCACGGACACTGCCCGGATCAACGGCCCTCGGCGGTGTGCCGTTCCCCTCGGCCGGCGCTCACTCGGAGTCGGCGGCCTTGCGGGCGCGGGCGGGCTTCTTCGCGGCGGGCTTCGACTCGACGGCGGGCTCGTCGACCACGACCTCGGCGATCACGACCTCCTCGGCGTCCGCCTCGACGACCGCGCCGCCCTCCTGCGGGCGGGGGCTCGCGGCGTCCACCACGGTGCGGCCGCGGACCGCGAGCTCGTCGTAGACCTCCTTGGCCTTGACCGCGAACTCCAGCGCCCGGCCGACCTGCTGCATCGCGAACTCCTGGGCCTTGGCCTGGAGTTCCTTCACGTCGACGGGCAGCGCGGTGACCGCCTCGGTGACCTTGGCCTGCGCCTCGACCAGCTTGCTGCCGGCGTCCTGCAGGGCGGCGGCGGCCTTGTCCTGGGTGCCCTTGCGGTCGGCGGCGAGCGCCTCCAGCTGGCCGGGGACCTCGCGCAGCTTCTCGTAGGCCAGGTCGCCGGCGCCGGCCAGGGCGTACAGCGGGGTGGGGTCGGTGAGGGTCTTCTTGAGGTCGTCGCTGATCGGCATGTCGGGTCCTTTGGTCAAGTCACGCGGGGTCGGTCGGGTGGGCGGCGGCATCGGCCGGGCGGGCGGTCTGGTTCTCCTTCAGGAAGGCCTCGTAGACCGCCAGCAGGGCCTGCTTCTGCCGCTCGTTGATCTGCGGGTCGGCGAGGATCGCGGCCCGCAGGCCCGGCCCCTGCTCGTCCCGCTCCTCCAGAATCCCGGCCTGTACGTACAGCGTCTCCGCCGAGATCCGCAACGCCTTGGCGATCTGCTGAAGGATCTCCGCGCTGGGCTTGCGCAGCCCGCGCTCGATCTGGCTCAGGTACGGGTTGGACACCCCGGCGGCGTCGGCCAACTGCCGCAGCGAGTACTGCGCGTTCCGCCGCTGCTCCCGGATGTACTCGCCGAGCGAGCCCACGTTCAGTGATGCCATACCTGCAGTCTGCACCCCGTTGCTTGCTCTTGCAAGCAGGTTGCTAGCGGGTGCACGCAGCGCCGTCCGCCCGCGTCCGGCCTCGTCCGCCCCGACGGAGTAACGTCCGTGCCGCGACGGAGGGGACGCGATGACGGAGGGGGACGCGATGACGGAACGACGGATCGACGCGGTGCTGTGCGACCTGGACGGGGTGCTGCGGATCTGGGCCGACCTGGCCGAGGTCGACACGGCCTGCGGCCTGCCGCCCGGCACCGTCGCGGGCGCGGCGTTCCGGGAGGAGCGCCTGCTGCCCGCCGTCACCGGGCAGGTCACCGACGAGCAGTGGCGGGCGGCCGTCGCGGACGACCTGGTGGCGGTGTGCGGCTCGGTGGAGCGGGCCCGCGCGGCGGTGGCCGCCTGGGGGCGGCAGCCGTCCCGGGTGGACGCGGAGGTGCTGGCGCTGCTCACCGCGGCCCGGCGGCGCGTGCCGGTGCTGCTGGTCTCCAACGGCACCACCCGGCTGGAGGCCGACCTGGCCGCGCTCGGCCTGGACACGGCCGTCGACGCGGTGGTCAACACCGCCCGCCTCGGCGCGGCCAAGCCCGACGCCCGGGTCTACCTGGCGGCCGCCGCGCGGGCCGAAGTCCCGCCCGGGCGCTGCCTGTTCGTCGACGACAGCGCCGGCAACGCGGCCGCCGCCGAGGCCCTCGGGATGCTGGGCCACCACCATCGGGGCGCCGCCGAGCTGCGCCTGGTCCTGGCCGGTCACGGGCTGCTCTGACCGATGCGTGGAATTCCGCGCCGCACCGGTCCGCCGCGTGGCAGCATCCGCTGCATGACGATCTTTCCGGCGCACGACGGCACCGCCCTGCACTACGAGCAACTCGGCGACGGCGCACCGCTGGTGGCGATCCCCGGCGGTCCGGGCGCGGACGCCCGGTACCTGGGCTCGCTCGGCGGCCTGGACGCGCACCGCCGGCTGATCCGGTTCGATCCGCGCGGCAGCGGCCGGTCCGCCGAGCCCGCCGACCGGGCGAGCTGCGCGTTCGGCGCGCAGGCGAAGGACCTGGAGGCGCTGCGCGAGCACCTCGGGCTGGACTCCTTCGACCTGCTCGGCCACTCCGCGGGTGCCCTCACCGCGCAGCGCTACGCGGCCGAATTCCCGCACCGGGTACGGTCCTTGGTGCTGGTGACCCCGGTCGGACGGGGCGCCCGGGAGCCGGACGAGGCGGAGCTCGCATCGATCCGGGCCGGCCGTGCCGACCGGCCCTGGTACCCGGACGCGGCGCGGGCGGCGGAGCTGCTGGTCACCGGGGAGGGCGACCCGGCGGAGCTGCTCGCACGCATCACCCCGTTCTTCTGGGGCAGTTGGGACGAGAGGGCGCGCGCCGAGACCTTCGACCCGGCCCTGGCTCCGGTCGCGCCGTGGATGCGGGCGGCGTTCTACGCGGGCGCGGGCGAGGCCGCCCCGGTGGCCGCGCCGGTGCTGGTGGTGGCGGGCGAGCTGGACGGGATGATCGGCACCGCCCCGGCCCGGCTGGCCGCCGCGCACCACCCGCGGGCCCGGCTGGAGGTGCTGCCGGGCGTCGGGCACCGGCCCTGGGTCGAGAAGCCGGCCGAATTCGCCCGACTGGTGGCCGAGTTCCTCGGCTGAGGCCTCAACCGCCGTCCACCAGACGGCGGTAGTCGGGGGCCAGCAGCTCGGCCAGGTCGCGGCCGCGGACGGTGAGGCCGCTCGGGCCGAGGTGGTCGAGGGCCGGGTCCGGGCGCTCCGCCGGGGCGTCGGCCGGGCGGAGGGTGAACCCGCCCTGCCAGAAGGCGTCCAGGCACTGGTCGAGCGGGCGGTCGGAGTCGGCGGGACGGTCCGTCATGGTGTCACTCCCCCACGGCGTCGGCGGACAGGGTGAGCAGTTCGCGCAGCTGCTCGGCGGGCAGTTCGGTCAGCCACTGCTCCCCGGCGCCGACCACGGCGTCGGCCAACTCGCGCTTGGCCTGGAGGAGTTCGGCGATCCGTTCCTCCACGGTGCCGACGCAGACCAGACGGCGGACCTGGACGTCACGGCGTTGGCCGATCCGGTGGGCGCGGTCGGTGGCCTGGTCCTCGGCAGCGGGGTTCCACCAGCGGTCGAGGTGGATCACCTGGTTGGCGGCGGTCAGGTTGAGGCCGGTCCCGCCGGCCTTCAGCGACAGCAGGAACACCCCTGGCCCGTCCGGGGATTGGAAACGGTCGACGAGTTCCTGCCGGCGCGGCGCGGACAGGCCGCCGTGCAGGTGGAGCACCTCGGCGCCGAGCCGGCGGCGCAGGTGCGGCTGGAGCAGCGCGCCGAACTCGGCGTACTGGGTGAACACCAGCACCCGGTCGCCCTCCGCCAGGGCCTCCCGGAGCAGCGCGATCAGCCGCTCGACCTTGCCCGAGCGGCCGTCCAACGGCGAGTTGTCGTGCAGAAGTTGGGCGGGGTGGTTGCAGACCTGCTTGAGCCGCCCGAGGGCCGACAGCACCGCGCCCTTGCGCTCCACGCCGAGCACCCCGTTCAGGCGGCGCAGCAGGTCGGCGACCACCGCCTGGTAGAGCCCGGCCTGCTCGGGCGTCAGGTTGCAGCGGACGGTGAACTCCTGCTTGGCGGGCAGCTGTTCGCCGATCCCGGGGTCGCTCTTCAGGCGGCGCAGCAGGAACGGGCCGGTGAGTCGCTGGAGCCGGGCGGCGACCTCCCGGTTGCCGGACTGCTCGATCGGGATGGCGTAGCGCCCCTTGAACGACTCGGCGGTGCCGAACAGGCCTGGGTTGGTGAAGTCCAGGACGGAGTGCAGTTCCGCCAGGCGGTTCTCCACCGGGGTGCCGGTGAGCGCGATCCGCGGGCCGGAGCGCAGCGAGCGGATCGCCCGGGACTGCCGGGCGCCGCGGTTCTTGATGTGCTGGGCCTCGTCCGCGACCACCCGCCGCCAGCGGATCTCGCGCAGCGCGGCGGCGTCCCGCTGCAGCACCCCGTACGTGGTGATCACCAGGTCGGCGGCCGGGTCGGGGGCGGTGCGGTCGGGGCCGTGGTGCAGCTGCACGTGCAGGGCGGGCGCGAAACGGGCGGCCTCCCGCTGCCAGTTGCCGACCAGCGAGGTCGGGCAGACCAGCAGGACGGGGCCGCGGGCGCCGCGGACCTGCTCCAGGGCCAGCAGGGCGAGGGTCTGCACGGTCTTGCCGAGGCCCATGTCGTCGGCCAGCACCGCGCCCAGCCCGAGCCGGCCGAGGGCGTCCAGCCAGGCCAACCCCCGTTCCTGGTACGGGCGCAGCTCGCCGGCGAAGCCCGGCGGGGGCGGGGTGCGGTGAGCGCCCGGGAGGCGGCCGAGGCGGCCCGCGAGCAGGTCGCCGAGCGGGCCGTCGGCGTGCACGACGGTGACCGGCAGCCCGTCGACCACCGCGCCGTCGTCCAGGGCGAGCCGCAGCAGCGTCGCGGCGTCCAGCTGCGGATCGTCCCGTCGGGCGGCCAGGAACCGCAGGGCGGCGGCCAGTTGGGCCGCATCCACCTCCACCCACTTGCCGCGCAGCCGGACCAGGCCCTGCTGGGCCCCCGCGAGCTCGTCCAACTCCTCCTGGGTGAGCGGCTGTTCGCCCACCGCGAGCTGCCAGCGGAAGTCCACCACGGCATCCCGGTCCGCCTGCTCGGCACGCTTCACCGCACCGGGCGCCGAACCGCTGTGCGCCGTGGCGGCCAGACCCAGCCGCGGCCGACGGCGCCACCACGCGGGCAGCAGCACGCCGTACCCGGCGGCGGTCAGCAACGGGGCGGCGTCCCGCAGGAACGCCAGCGCGCCCGCCCGGTCCAGGTCCACGCCGGTGGGCCGGGTGCGGTGCAGTGCGGCGCGCAGCTCGGGACAGAGCCGGGCGGCCCGGTCGAGTTCGGCGAGGTACGCCTCCACCGGGTCGCCGAGACTGCGGCTCAACGCCGCGAACCCCGGTCCGTCCGACCAGAGTTCGGCCGCCGGCAGCAGCAGCGACGGCCGGTCCGCGGGGCCGGCCAGCACGTCCAGCCGCCAGTTCTCGTCCGAGGCGACCCCTTCCGGATCGTCCGGCGCCGTCCCCAGCGGCTCCGCCAATCGGAACGCCAGCCGGACCTCACCGGTGGGCTCCGTGCCGGCGGTCCACGCCGCGAGCCGCGACGCGGACTCGGGGTCGGGCGGAGCGGGGAGGAGCGGCTCGCTGCTGCGCAGGGCGGCGAGCCAGCCGTCCAGGTCGTTGCGCCGCTGCCCTTTTGACGATCCGTCGGCATTGAGTGCGGCGCGGGTCTCGCGGTCGGTGAGGGCGTCCAGGACGGCGGTGAACAGGGCGGTGCCGGTGCGTTCGGCGCCGTCCTCCGCGCGGGCGATCGGCGGGCAGCCGGCCGCGAGAGCGGTGGCCTCCCGGCCGGCCGGGCCGTCGGGCGCGGGACGCCAGCGCGCCGCCCACCCGCCCGCCTCCTCGACCAGCGCGGGCAGCACCCGGCCCCGTCCCACCAGCCGCCACGCCAGGTCGTGCACCGCCGTCAGCCACCGCAGCGACGCCCCGTACGCCAGCTCCGCCGTCCGGCCGTCGGCCAGCTCGACCGTGGTCCCGGGCCAGTACGGATCGAACAGCTCACCCAGCAGCTGCGCCGCCTCGGCCTGGTCGAACACCAGCGCCGGCACCCGCCACGCCTGCAGCACCAGCCCCTTCGCGGTCGAAGCCACCGGCAGGTCCGGGGACGGCGTCGGCCGCGAGCCGAGCGTCGGCAACCGCAGGCTCATCCACCGCTCGGCCCCCCGCTCGGCGAGCCACGCAGGCCCCGGGCCGGTGGCGGCGAGCAGCCCCGCCACCTCGCTCGCCGAGCACGCGTACGGGTGCCGCGCCCCCTGGACGGTCCGCCCGGTGAACGCCCCTGCGTCCTCCGCCCACACCCCGAGCCGGCCGTCGGCCCGCCACAGCGCGTGCAGGGCGTACATGGGGACGGGGCCTCCGGGAACGAGAGTCGGCTGGGTCTCCACGATAGGTGGTGCGGGTGACAACGCAGGCGGACGCGAAACCGGGGGCGCGTGGGGGCACACCTCCGCCGGGGAAGAGCTGCGCGAAGCGGAAGACACCCACCAGCAAGATCGCGACGCGGGACGATGACCTGCACGTGATCGCGACCTTGCGGACGGGCCTTGCGCTTGTCGCGCAGTTCCGCCCCCGGCTTCGCCCCGGGTACCCCCAGCGCCCCCGGTTGTGCTCTCCCTGCTGTTCACGCCAGGTGGAACACGGGCCCCCGCGGGGTGAACGGCAACGTCGCCCCTCGTGGGATCAGGTACGCGTGTTCGCGGCGGGGCACGCGCAGCACGTCGCATTCGGCGTCCGTGATGATCAGGACCGGTGCCGTCGGGGGGAAGTCCTGGGCGCGGGTGAGCAGGTCGATGCCGGGTTGGAGGACGGTGCCGCCGCGGCCGCGGAGGCGGACCCGGGAGGCGAGTTCGGCGACGGGGAGGTAGCCGATGTCGTGGGGGGCGGCGTCGCAGCAGACGAGGCGGGCGGCGGGGACGTCGCGGGCGGCGGCGTAGGAGGCGATCGCGCCGAGCGCCTTGCCGAGCAGGACGCGGCTCATCGAGCCGGAGGTGTCGAGGACGACGCCGAAGGTGCAGCGCGGGGTCTCCTCCGGAGGGGAGTAGCGGCCGGCCCGGGGGATGTCGGGGCTGGAGGACTGCCGCCGGGACGGCCTCGCGTAGGACCGGAGGGGTTCCGGGCGGGGGACGAACTCGTCGAACCAGCGGGCGAGTCGGGCGTCCCAGGGCAGTGGGGGGTGGGCGAGTGCGCGGATCTCCTCGACGAGTCCGGCGGGCAGCAGGCCGCGTTCGCGGGTGTGCAGGTCGAAGCCCTGGAGCAGGCCGCGGCGGTAGAACTCGTCGAGGTCGACGTGGGCGCCGTGGCCGTCGCGGGGCAGGGGTTCGCCGAGGATGTCGCCGAGGCCCTTGCCGCGCAGGGTGGCGAGGCGGCGCAGGCGGCGCTGGTCGCGGACGATCCGGTCGTAGACCTCCTCCGCCGAGAGGCCTTTCAGCTCGGGGTCGTGGAGCAGCCCTTCGGGCATCTCGCCGACGCCCATCTCGACCAGCCAGCCGTTGATGACGTAGTCGGCGGCGACGTTGAAGAGGTAGGGGTCGCGGCCGCCGGCCCGGTCGCCGTGGCGGAGGGCGGCGTGCAGCATCTCGTGGGCGAGGATGAAGCGCCATTCCTCGTCGGTGTGGCGGCGCAGCGGGTTGAGGTAGATCTCGCCGGCCTCGGCGTTGACGGCGGCGACGGTGATGTCGTGGGCGCGGGCGAGTTCGGCGTCGGCGACCAGGGTGAGGCCGGCGGCGAGGCCGCCGAGCAGCGGGTAGCTGGCCACGAACCAGCTGAGCGCCCGTTCCCAGGGGCGCTGCGGGAGGCGTGGGCCGTCGAGGTGTTCGCGGCGGCCGGCCGCCAGGTCCATCGCGGCGGAGACGGTGCGGGTGAGGGCGTGGGCGAAGGCGAGCGTCCAGTCCTCGGGGTCGGCACTGGCGAACCAGGTGTGCAGGAGCTGGTCGGGGTTGTCGCCGTCGGTGCCGCAGGCCCGGTACTCGGCGGGGATGCCGTCGCGGCGCCAGCGGGCGGCGAGGGTCTCCTCGTCGCCGCCGGGCCAGGCGACGGGATGGTCGTCGGGGGCGCGGCCGACGTGGAAGGTGCCGAGGAAGCGGTTGACGACGGTGCAGCGGGCGGCGAGCTCGGCCCGGTCGGGCTGGGTGCGGGGGCCGCGGGCGGCGGGGAGGTGGCCGAAGCCGAGGTGGAGCAGGGCGTGGGCGAGGGCCCAGGCCCATTCCTCGGGTTCGGCGCGGCGGCGCCGGTTGGCGTGCAGGGTGCCGTTGGAGGTGACGACGACCCACCCGGTGGCGGGGTGCAGCGAGCAGTCCTCCTCGTCGGCGGTGCAGAGGGTGGCGGGGACGGCGTGGAGTGCCGGGTTGGACCGGGCCTTGGCGAGTCCGGCGGCGAACGCGGCCTTGACCGGGTCCTGTTCGGGCTTCTTCTCGGTGGGGCGGCGGGTGCTCACCGGCGGGCCTCGACCAGTCGGGGCAGGTCGCGGGCGGCTTCGATGAGGAACCAGGACGGCAGGACGGGGTTGCCGTCGGGGCCGTCGGCGATCACGGTCTGGGCGACCTCGACGGAGATCTCGGCGAGTTGGACCAGCAGCGACTTGGAGCGGTAGGCGTGCTGCCGGACGGCCGGCGAGGCGTGCTCCTTGCGGGCGGGCAGTTCCTTGACGAGTCGGCCGCGGAAGGAGTCGGCGAGGTAGTAGAGCAGGTCGCGGTCCTCGACCCGGCGCGGCCAGGAGGCGTCGCCCTTGAGGATGGCCTCCAGGCCGTACGCGTTGCGGACGATCTTGACGTAGCCGCAGAAGGCGACGGCGTGCGCGGGGGTGAGCAGGCCGTGCGCGAGGACCTTGAGGGTGTCCTCGTCGAGGCTCGCGCCGAAGGAGTGCAGCGCGTCGGAGAGCATGTGCCAGGCGCGCGGGGTGGAGAACGGCTCCTCGGTCTTGGGCGGGTTGGACCACAGGTGGTCGGGCCGGTCGGTGAGGTGGTCGGTGATCCACGGGTGGATGCCGTGCCCGGCGGCCCAGCCGAGCCAGTCGTCGGCGCTGGCCCGCAGGTGGACGTGGACCAGGCGGTTGAGCAGCGCGGACGGCATCGGGCGGGCGAGTGCGCCGTCGGTGGCGCGGTTGCCGGCGCCGATCACGATGGAGCCCGCCGGGAGTTCGTAGTTCCCGATCCGGCGGTCCAGGATCAGCGAGTAGAAGGCCTTCTGGACGTCCGGGGTGGCGGCGTTGAGCTCGTCCAGGAACAGGCAGTAGGGCTGGTCGCGGGCGATGGTCTCGGGCGGGCAGAACCGGGAGCGGCCCTCGGGGGTGATCTGCGGGACGCCGATCAGGTCCTCGGGGGCGAGCTGGGTGCCGAGCAGCGAGACGCACTCCAGGCCGAGCGAGTCGGCGAACTGGTTGACCAGCGAGGACTTGCCGATACCGGGTGCTCCCCACAGGAACACCGGCCGCACGGTGGCGAGTCCGAGCAGCAGCTCGGGGACCTGGGACGGCGACACGGTGACGGCTGACTGCACGAGTCTCCTCAGGAGGCGAAGGGGGGTTCGGCGGCCAGTGTGAACCGCCGGATCCACCCGGCGCACCCGGTTTTCCACCGCCCTCCACAGGCTGGGGACAACCGGTGCGCCCACCCGGATGGTTCAAATTTGGACTTCATGGTTGAAACTTGAACCAGATCGGAGTACGGTGAAGTCACCAACAAGTTGAAGCCTCAACAAACGGCTTCGACCCTCGCAAAGGAGAGAAGCCATGGGCATCTTCAACCGCAGCAAGAACACCGCCACCGGCGCCCCGGCCGCCGCCGTCCAGGGTCCGGACCTCGCCCACCTGACCGGCGACTACACCATCGACTCCACCCACTCGAAGATCGGCTTCGCCGTCCGCCACGCGATGGTCACCAACGTCCGCGGCGAGTTCACCGAGTACGAGGGCAAGCTGCACCTGGACGGCGCCGACCCGGCCGCCTCCACCGCCGAGCTGGTGATCAAGGTCGCCTCGATCCACACCAACCAGGCCCAGCGCGACGAGCACCTGCGCACCGGCGACTTCTTCGACGCCGCCACCTACCCGGAGATCACCTTCAAGTCGACCTCCGCCCAGCAGATCCACGGCGACACCTACCGCCTGCACGGCGACCTGACCATCAAGGGCACCAGCCGCCCGGTCGTCCTCGACCTGGAGTTCACCGGCGCTGCCACCGACCTGTACGGCGCCAACCGGGTCGGCTTCGAGGGCGGCACCTCGGTCGACCGCACCGACTGGGGCCTGACCTACAACGCCGCGCTGGAGACCGGCGGCGTGCTGATCGGCGAGAAGGTCAAGCTGACCCTCGACATCTCCGCCGTGCGAGCCTCCTGAGACCGCCTGTCCCGGCCGCCCCGCGGCCCCCGGTACCGCCCTCGCCGCCCCCCCGCGGCGGGGGCGCCGCCGTTTCATCCGCGCAGTAGCGCGGCGTCCTCCGACGGCAGCCAGCTCCCCGGCGGCCGCGCCAACCAGCCTTCCGCGGCGGCGAGTTCGACCGCCGATTCGCGCAGGGCGGCCAGCCCCGGGTGACGCAGCTCGGGCCGGTGCACCAGGCCGACCAGGCTGAGCGGCACCGGGTCGACCAACGGCCGGGCCACCCCGCCCGGGATGTCCGGCCCGTCCGTGGTGGTGAGGATCGGGCTGCCGTGCCGGGCCAGGTAGCGGGCGAACTCGGCGGCGCCGACCGGCGGAGTGCGGCCAGGTGCGGCGACCAGACCGTGTTCGGCGAGCAGCCGCAGGCCGAGGTCGGTCCACTCCGCGGTGTCGGGCTGCCCCGCGAACACGTCCACCGGATGCCCGGCCAGCGCGGCCAGCGGCACGGCGGGCAGCGCCGCCAGCGGGTGCTCGAACGACAGGAACACCGCCATCGGCTCCAGCCGCACCGGGGTGTGCGCCAGCCGGGACCGCACGGCGGCCGGCAGTCCGGCGTACCGCCCGAACGAGGCGTCCAGCCGGTGCGCCGCCAATTCCCGTGCGGCAGCGGTGAGTCCGCCGCAGTAGCGGGCCAGCAGCTCGGCCTCCGGACGCCGCCGGCGGGCCTCGGCCAGCACCCGCTCGGCGGTCAGTTCGCGGTCGCCGCCGGGGCTGTTGACGTCCACCAGCAGCGTCCGGGTGTCGCCGAGCGCGGTGATCTCGCCCTGGAGCTCCAGCAGCCGGCGGGCCTTCGGCAGCAGCGCCGCGCCCGTCTCGGTCAACTCGACGCTGCGGGTGGATCGTTGGAACAGCGCGCAGCCGAGTTCCCGTTCCAGCGCCCGGACGTCCCGGCTGACGGCCTGCTGGGCCAGGTGCAGCCGTTCGGCGGCACGGCCGAAGTGGAGGGTCTCGGCGACGGCGGTGAAGCTGCGCAGCAAGCGGGAGTGGAGGTCACGGGGCACGGCGGGAGATTAACAACAGAATCCGGTCGATCGGACGGATTAGGTGTTGGACCGCGCCCCGGCCCCAGCCCCAGGGTGGAGCCATCCCCCCTCCCCACTCCCGGAGTTGTGCGTTGTCGCTGCCGCTCGCCCGCTACCGCCCGGTGTTCGCCGCACCGGGCGCCCTCACGTTCACCCTGGCCGGCCTGCTCGGGCGGCTCGCCCTGGCGATGTACGGCGTCTCCGTCGTGGTGCTGATCGCCGACCGCCGCGGCTCGTACGCGCTGGCCGGCGCGGTCTCCGCCGTCGGGGTGCTGGCCGGGGCGGCGCTGCTGCCACTGCTCGGCCGACTGGTCGACCGGCTCGGGCAGGCCCGGGTCGCCGTCCCCGCCGTCCTCGCCACCGCGCTGCCGACGGGGGCCCTGCTGCTGTGCGTCCGCACCGGCGCGCCCGACTGGACGCTGTTCCTGTGCTGGGCGCTGTCCGGCAGCAGCCCCAACCTGGGCGGCATGGCCCGGGCCCGCTGGGCGCACCTGCACCGGGCCGACGCCGCCGTGCTGCACCGGGCGAACGCGCTCGAACAGTCCCTGGACGAGCTGTGCTTCATGGCCGGACCGGTCCTCGGCATGGTCCTGTGCACGGCGCTCGCCCCCGAGGCCGGGCTGCTCGCCGCCTGGACCCTGGGCACCGTCGGCACCCTGCTGTTCGCCGCCCAGCGCGGCACCGAGCCGCCGCTCGCCGCGCCGGCCCAACCCTCCTCCGCGGCAGGGTCGTTGATCGGCACCCGGGGCTTCCCGGCCCTGCTGGCCGGGTTCCTGGCGGCCGGCGTGCTGTTCGGCTCGCAGGAGGTCACCACCCTCGCCTACACCGACGCGCTCGGGCGGCAGTCCGCCGGCGGCGTGCTGCTGGCACTGGTCGCGGCCGGGTCCTGCGCCTCGGGGCTGGCGTTCGGCGCGATCCGCCCACGACGCCCGGTCGCGGTGCGGCTGGCGCTCGGGGCGGGCGCGATGGCCGCGCTGATGCTGCTCCCACTGGCCGCCGGCCGGTCCGGGGCGGGCGTCCCGGTCCTCGGCGCGGCGCTGCTGGTCGCGGGCTCGGGCACCGCGCCGACCATGATCAGCGGGATGACGCTGGTCCAGGAACTCCTCCCCCCGCACCGCCTGAACGAGGCCATGGCGCTGGCCGTCGCCGCGATCCTGGTCGGCATCTCCACCGGCGCGACGCTCGGCGGCGCCCTCGTCCAGCACGCCGACCCCGGCACCGGCTACCTCCTGCCCTTCGCGGCGGCCGTCGTCGCCCTGCTCGCCGCCATCCCTGCGGCCCGCAGGTCCTGAGGGCAGGCGGGCATGAAAGCAGGGACGCTGGGGGCACCCCCGGGCGAAGCCGAGGGGGCGGAGTGCTCGACAAGCGCAGAGCCCGTCCGCAAGGTCGCGATCACGTGCAGGTCGTTGGCCCGCGTCGCGATCTCGCGGTGGGGTGCCTTCCGCTTTGCGCAGTTCTCCCCCAGCCCTGGCGGGCCGGGAGGTGCCCCCACGCGTCCCCGGTTCGCCACCTGCCCGCGCCCCCGGTTTCGCGCCCGCCCGCTGTCGAGCTCCTAGCGCCAGCCGTACTCGTACTCCGGCAGCGCGGTCCCGTCCGGGAAGTGCGCCGTGCCGCGGCCGATCCGACGGCCGCCGTGGCGTTCGTAGAAGGCGATCGCGCGGCGGTTCGCGGCCAGGACGTCGAGGCGGACGGGCCGGTCGGGGTGGCGGGCGAGTGCGGCGTGCAGCAGGCGGGCGCCGAGGCCGTGGCCGGTGCGGTCGGGGCGGACGTGCAGGTGTTCCAGGCGGACGACGGGGCCGTCCGGGACGAGGTGGGCGAAGGCGGCCAGGGTGCCGTCGGGGTCGTCGGCGAGCAGCAGGGTGGGGGTGTCGGCGGGCGGGCCGTAGTCCGCGCCCAGCCGCAGCTCCCACAGCATCTGCTGTGAGCTGTCGGCGGCGAGCGCCGCGTCCGGGACGAGTCCGGCGTAGGCGCTGCGGCGGCTGGCGGTGAGCAGGGCGGCGACGGCGGCGGCGTCGGGTGCGCCGCCTTCGCGCAGGGTGGCGGGCATGTCGTCAGCCTTCCACACACCAGGGGTTGAACGCGTTCAGCCGGTGCCCTAGAGCCGTCCCCGAACAGTTTTGAACGCGTTCGAAATTGTGGGACCCCGGCCGACGAGGGGATCCGTCCGCGCGCCCGACGGCGGACGGAAGGCCGGGGCGGGGAGGGTGGCGCGCCCGGTGTCGGGGGGCACCGGGGCCGCCCGCCGAGTGCCGTTTCGCCCTCCCGGTCCGGAGTTGTCCCGGTCCGGGCTAGGCTCGGGTTCCACAGTGACTCGGCTCCACAGGCAACTGGGGCGTAGCGAACGGCAGGCGGGGCGAAGGTGCCAGGAATCGACCGGGAACGGCCCCGAGGGGGCCCGGTGGGGTCGGGCGACGTGGAGAGCGCGGGCGACCGGAACGAGCCGGGCAGCGCTGCGCCCGCCGGCGAGCTCGCGGGCGGCCGGGCTCAGCCGAAGACGGACAAGAGCGAGGCGACTCGGGCCCTGATCCTGGAGACCGCGATGCGGATGTTCCAGGAGCGCGGCTACGAGAAGACCACGATGCGGGCGATCGCCGCCGAGGCGGGCGTCTCGGTCGGCAATGCCTACTACTACTTCTCCGCGAAGGAATTCCTGATCCAGGGGTTCTACGACCGGATGACGTACGACCACGCCGCCGACGCCCGCGCCCGGATGGCCGGCGTCAAGGACTTCTCCCAGCGGCTGGAGATCGCGCTGGTCTCCTGGCTGGACACGGCCGCGCCGTACCACGAGTTCTCCGCGCAGTTCTTCCGCACGGCCGCCGATCCGACCAGTTCGCTCAGCCCGTTCTCCAACGAGTCGCACCCGGCCCGGGCCACCGCGGTGGAGCTGTTCCGGGACGTCCTGCAGGGGTCCGAGCTCGCTCCCAAGCTGGACGCCGAGCTGGTCGAACTCCTGCCCGACGTCCTGTGGTTGTACCTGATGGTCGTCGTCCTCTACTGGGTCTTCGACCGCACCGAGGACACCGAGCGCACCCGCGAGTTCGTCCGTCGGTCGACTCCCATGACGGCCCGGGTGATCAATCTGTCGCGCTATCGGATATTCCGACCGATCGTCCGGGACGCCAAGGGACTCATTCAGGACTTCATCCTGCCGACCATCGGGAAGACCGCCGTCAAGCAGCCTCCCGCCGAATAGGCCGGTCAGAAGCTGTCGGGGTTCCAGGGGGCACGGGCCGGGCGGAACAGCTCGTCCGCCCGGGCGGCGGCCCCCGGGGCGAGTTCGGTGAGGAGTGCGGCGTCGGCGAGCCGGGTGGCGGTCTCGGCGCCCAGGTAGAGGGTGCCGAGCGCACCGACGCCGACTGCCAGATCGGCCGCGTCCTCGGTCGGAACAAGTCGGCCGGTGCCGTCGGCGGCGGTCTCCAGCGCCCAGCGGCCGGCCGTCCAGCCCTGCGGGTCGGTGACGTCCAGCACCAGGCGGCCGGCGGCCGGGTAGCTGCGGGCGGCGAACGCGGCGGGCAGGTCGAGCAGGCGCAGCCAGGTGAAGTCGGAGTCGTCCTCGTGCGGGCGGGCGCCGCGCGGGTCGTTCAGCAGCAGCGGCAGCGGGTCGTCGGGCCGCAGCTCGGGGACGACCACGTGACGCACCCAGTCGACGGAGAACGCGAGCTTCCACAGCGCGTTGGCGGTCTGCTGGTCGAGCGCGAGGAAGTCCCGGACGTTCAGCGGACAGTCCGGGTAGGCGCCGTCGAACTTCTCGTCGACGGTGTAGTTGATCAGGCCGGTGACGGTGCCGTCGGCGGTGCGGTGGAGGGCGGTGAAGCCCTCCTTCCAGTCGAAGCCGGGCAGGTCGATCTCGCCGGTGCGCAGCTGCCACCAGCGCGCCGGGCGGCCGATCGCGCCGGGCTGCGTGCCCTGCCAGCGTTCGTGCAGCTCGGGCCCGTACTTGCGGACCTCCTCCAGGGTGACGAAGTCGATCCGGTGCCCCTCGTGGACGGGCAGCCCGGCCCGCAGGCCGCCGCTGCGCAGCACGTCCACCCGCCAGCCGCCGCCGCGGGTGACGGGGCCGAAGCCGAAACGGCCGTAGATGTTGTACTCGGCGGCGATCAGGATCGCGGCGGGCAGCCTGCGCTTCCGAGCGGCCTCCAGGTCGTTGCGCATCATGCGGCTGAGCAGGCCGCGCCGGCGGTGCGTGGAGTTGACGGTGACGCCAGTGACCGCGTCCACCGCCAGCCGGGCGCCACCGGGGACGGTCAGCCCGATGTCGAAGCTGAGGAAGGTGGCCACGCAGCGCGGCCCCTCGGGCGTCGGGTCGGAGTGGTCGAACGCCGCCTGCATCCGCCCCGGTTCGAAGATGATCTCGCGCCACTCCTTCGCGACCGCGACGTGCGGCCGCAGGAAGCCCCGGGCGATCGCCCTGTCCCACACGGTGAGTTCGTCACGGGTGATCGGCCGGATCTCAATGCCCTGGTCAGCGGGTTGCTGCGTGTCGTTGCCCATCCGGCCACGGTACGTCCGGCCCCGGTGCCCGTCACCCGATTTTCCCTCCGCCCACCTGAGCGCGCTGCGTCCCGACGCCACGTCAGACCCCGCCCGTGGAAACGGGTGTCGCACCCCGACGCCGCGTCAGACGCCGTCCGCAGCAGCGGGAACAATGCCCGCCATGAACCGGCTGCCCCCGTTCACCGGTTCTGCTCCGCCAGCCTCCCGGCGGGGCCCGCCGCCGCGGTCTCGACCCAGTTCGCGGTCCGGGCCGTCTCGTAGCCGAGCGCGAGGTTGATGCCGATCATATGGGTGTTGACGGTGGCGGTGGTGGTGCAGATCCGCTCCAGGTCGGGCCGCTCGTCGGCGATCCGGCGCGACATGGCGGCCTTCATCGCCAGGCCGAGCCCGTGCCCGCGGTGCGCGGCCGGCACGGAGGTGTCGTGGATGTAGCCGATCTCCCGGCGGTGCGGGTAGTTGTGCACGACGTGGACGCCGACGATCTGCCCGGTGGCGGCCTCGACGGCGACGACGACCCGCTGCTCCGCGGCGGCCTCCGCCGGCTCGCGGTCGGCCTCGCGGATGCGCTCCGGGGTCCACCGGGTGTGCTGGTGGGCGGTCCGGCCCACCGGGGCGTCCTCGATGGTCTGCCGGGCCGCGGCGAAGGACTCGACGAGCCGCTCGGGCGTCGCGCCCGTCCACTGCTCCAGCCGGTAGCCGGCCGGGACGGGCGCCTCCCACGGCCGATCCGGTCAGGGGCGGGCGTAGAAGTCGGGGCGGCCCATGATCCAGAGGCTGGCCTGCTTGATCGCGGTGCCGGGGCGGGGGGCCTCGATCATCTGGTCGTCGCCGATGTAGATGCCGACGTGGTAGATGTCGGCGGCGCGGCCGGTTTTGGTCCAGAAGACCAGGTCGCCGGGGCGGAGCCGGTCGTAGCTGACGGGGGTGGACTCGGCGTACTGGTCGGCGGCGAAGTGGGTGAGGTTCTTGCCGCCCTTGCGCCAGGCCATCATGGTCAGCCCCGAGCAGTCGTAGCCCTGCGGGCCTTCGCCGCCCCAGATGTACGGCAGGCCGATGACGGAGCGGGCGAACGCGACGGCGGCGTCCGCGCCCGCGGCGGACCAGGGCTGGTCGCGGTCCGGGACGGGGTGGTGCCGGGCGGCCTCGGCGGCGGCGCGGGCGGCCTCGGCGCGGGCGGCCTCCTCGGCCTGGCGGCGGGCGATCTCCGCCAGCGCGTCCTGGCGTTGGCGTTCGAGGTCGACGCTGGTGTCGCGGGCGGCGGCGAGTTCGGCGAGCAGGGTCTCCTGGCGCCGGCCGATCTCGGCGACCTGGCGTTCCTGGTCGGCGAGCCGCCGCTGGGCGGCGTCCTTGGCGGTGCGGACGGTGTCGGCGGCGGTGCGGGCGGCGGCCTCGGCGGCGCGGGCGGCCTCGGCGGCGCGGGCGGCGGCCTTCGCGGTGCCGGTGGCGTCGTCGAGGATCTGCCGGGTCTGGGCGCCGGCGATGCCGACCGCGGCGGCCTGCTCGGACAGTTCACCGGGGCCGCGGGCGCCCAGCATGGCGTCCAGCGCGGCGAGCTGCGGAGAGGCGCCGCCCTGCCGGTACATCTCGGCGGCCAGCCCCGCGGCCCGGTCGGCGGCCCGGGCGCGGGCGGCCTCGGCGGCGACGGAGCGGGCGGCGGCGGCCTTCGCCGCCTGCTGGGCCCTGGCGAGCCGGGCGAGGGCGCCGTTGTACGCCTCGACGGCCTGCTCGGCGGCCTGCCCGACCCGGTCGAGTTCGGTGCGGGCCGCGGCCAGTCGGGCCTCCAGGTCGGTGGCGGCGGCGGCCTTGGCGTCGGCGGCGGCCTTGGCCCGGGCGACCTCCTCGGCGGACGGGTACGCCTCGTCGCCGGGCGGGTCGTCGGCGGGCCGGACGGCCGCGTGCCGGACGGCGGGAACAGGGGCGGCGGGGGCGCTCGCGGCGGGCAGCAGGGCGAGCCCGGCGGCAGCGGCGAGGAGAAGGGCGGGGAGGAGCCTGCGCGGCATGACGGGTCCTTCCTCGGCGCGTTCCGACAGCCGGCCAAGAATCGAGCCGACTGTCCCATCACGTGACAATTCGGTCACGCACCGTCAGATTCTCAGACCTGACGGAGGGTCAGCGCCATCGAAATGCGACCACCCGGGTGAGATGTCCGATTGTCAGCGCGTCCGCTGCGGCGGCTTCCCCGTCCCGGCTGTGCGCGGCCGCCCGGCCCGGACGGTGCGGCGGCGGCGCTGGGCGCGGGCCCGGCGGTCCGGGTCGGTGGGCGGGGCGACGGCCCGCCGCCCGCCGGACGGCAGCGCGGGGTGGCGGTGGGCCAGCGCCCGGGCGGCCATCCGCTCGGCCACCGCGTGCGCCTTGGGGTGACCGGCCGGCACCTTGTCGGGCGCCCCGGCGATCAGGTCGAACAGCCAGGTGCGCGCCCGGTCGGTGCGGGCGTGCAACCGTCGCTCGCGCCGGTTCGCCCGGGCCATCCGCCGGGGGCGGTCCGCGTAGCGCCAGCGCGCCCACGGGCTGGACGGGCGGGCCAGCCGGACCGCGCCGATCCAGGACAGGCCGGGCACCATGATGCCGAGCAGCCCCGTCCACACCTTGCCCTTGAGCAGCGCGACCACGCTCATCACCGCGTTGCCGGCGATCACCCCGACCACCCCCCACCGGGTGCTCTGCCCGGGCACCAGGCCGAGCGGCACGTACCCGGTGAGCAGCAGCGCGGTGATCAGGATGCCGAGGATCACCGCGTCCACCGACTTGCGGCCCTGCTCGCTCCAGTACACGTCGTCCAGGTGCAGGATCAGCGCGAACTCGTCCAGCACCAGGCCGCAGCCGATGCCGAAGGACAGGCCGAACCAGTCGATCCACGGGTGGCCGCCGTTGGTGGCGAACACGCCGATGCCGCCGAGCAGCAGGAAGCCCAGGCCGAACACCATGTGGTGGATGTGCAGCCCGCCGGGGGTGATGTTGCCGGGCCACCAGCGGACCTGGGCGCGGATCATCCGGGTGCTGAACCGGATACACACGAAGGAGGTGATGAACCCGACCAGCAGCAGGAACAGCGGCTGCTTGTGGGCCGCCACGATGTGCTGGTGGTAGCCGTCGAGCAGGGCACTGAGCATCGGGTGGAGCCTTCGGTTCGGTACGGGCGGCCGGGCCGGGTCAGAAGCCGCGGGTGCGCTTCGCGGCCCGGCGCGGGATGAGCAGGTGCGGGGCGTCCCGGTCGCTGGCGCCCGGGTTCTTCAGGAACAGTCGGGCCACCTCGCCGCCGAGGTTGACGCCGATGGCCAGCGCCATCGCCAGCGCCGCGGCCCGGCTGGCGGACACCAGCCCGTTCGAGGCGTGGCCCTGGGCGAATGCCAGCATGCCCAGGTACAGCGCCGAACCGGGCATCAGCGGGCCCATCGCGGCGGTCACGTACGGCAGCGCGGAGGACGCCTGGTAGCGGGCCAGCAGCTGGCCGAACAGGCCGACCAGGCCGGCCGCCAGACCGGTCGCGACGATCGCGGAGATCCCCGCGTTGTAGACCAGCACCCCGTACGTGGACCAGCCGATGCCGGCGTTCAGCACCACCATCGGCAGCGAGCGCCGGTCGGTCTGCAGCAGCATCGCGAAGGCCAGCGCCAGCACCATCGCGGCGATCAGCTGGACCGGCGGGGAGGCGTTGGTGCCGCCGATGGACTCGTCGGGCCGCAGCTTGGCGTTGTAGTTGACGCCGATGTACAGCACCAGCATCACGCCGATGACGATGCCCGCGACCAGGTACACCACCTCCAGCAGCCGGGCCGCGGCGGTGATGTAGAAGCCGGTCAGGCCGTCCTGCACGGCGGCGACCATGGCCCGTCCGGGCAGCAGCGCGAACAGTCCACCGGTGATCACCACCGAGCCGCGCAGGTGCAGCTCGTTGAAGGAGAGCAGGATGCCGCAGAGCGCGGCGGGCATCGCGGCGATCACGAACTGGTAGAACTCCGGCAGCCCGCGGCGGGCGATGAACGAGGCCAGCCGGTCGCCGACCACGGCCGCGACGAACGCCGCCCCGAACACCAGCCAGGCCTTGCCGTCCATCCTCCCGCCGACCAGGAAGGACGCCGCGCCGGCCAGCAGCCCGGTGGCCAGCGACAGCAGCCAGGCCGGGTACGGGTGCCGGTTGCGGCGGATCCCGGCGAGCCGGCGGTAGGCGTCGTTGACCGTGACCTTCTCGGCGGTGATGTCGGCGACCAGCTCGTACACGGCGGCCAGCCGGGTGTAGTCGGAGGTGCGGCGGCGCACCACCCGGTCCGCGGTGACCGGCGGGTCGATCAGCGACGGCTGGTGGGAGATCGAGATCAGCGTGAAGGTGACCTGCGGTTCGCAGTGGTCCAGCCGGTACGCGTGCGCGATGCCGAGCATCGCGGCCTCCACGTCCTCGGCGGCCTCACCGCTGGCCAGCAGCAGCTCCCCGATCCGCAGCGACAGGTCGAGCACCCGGGGCACATTGCGCTGGGCCTGCGCCCCCGCGGACGGGTGCAGCTCGCGCGGGCTCCGCTCGAACGCGGGACGCTCGGCCATGGGAGTGCGCAGCAGGGTCCGCATCCGGTCCGGCCAGGGCGCGTCCCCGGGGGCGCCCTTGTGCAGCTCGTTCAGGTCCAGGCCGTACGCGGGGGTGTAGCCGGCCGCGTTCCACTCCTCGGGCGTGAGGGTGTCCTGGGCCAGCGGGTTGCGGGCCCGGACGGCCTCCGCGACCTCGGCCGCCGGGCCGTGCCCGAGCAGCCCCTCGGTCTGCGCGGGCTCCGGCGCGTGCGGAACGCTGACGGGCCGTTCGATGGGCGGCACATCCGGCCCGAGCAGCCCTTCGGTGGGCGGCGCCTCCTGCGCAGGTGCACCCTCCGGCTCGCGTTCGGACACGACACTTCCTCCGCCACCCCGGCAGCCGCCCGGTCGGGCTGCCTACTGGCTCCACCTTGCCTGATGCCCGCCGGAGGAGCGAACAAGGGGTACCCACTCCCGGCGGGCCCGCAACGACGACGCCGGAACTCCCGGCCGGTCCGGGCGGCCCGCGGCCCGGGGAGCACCGGGCCGCGGGCGGCGGCGAGGCCTACAGGTCGTAGGCGTCGATGGTCTCGCGGTGGCGGGTCAGGTCGGCGCCGGCGGCCTCGGCGAGGGCGGGCCAGGCGAGGGGGTGGGGCCAGGCGGCGGTGAGGTCGGTGAGGAGGGCGTCGGCCTCCTTGGCGGAGGCGGTCGGGGGGACGCCGAGGGCGGCGTAGACGCCGGGGAGGGTCTCGCCCTCGTGCTGCGGGTCGGTGATCCGGTACTGGTCGCCGCTGTACGCCCAGACCGCGTACCCGGCCTCCTGGAGGGCGCCGCGCAGGGCGTACCAGGTGTCGTCGTCGGGGCAGCAGCCGTCGATCCAGTAGGTGGTGAAGCCGGCCGGGTCGAGCAGGGTGAGGTGCTCGAAGACCGGGTGCCAGCTCTCCTCCTCGCCGGGCTCGGGGTGGTCGTTGAGCAGGGCGGGGGCGAACACCACGACGTCGCCGTGGTTGAGGTCGTGGTCGTCGCCGAGCACCGGCAGCACCCGGGCGGTGGCCGGGCCGGTGCGCAGTGCGGGGAGGTCGACGGTGGTGCCGTTGTGGCGCGGGGCGCGGATCTCGATCAGCTGCCACTCCTCGTCGACCGGGCCGCTGTCCTGGTCGAACTCGATGCCGAGCCGGGCGCCGGCGGCGCGGACGGCCGGCCAGTCGCGGTTGGCGGTGGCGGCGGTGATCAGGTGCCACAGGTCGGGGGTCTGGACGGTGCGGTGCTGCTCGTCCTCGCCGGCCTCGGCGGGGTCGAGGGCGTGTTCCAGCAGGTCCTGGTAGAGCCGCTGGGCCTCGGCGTGGTCGCCGCGGCGGGTGGCGGCGCTCGCCGCCAGCCGGCGGGTGTTGAGCGCGTCCGGCTCGTGGGCGAGGACGGCGGCGCACTGTTCGCCGACCTCGGCCCAGCGGCCCTGGGCGGCGGCCCAGCGGGCGCGCAGCCAGTGCGCGTCGGCGGGGGCGGCGGAGAGCCGGTCGGCGAGCCGGTCGACGCCGTCGCCGTCCTCGGCGTCGATCAGCAGTTCGCCGAGCATGCCGGTCAGGTAGTCGCTGTCGGGGTCCAGTTCGAGCTGGGCCCAGAGCAGTTCGGTGACGGCCCGGGCGTGGCCGAGGGTGCCGAGCGCGCCGGCCAGGTTGAGCACCAGGACGGTGTCGGGGGTGTCGGCGGCGGCGAGGGCGGCGGCCAGCAGGTCGGCGCCGGTCTCCGGCTCGGGGCGGTTCTCGGCCAGCCACTGCGGCAACTCGTCGGCAGGGACGGGAAGTTCGGGGTGCGGAAGGGCCTCGGCGGCGGCCCGCAGGGCGGCCACCTGCTCGGCGACGCCGTCGGTGCGGCGCAGTTGGCCGAGCTTGCGTTCGCCGGTGCGGGCCAGGATCAGGGCGACCTCGCGGGCGCCCCGGGCGAGGGCGAGCCGGCCGGCCGCCAGCGCCAGCACCAGGCAGGGGCGGTGGGAGCCGGCCAGGTCGAGTTCGCCGGCCCAGCCGGCCAGCCGGGCGCCGAGGGCGGCGTCGTTGGGGAACTCGCCTGCGGCGACGAGCAGTTCGACGGCGGCGGTCCAGCGGTGCCGGATGTCGGGGTAGCGGTCGGCCTCTTCGGCGGCGGGCAGCAGTTCGAGCGCGGGGCCGGTGCGGCCGAGGGCGGCGAACTGCAGGGCGCGGCCGACGGCGAGCTTGCGGCGGTCGTCGTCGTCGAGCCGGTTCCCGGCGGCGACGTAGGCGTGTTCGGCGGTGTCGTAGGCGTCCAGGGCGTCCTGGTGCCGGCCGAGGCGGTGCAGGGCGGAGGCGCGGCTGTGCGCGAAGGAGAGCGAGACCTGTTCGCCGGCCGCCCGGATCCGGGTCTGCGCGCGGTCGAGGTGGGTGAGTGCGTCGGCCGGGCGGCCGTCGTCCTCCAGGGTGTCGGCGTACTCCCGGGACAGGCAGTCGAAGCAGGCCCGGGCGGGTTCGACCCGTTCCAGGGTCTCCTCCAGCACGGCGAGCCGCTCGGGCACGTAGCCGGGGCCGTCGATGTTGGCGTGGCAGATGGTGAAGTCCTGGACGGCGCACACCGACTGCGGGCAGGAGGCGGTCTCCTCGCGGTGCGCGAACTCCAGCAGCGACACCGCCTCGGACATCGCGGCCTCGCCCTGGTAGCGCTTGTTCAGCAGGTTCTGCAGCCGCCAGTGCCGCAGGAAGACCTCCACCCAGGGCAGGCCGAGCGCCCGGGCCGAGGCGAGCGCCTCGGGGTACATCGCGTCGAGCTGCTCGTTGCGGCCCTCGACGGCGTGGCCGGCGATCTCGACGAGCGCGTCGGCGAGCCGGTGCTGTCCGGACTCGGCGAGCTGGCGGTGGGTGTCGTGCACCCAGGACCAGATGTCGGTGGTCATCGTTCCTCGTCCCCCTGCGGAGTGTCTGCGGAGATGGTGTCGGGTACCACCGACAGGCCGTCGGCGGGGACGGCGGCGGTGAGTGCGGCGACCGCCGTGGAGACGCCGCCGAGGGCCGCGGTCAGGTCGCCGACCGCCGAGCCGGACGCCGCCGCCATGATCACCTTCAGGGAGCGCAGCAGCGCGGCGGCGGTGGCCGCCCCGGTGTGGCCGGCCCGGTAGGCGGCCAGCAGGTCGTGCACCGCGGGCGAGGCCAGGTTGAGGTAGAGCCGGGCCTTGACGGTGCCGTCGGTGCGCGCGGTGAAAGCCCGGGCCAGGCGCAGCGCGGCGGACGGGATCCGGGCGTCGGCCCGGTCGTCCTCGATCCGGGCCTTGAGCTCGGCCTCGCGGTCGGGGACCAGCACCAGCGGCAGCCCGGGCGGGTCGAATCGGGCGGGGACGAGCTGTTCGCCGTCGTCGGTGAGCGCGGCGCTCAGCCAGGCGTGCTGTTCGGCGGGCAGCGGCAGGTCGGGGGCGCGGAACAGTTCGCGGTTGCCGCTCTCGCTGCCGAGTTCGACGATCCGGCAGTCCCGCAGCTGCGCGTAGCGGCGCAGGAACGGCAGCACCGCGTACCGGTCGCCGCGGGCGATCGGGACCTGCATGGCGCGGTACAGCATCTCCTCGAAGCCGCCGCCGCTGCCGAGCGCGACGTGCACGGCGCCGGAGCCGGCGGCGCGCAGGGCGCCGGCGGTGAGTTCGCCCTGCGAGGTGGGGACGGGGACGTCGTCGGCGAGCAGGGTGAACAGCCGGTCGTCGCAGAGGGCGGCGCCGAGCAGTTCCTGGCCGTGCCGGGCGAGGATCCGCCGCCAGGCGGCGGGGTGCAGCCGGGCGGTCTCGTACAGGCCGTCGACGATGGCGTCGGTGAGGGCCTGCTGGAGCGCCCGGTAGTGCTCGTCGCGCTGCAGGTCCTCGCGGCTGGCGGTGGGGGTGAGCCGGGTGGACTCGACCACGCCGCCGATGAAGCCGGCCCAGCTGGGCAGCAGGTCGCGGGCGTCGTCGGCGAGCAGCATGCCGCGCAGGTAGACCGCGAGGTCGCGGTTGTCGCTGGAGCCGTACGTCCCGCCGTCCTGCACCCAGAGGAGTCCGACGGCGTCGGTGCGGTCGTCGGCGGGCTGCACGGGGAAGGCCGTCAGCGGTTCGAAGCTGCGGGCGAACGCGGTGGCGAAGCGCATCCGGTGCAGGTGGGGCGAGCCGGTGACGTCCTGCCGCCAGGGCACCACGACGTTGTTGACGGGCCGGTCGTCGTCGCCGACGAACACGTCGATGGGCAGCAGCACGCAGTACCGGGCGAGGACTTCGCGCAGCGCCTCCTCGTCGGCGAGGTGGGCGTGCTCCGGCTTGAGCCGCAGCGTCACCACGGTGCCGGCGGCGGCGCGGGGCGCGGCGGGCTCCACGCTGTACTGCTCGCCGCCGCGGCTTCGGTAGGTGTGCGCGAGGTGCGGTTCGCGGTGCGAGGCGGTGGTGACGGTGACTTCCTCGGCGACCGAGAAGGCCGACAGGAAGCCCAGTCCGAACGCGCCGATGAGTTCCTGGTTGCCCGTCAGGTCGCGCAGCATCCGGGTGTAGCCGGTGCCGACGGTGGCCAGGTAGGCGTGGATCTCCGGTTCGGTGAGCCCGGCCCCGTTGTCCTCGATCGCCACCGTCCGGGCCGCCGGGTCGCCGGTCACCCGGATCAGCGGCCGGTAGGCGCCCTCCGGGTCCTCCAGCCTGCGCCGGGTGTGCGAGTCGTGGGCGTTCTGCACGAGTTCGCGCAGCGCCACCAGTGGCGTCGAGTAGAGGTGCGTGGCGAGCACGCCCACCAGGCCGCCGAGGTCGACCTCCGTGGTGCGGAGATTCTCCGACTTCTCGGACGCGGGAAATTCGACGCCACTTCCGTCGGCGCCGGAAGCGGGGGGAAGACCATCAGCCATGAGGCCTCAGTGTGCCAGTACGACAATCAGGCGACCACTGTTTTCGGATTTCCGATTTTCTGTCGATACTCGGTCAACTTTGGCCCGACGCGCGGGTGATCACCGACGATCCCGCCGACCGGCAGAAATCCCCGGCCATTTACGGGCACGGCGAAACAGGCGGCCCGCACCGGTACGACATTCGGACCAGTTTGCAGGGAGACCACCCGCGCCCGGCATTACTTGCGGTAGGTCCGGGCCGCCGCCGACCCTGGACACCACAAGCTACCGGCGATTAACTTGACTGCGCGACCAGCCGCCGCCGAAGGGAGCGCACCGTGCGCCGCACCGTCTACAACGAGGACCACGAGGCGTTCCGGGAGACCATCCGGGACTTCATCGCGAACGAGGTCGTCCCGGTCTACGAGAGCTGGGAGGAGGCCGGCCACCCGCCGCGGGACTTCTACCGCAAGCTGGGCGAGCTCGGCGTCCACGGCATCGAGGTCCCCGAGGAGTACGGCGGCGCGGGCGAGACCGGCTTCAAGTACCAGGCCGTGATCTACGAGGAGACCGCCCGCGCGGGCGTCACCTTCGGCTCCTCCGGCGTGCACACCGGCCTGGTGCTGCCGTACCTGATGGAGTACGCCACCGAGGAGCAGAAGCAGCGCTGGCTGCCGGGCTTCGTCTCGGGCGACATCATGACCGCGATCGCGATGACCGAGCCGGGCGCGGGCTCCGACCTGGCCGGCATCGCCACCACCGCGAAGCTGTCCGCCGACGGCACCCACTACGTGCTCAACGGCGCCAAGACCTTCATCACCGGCGGCGTGCTGGCCGACCTGGTCCTGGTGGTCTGCCGCACCGCCCCCCACGACCCGGCGGACCGCCGGGCCGGCCTGTCCATCCTGTGCGTGGACACCGCCTCCGAGGGCTACGCGGTCGGCCGCAAGCTGCAGAAGATCGGCCTGCGCACCTCGGACACCGCCGAGCTGTCCTTCACCGACGTGAAGGTCCCGGTGGAGAACCTGCTCGGCGAGGAGGGGAAGGCGTTCTCCTACCTGACCCACAACCTGGTGCAGGAGCGCCTGGCGATCGCGGTCGGCGCGTACGCCTCGGCGGCCGCCGCGGTGCAGTTCGCGGTGCAGTACGTCAAGGACCGCAAGGTGTTCGGCAAGGCCGTCGCCGAGTTCCAGAACACCAAGTTCTCGCTGGCCGACTGCCAGGCCCAGGTGCTCGCCCAGCAGGCCATGGTCGACCAGGCGCTGGAGCTCTACCAGAACGGCGAGCTGACGGTGGCGGACGCCGCCGCGGCCAAGCTGTTCTGCACCGAGTCGGCCTCCGAGGTGATCGACAAGTGCCTCCAGCTGCACGGCGGCTACGGCTACATCCTGGAGTACCCGATCGCCCGCCTCTACACCGACAACCGGGTGTTCCGGATCTACGGCGGCACCAGCGAGGTCATGCGCACCATCATCGCCAAGTCGCTCGGCCTGTAGGCGCACCCACCACGTCGCGGAGGCGGGCGCCCGGTCCGGGCGCCCGCCTCCGTCGTCGTCCGCGATCAGTTCGCGCTGCTGCGCCAGGCCTCCAGTCCGGCCGCCGACGCGGCCTTCGCCTGGTGCATGGTGCGCTGCGCGAGCGCGGCCGGGTGGGTCTCCAACTGCTGGAACCAGCCCCGGCCCGCGTTCGCCAGGGCGACGCAGACCAGGGCCGTCCCGGTCAGTCCGACGACGGCGCCGAGCCCGGTGAGGGCCACGCCGACGGTGAGCATGCCGCGGTTCACCTGGAAACCGCCGATGAATTTCTGATTGGTCGCCATGGGTCCACCATCGGGCCGCTCCCCGGGCCCCGCACGCCGAACGGACCCCGCGTTGACCCCTGCGCGTGGCCCAGCGCGCGACACTCCGGAAGCCTGCCTAGGGTCGGGCCCGGGGGCCGCGGGGAGAGACGGAGGAGAACGCGATGACCGAGCAGCCGGCCCGGATCGACCTGAACGCGCTGGCCGAGGAGCACGCCGCCAAGGCCGCCGCCAGCCCGCACGGCCGCAGCGCGCACCTGCTGCTGCACGACGGCGTGCTGCGGCAGACCGTGATCGCGCTGCGCGCCGGGGCGGCGCTGGACGAGCACAACGCCCCGGTCGCGGCCAGCCTCCAGGTGCTGCGCGGCCGGGTCGCGCTGACCGTGGCCGGCCGGCAGCAGGACGCGTCGGCGGGCGAGCTGCACTCGATCCCGCAGGAGCGGCACGGCCTGCTCGCCCACACCGACGCGGTGGTGCTGCTCACCGCCGTCACCGCCTGACCGGCCCTCAGGGCCGGCCGAGCACCTCGCCGGACACCAGCGACATCGCCCGCAGGTAGTCCTCGCCGCCGGGCACCCCGTCAGGGTCGATCAGCCAGTGCGCGGCCTGGCCGAGCAGCAGCGACTGGTAGAACACGCCCTTGGCGAGCTCGTCGGGGGTGTCCTCGTGCTCGGCCTTCCCCTGGAACAGCGCGGCCAGGCCGAGCCGGCCCAGCTTCTGCGCCTCGGCCAGCTGCTCGCGCAGCCTCGGCAGGCTCTCCAGCTGCCCGAGGATCTCGAACTGCACCGTCCACAGCCCCCGGTGCGTGGCGAAGCTGTCCCGCATGGCGTCCCAGGAGCGGACGAACCGCTCCTTCGGGTCGGCGATGTCCGCCGAGGAGGCCAGCGCCGTGCCGACCGCGGCGCCCCACTCCCCCATCGCCTCCACCAGCGCCTGGATCAGCAGCGCGTCCTTGGAGCCGTAGTGGTAGCCGATCGCGGCCAGGCTGACGCCCGCCCCGCTGGCGATGTCCCGGGCGGTGGTGCGCCCGTAGCCCTTCTCGTACAGGCAGTGCTTGGCGCTGGCCAGCAGGTCCTCGCGATTTCCCATGCGCCGATGCTACGGCAGTCCAAGACGGTTGTCTTGCTCGAACGTCTGGAACAATTGATTGAGACGTTTGTACTAGACAGTCGTGCAAGACGTCCGTACAGTCCTCGGCATGACCACCGACCACGGCCGCGCCGGCCGACGCGAATGGCTGGGCCTCGCCCTCCTCCTGCTGCCGACCCTCGTCCTCGCCACGGACATGGGCGTGCTGTTCTTCGCCGTCCCGTTCATCGCCACCGATCTGCGGCCCAGCGGCACCCAGCAGCTGTGGATCATGGACATGTACTCGTTCCTGCTGGCCGGGCTGCTGATCCCGATGGGCGCGCTGGGCGACCGGATCGGCCGGCGCCGGCTGCTGATCGGCGGCACCGCCGCCTTCGCCGCGGCCTCGCTGGTGGCCGCCTGGGCGGACGGGGCGAACCAGCTGATCGCCGCCCGGGCCCTGCTGGGCGTCGCCGGAGCGGTCTTCGGGCCCTCCACCCTGGCCCTGGTGCGCAACATGTTCCCCGACCCCAAGCAGCGGCAGGCCGCGATCGGCGCGTGGAGCGGCGTCATGATGGCCGGCGCCACCCTCGGACCGGTGATCGGCGGCGTGCTGCTGGAGCACTTCTGGTGGGGCTCGGCCTTCCTGATCGCCGTCCCCGTGATGCTGCTGGTGACGGCCGCCGCGCCGGTCCTGCTGCCCGCGTACCGCGCCCCGCAGCGGGGCCGCTTCGACCTGCTCGGCGCCGCCCTGTCCGTCGCCACCGTGCTGCCCGTGGTCTACGGCATCAAGACCCTCGCGGTGGACGGCTGGAGCACCCGCCCCGTGCTGGTCCTGGTCGCCGGCCTGCTGGTCGGCGCCGGCCTCGCCGTCCGGCTGCGCACCGCCGCGCACCCGCTGATCGACCTGTCGCTGTTCCGGATCCGCACCTACAGCGGGGCGATCACCGTCAACACCATCGCGATGTTCGCCACGATGGGCTTCACCCTCTTCACCTCGCAGTACCTGCAGCTGGTCAAGGGCTACGGGCCGCTCGCCGCCTCGCTCTGGGCGCTGCTGCCCAGCGTCGGCGTCGGCGCGGCGGTCGGCGGGTTCGGCGCGCTGGCCGGCCGGGTGCGGCCCGCGGTCCTGCTCACCGCCGGGTTCCTGGCCAGTGCCGCCGGCTTCGCCGCGATGGCCTTCGTCGTCCCCGACTCCTCGCTGGCCCTGCCGCTCACCGCCGCCGGGATCATCGCCGCCGGCGCGGTCGGCACCGTCTCCATCACCGGCGAGATGGTGCTCTCCGCCGCCCCCGCCGAACGGGCCGGCGCCGCCGGGGCCACCTCCGAGACCGCCCAGGAACTCGGCAGCTCGCTCGGCATCGCGGTGCTCGGCGCGGCCGGCGCCGCGGTGTACCGGTCCCGGATGGACGGCTCCGCCCCCGACGCCGCCCGCGACACCCTCGGCGGGGCCGTCACCACCGCGGCCCACCTGCCCGCCGACACCGCCGAGCAGCTGCTCTCCACCGCGCGCGACGCCTTCACCGCCGGAATGCACCTGGCCGCGGTCGTCGGAGTCGTGGTGATGCTCGGCGCCGCCCTCGCCGCCCACCTGCTGATGCGCCACCTGCGCCCCGTGCAGCGGCCCGCCGGAAAGAACTCCCAGGTGGTACAGACCACATGACTCGTATCACCTGCATTTCGGCCGCTGTTTGCCGACGGGTGTATACGTTCGCCGACAAGGCCAGGCATACTGGCCGGGTCGGGCTTCCCGCCCGGCCCAGACGTCACAGCGAGAACTTCCACGAAAGGACCGGTGGTCAGGGATGTTCCGTAACGGTCTTGAGCCCTGGCACATCGCCATCATGGTGGTGGTGCTGGTCCTGCTGTTCGGCTCGAAGAAGCTGCCCGAGATGGCCCGCGGCCTCGGCAAGTCGATGCGCATCCTGAAGGCCGAGACCAAGGCCCTGCGCGAGGACGACGCCCCCGCCGCCGAGGCGCAGAACGGCACCGCCGCCTCGCAGGCCGAGCAGCCCCGTCAGGCCGTCGAGCCGACCGTGGTCACCAAGGCCACCGAGACGCCGAAGTCGACCACGGCCTGACACCCCGTCGGCCCCCGGGCCGTCGTCGCAGGTCTTCCGGAGCCCCGGACCGCCCCGTCGCGGTCCGGGGCTCCGTCGTCGCACCCGAGTGGCTGGCCGCCCCGTCCTGGTATCTGCTGGTAGACACCTGACGGCGGCTCACCTGGACGGTAACGATGACGGCGGAATCCCCGGACGACCGCGAACTCGAGGCACTGCGCGCCCGGGTCGCCGACCTGGAGTCCCAGGAGCCGGCCCGCCGGCGCCATCGGGTCCGGTCGTTCTTCGCCGCCGTGCTGATCGTGCTGGCCGCGGTGCTCACCCCGTTGGCCGTGGTCGCCTCCTGGAGCCGGGCGCAGGTCACCGACACCGGTCGGTTCGTGTCGACGATGGCGCCGCTGGCGTCCGACCCGGCCGTGCAGGGCGCGGTCGCCAACCGGGCGACGGACGCGATCATGCAGCAGCTGCCGATCTCCGACCTGCTGAACGAGGTCGCCCCGACCGACCGGCCGGCCCTGAACGCGGCGCTCGGCAAGATCGGGCCGGCGCTGACCGACGGGCTGAGCGGCTTCGTCCACAGCCAGGTGCTGAACGTCGTCCAGTCGGACGCGTTCGCGGGCATCTGGGAGGGCATCCTGCGCAACGCGCACGCCGCGTTCACCAACGTGCTGACCGGGCAGGGCGGCGGCGCGGTGCAGGTCAAGGGCGACACCGTCAGCCTGGACCTGGCGCCGGTGATCGCCCAGGTGAAGGACCGGCTGGTGGCCAACGGGGTGGGGCTGGCGGCGAAGATCCCCGAGGTGCACACCGACTTCGTCCTGGTGCAGTCGGACACGGTGAAGAAGGCGCAGACCGGGCTGCGGCTGCTCGACCTGGCCGGGTTCTGGGTGCCGGTGCTGGCGGTGCTCTGCGCCGTCGGCGGCATCCTGCTGGCCGTGCGGCACCGCCGGGCCACCGTCACCACGGCGCTCGCGATGGCCGTCGCGGCGGGCCTGCTGGGCATCGGGCTGACCGTGTTCCGGGCGCTCTACCTGGACAAGCTGCCCACCGACGTCGACCAGGCCGCCGCGGCGGCGATCTACGACACCCTGGTGCGCTACCTGCGGGCGGCGGTCCGGATGCTGCTGGCGCTGGGCATCGTGATCGCGCTGGCCGCCTGGCTGACCGGGTCCGGGCGGCGGGCCGGCTGGGTGCGGCAGCTGTGGCAGGCGGGCCTGGGCGCAGTCCGGCGGTCCGCCGAACGGATCGGGATGCGGCTGGGCCCGGTCGGCCGCTTCGTGCACCGGCGGAAGGCCTGGCTGGGCTGGGGCGCGGTGGTGGTGGCCGCGATCGTGCTGCTCACCTGGGGCTACCCGACGGCGGTGGTGGTGCTCTGGATCGCGGTGGTGCTGCTGGCCGTCCTCGCGGTGCTGGAGTTCCTCGACACCCCGCCCGCCGAGCCGTCGGGAATCGCCGACGGACCGTCGGACGCCTCCGGTGACGGGAAGGCCGACCCGGCATGAAGGAACTGGCCCGGATGTACCTCGCCCTGCTGGGCGGGCCGGTGCTGCTGCTGACGGCCTACTTCGTGGTGCCGCTGGACTGGTTCGGGCCGCACCACCCGCTGGTCAGCTGGCTGACCTTCATCGCCCTCCTCACGCTGGTCGGGGCGGGCCTGCTGCGCGAGGCCCGGCGACAGATGCTGGGCCACCCGGGGCGGCCCGTCCCGGTGATCCTGACGCTGCTGTCCGGGGCGCTGGTGGTGTTCTCCGCGGCGTACCTGGGGATGGCCAAGCAGCCGGGCGAACTGGTCGGCCTGACCACCAAGGTCGACGCGCTGTACTTCACGGTGATCACCATGGCGACCGTCGGCTACGGCGACATCCACCCGTCCGGACAGGTGGCCCGGGTCGTGGTGATGATCCAAGTGCTGTACACCGTGGTGTTCCTGACCACGGGTGTGACGGCGCTGAGCCGCCAGGTGAGGACCCGGACGATCAGCCGGGCCCGCGGCGGGGGCTAGTCCCGCTGGGCCTGTGCGTGCACGGCGGCGAGCGCGGCGTTCAGGCGGTTCGTCCAGTTGCCCAGCGTGGGAGGGTCGACGGCCTTGCGCTTCTGGAGGTCGCGGAGCAGCCGCTGGGCGTCCTTGAGGGCGCCCTCGGCGTCGTCGGCCCGGTGGTCGTTGACGTCCTGGGTGGCCTGGTCGAGGAGGCTGGTCAGGGCGTCCTGGCGGTCGCCCTCGCGGGTGAAGGCGGTCTGGGCGATGTCGGCGCGCAGCTGGGCGAGCTGGGCGACCACAGTGGTCTTCGGGGTGGCGGACGGCTTCGGCGAGGAGCTGGGGCGGGCCGAGGCGCTGGGGGACGGGGAGGCGGCGGGGGCGCTGCCGCTGCTCGTGACGGACGGCGCACCGGCCGCCGGCTGGGCGTTCGTGGCCGGGTCGTTGCCGCCGCCGCCGCTGAGCGAGAACGCGGCGATGCCGGCCACGCAGGCGAACACCGCGGCGCCGACGCCCGCGTACACCAGCGGGTTGCGGCCGCGCCGGGGCGCGGGCTCCTCGTCCTGCCGGCGGGCGGGCATCGGCATCGGCATCGGCGGGAGCACCGAGGTGCGGTGCTGCTCGGTCCAGGGCGGCTGCTGCGGGGGCGGCGGCGCCATGGTCGCGGGGACGGGCGGCAGCACCTGGGTGGCGGCGGCGAGCAGCGCGGCGGTGCGGTCGGCGGGGGCGGCCGGGACGGCGGCGAGCAGTTCGGCGGCGGCGGCGTTCGCGTCGGCGGGGCGCTCGGCGGGGTGCTTGGCGAGCAGGCGCATGATCGCGGCGTCCAGCGCGGGCGGCACGTCCGGGCGGACGGCGGCGGGCGGCACCGGGTACTCGGTGACGTGCTTGAAGGCGATCGCGACGGGGGTGTCGGCGGTGAACGGCGGTGCGCCGGTGAGCATTTCGAACAGCACGCAGCCGACGGCGTACAGGTCGGCGCGGGCGTCGACCTCCCCGGCGGTGGCCTGTTCCGGGGAGAGGTAGGCGGCGGTGCCGACCACCGAGGCGGCCTGGGTGAGCTGCTGGCCGGAGGAGGAGCCGACCCGGGCGATGCCGAAGTCCACCACCTTCACCCCGCCGTCGTGGGTGATCATGATGTTGCCGGGCTTGATGTCGCGGTGCACCAGGCCCTGGGCGTGCGCGGCGGACAGCGCGTCCAGGACGGCGGCGGCGATGCCGACGGCGCGCTCCACCGGCAGGGCGCCCTGTTCGGCGATCAGCCGGCCCAGGGTGTCGCCGTGCACCAGCTCCATCACCAGGTACGGGGAGCCCTGGTCGAGGCCGGAGTCGAAGACCGTGACGATCCGCGGGTGCGACAGCAGGGCGGCCAGCCGGGCCTCGCGGGCGAACCGCTCGGCGAACCGGGGGTCGTCGGCGAGACCGCCGTTGAGCACCTTCACCGCGACCGGGCGGCCCAACTGGTGGTCGAGGGCCCGGTAGACGGTGGCCATTCCGCCGACGCCGAGTATCTCGCCGAGCTCGTAACGCCCGTTCATCGCGCGTCCGATCATCGGATACTCCCCTCACCTCGGTCGGGCACCCGTGAACCATAGCGGGCGCGGCACCGGCCCCCTACGGGCGCTGCACCAGCAGGGCGGCGAGCAGGGCCGCCAGCGCTGCGGACAGCAGGGCGCGGACGGTCCCCGGCGAGCCGTGCCGGGCCCGTCGGGCGGCGCGTTCGACGCGCGGCGAGGTACGCGGGAAGCTCATCGCCAGCTCGCCTGGCGGTGCGTCAGGTCGGTCACCGGGGACTCCAGAGTTCTTCGGGCAGGACGCCGGGGTGGGCCCCGGACGGACGGTGGACCCGGGGGAGTTCAGCCGTCCGTCCGGAGCGGTTCCGGACGGCCGCGGACCCGGGGGAGTCCATGGGCCGACCGGAGCAGGGTCCGGACGGGCAGGGCCCGGGGGAGCCGTGCGCCCGTCCGGAGGTCGGTCCGGGCCGGCCGGCGGGCACAGGGGAACCCGTCGGCCGTCCCGGAGTCGGGGCCGGTCGGGCGGTGGACCCGGGGGGAGTGCCCACCGTCCGACCGGAGTCGGTGTCAGTCCTGGTCGTCGCCCCCGCCCCTGGACTGCTGGTTGCCGCGCCCCGGCCGCCCCGGCCAGGACGCCGACGGCGAGGCGCTGCTGGACGCGGACGACCCGGCCTGCGGACGGCCCCGGCCCTCGCCGTCGCCGTTCTGGCCGCCGCTCTGGGCGTCGCCGCGGGTGAGCTGCGCGCAGTACCCGGTCACCCGCTCCGGGGCGCCGGCCGCCCGCAGCAGGTCGGCCAGCGCCGAATCGGCGGCGGCCTCCTTCGGCTTGACGCCGGCCGAGACCCGCGCCGCGAAACCGCGGCACAGCGCGGCCAGGTCGGGCGGCTGCCCGGGCTGGGTGGACGGCGGGTCGGAGGGCCGGCCGGACGCCCCGCCCGGACGGGTGGCGGCGGTGGACGGCTTCGCGGTGCGGCTCGGCGGGGCGGCGCCCGTCGCGGGCGCGTCGGGCGTGCCCGAGGGCGACGCGGGCGCGGCCTTGACGACCGGCGGGGCCGGGGCGGGACCGCCCAGGACCTCGGGCAGCCGGCCCGTCCCGGCGGCGACGGCGACCCCGCCGACGGCGGTCACGCCCAGCGCGACGGCCATGGCCTTCGCGCTGAGGGCCCGCGCGAGCGCGGTGTCCGCCATCTTTCGTCTCCGGTGCTGACTGGGGGCCGGCTGGCGACGAGCCTGCCGGAACGCGGCCATCGCTCCCTCTTCACCGGGCAGCGGGCCGTCGCCCGTCGCCCCGGCCGCCGCGGCAGCGGCGAGCAGGGCGGCGAGCTCGGGCCGCCCCGGCGCGGGCTGCTGCCCGGCGGAGGGGTCCTGACCGGCCACCGGGTCGACCGTCGCACCGCCGAGCAGCTGCTCCGCGGTGGTGCGATCGATCCGGCGGGATCGGTTGGTGCTCATCTCATATCCCTCAGCGTCGGCACCTGCGCCGGTGTCACACCTTGCGCGGAAGTTTTTTTCCCGGCCGCCCGGCCGGGTACCCCGGCGGCCGCTCCCCCGGTCTGGTCAAGGGTCCTGGCCAGCCGCCGCAGCCCCCGGTGCGCGGCCATCCGGACGCTGCCGGCCCGCTTGCCCAGCACCTTCGCGGCGCTCTCCGCGTCCAGCCCGAGCACCACCCGCAGCAGCACCGCCTCGGCCTGGTCGGGCGGCAGCGAGGCGATCAGCGCGAGCGCGTCGGAGGTCGCGACGGTGGCCATCGCCTGGCCCGCGGTGTCCTCGGCGGCGGCCAGCTCGGCCAGGTACTCCACCGGCAGGTCGGCGACCGGGCGGCGGCGCACCCGGCGCAGGTGGTCCATCGCCCGGTTGCGGGCGACGGTCACGGCCCAGCCGCGGAAGCCGTCCGCGTCGCCGCGGAATCCCGGCAGGTCACGGGCGATCTGCAGCCACGCCTCGGACGCGATGTCCTCGGCGTCCTCGGCCTTGCCGCCGACCAGCACCCGCAGGTAGCGCAGCAGCCCGGGCTGGACGGCCCGGAACAGGACCCGGAACGCCTCCTCGTCACCGTCCTGGGCGGCCCGGACGGCCGCGGCGAGATCGGCCCGTCGGCCCGCCGGGCGGTCCGGTGCGTCCGGACGGCCGCGCCGGGCGCCGTCGTCCGCCCCGTGATGTTCAGCACTGTGCACCCGCCACATGATGCGCCATCCGGGTACCCCGGCCCAGCCGCGGGGCGCGGCACGGGCGGTGACGGAGCGGTGGCGGCCCCGTGTGGGGCCGGGTGCCGCCGGGTGCGCGGGCGGTGCAGGCCGACGGGCCGTCAGCTTCGGGACCAAGGACCCGGACCGGCCCGACCTTCGTCCCGTCGGGCGCTGTCGTTCGCCCGCGGTCGCACCCCACCCTCAGGCCATATCGTGCAAAAGAGGGACATTCCGTCCCGATCCGGAGCGCGGCGGCCGCCCGCCCGCCGCCGCACCGCCACGAAAGACACCGGGAGACGCCATGAGCACCGCCCAGGAGCTGTACACGACGGGAATCCGCGAGCACTTCGCGCCCGCCCTGCGCGCCCTCGGCTTCCGGGGCTGGCGGCACTCGTTCTCGCTGCCCGACGACGACCGGTGGGCGGTGCTCGGCGTCCGGGCGGTGCACACGGACGGGCGGGTGCGCTACACCGTCGACCTGTCCGTCACCGACAAGGCCGCGTGGGACCGGCGGAGCATCCGCCCGGACGCCAACACCCGTACCGGTCTTGAACGTTGGCACGCCCCGATCGGCGAGGTGATGCCGGTCGGCGGCGAGGTCTGGTGGGAGGTCGCACCCGGCCCGCGCTGGCTGGTCGCCGTCGAGGACTCGGTGGCCGCCGTCCGCGGCTACGCGCTGCCCGAACTGCGCCGCCGGCTGCGTCCCGACGACCGCGGGCCCTACCTGCTCCCCGCCGCCCTCGACGGCGTCAACAACGCCCTCGCGATCGCCGGCGTCGCCCGCATCCAGCGCGCCGAACTCGCCGACGGCGTCCTTGAGTTGCACGGCGCGTGGAGCCGCCACGACCCGGCCGCCCAGCAGGTCCTGGCCGGCGCCGCCCGCGGCTTCCTGTCCGCCCGCGACCGGCGCTTCGGGCTGGTCCGGGTGCTCGACACCCTCGGCCGCCCGCTCTGGGAGTTCCCCGCCGGGAACCACGGCGGAGCGGACTGAGTCCCAGTCAGTACCGGCACAGCAACGCGCCGGAACTGAGCAGCACCTCCGGGGGGAAGCACATGACGGGGACCGCCACCGCGTCCGGCACAGCACTGTCGCACGAGCAGCGGCAGCTCGACTGGGACGGCTGCCTGAACGTCCGCGACCTGGGCGGCCTGCCCACCCGCGACGGCCGGCGCACCCGCACCGGCGCGATCGTCCGCGCCGACAACCTCGACCGGCTCACCGCCGAAGGCCAGAACGCCCTGCTCCACTACGGCGTGCGGACCGTCATCGACCTGCGCGACCAGGTCGAGTACCGGCCGCTGCTGCCCATCCCCGACACCGTCGACCTGGTCCGCGTCCCGCTGGACGCGCTGGCCGGCCCCGACTGGTGGGCCCGTTTCGGCGCCCTCGACGGCACCCCGCTGTCCTTCCGCCCCTACCTCGACCACTGCCGCGACGCCGTCTCCCGACTGGTCGCCGCCGTCGCCCACGCCCGGGACGGCGCGATCGTCGTGCACTGCGGCGCCGGCCGCGACCGCACCGGCCTGGCCGCGCTCGTCCTGCTCGCCCTCGCCGGGGTCGAACCCGCCGCGATCACCGAGGACTACCTGCAGTCCGCGCCGAACCTGCGCCCGCTGTGGACCCTGCTCGACCGCCCCGACGAGGAAGCCGGCATCGCCCGCGTCCTCACCGACGCCGGCACCACCGCCGAGGGCGCGCTGCACGCGGTGCTCGCCGAATTCGACGCCCCGCAGTGGCTGCCCGCCGCGGACGTCGCCGCCGTCCGGGCCCGGCTGCTCCGGGCGAGCTGACGACCCGTTAAATGGTTCGCGCCCGCCGCCGGGCGCGAACCATACTGCGCCGCATGGTGGATTTCGCCCTGTTCGACACCCGCGGCTACCCGACCGTCGACGTCCGCACCGGCTACGCCGGCTGGGTCGACAGCTACGAGCAGACCGTCCAGGACGCGATGGACGTCGACGTCCTCGCCCGACTCACCGTCCCCGTCTGGCCCGACGCCCGCACCGCCGTCGACCTCGGCTGCGGCACCGGCCGCACCGGCGCCTGGCTGCGCGACCGCGGCGTCGGCGCGATCGACGGCGTCGACCTCACCCCCGAGATGCTGCACCGCGCCCGCGACCGCGGCGCCCACCGCAGCCTCACCGAGGCCGACCTCGCCGCCACCGGACTGCCCGCCGCCGCGTACGACCTCGCCGCCTGCTCCCTCGTCGACGAGCACCTCGCCGACCTCGCCCCGCTCTACCGCGAGGCCCACCGCCTGGTCCGCCCCGGCGGCCTCTTCGTCCTGGTCGGTCTCCACCCCGCCTTCATCATGTCCGCCGGCATGCCCACCCACTACGACGGCCCCGACGGCCCCGTCGCCATCACCACCCACGTCCACCTGGTCAGCGACCACCTCACCGCCGGCCTCGCCGCGAACTGGCAACTCGCCGAAATGCGCGAACAGACCGTCGGCGACGAGTGGATCGCCCTCAAGCCCAAGTGGTCCCGCCACCACGGCCGACCGGTCTCGGCGGCGTACGTCTGGCGCAAGGCTTAGGGCCTGTCCGGCCCCGGGGGAGCGCGAGACGCAGGCGGGCGCGAAAGCCGGGGCGCCTTCCCGCCCGCCTGCTCGGGTCAGAAGCCGGAGTTCGGCGCCGTCACCACCCGCGCCCGCCCGTCCGCCCGCGCAGCGAGTCCCGCTTCGAGGCGGAGTGCCCGGGCCGGTCCGAGCAGGGCCAGCGCCTCGGGGACGGTCGCCCACCGGTACGCGTCGAGCTCGCCCTCCGGCAGGACGATCGGGGTCTCGGCCGGGAAGACGCCCAGGTCGAACAGGAAGTGGCAGGCCGGATGGCCGAGTTCGCCGCTGGGGTGGGTCCAGGCGACGACCAGCAGGTCGCCCGCCTCGCGGTGCAGCCCGGTCTCCTCGTGGAGCTCGCGAGTGGCGCACTGCTGCGCGTTCTCGCCGAGGTCGACGGTGCCGCCGACGAACTGCCAGTTGTCCCGGTAGCCGGCCTTGACGACGAGGACGCGCCCCTCGGGGTCGGTGATCAGGCAGCCCGCGGCGGCGAACACGCGGTGCAGGGAGTTCAGCCAGTCCTCGCGGGAGGCGAACTCGGGGGCGTCGGCCATGGGACTCCTTCGGCGGGGGTGGCAGCTTGCGGCGCCAACTCTCTCACCCCCGCCGGGGGTTCAGTGCTCCGAATGCCGTTCCGCGCCGCGGTGCCGGTGCCCGGGCAGTTCGGTGTGGGCGGCGGGCCCGTCGGCCGGGCCGGCCGCCTCCGGTGTCCGGCGTCCGCCGTGGCTGAACTCGACGTCGCCGGGGTAGCCGCCGGTGTCGGCGGCACGCGCGGTGTCCGTGTGCAGCTGCGGCGCGAGGGGCGCCGGATCGGCTTCCATGGTGCGGTGCTCCAGCACCTGCTCGCTGCCCCTGCGGAGCCTGCTCGTCGTGTCGGTCGATCGCTTGGTCATCGCCGACCTCCCTTCCACAGCCTTCCTCAGGCCTTCCTCGGCCTTCCCAAGACCTTCCTGGAACCTTCCTCGGCCTCCGTCGGACCTTCTCGGCCGTCTCCGACCCAATCGGCCCGATATGCCCATTATCAGCCCGTATCCATGACAACGCCTCGAACTCCCTTTACCGAAAGGCCAGCTCAGGACCCTCGCGGTGTGGGACCATGCCGCGTGGCCACGGTGATACAAGCCGACGAATCCAAGAAACAGCGCACCGCACCATCCGCCCCGCGCAGCGGGCTCGCGGACCGGGTCCGGCACCCGGCCGCCCTCATCCGCCTGCTCTCCGGACTGTGCTGGATCGCCCTGGTGCTGCTGCTGGCGGGCTACGCCCGCTCCTCCGCGCTGGGCCTGGACACCGACGTGTCGCGCTTCGCCGATCTGCTGCCCTGGCCGCCCGTCCAGCTCGCGGCGGCGCTCTGCGGCGGCGCACTGCTGCTGGTGCCGCTGGGCTACGCCGTCGACCGGCTGCTGCGCGCCGACGGCCGCCGGGTCGCCGACGGCGTCCTCGCCGCCGTCCTCGCGTACGGCCTCTCGCTCGGCCTGGACCTGCTGGCCGGCGACCTGACCACGCTCACCCACGCGCTGCCCGGCGGCGCCGGCCGGACCGACCCGGTGTACGGGCACCTCGCGCCGGTGGTGGCGTTCATGACCGCGATCGGCACGGCCGGCATGCGCCGCTGGCGCAGTGCGCTGGCGGTCACGCTGACGCTGTCCGGCCTGTCGGGGCTGATCACCGGGTACGCCACCCCGCTGTCGCTGGTGCTGTCGCTGCTGCTCGGCTGGACCACCGCGCACGCCACCCGGTACGCCGTCGGCGAGCCCGTCGGCACGCCCACCGAGGGCCAGATCGGCGCCGCGCTGGCCGCCTGCGGGGTGCGCCCCGACGCGGTGCTCGCGGTCGGGTCGAGCCGCTACCTGGTCACCCAGCGCGACGGCCGCCCCGACCTGGACGTCCACCTGCTCGACCGGCACGTCCAGGCCAGCGGGCTGCTCGGCCACCTGTGGCTGGCGCTGCGGCTGCGCACCGCGCCCCGCCCGCTCGGCCTGCGCCCGCTGCGCGCCGGGCTGGAGCACCAGACCCTGCTGGGCCACGCCGCCACGGCCGCGGGCGCGCGCACCCGGACGCCCGTCGCCGCCGTCGAGCTGAGCCCGGACGCCGCGCTGGTCGCCTACCACCGGATCGACGCCCGGCCGTTCGCCGAGCTCTTCGCCGAGTGCACCCCGCCGACCGACTCTGCGGAGCCCGACGGCGTCCCCGAGATCACGCCGACCGACGCGGAACTCCGCGACGCCTGGCAGCAGCTGGCGCTGCTGCAACGCCGCCGGATCGCGCACCGCTCGCTCTCCCCGCAGACCGTGCTGCTGGACGCGGAGGGCCGGGTCCACCTGGTCGGGCTGGCCCGCGGCGAGATCGCGGCCGGCGACCTGCTGCTGCGGCTGGACGTCGCCGGGATGCTCGCCGTCCTCGCCGTCCACGCCGGGCCCGAACGGGCGGTGCGGGCCGCGATCGAGGTGCTCGGGCAGGGCCCGGTCGGCGCGGCGCTGCCGCTGCTGCAGCCGATCGCGCTGGCCCGCGACACCCGTGCCGCGCTGGCCCGCCACAAGAAGCTGGCCTGCGAACTGCGCGCCGAGGTGCAGCGGCAGATGCCGCAGGCCGCCACCGAACCCGTCCGGCTGGAGCGGCTGCGTCCGCGCACCTTGATCACCGTGATCGCCGGGATCGTGGCCGGGATCACGCTGCTCCAGTTCCTGTTCAGCGGCGCCGTCAACCCGGTGGTGGTGGTCTCCGATGCCGACCCGCTGTGGCTGGCCGGCGCGATGTTCTGGGCCGCGGCCAGTTACCCCGTCGCGACCTTCGCGTTCAGCGGCTTCGTCCCCGAGAAGCTGTCGTTCCGCTCCACGCTGGCCGCCCAGGTGGCCGGCTCCTTCGTCAAGGTGGCCGGACCCGGCGGCGTCGGCGGCCTCGCCCTGAACACCCGCTACCTGCAGTGCGCGGGCATCCCCACCGCGCAAGCGATGTCCAGCATCGGCGTCAGCCAGCTGTTCGGGCTGGTGCTGCACATGCTGCAGCTCGCCGTGTTCACCGCCCTGGTCGGCTCGGACGGCACCCTGCCCGGCAACGAGTCCTCCTCGCTGCCCGGTGGCTGGCTGCTGTGGCTGGCCGGAGCGGCCGTCGCAGTCGTCGCCGGGTCCATCGCCTCCGTCCCGTCACTGCGGCGGCGCGCCCAGACCCTGCTGCGGCCGCTGCGCGCCGAGGTGCTGCCGCGCCTGCTCGACCTGGCTCAGCAACCTGGCAGGCTCGCCACCGGCGTGACCGGCCAGCTGCTGGTGTCGATGTGCTTCGTGGTCTGCCTGTACTGCTGCACCCGCGCGGTCGGCGTGCACCCGGGGTTCAACGCCGTCGCGGTGAGCTTCCTGGCCGGCAACGCGGCGGGTAACGTGGTGCCGACGCCGGGCGGCGTGGGCGGCGTGGAGGGCCTGACCGCAGGCATGCTGAAGGCGACCGCAGGCACCGACTACGGCACCGCGTTCGCTGCGGTGGTGCTGTTCCGGCTGCTCACCTTCATGCTGCCGGTGCTGCCCGGCTGGGCCGCGTTCAGCTGGCTGAAGCGCCGCCGGGCGATCTGATCTCAGTCCGCCCGGTGGTCCTCGTCCCCCACCCCGACCTCCCGGATCTGCTCCACCGCGTCCCCCTCGTCCGCCGGCGCCGCCCCCAGCTCGCGCTGCCGCCGCAACACCTCCAGGTCGTCCACCTCCGGCTCCACCGCCTCCCGCTCCTCCTCGACACCCTCCAACACGGTCGGCGTCGACTCGTCGTCGTCCTCGGGGTACTCAGGGTTCTCCGCATTCAGGCGCATACCGCCAGTATCCGGCGGAACCGTCCGGAACGGTCACCTTTCGGGCGGCGGGTCTCGTGTCCCGGCTCGTACGGTGGGGACGGGGCCGGTGCGGTGGAGGGTGGTCGGGATGCTGGTGGCGGAGGTGGCCGGGGCGTCGGCGCGGCTGGCGGGGACGGCGGCGCGGTCCGAGAAGGTGCGGGTGCTGGCGGAGCTGTTCGGACGGGTCTCGGCCGAGGAGGCGCCGGTGGTGGTGGCGTACCTGGCCGGGCGGCTGCCGCAGCGGAAGGTCGGGGTGGGGTGGCAGACGCTGCGGGAGCGGCCCGCGCCCGCCGCCGGGGCGACCCTCGGAGTGCTGGAGCTGGACCGCCGGCTGTCCGCGCTCGCAGCCCTCACCGGGCCCGGTTCGCAGCATGAACGCAAGCGCCAGGTGGGCGAGTTGATGGCACTGGCCACCGAGCAGGAGCAGCACTTCCTGCTCGGCCTGCTCTCCGGCGAGCTGCGCCAGGGCGCGTTGGACGCGGTGGCGGTGGAGGGCCTGGCGGCAGCCGTCGGCGCACCGGCCGACGCGGTCCGGCGGGCACTCATGCTGTCGGGCGGACTCGGCCCGCTGGCCGGACAGTTGATCACCCACGGCCCGGCCGCGCTGGACGCCTTCCGGCTGACCGTCGGCCGCCCGGTGCAGCCGATGCTGGCGCAGAGCGCGATGGACGTGGACGAGGCCCTGGACCGGCTCGGCCCGTGCGTGGTCGAGGAGAAGCTGGACGGCATCCGCATCCAGGTGCACCGGGACGGCGACGAGGTGCGGGTCTACACCCGCACGCTCGCCGAGATCACCGACCGGCTTCCGGAAGTGGTGGCGCGGGTACGGGAGTTGCCGCAGCGGAAGCTGGTGCTGGACGGCGAGGTGCTGGCGCTGGACGAGCGAGGACTGCCGCGACCGTTCCAGCAGACCTCCGGCCGGGTCGGCTCGCACGGCGAGACCGGCGGGGCCGGCGGAACCGGCGAACTCCCGCTGTCCGCCGTCTTCTTCGACCTGCTGCTGACCGGCGACCGGGATCTGCTGGACGCCCCCGCCGCCGAACGCCACACCGAACTGGCCGCCCTGGCACCGGAGTCCGCCCGGGTCCGGCAGCTCCGGGTGGACGACCCGTCCGATCCCGAACAGCGGCGGCTGGCACGCGAGTTCACCCGCGCGGCGACCGACGAGCACCGGCACGAAGGGGTGGTGGTGAAGTCGCTGGACGCGCCGTACAGCGCGGGCCGGCGCGGCTCGTCCTGGCTGAAGGTGAAGCCCGTCCACACCCTCGACCTGGTGGTGCTGGCCGCCGAATGGGGGCACGGCCGCCGCACCGGGCGGCTGTCCAACCTGCACCTGGGGGCCCGGCGGCCGGACGGGACGTTCGCGATGCTCGGCAAGACGTTCAAGGGCCTCACCGACAGCCTGCTGGAGTGGCAGACGGCGCGGCTGCGGGAGCTGGCGGTCCGCGAGGAGCGGTGGGGCGTGGTGGTGCGGCCCGAGCTGGTGGTGGAGATCGCCTTCGACGGCGTCCAGCGCTCCAGCCGCTACCCGGACGGGGTGACGCTGCGCTTCGCCCGGGTGCTGCGCTACCGGGAGGACAAGGGCGCCGCCGAGGCCGACACCGTGGAGTCCGTGGCGGCGCTGCTCCGATGACCCTCAATTCCCGGCGTCCGCCCGGCGGTTGGCGGCCGGGACGACCAGCGGGGTGCCGGTCTCCGGGTCGGGGATCACCCGGCACGGCAGGCGGAACACCTCCTCGACCAGCTCGGCGGTGACCACGTCCCGCGGGGGTCCGGCGGCGACCAGCCGGCCGTCGCGCAGAGCGATGAGGTGGGTGGCGTAGCGGGCGGCCTGGTTGAGGTCGTGCAGCACGGCGACCAGGGTGCGGCCCTGTTCGCGGTGCAGGCGGGCGCAGAGGTCGAGGACCTCGATCTGGTGCGCGATGTCCAGGTAGGTGGTGGGCTCGTCGAGCAGCAGCAGCGGGGTCTGCTGGGCCAGCGCCATGGCGATCCACACCCGCTGCCGCTGGCCGCCGGACAGCTCGTCCACCGACCGCTCCGCCAGGTCCGCGACCCCGGTGTCGGCCATCGCCTCCGCGACCACCCGCTCGTCCTCCGCCGACCACTGGCGCAGCACTCCCTGGTGCGGGTACCGCCCGCGGGAGACCAGTTCGGTCACGGTGATGCCGTCCGGCGCGACCGACGACTGCGGCAGCAGCCCGAGCGTCCGCGCCACCTGCTTGGCCGGCAGCGCGGCGATCGACTGCCCGTCCAGCAGCACCTGGCCCGCCGTCGGCTTCAGCGTCCGCGCCAGCGCCCGCAGCAGGGTGGACTTGCCGCAGGCGTTCGGCCCGACCACCACGGTGAACGAGTGGTCGGGGATGTCGACGCTCAGGCCCTCCGCGATGACGCGCTTCTCGTACGCGAGGGTCAGCGCACGACCGGCGAGACGGGACTCGGGCTGGGCCATGGGGCGGCTCCGTTCAGGACGGGGGCGGGCAGTGGGGGACGGACAGCGGCAGGTGGGAAAGCGCTTCCCGACAGCAGCGGGAAAGCGCTTGCCCGCCGCCCCGAGAAAGCGCTTTCCCGCACCCGGTCACAACCGGCCCGCCCGGCGCTGCCCGGCGAGCAGCCAGAGCAGGTAGCCGCCGCCGAGGACGCCGGTCACCACGCCGACCGGCAGTTGGCGGTCGGCGAACAGGTGCTGCGCGGCGAAGTCGGCGGTGACCAGCAGGGCGGCGCCGGTGCAGGCGGAGGCGGCCAGGTTGGGGCCGGGGGCGCCGGTGAGCCGGCGGGCGAGTTGAGGGGCCGTCAGTGCGACGAAGTTGACCGGTCCGGCGGCGGCCGCGGCGAGGGCGGCGAGCAGGACGGCCGCGCCGAGCAGCGCGAGGCGCAGGCGTTCGGGGCGCACCCCGAGGCCGGCGGCCGCGTCGTCGCCGAGTTCGAGGGCGCGCAGCCCGGGACCGCAGCCGATGAGCACCACCGGGAGCAGCACGGCGAGGGCGATCGCCAGCGGTCGGGCCTGGTCCCAGCCGCGGCCGTCGAGGCTGCCGGTGAGCCAGAGCACCGCGCGGGCGGCGTCCATGAGTTGGGCGCGGGTCAGCAGGTAGCCGTTGACGCCGGTGAGGATCGCGGCGGTGCCGATGCCGACCAGCACCAGCCGGGCGCCCTGGAGGCCGCCGCGCCGGGCCAGCGCGTAGATCGCGGCGCCGGTGAGCAGGCCGCCCGCCACCGCCCCGCCGGCCAGCACCCGGCTGCTGCCGCCCGCCACCACGACCACCAGCGCGCCGGTGGACGCGCCCTGGGTGAAGCCGAGGATGTCGGGGCTGCCGAGCGGGTTGCGCACCAGCGTCTGGAACAGCGCGCCGGCCAGTGCCAGCGCCGCGCCGACCAGCAGGGCGGTGGCGACCCGGGGCAGGCGCAGCTGGTTGACGATGAAGTCCTCGGCGGGGCTGCCGTCGCCGAGCAGCGTGCGCACCACCTCGCCGGGGGCGAGCGGGTAGTCGCCGCGGCCGAGCGCGAACACCGCCGCCGCCAGTGCCACCAGCAGCGCCCCGCCGCAGGCGGCCAGCGCCCGGGGCCGGTACCGCACGGAGTACCGGGCCACTCGCAGCGTCCTCATGCGGGCCGCCTCTCGCGTCGTGTCCGCGCCGTCATGCCCGGGCCCTCCCCCGTCGTGCGAAGTACAGGAAGAACGGGCCGCCGAGGACGGCCGTGACGATGCCGACCTGGAGTTCGCCGGGCCGTCCCAGCACCCGGCCGAGCACGTCGGCGCCGAGCAGCAGCACGGGCGCGAGCACCGCGCAGTACGGGAGCAGGCGGCGCAGGTCGGGGCCGGTGAGGGCGCGGACCAGGTGCGGGATCATCAGGCCGACGAAGACGATCGGCCCGCAGGCGGCGGTGGCCGCGCCGCAGAGCAGGGTGACGGCGAGGATCGCGGCGGCCCGGACCGCCCCGGGCCGGGCGCCGAGGGCGCGGGCCGCGTCGTCGCCGAGGGCGAGCGCGTTCAGCGGGCGGGCGAGGCCCAGGGCGAGCAGCGCGCCGACGGCGACGAACGGCAGCATCCCGAGCACGGTGGACAGTTGGGCACTGGCGAGCGAGCCGACCGTCCAGAAGCGCATCCGGTCGAGCGAGGCGGCGTCCAGCAGCATCACGGCGCTGACGTACGAGTACAGGGTGGCGTTGAGCGCGGAGCCGGCCAGGGCGAGCCGGGCGGGGGTGGCGGCGCGTCCGCCGCCGACGGCGTAGACCAGTGCCGAGACGGCGGCCGCGCCGGCCAGTGCCCACCAGACCCAGCCGGTGAAGGAGTTGACGCCGAGGAAGGCGACGGCGGTGGCGACCGCGGCGGAGGCCCCGGCGTTGATGCCGAGCAGTCCGGGGTCGGCCAGCGGGTTGCGGGTGAGGGCCTGCATGACGCCGCCGGCCAGGCCGAGCGCGGCGCCGGCGAGCAGGCCGAGCAGGGTGCGCGGCAGGCGCATCTCGTGCACGACGGTCCAGCCGGGGGCGGTCGGGTCGGTCAGTCCGTGCCAGACCTCGGCGGGGCTCAACTGTCGTGCGCCCAGGCCGAGGCTGAACAGCAGGACGGCGAGCAGGACGAGCAGCGCGGCGGCCGGGCCGAGGGCGCGCGGGAGGCCGCGGCGGGCGGCGCCGGTGCGGGGGGTCGGGAGGGAGCGGGTGGTGCTCAAGGGTGCTCCGGATCGGTCGGGGACTGCCGGCGCGGGCCTCGGAGGCCCGACCCGCCGGAACTTAGGTTAGGTTAACCTACCTAGCGCCTGCCGATCCCGGTCGGCCCTCCCGCGCCCCGCGCCGACCCCCCTGCTCCGAACCGAGGTACCGCCATGCCGCTCCCCCTCCGCCCGACCCGTCGCGGCCTGCTCGCCGCCGGTGGCGCGACCGCCCTCGGCGCGGTGCTCGCCGCCTGCGGATCCTCCGGCGGCACGGATTCCGGCAAGGGCGCCGATCAGGCCTCGGGCGGCGCGAACTCCGGTGCCGGCAAGGGACCGTGGAGCTACACCGACGACCGCGGGAAGACCGTCACCGCCAAGTCCGCGCCCACCCGGGTGGTGGCCTTCACCGGCGCGGCCGCCGCCCTCGCCGACTTCGGCCTGGACAAGCAGCTGGTCGGCGTCTTCGGCGAGACCAGGACCGCCGACGGCAAACCCGACCCGCAGGCCGGCAGTCTGAACATCGATCAGGTCGAGATCATCGGCAACGCCTGGGGCGAGTTCTCCATCGAGAAGTACGCGGCGCTCCGCCCCGAGCTGCTGGTGACCCACATGTACGAACCGGACGCCCACTGGTACGTGCCGGACGAGTCCAAGGACAAGATCCTGCAGCTCGCCCCCGCGGTGCTGACCTCCACCGGCCGGGTGTCGATCAGCCGGCCGATCGAGCACTACGCCGAGCTCGCCGAGTCGCTGGGCGCGGACCTGACGGCGCCGAAGGTGGTCGACGCCAAGGCGCGCTTCGAGCGGGCCTCCGAGGCACTGCGCCAGGCCGTCAAGGCGGCCGGCGGGATCAAGGTGATGGCCTGCTCGGGCAGCGCCGACCTGTTCTACGTCTCCAACCCGAAGGTCTCCTGCGACCTGATCCACTTCGCCGAGCTGGGCGTGGAGTTCGTGCAGCCGGAGAAGACCGACGGCGGCGACTACTACGAGGGCCTGAGCTGGGAGAACGCCGGCAAGTACGCGGCGGACCTGCTGCTGCTCGACCAGCGCTCCACCGCCCTCCAGCCCAAGGACCTGGCCGCCAAGCCCGCCTGGGGGCAACTGCCGGCGGTGAAGGCCGAGCAGATCACCCCGTGGGACGCGGTGCCGCGGTTCTCGTACGCCGGGTTCGCCCCGCTGCTGGAGCGGCTGACCGCCGCGGTCCAGAAGTCCCGGAAGCTGAGCTGAGACCCGTCCGAAAGGCAGTCGAATGACCGGCCAGGCCCAGGAGTTCGCGTTCTTCCCCGCGCAGGTGGTGGGCACCTGCCGACTCGGCCCGACCATGCTGCGGGTCACCTTCGGCGGTGCGGCGCTGGCGGGCTTCGCGAGCGGCGGGCGCGACCAGTCCTGCTCGCTGTTCCTGCCGCACCCGGGGCAGCCCGAGCCGCTGCTCCCGCACCGGGACGGCGAGGGCTGGTTCGCGGCCTGGCGGGCGCTGCCGGCGTCCGAGCGGGCGGTGATGCGCTCGTACACCGTGCGCGCCCGGCGCGCCGAACCCCCGGAGCTGGACGTGGACTTCGCGCTGCACGGCACCGACCCGGACGACCCGTCCCCGGCCGGCCCGGCGGCCCGCTGGGCCGCGGCGGCGGCGCCCGGCGACCGGGTGGTGCTGCTCGGCCCGGCCGTCGCCGACAACCGCTCGGTGGGGTTCCGCCCGCCCGAGGGCACCCGCACCGTCCTGCTGCTGGCCGACGAGACGGCGCTGCCCGCGGTCGGCGGCATCCTGGAGTGGCTGCCGGCCGGCGCCCGCGCGCTGGTGTGGATCGAGGTGCCGGATGCCGCCGACATCCAGGACCTGTCCGACGCCGAGCAGGTGGACATCACCTGGCTGATCCGCGAACCCGGCGCGCCGTCCCGGCTGCTGACCTCCCTCCGGGAGGCCGAGCTGCCCGCCGACGCCTTGTACGCGTGGATCGCCGGCGAGGCCGGGACCGTCAAGGCGCTGCGTCGGCACCTGGTGCGCGAGCGCGGGCTGGACCGGCGCGCGGTGTCCTTCGCCGGCTACTGGCGGCGCGGCGCGTCCGAGGACCGGCTGCGCGAGGAGGCGTACGGCGAGACCTCCTGACGGGCCGTGACCACCGGCGACATGCGGCGACACCCGCCCTTAATGCCCTCCTGACGCTCTTGCAAAAGAGTTGCAATAGGGTGAGCCTCGCAACGGATCATCCGTCGACCGAGAGGGGCTGCTCACCCATGGGTGCCTACACGCTGCCTGACCTGCCCTACGACTACTCCGCCCTGGAGCGGGCGATGTCCGCCGAAATCCTGGAGCTCCACCACTCCAAGCACCACCAGGCGTACGTCAACGGCGCCAACCTGACGCTGGAACAGCTCGCCGAGGCCCGCGACAAGGAGCAGTTCGGCTCGCTGGTCGGCCTGCAGAAGACCCTCGCCTTCAACCTGTCCGGCCACGTCCTGCACTCGCTGTTCTGGCAGAACCTCTCCCCCGAGGGCGGCGACCGCCCGGAGGGCGCGCTCGCCGACGCCATCACCGAGCACTTCGGCAGCTTCGAGGCGTTCAAGCAGCAGCTCACCACCGCCACCGTCGGCGTTCAGGGCTCCGGCTGGGGCATCCTCTCCTGGGAGCCGCTCGGCAAGCGCCTGATCGTCGAGCAGGTCTACGACCACCACGGCAACGTCGGCCAGGGCACCGTCCCGCTGCTCGCCTTCGACGCCTGGGAGCACGCGTACTACCTCCAGTACAAGAACGTCCGCCCCGATTACGTCACCCGCCTGTGGGACGTCGTCAACTGGCAGGACGTCACCACCCGCTTCGGCGCGGCCACTTCCGCCTGACCGGCGCACCTCCGCCGGGGTCCGCCAGCGGGGCGGGCTCCGGCACCGGCGTCCGTGCGGCCCCGCTACCGTGGGCGTCATGGACGCGGCACAGGAGTTCGAGACCCACCGGCCGCGGCTGTTCTCACTCGCGTACCGCATGCTCGGCTCCGCCGCGGAGGCCGAGGACGCCGTGCAGGACGCCTACCTGCGCTGGCACGGCGCACTGCCCGGACAGGTCGCGGCGCCCGGGCCGTGGCTCAACAAGGTGCTCACCAACCTCTGCCTGAACCGCCTCACCTCCGCCCGGGCCCGGCGCGAGGAGTATCCGGGCAGCTGGCTTCCCGAACCGGTCGCCACCGGTGGCGGCGCCCTCGGGCCGATGGAGCACGCCGAGCAGCGCGAAGCCGTGTCCTTCGCGGTCCTCACCCTGATGGAACGGCTCACCCCGCCGGAGCGGGCCGCGGTGGTGCTGCGCGACGCGTTCGCCTACAGCCACCGCGAGATCGCCGGCGTCCTGGACTGCTCCGAGCCCGCCGCCCGCCAGCTCTACCACCGCGGCCACCGGCACCTGAGCGAGGACGCCCCGCATCCCGCGCCCGACCCGGCCCAGAACGCCGCCCTGCTGCAACGCTTCCTGTCCGCCGCGGCCGACGGCGCACTGGACCGGCTCGAAGCACTCCTCGCCGAACAGGTCGTGGTGTGGGCCGACGGCGGCGGCAAGGTCCGCTCCGCGATGCGCCCGGTGACCGGCCGGAACAACGCCGCCCGCTTCCTCGCCGGGCTGTTCGCCCGCTTCACCGGCGGCGTCCGGCTGGAGTTCGCCGAGGCCAACGGCCTTCCGGCGGTGCTGGGTTGGGAGGGCGACCGGCTCACCTCGGTCGGGTCCGTCGACATCGGACCGGGCGGCGTCACCGCCGTCCGGATCCTGCGCAACCCCGACAAGCTCGCCCACTTCGCGGCCCACCACCGCCCGCTGTCACAGAACGCCTGACCGCCCGGTTCCTTCCTGCACAGACCCCTCCGGGAAGGAACCGACAGCCATGAACGAGCGCACCCTGCTGGTGACCGGCGCGACCGGCGTACTCGGCCGCGAAGTCCTGCGCCGGGCGCACGGAACCGGCCTCGCCGTACGTGCTCTCACCCGCCGCACCACCCCGCCGGACGTCCCCGGCGCGAGCGGCACCGAGTGGCACACCGGCGACCTCCTCGCCGATGTCGGCCTGGACGCCGCGCTGATCGGCGTCGACACGGTGATCCACTGCGCCAGCGACCCCCGCCGCCCCAAGGACGACCTGCCGGCCTTCCGCCACCTGCTCGACGCGGCCCGCCGGGCCGGCGTCGGACACCTCGTCAACATCTCGATCGTCGGCGTCGACAAGGTCCCGCTCACGTACTACCGCGTCAAGCTGGAGGTCGAACGCCTGCTCGCCGCGTCCGACCTCGGCTGGAGCAACCTGCGCGCCACCCAGTTCCCGGCGCTCCTCGACGGCATGCTCAGCAGCCTCGCCCGGCTGCCCGTCCTCCCCATGCCGGCCGACACCCCCTGCCAGCCCGTCCACCCCGCCGAGGTCGCCGACCGCCTGGTCACCCTCGCGCTCGGCCGACCCGTCGGCCACGCACCCGAGATCGGCGGCCCCGAGATCCGTCCTGCCACCGACCTCGCCGCCGACTGGCTCCGCGCCACCCACCCGGGCCGTCGCCGCGTCCTCCCCGTCCACCTTCCCGGCCGCGTCGGCGCCGCCCTCCGCCAGGGCCACCTGACCACCCCGGCCCACGCCGACGGCACCGCCACCTGGGCCGACTACCTGGCCACCCGCACCTCCTGACCCTGCCGGGCGGGGCCGCACACGCGCTTTCCAAAAGGCCCCGCCCGGGTTACGACGAGCTGTCAGAAGGATGTCAGCGCCGTCTAAGCGGCGTCTGGCATTGTTATCCATGTGAACGGCGCGGGGAAAACAAAAACCGGGCCGGGAAGCAAGGAGAGGTGCCCGGAGCGGCTTATCGGGGACCAGGGCCTAAAAACCCCAGCCGGGCGCTCGCGCCCACGCAGGTTCGAATCCTGCCCTCTCCGCCTACACGGTGCCGCAGTCCGGCAGGGCGTCGGTGTTCTCGGCGATGTCGAGGTCCCACACGTACCCGGCGCTGTTGGCCCACTGGACGCCGTTGCGGCCGGGGCGTTCGATGACCAGGTCCATCCGCTTGCCGTTGTTGTCGTTGACCTTGCAGATGCCCTCCACGTCGTCGCCGGCCCAGGCGACCCCGACGCCCGGGGTGCTCAGCCCCTGGCCCGAGTAGATCGTGGTGTTGCGGATCGGCGTGACCCTGGGGCCGTAGCTCAGGCAGAGGGGGAAGCCGGCGGTGTACTGGATGATGAAGTCGTCCCAGATGTAGCCGGCGGTGTTGGCCCACTGGACGCCGTTGCGGCCTGGGCGCTCGATGCCCAGGATCAGGCGCTTGTTGTTGTTGTCGAAGATCTGGCAGATGCCGGCCACGTTGTCACCGGCCCAGGCGACCCCGACACTCGGGGTGCTCAGCCCGGGGCCGAAATACAGCGGAGTGTCGACCCGCGTGGTGACCCGGGTACCGATGCCCAGGAGGCCGGCCTGGCTCTGCTGTCCCGCCGGGGCGGGCGTCACCGGGGCGGGCGTCGCCGAGACGGGTGTCGCCGCGACGGAGACGCCGGCCGCAGCCAGACAGAGCGCGCCGAGTGCGGTCGCGGTCCTCGTCCTGATCATGAACGTTCCCTCCACTCTCCGATGTTCGTGACAGTTGGTGAGTCGCCGTTCCGTGGTTCAGCAGGGGGCAGCACTCATTCTGGTGACGGCGGCGGCCGCGGCGTTGAACTTTCTTGCTCGGTTCCGGCCGGAGGCGCCGTCCCCCGCAGCGCGGCCCTGACGACCTTGGGGAGCGCGCCGGCGTGCTGGCGGAACACCCGCGTCAGGTGGGCCTGGTCGGCGAAGCCGTACTTCGCGGCCAGCTCCCGCAGCGGCCGGCCGCCGCCGAGCTCCTCCACCACCGCCCGCACCCGGAGTTGGTTGCGGTAGCCGGTGAGCGTGCGGCCGGTGACCGCCCGGAACACCCTGCTGAGGTGGAACGGCGAGCAGCCGACCAGGCGGCTGATCTCCTCCAGGCCCGCGGTCGGCAGCCCGTCGATCAGTGCCGCGCACGCCTGGTGGGCGAGTCTGCGGTGCGCCACCACCGTGGACGCGCGCCGCGGGCAGGGGGCAGGCTCGCGACCGCCGACCAGCCCGGCCACCAGACGGTTGGCCCGCTCCGCCACCTCGAACGGATCCGCCCCGGCCCGGCAGGCGGCGACCAGCCCCCGATGAGCCAGGTCGAGGCCCGCGTCCACCGGCAGGACCCGCGGCCCGGCCCCGCCCGGACACTCCCCGTGGACGTCCTGGTGGAACTGCAGCACGGTGCTCAGATCGGGGAGGCGGGCCAGGTGCGCGACGGCGGCGTCGTCCCCGCGGCGCAGCAGGAAGCCCGTGGTCGGGTCGACGAACTCCTCGCGTCCGCCGACCCTCAGCACCAGGCCCCCCGTGCGGATCAGCGACACGACGAGCACCGTCTCGTCCGGCTCCCCGGTCACCGCCGTCCGGAACGACCGGTGGTCCTCGAAGCACGCCAGCTCGGTGATCCGCAGGCCCGCCTGCTGGGCGAGCCGCGTCCGCCGCACCGGCTCCTCGCCGGATGGCCGCCGCCATCCGTGGTGCGCCGTCCGGAGATCCCGCGCCATGTCGCCCGCCCTCGGCGTTCGAACCCAGTTCCTCGGACCTGCAGTGTGGCGGCGTCCGGCCGCCCGTGCCCGGGGCGACGGGGCGGTTGGCGTGGATCGCCCCAAAGATGACCTGAACGCGCCAATACTCTGGCCGACACCTTCTCCCCACCGGGCCGGAGCACCGGGCATTCCGCCGTTCGGGCCCCGGGCCGCCCGGTCTTGAAGCACCCTGAGCATGTGCACGAATACACCGAGCGATGTATCCGAGCCGTTCAGTCCAAGGACGCACGGTTCGACGGATGGTTCTTCGTCGCCGTGCTGACGACGAAGATCTACTGCCGGCCGAGCTGCCCGGTCTCGCCGCCGAAGCCGCAGAACATGAGGTTCTACTCCAGTGCGGCGGCAGCCCAGCAGGCCGGGTTCCGGGCGTGCAAGCGCTGCCGGCCCGACGCGGCTCCGGGCTCCCCCGAGTGGAACGAGCGCGCGGACCTGGTGGCGCGGGCGATCCGGCTGATCAAGGACGGCGTCGTCGACCGGGAAGGGGTGCCCGGGCTGGCCGCGTACCTGGGGTACAGCACCCGCCAGGTCGAACGGCAGCTGCGCGCCGAGGTCGGTGCGGGGCCGCTGGCGCTGGCCCGGGCCCAACGGGCGCAGGCCGCCCGGCTGTTGATCGAGACCAGCACCCTGCCGATGGCCGAGGTCGCGTTCGCGTCGGGCTTCTCCTCCATCCGCTCGTTCAACGACACCGTGCAGGCGGTGTTCGCCCTGTCGCCCACCGAGCTCCGCCGGCGCACCCGACCCACCGACGTCGCGGGGACGTTGACGCTGCGGCTGCCGTTCCGGGCGCCGCTGTGCGCCGACAGCCTCTTCGGCCGGCTGGCGGCCGCGGCGGTCCCCGGGGTCGAGGAGTGGCGGTCGGGCGCGTACCGCCGGACGCTGCGGCTGCCCCGCGGCCACGGGATCGTCGAACTGCGCCCCACCGCCTCGGCCTTCGTCGAGTGCCGGCTCACGCTCTCCGACCTGCGGGACCTGACCGCGGCGATCAACCGGTGCCGCTGGATGCTGGACCTGGACGCCGATCCCGCCGCCGTGGACGAACTGCTGGTCGAGGACCCGCTGTTGGCGCCGCTGGTGCGCAAGAACCCGGGGCGGCGGGTGCCGCGCACCGTGGACGGGGAGGAGTACGCGATCCGCGCGCTGCTCGGCCAGCACGTCTCGGTGGCGACCGCCCGTGACCGTGCGGCCCGGCTGGCGGCGGTCCACGGCCTGCCGGTGACGGACCCGGGCGGCGGCCTGTCCCGGCTGTTCCCGGCCCCCGCCGAGCTGGTCGGCCTCGGACCGGCCGCGAGCGTGCCGCCGGACCGGCCGCACGGAGCGTTCCCCCGGCTCGTCGAGGCGCTGGCGGACGGCACGGTCGACGTCAGCAGGGGCAGCGACTGGCTGCGCGCACGGGCGCAGCTGACCGCCATCCCGGGCATCGAGCCGGAGACGGTCGAGGTCGTCGCCATGGGCGCGCTCGGCGACCCCGACGCGTTCACCACCGGCGGCCCGGGCGTGCGAACCGCCGCCGTCGAGCTCGGGCTCCCCGCGACGCCCGCCGCGCTGGCCCGCCACGCCGCCGCCTGGCGCCCCTGGCGTGCCTACGCCCTACAGCACCTGTGGGCGACGGACAGCCTGGCGGCGGCTCCGCTCGACCAGGAATGCTGCGGGGTCTGCTGAAACCTGCGGAAATGGCGTCCGGAATTCCGACGGCACACTGACGAAGCGCTGTCAATCGACCATCAGTGCATGATCAGACGTCGGTCAGAAGGTCTGTGGAATGCTCGTTCCTGCCATCCGCAGGCCTCAGCGGAAATCCGGAGATCACCTGTCGGCCGTTTTCCTGCCCGGCCGACCGAAGTCGGCTGTCCGGGCGCTTCCCGATCGCAACAGCCGGGAGAAAACGAACTCCGCGCCTCTCGCATCCCTTATCGCAGGAGCACCCGTGGCCACTACCAGTTCCCGCCCCCAACCAGTGCGTCTGCTGCGCACCTTCACCACGCCGAAGATCGTATTCATGATCATCGCAGCGGCCGCGCCACTCGCCGCGATGCTCACCACCGTGCCGCTGTCCTTTTCGATCGGCAATGGACCGGGCGTGCCGGCGCTGTTCGTCTTCGCCGGGCTGACGCTGCTCTGTTTCAGTTCCGGTTACGCCGCCATCAGCAGCCGGATCAGCCACGCGGGCGGGTTCTACACCTATATCGCCCACGGCATGGGAAGGCCGCCGGCCGTCAGCGGCGGAATCATCGCCGTCATCGCCTACAACACCGTCACGGTCGGCGTGCTCGGCGCCTTCGCGTACTTCGCCCAGGCGCTCGCCGCGTCGCACGGTCTCAACCTGCCGTGGGAGGTGTGGGCCGCCGCGGGCCTGGTGGTGGTGGGCGTGCTCGGGTACCGGCACGTGGAGCTCAGCGCCCGGGTGCTGGCGGTGCTCATGATCTGCGAGATCGTCATCCTGTTCGCCCTCGACGTGGCGATCCTCGCCCGTCACGGCTTCTCCGCCACGCCCGCCGCGTCCTTCGCGCCGCACAACATCTTCGCCCCGGGTTTCGGCGTCTCGATGATGTTCGGCATGGCGTCGTTCATCGGCTTCGAGTCGGCGGGGCTGTACGCCGAGGAGACCCGCAACCCCGAGCGGAGCGTTCCGCGGGCCACGATCATCGCGGTGGTCCTGATCGCGACGTTCTACGGCGCCACCAGCTGGCTCGCGGTCGGCGCCGTCGGCCCGTCGGAGATCCAGGCGACGGCGACCGCGGACCTGGGGGACATGTTCTTCAACCTCAGCGACGAGTACCTGAATTCGGCCACCACCACGGTGATGCAGGTGCTGCTCTGCACCAGCGTGCTCGGCGCCTGGCTGGCCCTGCACAACGCGGCCAACCGGTACATGTTCGTGCTGGGCCGTGACGGCCTGCTGCCGGGCCGCCTGGCCGCGGTGCACCCCAAGTACAAGGCCATCCACCGGGCCAGCGTCGTCCAGACCGTGTTCAGCGCCGTCGTCGTCGCGGCCTTCGCCCTCGCCGGCCTGGATCCCTACCTCAACATGTCCACCAGCATGCTGGGCATCGGCACCCTCGGCATCGTGGTGCTCCAGGCGATGGCCTCGGTCGCCGTGCTCGGCTACTACCGCAAGCGCAAGGGCGGGTGGTGGCAGACCAGGATCGCTCCGGTGCTCGGCGCGGCCGGGCTGGTCACGGCCGCCGTCCTCGTCGTCCGCAACTTCGCCGTCCTCACCGGCACGACCAACCCGGTGGTCACCGCACTGCCCTGGGCGCTGCTGGTGGTGGGAGTCGGCGGACTCGGCTACGCGTACTGGATCCGGTCGGCCCGCCCCGAGCGCTACGCGGCCCTGGCGCAGCCGGAGGAGTCCGCGGACGGCCCCGCAGTCGAGGCCCTGACCGACGTCCGCTCCGCGGCGTAGCCGGCGCACCCGCACCCGCACCCGCACCCGCACCACGGAACCGCCCCAGCCCGGTCCGGCCGCCCTTGAGAGGCGCGGCCGTCCGGAGCTGGGGCGGTTCGGTCCTGGAGGGCCTACGCCTGCCCGGCCGACAGGGTCTCGCGGATGACGGCCAGTCCGTCCGCCATGGTCGCGGCGAGTGGCGGCGCCAGCTCGTCCGGCAGGACGTCGCGGATCCAGACCAGCCGGCTGAGCCGTTCGCTCTCGGCGACGACCTGGAGGGAGGCGTTGTCGTGCAGCGGCCGCACGGTGCCGCCGATGACCGCCCAGACGATCCGCTGGGCCTCGTGGTCCAGGCTGACGAGCCGCTCGTCGATCACGTCGCCGTTGGCGAACGTGACCGTCCGGACGTCGTCGGCCGTCAGCTCCGTCCCGGTGACGAAGCCCGGCGCCATCCGCGGCGGGCCCTGTTCGAAGTCGCCGATCACCGCCCAGACTTCGGCGGCGTCCGCCTCGATCACGGTCTCCAGCACGATCGAAGCCACGACCGCCTCATTTCTTCCGCGTGCTCGCCCCGCCGCCTGCCGTGACGGTCTCAGGGCTTCGTCGGCGGGCTCAACGAGGCATTCCGGGCCGCGAAACCGGGTCGGCGGCCGTCACCACCCGTTCGGCCCACAACGGCCGGGCCGGGCCCCTGGAGGGGACCCGGCCCGGCCGTTCGTCGAAGCACGGTGCGGCCCCGTACCGGCATCAGGAACCGGCCGAGGCACCGTCGGTGCCCTTGACGTGTCCAACGTGGTGGTGCGTCTCGCGGAGTGGACCGCCCGGGAGTGCGGGGCGGCCGGCGGTCGCCCCGGCTCCGGGGCGGGCGGGGCGGGCGGCACGGGGCCGCGTCCACGGCGCGGCATCGGCCCCGCCGGGCTACACCCGCACTCCGACGGGCCGGATCATCGGCGACTCCTCCAGCAGCGCCAGGTCGTGCTCCAGGACGGCGCTCTCGTACATCCTCAGCATCGGCGAGGGGTCGACCCCGAGCTCCTCGTTGAGGCGGTGGCGGAAGTCGCGGTAGACGTTGAGCGCGTCGATCTGCCGGCCCGACCGGTACAGGGCCACCATCAGCTGGCGGCAGAACTGCTCCTGCATCGGGTTCTGCGCCAGGGTCTCCGTCACCTCGGGAATGATCCGGTTGTGGCCGCCCGCCCTGAGCTCCAGGTCGTAGAGCAGCTCCAGCGCGGATAAGCGCGACTCCTCGTACTTGGACGCCGCGGTCTGGCACAGCGGCCCCGTCGCGAGCCCTCCGAACACCGGTCCCCGCCACAGGGCGAGGATGCCCCGGAGCTCGGCGATACATCGGTCGAGTCTGTCGCAGACCCGGCCCCGGATGACGTCGACGGTGTCGAGGAAGACCTGCGCGTCGAGTTCGCCCGGCTGCAGGCTGAACTGGTAGCCGGAGACGCTCGTGACGATGCGCGACGCACCGTCCTGCTCCGTTCGTGCCAGGCTGCGGCGGAGCCTGCTGATCTGGGCCTGCAGCGCGTTGTGCATCTTCGTCGGCGGCGTGGTCCCCCACAGCTCCTCCGCCAGCGAGTCCACGGTGACCAGCCTGCCGGCCGCCGCCATGAACGAGGCGAACAGCAACTCCTGGACCGCCCCCTTGGGCCGAACCGTGTGGTGGCCCACCTTGATTTCCGACGGCCCAAGCACGAAGAAACGCATTAAAGCCCCTCCCATCCTGATAGCGACCGGTCCTGCGAACGAATCGTCGACACCCCTTCGACGCGCTGGAGCCCGACAGGCTCACGCTGCGAGACGCGAAAGGCAGCGATACACAGCCCTGCGCCGAACACACCCCCCTCTGCCCGATCGCACAGGTTATTCACTTCAGGCCCGCACCCTTGAGGTGCCCGCGGTATGCAATCTCCCCACAAGACAATCATTTAATCGGCTTCTTGCATAGCTCTTTGATGGCCGCCGCGCGATCCGGCCACCAGTGGCGTGAAGCACCCCTGCAATACTCCCGCAATATTGCAGGTGGCAGCGCAGGTGTCGATGCCAAGGGCCCTCAACGGCCCCGTGACGCGCGTCAACCGGCCCCTTCGAGCCACTCGGACGCACCCCCGCCCCGCCCGTCCGACCGGCGATATTGGATGATTGTCCGGCTTCCCCCTGGCCGGCCGTGGAGGGCCGCAACAGACGAACGGCCGCCTCCCTGTGGAGACGGCCGTTCACGGGTGCGCACGGGGGCGACGATCACCCGATGACGCGATGGCTGAAATCAGTGCCCGGATTCACCGGTCGAAGACCGATACTGACGATTCGTCAGTTGTCATGTCGATCATGTTACTTGCATCTGAAGCGGCTGTCCGGGACGCCGGCCCCGGCCGATCCGCGCCCGGCCCCGTGGAGGACCGCGGCGCCGCCGTAGAAGGAGGAGACCCCGCCGTCGATGACGACGGACGAGCCCGTCATGAACCGCGAAGCGTCGCTGGCCAGGTAAAGCGCCAGGCCGACCAGGTCCTCCGGGGTGGCGAACCTCCCGGCCGGGATCACCTCCCTGAGGCGCTCGGACAGCTCGTGGTGCCCGACCAGTGGCTTGGTCAGGTCGGTCTCCACCCAGCCGGCCGTGATCGCGTTGACCCGCACCCCGGAAGCCGCCCACTCCGCCGCGAGCGAATGGGTGAGCGCGGTCACCGCGGCCTTCGAAACGGCATAGGGGGAGTAATTCGGGAGGCCGGCTTTTCCGCCGATCGAAGAGATGTTGATAATCGACCCCTGGCCACGCCCGACCATGTCGGGGCCGACCAGGCGGCACACCTCAAGAACGGATTCGAAATTGAGCCGCATTTCCCGCTGCCACTGCTCGGCCGTGGCTTCGTGGAACGGCCCGGAGTAGGTGATTCCTCCGGCGTTGTTCACCACGACGTCCAGCGGGCCGAGTTCCGCGACGGCCTTCCCGATGCTCGCCTCGATCTGCTCCGGATCCTCGATGTCGCAGACCAGTGCGGCGACCCGGCCGCCGAACTCCTCGGCCGCAGCCGCCGTCGCTCTCAACTGCTCGGCTCCCCGAGCAAGGAGGGCGACGTCGGCTCCGGCTTCGGCAAGACCGAGGGCGATCGCCCTGCCGATCCCGCGTGAAGCACCTGTCACCAGGGCGGTCTTCCCGGAGAGACTCAGCACGGGCGCGCCTCGGTCCTTCACCTCAGGAACTCGTCGACGGCCACCGTGGCCTCCTTGAACTGCTCCAGCTGCGGGAGGTGGCCGGCGGCGTCGAGCACCACGGCCCGGCTGCCGGTGACGAGTCCGGCGAACTCCTGCGCGTACTCCGCCGACACCAGGCGGTCCCCGCTGCCCCAGACGATCAGCGTCGCCGCCGTCACGCGGTGCAGCCGCGACCGCAGTCCGCGGTCGGGGATCGGCCAGAGGAACTTGGCCGTGCTGCCGATGGACCACACCATGCCGCCGATGACCTCGACGGCCACCGCGGGATCGGCCGGCGGCGTCAGCGCGGCCTGGGCCACCTCGCCCGCCGGGTCGAGGAAGAGCAGGCCCGCCAGCTCCTCCGCGGAGGCGGCCGCCAGGCTCCCGACCGGCAGGTCGTCCCGCCACAGCCCGAGCGGCGCGATCAGCACCAGCCGCGAGGGCAGCGCCGGGAAGTGCGCGGCCAGTTCCGCGGCGAGCATGCCGCCGAAGTCGTGCCCGACGATCACCGGGTCGACCAGGCCGAGCCGCCGGCACAGCTCCTCGTAGGCGAGGACCACGTCGGACAGGTCGTGGATCACGTGGATGGCGTCCGGCTCACCGGCGGTGGTGCCGGGGAACTCCGGGGCGTAGACCGTGTACTGCTCCGCCAGGTGCGCCAGGAACGGGTCCCAGACCAGCCCGGTGGAGCCGTGCAGGTAGAGCAGCGGAGCGCCGCGGCCCGCCACCTTCACCCGCAGCGTCAGCCGCCCGTCCCAGAGTTCGACGCTCTCCTCGCGCGGCTCGCCGCTGAAGGAATCCGTGGTCATGAGGCCTCCGCCTTCCGTGCCGACGCTCCGCCTTCCGCCACCGGAAGCGGTGTGCCGCCCAGGCGCTCCGGCCACCAGTGGTGGCTGAACCCGTCGTCCTTCCACAGCTTGCGCAGGTGCGGCAGGACCTCCTCGGCGAACAGGTTGATGTTCTTCTCCACGAGCGCCTTCGGCAGCGACCCGAAGCCGAGCATCGCGTGCAGGTTGCCGATGCCGTACTCCCGGCAGTACGAGATCAGCTGGTCCCGCACGGTCGCCGGGCTGCCCGCGATGACGGTGCCGGCCTCGACGAGCTCCCGGTAGTTGGCCGTCCGCATCTGGCTGTACAGGCCGAAGTCGCCCGCGTCGCGCAGCAGGGCCTTGACGCCGTGGATGTTCACGCCGCCGGCGATCGCCAGCTTCTCGGGCGGGATCGACCCCAGGCCCTTGCGGTAGGCGTACTCGACGTGCTCGGCGTACTCCTGCTCCGCGCGCTCGTCGGTCTCGCTGACCGCGATCGTCTGCAGGAAGCCCATCCGGTACGGGTTCCGCTCCAGGCCCAGTTCGTCCGCGATCTCCCAGAACCGGCTGAAGATCCGCGGTCCGGTGAGCTTCGCCCCGGCGAACCCGAAGTAGTTGAACCCGAAGCCGCGCTCCAGGGTCATCTGCATCGTCCTCGGGTTGCCGATGCCCGTGATCCAGACCGGCGGCCGGCTCTGCAGCGGCCGCGGCCAGATGTTCACCTGCGGGTACTGGCCGTACCGGCCGTTCCAGGCGAACGGCTCACGGTCCTCCCAGGCCCGCAGCACCAGGTCGAGGTTCTCCTCGAAACGGCCGCGCACCTCCACCGGCGGGATGCCGTTGTTGATGCTGGCGTCGTAGCTGAGACCGACCGGGAAGCCCGCGAGGAGCCGGCCGTTGCTCATGACGTCGAGCATCGCGTACTCCTCGGCCACCCGGACCGGCTCACGCGTCTTGCCCAGCGAACGCCCCATCGGGAAGATCCCGACGTCGAGCCCCTGGCTCTGGGTGGCGTAGGCGATCGCGCTCGCCACCAGGTTGGGGTTCGGCATCAGGTCGTACGAGCTCTGGGCGTGCTCGGTGACGGCGATGCCGTCGAACCCCGCCCTGGCGCCGATCATCAACTCGTCGATGTGATCGGTGAACGAGCTGAAGACGCCCTCGGGAGTCGTCAGGCCGTAAGGCGTGTCGCACACCGAGTTGTGGTGCTTTTCGAAGTCCGACGGCAGGAACCGGTACGGCGCCTGCTCGAACAGAGTGACCTTCATCTACTCTCCAACGGTCCGGTTGCAGCGCGCCGCCGCACTGAGCATCAGAGCTGGGTGACGATGAGCAGCGAGTCGCCGATGCTCCGCGTCGAGTGGCCCTTGCCGCTGGTGTCCTCCACCAGGACGCTGCCACCCGGCAGGAAGCGACGCTTCTCGCCGTCGCTGACGCCGACCTCCAGCTCACCCTCGAGCAGCGTCATGATCTGCCGACGGGGCGCCGGGTGGAAGTCACCGAAGTAGCCGTCGGGGCAGAGCAGGTACACGCTCGCGCGGGCCTCGGCCGGCGCCGAGAGGAACATCGAGGGGGCCGGCGGGGCGAAGTTCACCTCGTTGAGGTCCAGCTTCTCCTCGACGAAGTGGCTCTCGCCGGCCTCGTCGGTGAACAGGCGAGTCACGTTGATTGGGCGGGTCACGGTCTCCGACATCGCTTCTCCTCGGCAAGGCGATTATCTGCTGACACGAAACTGTGGCGAGCCGGCACCCCGACTCGCCACAGCTGCGGAGAGGGCAGGATTCGAACCTGCGAGGACAAAAGCCCTTTCCTGCCGAAACAGGAATCCGATAGGCCGCTACGGCTACCTCTCCTTGCGAAGCCCGGCTATCTCCGCCGTGTTCCGCCGCTTGCTGAGGAAAACTATGGCACGGCCCGCTGACGCAGTGCTGATGAGCTTCTGATGGGCTCGACTCCCCGGATTCCTCCGCGGGTTCGCGGGTTTCGTCAGCCTCTCATCAGCCGTGCGTCAACCACCTCTGATTCACTCGGTCCGATGCCGGCACCCCGCCAGTTCCCGGAACCGGAGATGAGAAAGCGGATGACACATTCCCACGCGACTCTGCAAGAGCTTCGGAACACTCCGAAGCTCGATCGGCCGGACGCGCTGGAGCAGATAGTCATCAGAGAATTCAAGGAATCTCTGCTGATGTCCGAGGACGAGGACTTCCCGCTGTCGGAGAGTTTCTTCGACCTGGGCCTCACCTCCCTGCGGGTGACCGAGGTCAAGCAGCGCCTCGAGGAGTTCCTGGACTGTTCGATCAGCGCCAACGTGCTGTTCAACAGCCCGACGGTGGAGCTGATGCTGACGTACCTGATGACCGAGGTGCTCACCGACCTCTTCGGCGAGGCGTCCGATGCGCGGCAGTGAGCCGGCCGGGCCGGACCGGGACGAGCCGATCGCGGTCATCGGTGTCGGTCTGCGCTTTCCCGGCGGGAACGACTCGCTGGACGGGTACGCCGAGTTCCTGCGGGCCGGCCGCAGCGGCATCAGCCCGCTGCCGCGGGACCGCTGGGACGTCGACGCGTTCGGTTCGGACGACCCCGCGTCGCCGGGGCTGATCCGCTCCGAGGCCGGCGGATTCCTGGAGCGGATCGACGAGTTCGACCCGCAGTTCTTCAGCGTCTCGCCCAAGCAGGCGCAGTACTTGGACCCGCAGCAGCGGCTGCTCCTGGAGACGGCCTGGGAGGCGTTGGAGAACGCCAACGTCGTCCCGTCGTCGGTGCGCGACGGCGGCGTCTACATCGGCGCCACGCCGTTCGACCAGGCGATGGAGCTCGACTCCGTCCCGTACGACAAGCTGGACGGCTCGATGGCGACCGGGATGGGCGCCTACCCGATGTCCGGGCGGCTGTCGTACTTCCTGCGCTGGCACGGCCCGAGCCTGACCACGGACACCGCGTGCGCCTCGTCGCTGACGGCGTTGCACATGGCCCTGGCGGGCCTGCGGGGCGGCGAGTGCAGCATCGCGCTGTGCGGCGGCGTCAACGCGCTGCACCACCCCAAGATCTTCGCGATCCTGTCCCAGGGCGGGTTCCTGGCGCCTGACGGGCACTGCAAGACCTTCGACGAGGCGGCCGACGGGTACGCGCGGGCGGAGGGCTGCGGTGTGCTGGTGCTCAAGCGCCTGTCGGACGCCGAGCGCGACGGCGACACCGTGCTGGCCCTGATCCGGTCGACCGCGATCGGCCACAACGGCGAGAGCGCCGGCCTGACCGCCCCGAACGGGACGTCGCAGGAGCTGGTCATGCGGCGCGCGCTGGAGCGGGCCGGGCTGGAGCCCGGGGACGTCCAGTACGTGGAGGCGCACGGCACCGGCACGCCGCTCGGCGATCCGATCGAACTCGGTTCGATCAACGGGGTGTTCGGCGCCGCGCACCGCGAGGGCGACGGTCTGACCGTCGGTTCGGTCAAGTCGAACCTCGGGCACATGGAACCGGCCGCCGGCGTCGGCGGGATCATCAAGGTGATCCTCCAGATGCGCGACGGCGTGTTCTACCCGCACCTGTACTCGACGCCCTCGGGCCGGATCCCGTGGGACATGTACCCGATCCGGATCCCGACCGCCTGCACTCCCTGGGAGGCCCCGGTCCGCCGGGCCGTGGTCAACAGCTTCGGCGTGGCGGGCGCGATGGGCGTCGCGGTGGTCGAGCAGGCCCCCGCGACGGACCGTCCGGACGTGGCGGACGAGGGCGCCCACGTGTTCACCCTGTCGGCGAAGAGCCGGCCGGCGCTGGCCCTGCAAGTGGAGCGCCACCGGCAGTTCCTGACGGACCACCAGGACACCGGGGCGGGCGATCTGGCCCTGACCCGCAACACCGGCCGGACGCACTTCGCGCACCGGGTCGCCGGCGCCGTCCGCAACGCCGCCGAAGCGGTCGAGCTGCTGGAGCAGGCGGCGCAGAAGCTGGCCGACGGCGAGCGGACCTCCGGCGACCTGCGGAAGGCGGCCTTCCTGTTCACCGGGTCCGGCTCGCAGTACGTCGGGATGGGCGCCGCCCTGTACCGCGACCACCCGGTCTTCCGGGAGCGCGTCGACGCCTGCGACCGGCTGTTCTCCCGTCATCTGCCGCGGTCGGTGGCGGAGGTCATACTGGGCACGGCCCCGGACGCGGAGGAGCTGCTCGCCGAGACCCGCTACACGCACGCCGCGCTGTTCACGCTGGAGTACGCGCTCGCCGGGCTGTGGCAGTCCTGGGGCGTCCGTCCCAGCGCCGTCCTCGGGCACAGCGTGGGCGAGATCGCCGCGGCGACCGTCGCCGGGCTGTTCAGCCTGGAGGACGGAGTGCGCTTCCTGGCGGCCCGGGCCCGGCTGATCCAGTCGGTCACCGAGCCCGGCGGCATGGCCGCCGTCGCCGCCACCGCCGCGGACATCGAGCCGCTGCTGGCCGACCTGCCCGACGTGGGCGTCGCCGCGGTCAACGCCCCGGGCCAGTGCGTGGTCTCCGGCGGCGCGGCCTCGGTGGCGAAGCTCTCCGAGCTGCTGCGGGAGCGCGGGGTGCGGGTCACCGCGCTGAAGGTCTCCTCGGCGTTCCACTCGCCGCTGATGGACGGGATCCTGGACGAGCTGCGCGAGGAGCTGGCGGGGACGGAGTTCCACGAGCCCTCGCTGGCGCTCGTCTCCTGCCTCACCGGCGAGATGGCGTCGTTCGCCGAGGTGGGCACCCCCGAGTACTGGGTCCGCCACGTGCGGGAGGCCGTCGACTTCGAGGGCGGCGTGCAGGCCGTGGCCCGACGCGGCAAGCACGTCTTCGTCGAGGTCGGCCCCTCGGCCACGCTCGGGGCCCTGGCCCGGCGGTGCGTGCCGGACGGCGGCCACGTCTGGCTGAGCAGCCTGCGCCCCGGGGACGGGGAGGCCAGGTCCCTCCGGCAGGCGCTGGCCGGCGCCTACACGGCGGGGCTCCAGATCACCTGGACGGCCGTCCACCAGGACGGTCCGGGGCGCCGGATCGCCCTGCCGCCGTACGCCTTCGACCGCAAGCGGTACTGGATGCCGGACCAGGTCGGCCGGCACGGCCTCGGCGCGGGGCCGGGCGCCCATCCGCTGCTGGGCACCGAGCCGCACCCGGCGCAGCCCGACGGGGCGCGGGAGTTCGTCGCCCGGGTCAGCGCCCGGTTCCCCGCGTACCTCGCCGACCACACCCTGCGCGGCCGGCCGTTCCTGCCCGCCGGCGCCTACGTCGAGGCGGTGCTGGCGCTGCTGGACGAGGTGTACGGCACCACCGGGCGGCCGCTGCTGGAGCTGCGCTTCCACGAGGCGCTGTTCCTGGGCAGCCGGCCGGTGGAGCTGCGGACCAGGCTCGCGCCGAAGGCCGACGGCACTGCCGCGGTCGAGATCGTCAGCCGGTCCGGTGAGGGCGGGGAGCGGGTCGAGCGGGTGCACGCCACCGCGACGATCGGCGCCGCGGCCGTCCCCGGGCCGAGCGGGACCGGCCGGCGGCTGCTGGAGCGGGCCGGTGCGCCGGGTGCGCCCGCGCAGGAGCTCGACGGCGCCGAGGTCCACGCAGCCTACGTCGCGGCGGGCCTGGAGTACGGCCCGCAGTTCGACCGGGTGCGCGGGGTCGACCGGCACGGGGACGACTTCACCCTCACCGAGGTGGACGCCCTGGACCTCTCCCGGGCGGAGCACCTGCCGCCGCAGCTGTTCGACGCGGCCACGCACGGTCTGGCCGCGCTGGTGGACCGCAGTCGTTCCTACATCAGCGTGGGCGTCGACGCCGTCCGGCTGTTCCGCAAGCCCCGGGCCGCCCGGCTGGTGGCCGCGCTGCAGACCAGGGCGGCGGCGGACGCGGGCAGCGGCTTCCTCGCCGACGTGCTGCTGCTGGAGGACGGCGAACCGGTCGCGGAGATCGAGGGCATGGCGTTCCGGCAGCTGGAGGTCGCGCCGCCGCCGGCGGAGCGCGCCCCGGCCGCCGGGTCCGCGCGGCGGCCCGGGCCGGCCCGGCAGGGCTCCGCCGTCGAGGTGTCCGTCCGGTCGGCCGTCGCCGGCCTGCTGCGGATCGACGACGAGTCGGGCATCTCCGCCGACACCGCGTTCCTGGACCTCGGGATGGACTCCCTGGGGGCGGCCGAGCTGCGCGCCCGGCTGGAGGCGGAGTACAACGTCGAGCTGCCGCTGACCATCGTGTTCGACCACGGCTCCATCGGGCAGCTCGTGGAATTCCTGGAGAAAGCGAAGGAGGGGCTGTGAGCAACTCGGAGAAGCAGACGATCACCGCGAGGTCCGCCCTGCACGCGCAACGCCGGCCCGATGCCGCCGCGTTGGTCATCGAGGGCCGGACGATCACGTACGGCGAGCTGCACCTGGAGAGCAACCGCTCGGCCAACGCGCTGCTGGCCGAGGGCCTCGGCCGGCAGGCCCGGGTGGCGTACCTGGGCCGCGAGACCGATCAGTACTACGAGCTGACCATCGCTTGTGCGAAGGCCGGCGTCGTCCTGGTCCCCGTCAACTGGCGGCTGATCAGGGCCGAGGTGGACCACATCCTGCGCGACTCCCAGGCCGAGGTCCTGTTCGTGGAGCGCGACTTCCTCACCGTCGTCGAGCGCCTGCGCGAGGAGCTCCCGACCCTGCGCACGGTCGTCGAGATGGACGGCGCGACCGAGCGGGGCGCGGGCTTCACCTCCTGGAAGGCCGGGCACCCGGACACCGACCCGGGCGTGGACGCCGACCCGGAGGACCCGATCGCGCAGATGTACACCAGCGGCACCACCGGCCTGCCCAAGGGCGTGGTCCTGTCGCACCGGTCGTACTTCACGTTCATCGAGAACATGCAGCGGGCGGGCGTCGACTCGATCGACTGGCGGCCCGAGGACCGCAGCCTGACCTGCTTCCCCGGCCTGCACGCGGGCGGCTACGCCTGGTTCATGCACTGCTTCAACGTCGGTGCGACCAGCGTGGTCCTGCGGATGTTCATCCCGGACGAAGCGGTGCGGGTGATCCGGGACGAGGGCGTGACCACCGTCTGGGCCGCGCCGGCGATGCTGAAGATGATGCTGGACGAGAAGGTCTCCAGCCCGGAGGCCTACCGGTCGCTGCGCAAGATCGTCTACGGCGGCTCGCCGATCGACTACGAGCTGATGGTGCGCTGCCTCGACGAGTTCAAGTGCGACATCGTCCAGGCGTACGCGGCGGCGGAGACCGGGAGCTTCATCACCTGCCTCACCGCGGCGGAGCACGTGCCGGGCAGCCCGCTGATGGCCTCGGCCGGGCGGGTGCTGCCCGGCAACGAGGTGAAGATCATCGACGGCGACGGCAAGGAGCTGCCGGCGGGCCAGGTCGGGCGGATCTGCGTGAAGAGCCCGGCGCGGTTCAAGGAGTACTGGCAGCGTCCGGAGGCCACCGCGGAGATGGTGGTCGGCGAGTGGCTGCACATGGGCGACGCCGGCTACTTCGACGAGGACGGCTACCTCTTCCTCCAGGACCGGATCAACGACACGATCATCGTCGCCGGGCAGAACATCTACCCCATCGAGGTCGAGAACGCGCTCCGCGCCCACCCCGCCGTGGCGGACGTGGCCGTGTTCGGCGTGAAGGACTCCCGCTGGGGCGAGGTGGTCCGCGCCGCGGTGGTGCTCCGGCCGGGCGCCGACCCGGTCCGCGAGCGTGACCTGCTGGTCTTCCTGCGCGGCCGGCTCGCGGACTACAAGATCCCGGGCGGGTACGCGTTCCTGGACGACCTGCCGCGCAACCCGACCGGCAAGGTGCTGCGCCGGGTGCTGCGCGACCAGTACGCCGACTCGGCGGCCGGGCGACCGTGACCGGGCGGGTGGCGCCGAAGCAGTTCCGGGCCGGCTGGCTGCGGCCGGCCGAGTCCGACCCCGACGCCGAGGCGGCGCTGTTCCTGTTCCACTACAGCGGTGGCGGCGTGTCGATGTACAGCCGGTGGCCGGACTACCTGCCGCCGAGCGTCGAATGCCGCCGCATCCAGCTGCCGGGCCGTCAGGACCGGCTTCAGGAACCGCCGTTCACCGAGTTCGATCCGCTGGTGGACAAGCTGAGCGAGATCGTCGCCGCGGAGAGCGGCGACCGTCCGTTCGTCCTGTTCGGCCACTCCATGGGGGCCCTGCTGGCCTACCGGGTGGCGGTGCGGCTGGAACGCGAGGGCTCCGCGCGCCCGGCGATGCTGGGCGTCTCCGGCTGGGCCCCGGAGGGCTTCACGATGCCCACCCGGGGCCTGGCCGAAGGGTCCGACGGGGCGATCGCCTCGCTGCTGGAGGAGCTGGGGACGGTCTCGCCCGAGGTCCTCACCGACCCGGCGCTCACCGCCATGGTCGTCGCCCCGATGCGCGCCGACCTCGCCGTCTGCGCCGACTACCGGGACGACGGCGCGTCGGTCGACTGCCCGGTGGTGGCGTACACCGGCCGGCGGGACCCGTACCTCGCACCCGGTGCGATGCGGTCCTGGCAGGAGCGGAGCCACGCCTTCCTGGGCCTGCGGGAGTTCCCCGGCGGCCATTTCTTCATCCATGACGAGGGCCCCGGCATCGCGACGGACCTGGTGCAGCTGCTGCACCGGCAACTCGCGGGCTGACGGCCCGACGCAAGAGCCATCGAACCATCCACCGACAACCAGGAGATCACCATGAAGTTCGCCTCCCCCAACCAGCTCGCCGAGGCCTACGTCGACCTGTGGAACGAGCGCGACGCGAAGGTGATGGCGGAGAAGGTCAAGGCGCTGTACTCCGACGACGCCTTCTACGTCTTCTACCGGCGCGACCCGTTCGTCGGCCACGAGGCGCTCACCGAGCAGGTCCTGTACACCCAGGGCATCTACTTCCCGCTGGGCTACCGCTTCGTCTCCGCGTACAACGCGGTGGGCCACCACAACCTGGTGCGCTTCAACTGGAACATGGTCCACACCGAGACCGGCGACATCCAGATGGCCGGCCAGGACACCCTGATCCTCGACGAGGACGGCCGGATCAAGGCCGACTACCAGTTCCACGAGAAGATCCCGACCGCCTTCGTCTACAACGACGGCTTCGACGAGACCGGTCGCGTCACCAAGGCGGCCAAGCCGACCCTGGTCACGCAGCAGGCCTGACCCTCCCCGCGTCACGGCCCGGCACGACGACCCCGCAGGCCCGGCGGACCGGGCCTGCGGGGTCGTCGTGCTGCCACCACCGGCGCCCGCTCGCGGATCCCTGCGGTGACGAGCCGTCGGGCACGAGGAAAGGGGCGCCCGGCCTGGCCGGGCGCCCCTGTTCCGCGTTCGCGGTCGAGAGCCTGTCAGTTCGCCTTTCCGGCCGCGCGGAGCGTCTCGTCGAGGGCGACGCGAATCGCGGCGATGGTGCGGTCCATGTCCTGCGCCGTGGTCCGCCAGGAGGTGATCGAGACGCGCATGGCGACTCGTCCGCCCCAGACCGTCTCACCGAACCAGCACTCGCCGCCGGCCTGGAGCCGGGCGATCACGCCGCGGGTGATCGCGTCGTCGTCGCCGAACCGGACCAGGACCTGGTTGAGCACGACCTCGTTGACGATCTCGACCTGCGGCTCGCCGTCGAAGGCCTGGACGAACCGCTGGGCGTGGTCGCAGCAGCCCTCGATCATCTCGGCCACGCCGGACCGGCCGAGGCTGCGCAGGGCCGCCCACACCGGCAGGCTGCGGGCGCGCCGGGACAGCTCGGGCACCCACTCGATGCTGTCCCGCTCCCCCGGGGTGCCCGGCGGCAGGTAGTCGGCGCGGGTGTGCAGCATCGCGGACTGGTGCGCCTGCGGGTGCGCGACGAACACCAGGCCGCAGTCGTAGGGGACGTTGAGCCACTTGTGCGCGTCGGTCGCCCAGGAGTCCGCGCGCTCCACGCCGGCCACCAGGTGGCGCAGCTTGGGGCTCGCCGCCGCCCAGAGGCCGAACGCGCCGTCCACGTGGACCCAGGCGTCGTGCCGGTGGGCCACCTCGCAGATCTCCGCGATCGGGTCGATGGCGCCGGAGTTGACGTCGCCGGCCTGCGCGATGACGATGGTCGGCCCGTCGAGGCCGGCGAGCAGGCCCTCGAGTTCGCCGGCCTGCAGCCGGCCCTCGGCGTCCGCGGGGACCACGTGCAGCTGCTCCGTGCCGAAGCCCAGGTAGCGCAGCGCGAGGTCGACGGTGAGGTGCCGCTGGGCGCCGACGACGATGTTCAGGGTCGGCGCGGTCTGCAGGCCGAACCGCTCGACGTCCCAGCCCGCCCGGGCCAGTACGTGGTGGCGGGCCGCGGCCAGCGCGGTCATGTGCGCCATCGCGCAGCCGGTGGGGAATCCGACCGTGGTCCCCGCGGGCAGGCCGAACAGGTCGACGAGCCAGCCGGCGGCGACGTGCTCGGCGGTGGCCACGGCCGGCCCGAGGTCGAAGATCCCGGCGTTCTGGTCCCAGGCGGTGGCGATCCAGTCCGCGGCGACGGCCACGGGCAGCGTTCCACCGACGACGTACCCGAAGTAGCGCGGTCCCGAGCTGGCGACCACCCCGCCCTCGGCCGCCGCGCGGGCGAGCAGGCCGATCGTCTCCAGGGGGGCCGTCGCGGCGCCGGGCAGCGGGCCGCCCAGCAGCTTCATCAGATCGTCGGCTCCCGCGGTGGCGCCGACGTGCCGTTCGGACAGGCTGTCCAGGTAGTTCATCGCCTGGGCGGCCGCGTGAGTGAGGAACGCCCTTTCATCGTGATTCATTTCACCAAAAGTAATGACCGGCGCTGACCGCACGCTGACGGATTGGTCCGGCACGGAATACCAGGATCAGCTGAGCGTCAGGAAGGCGTCAGTCGACCGCTGACATAATCATGAACCGTCGCCGACTGTCCAGATTTGTCTCCGGATTTGAGGGGGAAGGCCACCAATGCGATTTCTGACGTCCGCGCGAGAGGCGTGCGAGAAATTCCAACCGAATCTTGCAGCGGCGCTGGAGGCCATACCGCTGGCCGAGCGCGAGGCCGCCGACAGCCAGGTCGTGGAGATATTCCGCGCCCACGGCGGGGCCGGTCTCCTGGTGCCCGCCGAATTCGGCGGGCAGGCCGCCGGCCCGCTCGAAGCGGTCCGCGTCCAGCGGATGCTCGGTGCGCTCTCGCCGTCGCTGGGCGTGGCCACCGTCATGCACCACTTCACGGTGGCCATGCTGTTCAAGCTCGCCGAGACGGCCGACCGGCTCACCGCGGAGCAGCGCAAGCTGCTCGGCTCGGTCGCCACGGACGGGCTGCTGCTCTCCTCCGCCTGGGCCGAGGGCCGGACCGACCAGAACATCCTGCTGCCCTCGGTGGTCGCCGAGCGCACCGCTGACGGCGGCTACCGGGTCAACGGCGCGAAGAAGCCGTGCAGCCTGTCCCGCTCGATGGACCTGCTGACCGCCAGCGTCGCGGTCACCGACGACGAGGGCCACGGGCACCTCGCCCTGCTGCTGATCCCGGCCGACTCCGCCGGCATCACCGTGGAGCCCTTCTGGGCCACGCCCGCCCTGGCCGCGTCGCAGAGCGACCTGGTCCGGCTGACGGACGTGCTGGTGCCGGAGGAGCTGGTGATCAGCAGCACGCCGGACGACCTCCACCGGCTCGACGACCTGCAGACCAACGGCTTCACCTGGTTCGAGCTGCTGGCCACCTCGGCCTACACCGGCGTGGCGGCGACGCTGGTGAGCCGTGTGCTGGAGCAGAAGCGGGGCAGCGAGAGCGACCGCGCCGCGCTGTCGGTCCGGCTCCAGGCGGCGATCGACCTCCAGGAGGGGGCCGCCCGCGCCATCGCCGCCGGCGTGCAGGGCGACGAGGCCGTCGCCCTGGTCCTGGTCGCGCGCTACGCGACGCAGGACCTGCTGGCCGCGACGGTGGACGCCGCCACCGAGATGCTCGGCGGCATGGCCTTCATCGGCTCCCCCGACGTCGCGTACCTGGCCTCGGTGATCCGGGCGCTGGCCTTCCACCCGCCGTCCCGCGGCAGCCTCGCCACCGAGCTGGTCGAGTACTTCGAAGGCAATGCCCTGCGGCTGTCCTGAAAACCCAGTCAACCGTCGGCCTCGGCCGCCCGGGAGGAAATCGTGGACCAGAGAAATCCGTTCGAGTCGCCGAATACGTTCAAGCTGCACCGCGCGGAGTACCTCGTCGGTTTCGTGCTGTCGATCGTGCTGATCATCGTGCACTTCGGGGAGATTCGCTGGATCCCCTTCGTGGCGCTGTTCGCGTACATCGACCTGATCGGATACATTCCGGGCGCCATCGCCTTCCGGCGGAGCGCGGACGGGCGTATTCCCAAGACGTACTACGTGCTGTACAACACCATGCACAGCCTGATCACCCAGACCGTGGTCATCGGCCTGTGGCTCTGGCTGGTGGGCCCGGAGTGGGCGCTGCTGGCGATCCCGTTCCACGTGCTCGGCGACCGTGGCCTGTTCGGCAACTTCCTGAAGCCGTTCGGCCTCCCGTTCGAGCCCGCCACCGACCCGTTCTACCCGCGGCTGGCCGCGCGGCTGAGCGCCCGCGCGCAGGGCGTCGGCGGCCTCGTGCCGGGCCCGGGCGCGGCCGACGAGTCGGACGCCCTCGTGCCGGAGGCCGGTCGGTGAACCCCGTCCCGGGGGGCGGTCGACCGACCCTTTCCCCAGACGATCGGATCGCCGGCCAGGACGAGAGCCGCCGGGCGCTGCGCCGCTTCGCCTCGGGCGTCACGGTCCTGACCGTGAGCGACGGCACGGTGCGGCACGGCACCACGGTGAGCGCGCTCGTGCCGATCTCCCGGGACCCGCTCGTCCTGGGCGTGTGCCTGCGGACGCCGTCCACGTTTACTGCACTTGCCCGAAAAGTGGGTGCGTTTTCAGTCAATGTTCTGTCCACCGAACAGGCCACGGTGGCAAGGACGTTCGGCTCCTCGCGCGGTCGCGGGGACGACCAGTTCGCCGGAGTGGACTGGACGGCCGACCCGCTCACGGGCGCACCGCTGATCGACGGCAGCCTCGCCCACCTGGCCTGCAACCTGACGGGCTGTCAGCTGATCGGCGACCACCACCTGATCATCGCCGAGGTCCTGTCCGGCCTGGCCGACGACGGAGCTCCGCTGCTCACGTTCGCCGGCGGGCTCCGCGACGAGGGGCTCGAGAACTTCCACACCACCCAGCTGTGACGACGAAGGAGTAGAGATGACGAACGGCATTCCGCTCGAGGCCGACTGGCACGACGCCCCCGGCCTGCTCGAAGGCGCCGGCTCGCTGCCGCTGACCCTCGAACAGTGCGACCTGGGCTACTGGTTCAGCGCGGTGGCCCAGGGCACCCTGGCCGGCCGCCCGCGGGGCTACTCCGCGGACGTCGTCACCCCCGAGTACATGCGGGAGCCCGGTCCGCTGCGCGAGGCGCTGCGCCTGGAGCTGGCGTACCGCGCCCTGGACGAGGAGGCCGCCACCAAGGTGCTGGCCGACTACGTGGCCACCGCGCCCGACGTCAAGGAGCTGGAGTTCTTCTCCACCCAGCTGCTGGACGAGGCCCGGCACCACATGATCTTCCGGGACCACCTGCTCAACCTGGGCCTCCCCAAGGAAGGCCTGATGGACTGGATCCGCACCGTCGGCGCGGACTACGAGAAGCAGGTGCTGCGGCCGATCAAGGAGTTCGCGCAGCAGATCACCCGCACCGAGGGCGACTTCATCGGCGGCGTGGTGGCGTTCGCCATCATCATCGAGGGCGTGCTGGCCGCGTCCACCGAGCTCAGCGAGCGCAAGTGGGGCGTGCTCGACCCGGTGGCCGGCGAGATCGCCCGTGGCGCCGCGATCGACGAGATCCGGCACCTCGCCGTGGGCAGCTCGATCGTGCGCGAGCACCTGATCAAGCACCCCGAGGAGCGCGAGCACGTGATCGGCATCCTGCACCGCGGCCGCGAGCTGTGGGGCGAGATCAACGACCGCGAGTTCGTCATGCACCGCGAGGAGCTGTTCCAGGAGGGCATGCTCCAGCGCCGTGACGTGCTGGAAGGCTTCGAGCTCTTCCCCGGCACCATGCTGCTGGACACCACCGCGCAGTCCCGCTGGGACCTGGCGGCCAAGTGGAACGACGAACTGGCCGAATCTCGCCTGCGGTATATGGGGATTCCCGAGGCGATTGACCTCCTGCGTGCACAGGCACCCCGCATCCTGTAGACAGAGTGGCGAATGGGCCGAGCCGGACCGGCCCGGCCCGTTCGAATTGATGGGCAGCATCTGAGGAGGAATAGATGGGTATTCAGGTCAGCAACGTCTGCATCGACACCAACGACCTGAAGCGGGCCACGGAATTCTGGCAGGCGGCCACCGGCTTCTCGGTGTCCTCCGCGGACGATTCCACCGTGTACTTCGATGCCTCCGAGAAGGGCACTGCCGCGATTTCCCTGCAGCTCGTTCCCGAGCAGCGCGAGGGCAAGAACCGGCTGCACCTGGACTTCTCCGCCGCCGACCTCGACGGTGAGGTCGCGCGCCTGAAGGAGCTCGGCGCCACCGAGGTCCAGGCCTACGACGGCTGGGTCGTCCTGAAGGACCTCGACGGCAACGAGTTCTGTATCTGCGCGGCCTGACGACAGCGCAACCACGGCGGCGGCAATCCGGTTCCTCCGGATTGCCGCCGCCGTGTTCGGCCCACGGGCCGGCCGGGGCGGACGAGGCGTGCGCCGGGGAGGACGAGGGGATCCACAGGACATGAAGCACGGATTCACACTTTTCGACACCGCGATCGGCGAGTGCGGGATCGCCTGGAACGAGCGCGGCGTGGTCTGTGTGGCACTGCCGGGCGACGACCGGGAGAGGACCCGCGAGCACGCGGCCCGGGCCGTGCCGGGAGCGGCCGAGGCGTCGCCGCCGCCCGCCGTGCGGGCCGCGGCCGCCGACATCGCGCTCCACCTGCGGGGCGGCGACAGCGACCTGTCGGCCATCGGCCTGGACATGTCCGGCGTGTCGCCCTTCCACCGGCAGGTGTACGAGCTCGCGCGGTCGATCCCGCCCGGCCGGACCCTCACCTACGGCGAGGTCGCCCAGCAGCTCGGCCGGCCGGGCGCCGCCCGCGCCGTCGGCCAGGCGCTCGGCCGCAACCCCTTCGCCGTCGTCGTCCCCTGCCACCGCGTGGTCGCGGCCGGCGGCAGGCCCGGCGGTTTCTCGGCGAGCGGCGGGGTGACCACGAAGCTGGGCCTGCTGGCGCTCGAACGCGCCGCCGAGGCCGGGACGCTGCCGACCGGCCCGGCGCCCGACGGGTTCCGCTTCGACCCCGCTGCGGCCGTCGCCTACCTGCGCGGCTCGGACCCCGGCCTGGCCGGGGTGATCGACGCCGTCGGCCCGTTCGCGATGGAGCTCAACGCGACGGCGAGCGTCTTCTCCGCCCTCGCGGAGGCCATCGTGTTCCAGCAGCTGTCGATCAAGGCCGCGGCCACCATCCACGGCCGGCTGTGCACACTGCTGCTCCCCGGGCCGGGCCTCGTGCTGCGCCCCGAGCACGTGCTCGGCGCCACCGACGAGCAACTGCGGTCGGTCGGCCTGTCCCGGCCGAAGGTCGCCGCCCTCCGCGACCTCGCGCACAAGGTCGACTCCGGCGCGCTGCCGGAGCTGGAGGCGGTCGGCGCGATGGAGGACGAGGGGGTCGTCGCCTGCCTGTCGTCGGTGCGCGGGATCGGCCGCTGGTCGGCGCAGATGTTCCTGATGTTCCGGCTGGGCCGCGCCGACGTGCTGCCGGTGGACGACCTCGGGCTGCGCAGCGGCTTCGCGCGGGTGTTCCGCCTCGCCGAGCAGGCCTCGCGTCAGCAGATCGAGGAGCGGGCCGCGCTCTGGCGCCCGTACCGGTCGGTGGCGACGTGGTACCTCTGGCAGTCCCTGGAACTCACCGAGCGGGGGCTCCCGGTCTGAGTCCGGAAGCCCCCGCTCGGGTCCCACGCCGGCGCCCTCGGGCGCCGGCGTGCTGCTTGCTACTGGGCGGCCAGCAGCGCGTCGAGCGCGGCGAGCGCCTCGTCCGCGAGCGCCCCGGTCTCCCGGTCGTCGGGCGCCGCGGCCACGGCGCCGAACATTTCGAAGACTCGCTGCCCCGCGGCGTCGATCTCCTCGGACATCTGGACCTCCTCCTGGGTTGGTCGGTCGGTGTGACCTTCTCGATCCGGTCTGCGGCTCCCGCCGGTGCGGGAGCCCGCCGTCAGACCGCGTTGCAGGCGCGGAAGATGTGGACCAGCGACGGGATGCTCGCGCCGTGCTGGAAGGCGATGTTCTCCGGGAGGACGATGCCCGGCGCCCACTTCTGCTTGTAGGCGAGCTGGGTCTGCGCCGGGTAGACGGCGGCGCCGTTCTCCCACAGGTGGCTCATGAACCAGTGGAACGCCTCGCTGTGCCCGGGCAGCTGCGGCCGCTTGTCCAGCGAGGTGAACGGCGTGAACCCGAAGTGCAGGAACTTCACGCCCTCCGCGGTGAAGACGTCGATGGCGGTCTTGTTGATCGCCTCCATCACCCCGGGCGGCCCGCTGGGGAGGCGGCGGGTCAGGTCGTGCAGCCAGCCGGGCTGGGCGCCGTAGACCGGCGAGTAGGTGATGTAGCCCGCCAGCTTGCCGTCCAGGATGCCGACGAAGAGCCGGCGCATCGACTGGTAGTGGCCGCCGTACTGGCCGACCAGGAACTCGAGCTGCTTGACGCCCTCGCCCTTGGTGCCGAGCCAGCTGGCGTCGAGGGCGCGCATCTGGCCCTCCCAGTCGTCCAGCGGCACCTCGCGGACCTCCAGGCCGCTGCGCAGGGAGCGGGCGATCTTGTTGCGCAGCTGCATGAACGCGGTGCCGCGCAGCGAGAACGTGCTCAGGTCGATGGCGTACGAGGCGCCCATCTGGTTGATCGTGAAGCCCTGTTCGAGATACGGCTCGGCGTCCGCGTCCTGGACCTGCACGGCGACGATCGTCCGGTCCTGCTCGGCGGCGAACGCCACGAAGTCCTTCAGCAGCGCGGCCCTGGACTCGGCCGGTGCGAACGGGCCGCCGAACTGCACGAGGTACCGGCCGGTCGGCCGGTAGACGATGACGCCAGGTGAACTCGGCGAACTGAAGTAGCTGTTCCCGCTGTTGACCGCGAGGAATGCGCTCGGATTGTCGGCGACGGTGTATTTCTGAATTGCCTCGAGCGCCTTGTCCGACTCTGCATAATTATCGGCCATGCCGCTTCCGCCCTTCAAAGCTGGGATGCGTGACGAGTTTTCCACCAGTTATCGCACAGCCCCGAAGAGCACAGCAAGAGTTTCCGGAGGTCAACCTGGTCAGTTATGCATCAGCGGCCCGTCAGGTGCATTCGCCTACGGTGAGCTGGTCGATACCGCGAGTGGAATGTTTCCGGCCCGGTGAGGGCCCGGTCGAGCGAGTCGGTACCGGTCGACCAGATTAATCCGACGGAAGGCAGTGGGGCATGACGGAGAATGGCGGGGGCCGTCGGTCCATGGAGGGCACGGACCTGGATCCGGGAGCGCTGGTCGCCGAGGCGCGTCGCCTCCAGGGCGACGAGGAGACCCCGCTGGGCTTCCTTCCGGAACTGGAGCAGCTGGCCGGCGCGATCGACGCCGAGGCCGGGCTGCACCGACAGGGCCGGGAGCGGGCCCGGGCCGCGCTGGTGGCCTCCCTGGTCACCCAGCTGCGGGTCCGGCGGATGACGCGGGAGGTCCCCGGGCTGGACCAGGTGCAGGTGCAGCCGGTGTTCATCACGGGCCTGCTGCGGACCGGCACCACCTTCCTCCAGCACCTGCTGGCCCAGCACCCGGACCTGCGCTCGCCGGCGCTCTGGGAGACCATGGCGCCCGGCTCGTCCGCGCCGGACGAGGAGCTGGTGGCCACCTGCGAGGCGTACATCGCCGAGTACTACCGCGCGGCTCCGGACTTCCGGTCGATCCACCTGCTCCAGTCGCACCTGCCGGAGGAGTGCCACCGGCTGACCGCCAACTCCTTCCGCCACTTCATCTACGCGCTGCGCTACCGGATCCCGGGCTACGCCCAGTGGCTGCGCGAGCAGTCGATGGTCCCGGCGTACGCCTTCCACCAGGAGCAGCTGCGGACGGTGCTGTGGCGCCGGCCCGGCGCGCCGGTCCTGCTGAAGTGCCCGTCGCACCTGTGGTACGGCGACGACCTGGCCAAGGTCTACCCGGACGCGAAGGTGATCCGCCTGCACCGCGACCCGTCCGTCGCGGTGCCCAGCGTGTGCAGCCTGACGGCCACGGTGCGGGCCGCGCGCAGCGACACGGTGGACCGCGAGGAGATCGGCAGCTACTGGCTGGACAGCGCCGCCGAGGCGCTGAACGGCCTGAAGCAGGGCCGGAGTTCGACCAGCACGCCGCCGCTGGACCTGCGCTTCCGGGACGTCGTCGGCGATCCGCTGGGAACCGCCGAGCGGGTCTGCGACTACATCGGCGTGCCGCTGACGGCGGAGGCCCGGCGGCGGATGACGGCCTTCATGGCCGCCGAGAACGACGCGACGACCGGCAAGCACCGCTACACCCCGCAAGAGTTCGGCCTCACCGAGCAAGGAATCAAGGAGCGGTTCGCCCCTTATCTCACCGAGTTCAGTCTGTGATCGCCACCATGCCAGGGGAGTTGACACTGTGACCACGACCGAGTCCACCTTCGAGAGCCGGGCCCGTGAGAACATCGCGGCCAGCAACCAGCACGCCGGGGAGAACCCCGTTCGCATCGGGATCATCACGCCGCTGAACGAGCCCGGCGACCCGACCGCCGGCGAGCTCGTCACCCGCGGGGCGGTGCTGGGCGCCGAGTACGTGCGCGAGCACGGCGGCACCCGCGGCGGCCGGCAGATCGAGTTCGTCCTCTACGACGACCAGGCCACGGCCGCCGAGGAGGGCATGGCCAAGTCCTCGGCCGCGCAGATGACCAAGCTGGCGCTGGTGGACAACGTGGTGGCCGCCATGGGGCAGTGGCACCTGCGGACCACCCCGTGGGTGGTCGACGTGGCCGAGCGCTACAACCTGCCGATCTTCGTCGAGAACGGCCACAGCCTGATCACCGCGCAGAAGCGCCGCAACGTGTTCCGCTCGTACTTCTCGATCGCCGACCGCGTGCCGGTGATGCTGGACTTCGCGGCCTCGATCGGCATGAAGCGGATCGGCCTGCTCGCGGCGGACACCGTGTTCGGCGGTCAGATGGCCGACACCCTGGTCGAGTACGGCACCCAGCGGCACGGCATGGAGTTCCTGCGGTTCGACTTCCCCCAGGACGACACCACCGACTTCCGCGAGCAGCTGCGCGCCATCAAGGCGTTCGAGCCCGACCTGTTCATCAACGGCGCGGTCATCAAGACCAACTACATGATCATCGAGCAGGCCCGGGAGGTCGGCCTGCGGCCGAGCACCCCGATGATGGTCACCTTCGGCTTCCCGCTGCGCTCGGACGACTTCTGGCGGCTCACCGGCGAGGAGGGCGTCGGCACCATGTGGCCGGCCATGCGCTACCGCCCGTCCTGGGACGGCCTGACCGACCTGGCGCACTGGTTCATCGACCGATACGTCGAGCGCTACGGCACCTTCCCGCCGGACACCGCGCTCACCCACTTCACCGACGTCACCATCATCGCCAAGGCGCTCGACGCCGCCCGCTCGGACAGCCGCGAGGACCTCCTGGACGCCCTGGAGGCCATGGAGTTCGAGACCTGGCGCGGTCCGCTGCGCTTCGAGCGCGGCCCCGCCCACTGGCACCACAACGCCCCGGAGCTGCAGCTCCTCCAGTACCAGAAGCACGGCCAGAGCTTCGACGACTCGGCGATCATCTACCCGCCGTCGCTGGCGACCGCCGAGTACCTTCCGCCGTCCACCCCATCCGCGGGCTGATCCCCGCGCCTAAGGGCCAAGGAGTCCCACCATGGCGAACGCCGTGACCACCCCGGGCGGGCCGGACCGACCGCGCACCGTCGCCCACACGCTGGCGGCCAGCCTGCACCTGCACGGCGTCGACCGGGTGTTCTGCGTCGCTGGGGAGAGCTACCTCCCCCTGCTCGACGCGCTGTACGACATGCCCCAGGTCGATGTGGTGACCTGTCGGCACGAGGGCTCCGCCGCCTTCATGGCGGTGGCCGACGCCAAGCTGACCGGGCGGGCGGGTGTCTGCCTGGTCAGCCGCGGGCCCGGCGCCACCAACGCCGCGATCGCGGTGCACGCCGCCGCGGAGGACGCGACGCCGCTGGTGCTGATCGTCGGTGACGTCCCGCTGGCCGAGACGGACCGCGAACCCTTCCAGGGGATCGACCTGGGCCGGCACCTGGGCGGCATGGCCAAGGCGGTCTGGCGGCTGCACGAGCCCGCCGCCACGGCCGAGTTCGTGGCCCGGGCCGTGCAGGTCGCCGAGTCCGGCACCCCGGGTCCGGTGGTCATCGCCGTCCCCGAGGACGTCTGGTCGCTGCCCGACCCGCGGGCCGTCCCGTCGCGGCGCACCGTGCACGGCGCGTCCGTGCCGGACCGGGAGAGCAGCCGCCGGATCCAGGAGCTGCTCGCCGAGGCCCGGCGTCCGCTGATCCTCGCCGGCGCCCGGCTGGAGGGCCCGCAGGGCCGCCGGCTGCTGCGCGAGGTCGCGGAGGCGCACCGGATCCCGGTGATCACCAGCAACAAGAACCAGCACCTGCTGCCCAACCGGCACCCGGCCTTCGCCGGCCACCTGCACAACAACACCCAGCCGAGCCAACTCGCCGAACTGGAACGGGCCGACCTGGTGCTGGCGGTGGGGACCAGGCTGGACACCAGCACCACCGGGCGGCGCTTCCCGACGCCCGGCCCGCACCAGCGCCTGATCCACGTCCACCCGGACCGGGCCCGGATCGGCCTGTTCCACCAGCCCACCGTCGGCGTCGCCGCGGACCCGACGGCCTTCCTGCGCGAGCTGGTCGACCTCCCCCCGTCCGACCCGGACGGCGGGCGCGCGCAGTGGATGGCCGACCTGCACCGGATCGAGGAGCAGAAGGCCCGCTGGGAGCCGGTGGAGTCGCCCGACGGCGTGGTGTTCGGCGCGGTCGTCGCGGCCCTGGACGAACTCACCAACGGTGAGGTCACCGTGGTCGTCGACTCCGGGACGTTCACCAGCTGGACGTACCGCTACCTGAGGTTCGGCGAGGAGGGCCGGCTGCTCGGGATCTCGTCCAGCTCGATGGGCTTCGCCGTCGGAGCGGCCGTGAGCGCCGCGCTGCGCGGCGACCGGGTGCCCACCGTCGCGGTCGTCGGCGACGGCGGATTCCTCATGAACGGCGGCGAGTTGATGACCGCGTGCGCCCGGAAGCTGCCCGTGGTCTACATCGTCTCGAACAACAACTGCTACGGCACGATCCGGATGCACCAGGACCGGCACTACCCCGGCCGGACGATCGCCACCGGCCTGGCGAACCCGGACTTCGCGGCGCTCGCCGAGTCCTTCGGCGCCCTGGGCCTGACCGTGGACAGCCCGGCGGCGGTCCGTCCGGCGCTGGCCAAGGCGCTGGCCGCCGGGGGCCCGGTCGTGGTCGAGATCCGCACCAGTCTGCTGCACGCCAACCCGTACCGGCGGATCACGCCGCCGGCGACGGAGAACCGCACCGAGGAACAGCGAGAGGGGGGCCAGGGCGATGCCGTGGCATGAGTCGGTGGTGGAGCTGATCGGCGACACGCCGCTGGTACGGCTGCACCGGGTGAGCGAGGGGCTGGCCCCGACGATCGTGGCCAAGCTGGAGTCCTTCAACCCGGGCGGTTCGGCCAAGGACCGGATCGCCCTGCGGATGATCCGGGACGCCGAGCAGCGGGGGCTGCTGGCGCCGGGCGGCACCATCGTGGAGCCCACCTCGGGCAACACCGGGGTCGGCCTCGCCCTGGTCGCCCAACAGCGCGGGTACCGCTGCGTGTTCACCTGCCCGGACAAGGTCTCCACGGACAAGATCTCGCTGCTGCGGGCGTACGGGGCGGAGGTCCACGTGTGCCCGGCCGCGGTGCCGGTCGACCACCCGTCGTCCTACCGGAGCACCGCCGCGCGGCTGGCCGCCGAGATCCCCGGCGCGTTCTCCCCCAACCAGTACGCCAACGCGGCCAACCCGCAGTCCCACTACCACACCACCGGGCCGGAGATCTGGGCGCAGACCGAGGGCCGGATCACCCACTTCGTCGCCGGCGTCGGCACCGGGGGCTCCATCTCCGGCACCGGCCGCTACCTGAAGGAGGTCTCCGGCGGGCGGGTCCGCATCGTCGGCGCCGACCCCTACGGCTCCGTCTACTCCGGCGGCGAGGGCCGCCCGTACGTGGTCGAGGGCGTCGGCCAGCCGTCCATCCCCGGGTCCTTCGATCCGGAGGCGGTCGACCGGATCCTCGCCGTGACGGACCGGGACTCCATCGCGCTGACCAGGCGGCTGGCCCGCGAGGAGGGCATCCTCACCGGCGGCTCGGGCGGCATGGCGGTGGCCGCGGCCCTCGACCTGGCCCGCGACCTGGGCCCCGAGGACCTGGTCGTCGTCCTGGTCCCCGACTCCGGGCGCGGCTACCTGTCGAAGATCTTCAACGACGAGTGGACCGAGCGCTTCGGCTTCACCGACGCGGCCGGTGAGGGCCTGCGGGTCGGCGAGCTGCTGTCCCGGCCCGGCCACTCCCGTCCGCTGGTCTTCGTCGACCCGCGCGAACGCGTGGCGAGCGCGGCCAAGCTGATGCGCGAGCAGGGGCTCTCCCACCTCCTCGTCGCCTCCGCGCAGGCGCCGGTGCGCCTGCCGGAGATCCTCGGCGCGCTGACCGAGTCCGATCTCGCCGCGGGCGTCGCCCAGGGCCTGATCGGCCCGGACGACGAGGTGGGGCTGCGCATGTCCGCCCCGCTGCCGCCGGTCGGCGTCGGCCAGCGGCTGTCCGACGTGATCGGCGTCCTGCGGGACTCCGGCGCCGCGGTCGTCGTGGACGCCGGACTCCCCCGCGCCGTGATCACCGTCAACGACCTCCTGGCCCTTCTCGCGTGACCGGCGGCAGGCCGGCGAAGAGAGGAAGATCATGACAGAGACGCTCAGCTACCAGGACCCCCTGACCGGCGCACGCGGCTGGCTGGCCTACGACGGCGGCACCGCGCGGCTGGCGGCCGGCGGCTGCCGGATGAGGCCCGGCCTCAGCGGGGCCGAACTCGGCGCGCTGGCCGCCCGGATGACGCTCAAGCAGCAGGTGCTCGGCCTGAACGTCCAGGGCGCCAAGTGCGGACTCGACCACGACCCGCGCGCGGCCGACGCCGAGCAGGTGCTGAGCGGGTTCCTCGGCTTCCTCGCCGAGGAGCTGCGCACCCGCTTCAGCATGGGCTCCGACATGGGCACCGACTGGAACCAGCTCCAGCGCCTGGCGGCCGGGCACGGCCTCCCGTCCGTCAAGTACGCCGTCAAGAACGCCCAGGGCCTGAGCGACGACGAGTTCCTGGTCCGGATGTCCCGACTCAAGGACCGGGTCGGCTTCCTGACGCTCAGTCAGCGCCGGGCCGGCCACATCCTCGGCCACGCGGCGATCGGCGCAGCCCGGGCCGCCCACCGCACCGGCCCGCTCACCGTGGCCCTGCAGGGCTTCGGCACGCTCGGCCGCGCCGCCGCGCACGCCTTCCTCGACGAGGGGGTGCGGCTGGTGGCCGTCGCGGACGAGCACGGCGCGATCGCGTCCCCCGGCGGCCTCGACCTGTCCCGCCTGCTCGCGAGCGCGCCGGGCACCCCGGTGCCCGGGCTCGACCCGGCCCTCGCGCTGCCCTCGCGCGAGTCGCTGTTCGACGTGGAGGCGGACGTACTGGTCCTGGCCGCCGGGGCCGACGCGTTCGACGCGGACCGCGCCGCCCGGCTGCGCTGCGCGGCGGTCGCCGTGGGCGCCAACCTCGGCCTGAGCGACGCGGTGGAGCGGGCGCTGCACCTGCACGGCGTGCTGGTCGTCCCCGACTTCATCGGCGGGATCGGCGGGTCCGCCTCGATGGAGGTCCTGTTCGGCCCGAAGCAGGCCCCGACCGCGGAGCAGGTGCTCAGCCGGTCCGCCCACCTGACCCGCCAGCTCGTCGACGAGCTGTTCCAGTCCGCCCGGCTCCGGGGCCTGACCCCGCGTGACGCCGCCATGGAGCTGGCCGCCCGCACCAAGGTCGACCCGGACGCGCCCGCCTACGGCCACTGCCCGTACCTCACGCTCAGCGACATCCGCGCCTGAACAACCCCGCCCCGGGAGCCGGACCTCCGCTCCCGGGGAGCCGTCGGGTGAACGACCCGGCACGCCGTACCCGCCCTCCTGGCCGCCACACCCTACGGAGCCCCACGATGAGCACCCACACCCACGACGCCGTCACCACCGAGTCCTGTCGCCACGACCGCGGCCACATCACCGACTCCCGCTTCTACGGCAACCGCTACGCCACGCCCGACAGCCGCCGCATCTTCTGCGACGTCTGCCGCAACCAGCGCTGGCTGGACATCGAGGCCGCGCTGGCCCTGGCCCAGGGCGAACTCGGCCTGATCCCGCAGGACATGGCCGAGAAGATCGCCGCGTCCGCCAAGCTGGAGCTCCTCGACCTGGACGCCGTCCAGGAGTCGATCGAGGACTCCGGTCACTCCCTCGTCGGCCTGCTGCGCGTCTTCGAGACCGTCTGCGGCCCGGAGGCCGGCCAGTACATCCACTACGGCGCCACCACCCAGGACATCCAGGACACCGCGCAGAGCCTGGAGATCCGCGACGTGCTGGACGTCCTCGAACCCCAGGTCGCCCGGCTCATCGACTGCCTGTCCGGTCTGGCCGGCGAGCACGCCGAGACCGTGATGCTGGGCCGGACCCACGCCCAGCCGGCCCTGCCGATCGGCTTCGGACTGAAGGTCTCCGGCTGGACCGACGAACTGCTGCGCCACCGCGACCGGCTGACCGAGCTCCGCGAGCGGGCCGTGGCGGCCCAGCTGTTCGGCGGCGCGGGCAGCATGGCGGGCTTCGGCGAGCTCGGGCCGGCGCTGCTGGACCGGTTCGCCGACCGGCTCGGCCTGAAGGTGCCGACCACCGTGTGGCACGCCGCCCGGGACCGCCCGGTCGAGTTCGTCACGGTGCTGGCCATGGTCACCGGCACCCTCGGCCGCATCGCCGACGAGATCCGGACCCTGTCCCGGCCCGAGTTCGGCGAGGTCTCGGAGGCCTGGCGGCCGGGCAAGGTCGGCAGCAGCACCATGCCGCACAAGCGCAACCCCGAGCGCGCCGAGCAGATCGTCGTCATGGCCCGGCTGGCGAGCGGGCAGGCCGCCGCCGCGCTCGCCGCCCTGATCGGCGACCACGAGCGCGACTCCCGGGCGCTGCGCATCGAGTGGGCAGTGGTGCCCGACATCGCCCACTACTGCCTGGCCGCCTGCACGATGATGCTGGAGAGCGTCACCGGGCTGATCGTCCACACCGACCGGATGCGGGCGAACGCCGAGGCCGTCGCGGACAAGATCATGTCCGAGCGGCTGATGCTGGCCCTGGGCCGGCAGATCGGCAAGCAGCGGGCGCACGAGGCCGTCTACGACCTGACCCAGCAGGCCCAGCAGGAGGGCCGGCCGGTGCGGACCCTCCTCGCGGAGCACCCCCGGATCAGCGGCCTGTTCAGCGCCGCGGAGCTGGCCGAGATCTTCAACCCGGACGGCTACCTCGGCTCCTCCGCCGCGCTCGCCGCCCGGGTGGTCGCCGAGGCCCACAAGTCGCTCGGGTCACTGGACGCCCGGTGACCCCTCCGGCCGTGCGGGACGGGTCAGCCGCGGCCCGTGACGGCGCCGCCGTTGACCTGGAGCACCTGGCCGGTGGTGAACCCGCCGCCGGGACCCGCCAGGTAGAGCACGGCCGCGGCGACCTCCTCGACGGTTCCGCCGCGGCCCACCGGGGCCTGGCGGGACCGGTCGGCGTGGAACTCGTCGGACATCCGGTCGCCGTAGAACTCGGTGCCCCCGATGTATCCGGGCGCGACCACGTTCACGGTGATCCCCTCCGGCGCGACCTTCAGCGCGAGCTCGGAGGACCACGGGTGCAGCGCGGCCTTCGCTCCGCCGTACGAGCCGGAGCCGCGCAGCGCCGCGACCGAACCGACGGTGACGATCCGGCCGCCCGGGCGGGCCATCACCGGCAGCAGGGCCTGCGTCAGCAGCACGACGGGCAGCACGTTGCCGGTGAAGTTGGCCAGCCAGTCCCGGCGGATCTGCCCCAGGTCCTCCGACGGCTGCGGCGCGAGGTTGCCGCCGGCGTTGTTGACCAGCACGTCGACGGGCCGGCCGGCCGCGGCGAGGCCGTCGGCGATCCGGGCCACGTCCGCGGGCTCGGCCAGGTCGGCCGTCAGCGACCGGACCTGCTTCCCGCCCGCGGCTTCGTTCAGTTCCGCCACCGCGGCGTCCAGGACCTCGGCGCGCCGACCCAGCAGCAGCACCTCCGCCCCCTCGGCCACGAGTGCCGCGGCCACCGCCTTGCCGATCCCGGTGCCACCGCCGGAGACCACCGCAAACCTGCTCATCGCCCGAACCTCCCCCACGCTGTGTCCCCCGTGGCGCAGGCCCGTGGGGGCCCGTCGCCGGAGGCTGACATCCGTTACCGATCCCGGCCTCTGCCCATCCGAACGGAGAACTGGCTATGAGGCGCTGGATAAGCGTCTATTCGATCACTGTACTGGTGCCGGTGGCCGCCGCGGTGGCTCTTCTGCTGACCCACCGCGCGGGCGGGTCCACCGCCCAGGCCGCGGCCCATCCGGCCGGTGCCGGCGGGCCGTTGTTCCGCCTGCTCATCGCCGCCTCCGTGGTGATCGCCGTCGCCGCCCTCGGCGGCGCAGTGGCCCGGCGGTGCGGCCAACCGGCCGTCGTGGGCGAGCTGGTGGCCGGTTTCGTGCTGGGTCCGTCCGTGCTGGGCGCCCTCGCACCGCAGGTGCAGCACGCGCTGTTCCCCGCTTCGGTCCTGCCGCAGCTGGACCTGCTGGCCCAACTCGGCGTGGTCTTCTTCATGTTCCTGGTCGGCGCCGAACTGCCGTCCGGACTGCTCCGCCGGAGCACCCGCACCGGTCTCGTCATCGGGCACGCGTCGACCGCGATCCCGTTCCTCATCGGCATCTCGATGGCGCTGTGGCTCCACCACCGCTACCCGTCCAACGGGGCCGGCATGACGGCCTACCTGCTGTTCATCGGGCTCTCCTTCGCCATCACCGCGTTCCCGGTGCTGGCCAGGATCCTGGCCGAACGGCGCATGCTGCACAGCCCGCTGGGCGTGACGGGCATGGCGGCGGCCGGGATCGGTGACGCCACCGGCTGGAGCCTGCTGGTGGTGGTCATCGCCATCGTGCGCGGCACCTCGGTGACGTCCGCGGTCCTGGCGGTCGCCTACATGGCGGCCTTCGTGGTGATCATGATGCTGGTCGTCCGACCGCTGCTGGCGCGCACCCTGCGGTGGGCGGACCGCCGCCCGTCCGTGCGCGACGGGGTGTCCGCCGGGCTGATCTGCCTGGTCCTGGTGAGCGCGCTCGCCACCGACCGGATGGGCGTGCACACCATCTTCGGCGCGTTCATGGCCGGCGTGGTCATGCCCCGCCAGTCGCCGCTGTTCCGCGAGATGGCCGGCAAGATCCAGGGCGTCACGGTCTGGGTGATGCTGCCGCTGTTCTTCGCCATCGTCGGCCTCCGGACCCAGCTGAACACGCTCAGCGGCACGACCGCGTGGCTGACCTGCCTCGCGGTCCTCGTGGTGGCGGTCGTGGCGAAGTTCGGCAGCGGCACGGTGGCGGCGCTCTCGGTGGGCGGCTACAGCCGACGGGAGTCCCTGGCGATCGGCGCGATGATGAACTGCCGCGGGCTCACCGAACTCATCGTGCTCAACCTCGGCGTCGAACTCGGCGTGCTCACACCCGCGTTGTTCGCCATGTTCGTCTGCATGGCACTGGTCACCACGGCGATGACCGGGCCGATCCTGCGCCGGGTCGTGCCGAAACAGCAACCGCCCGCGGCGACGCCCGACGGACCCGCTTCCATGTCCCTCGCGAAGGAGGACCTCGATGCCCCGCTCCTCAGCTGACCGGACGGCCGCGGACCCGCGCGCGGCATCGGACACCGAGCACCTGGCCGCCCTGGAGGCCGAGGCGATCTTCATCCTCCGCGAGGTCGTCGCGGAGGCCGAGCGCCCGGGCCTGCTGTTCTCCGGCGGCAAGGACTCGATCGTGATGCTCCGCCTGGCCCAGAAGGCCTTCGCCCCCGCCAGGATCCCGTTCCCGCTGGTGCACGTGGACACCGGCCACAACTTCGACGAAGTGCTGGACCTCCGGGACAAGCTGGTCGCCGAACTCGACGCGCAGCTGATCGTCGGAAGCGTGCAGGAGGGGATCGACTCGGGGCTCGTCGTCGAACCCCGGTCGGGCATGCGCAACGCGATCCAGACGCCCGTGCTGCTCCAGACCGCGGAACGGCACCGCCTCAACGCGCTCTTCGGCGGCGCCCGCCGCGACGAGGAGAAGGCCCGGGCCAAGGAACGGGTCGTCAGTTTCCGCGACGAGTTCGGCCAGTGGGACCCGAAGCGGCAGCGTCCCGAACTCTGGTCGCTGTACAACCCGTCGGTGCGCCCCGGCGAGTCCATCCGGGTGTTCCCGCTGTCGAACTGGACCGAGATCGACATCTGGAACTACATCGCCCGGGAGGAGATCGAGCTGCCGGCGCTGTACTACGCCCACGACCGCACGGTGGTGAGCCGCGACGGCATGCTCTACGGCGTGCACAAGCACCTCCCGGTGCGGCCCGGCGAGGAGCCGTTCACGGCGCGGGTGCGGTACCGCACGATCGGCGACGCCTCCTGCACGGCCGCCGTCGTCTCCGACGCGACCACGCCCGAGGACGTCATCGAGGAGCTGCTCAGCACCAGGCTGACCGAGCGCGGCGCCACCCGCGGCGACGACAAGGTCAGCGAGTCCGCCATGGAAGATCGCAAGCGTGAGGGGTACTTCTGATGAGCATGTTGCGGTTCGCCACGGCCGGCTCCGTCGACGACGGCAAGTCCACGCTCATCGGCCGTCTGCTCTACGACACCAAGTCGCTGTTCGACGACCAGCTGGCCGCCGTGGAGGCGGTGTCGCACGCCCGCGGCGACGACTACACCGATCTGTCGCTGCTCACCGACGGCCTGCGGGCCGAACGCGAGCAGGGCATCACCATCGACGTCGCCTACCGCTACTTCTCCACCCCCAAGCGGAAGTTCATCGTCGCCGACACCCCGGGGCACAGCCAGTACACCCGGAACATGGTCACCGGGGCGTCGACGGCCGATCTCGCGCTCATCCTGGCCGACGCCCGCAAGGGCCTGGTGGAGCAGAGCCGTCGGCACGCCATCCTCTGCACCCTGCTGGGCGTCGAGCACTTGGTCCTGTGCGTGAACAAGATGGACCTGGTCGGGTTCGACCGCGACCGCTTCGAGGAGATCCGCGCCGAATTCACGGAGTACGCCCGGCAGATCGGCACCAAGCAGGTCACCGTGCTCCCCGTGTCGGCGCTGCGGGGCGACAACGTGGTGAACCGGTCGGAGAACATGCCGTGGTACGACGGGCCGCCCCTGCTGGAGCTGCTGGAGAGCGCGCCCGCCGGGTCGGCCGACCTCGGGACCGGGACGCGGTTCCCGGTGCAGTACGTGATCCGCCCGCAGTCCGTCACGGTCACCGACCACCGCAGCTACGCCGGCCAGGTCGCCGGCGGCGTCCTGCGGACCGGCGACGAGGTGCTGGTCATGCCGTCGCGGACCACCACCACCATCACGCGGATCGACTCGCCGTCCGGCCCGGTCACCGAGGCCCGGCCGCCGATGTCGGTGACCGTCCAGCTCTCCGACAAGCTGGACGTCTCCCGGGGCGACCTGCTCTGCCCGCCGCAGGACGTGCCCACCGTCGCCGGCGAACTGGAGGCCCTGGTCTGCTGGATGGACGAAACGGCGCCGCTCGTCCCGCAGCAGCGCTACGTGCTCAAGCACACGACGCGCCGCGTCCGGGCGAGCGTCGAGGCGATCGACCACCAGCTCGACATCAACACCCTGCACGAGACGCCGGCGGCCGAGCTGACCTGCAATCAGATCGGCCGGGTCAGGTTCCGCCTCACCGCGCCGCTGGTCTTCGACGAGTACCGCCGGAACCGGACGCTCGGCGGGTTCATCCTGATCGACGAGTCGACCAACCACACCGTGGGCGCCGGAATCATCGTGTGACCCCACGCCCTCGGCCCGGTCCGGCCGGTACCTGCGGGTTCCGGGCCCCGGACCGGGCCGGGTGGCGCGAGGGTCCGCACCGCGCCACCCGGCCGCGGGCCTCCGTGCGCCGCTACTGGCGCTCGGTGCGCAGCAGTTGGAGCTGGGCCAGGTACCGCGCGTACGTCGCGCCGAGCGGCAGCAGCGCCATCCGGAGCCGCTCGTCGGTGAACTTCCCCTGCGCGCACAGCGATTCCAGGTGGTCCGCGGCGAGCCGCGAGCGGGTGCAGGCCACCTGCCAGGTGTCGAACACGTCCGCTTCGCCGCTCCGGTGCTGCGGCTGCTCGTTCCGCACGACCATGCCCACGTGCCGGTGGACGCAGTCGGACCAGTCGAATTCGTAGTTGGTCAATTCGCGGAGAATCCCCGCGATGGTCACCCGCGACCACGGAACGAGCCGCTCGTCCAACTCGGATTCCGAGAACTCACGGCAGTACTCCCCGAGGGACATTCTGTGGAAAACAACCTGATCCCGCAGGATCTCCGTGTCTTCCTCCAGTCGGAATTCCCCTCCATCAGCTGCCATGACGTACCTCCTCCGGACCAGTTCGACCAGTCGCCATCCGGCCCGTGGCGGCCGGCCGGGGGGCGTCCGGCCGCCAGGGGCAGCTCCAGGTGTCCGGCCGCGCAATCCCGCGCCCAGCACGGTTCAATCGTGTCAGATCCGCCATGGCCGCACTGGCAAGAATCCGACAGGACCCCTGGTATAACCGGGGAAGGCGAACGGCCAAAGCAATACAGTTCGGACATCTCGCTTCGACACGATCCGCCTGCCGCTCGCACATGCCGAGGCCCCGAATTGCGGCCCGCCGGCCGGGGGGCTCTACCGGAACTTCACATTCCGCTCGGACATCCCGATCTTCGATACCGGAACGGGAACGCGAAAACCCCAGGTCGAAATCTACGACCTGGGGTTTCTTGGAGCCGCCTATGGGATTCGAACCCATGACCTACGCATTACGAGTGCGTTGCTCTGGCCAACTGAGCTAAGGCGGCACCGCTGCCAGGACAGACCGGCTGGTGGAACCAGGGTCGCATCGGCAACGCGGGTCAGTCTACACAGTTTCCGGGGTGGTCCGTACGCGGTGGTGGGGCGGGCCGGTCAGGCGGAGGAGACGGCGAGTTTCGCGGCGAAGCCGGCGAACAGGACGGCGACCGAGGAGGTGAGGCCGGCGGAGAGTCGCTTGCGGCGGCGGAAGGCGTTGGCGAGGGAGGTGCCCGCGAAGATCAGCAGCGAGAGGTAGAGGAAGGAGAAGGTCTGCAGGACGCCGCCGAGGAGGGCGAAGGAGAGGGCGGGGGCGCCGTAGTCGGTGTCCACGAACTGGGTGAAGAACGAGAGCAGGAACAGGATCGCCTTGGGGTTGAGCAGGCTGATGACCAGCGCGCGGCGGAACGGGCGCTCGGTGTCCTGCTCGGCGGGGGAATCAGGGTCGGCGCCGGTGACGACCGCCCGCTCGCGCCACATCTGCCGGGCGGCGCGCAGCATGCCGAGGCCTATCCAGAGCAGGTAGGCCGCGCCGCCGAACTTGACCACCGCGAAGACCGCGGGGTTGGCGCGCAGCAGGGAGGCCGCACCGAGGGAGGTGAGGCTGATCAGGGTGAGGTCGCCGAGGAAGACGCCGCAGGCGGCGCGGTAGCCGGTGCGGACGCCCTTGCGGGCGGCGACCGAGAGCACGTAGAGGGAGTTCGGTCCGGGCAGCAGGACGATGACCAGTGCGCCGAGGATGTAGGTGGTCAGGTCGTGGACGCCGAGCACGACGATCTCCAAGGGTCCGGGAGGCAGGAACGCCGAAGGGGCTGCGCCATGCTAGCGCCAGCCCCTTCACGTACAAACACTCCTGACAGATGGTCCCGTCATGCGGACCGCGACGAGGGTCAGTCCGTGCAGACCTTCCCGTTGTCGGGCGCCGCCCCACTGAGCAGGTAGTGGTTCACCGCGTCGTCGATGCAGGTGTTGTGCCGCCCGTACGCGGTGTGCCCGTCGCCTTCGTAGGTGAGCAGTCGCCCGGACTCCAGCTGCCCGGCCAGGGACTTGGCCCAGGCGTAGGGGGTGGCCGGGTCGCGGGTGGTGCCGACCACGACGATCGGGTCGGCGCCGGCCGCCCGGACGGTGTGCGGGGCGCCGGTGGGCTTGACCGGCCAGTACGCGCAGCCGAGTGCCATCCAAGCCATGTCGCGGCCGAAGTGCGGCGCGGCCTTCTCGAACGCCGGGATCGCGGCGGTGACCGCCGCCGGGTCGGTGAACGAGGCCGGCAGGTCGACGCAGTTGACGGCCATGTTGGCGTACATCAGGTTGTCGTAGCTGCCGTCGGCGTTGCGGCTGTAGTACTGGTCGGCGAGCTGCAGCAGCCCGCTGCCGCTGCCGTTCTGAGCGCTCGCCAGGGCCGCGCGCAGGTGCGGCCACAGGGCCTCGCTGTACATCGCCTCGGCGACGCCGGTGAGCGCCTGGGCCTCGGTGAGCGGGCGGTCGGTGCCGGTGGACATCGGCTCCGCGTCGAGCTTCTTGAACAGGGCGGCGAGCTTGTCGCCGGCCTCCTGCTCGGTGCGGCCGACCGGGCAGTCGTCGCGCTTGACGCAGTCCTTGGCGAACGCCGTCCACGCGGTCTCGAAGCCGCCGGCCTGGGTCATGTTGCCGGTGACGGCGTCCAGCGAGGGGTCCATCGCGCCGTCCAGCACCACCCTGCCGACCTTGCTCGGGAACAGCCCGGCGTAGGTCGCACCGAGGAAGGTGCCGTACGACTTGCCGACGTAGTTGAGCTTCCGGTCGCCGACCAGCGCCCGCAGCACGTCCATGTCCCGGGCCGCCTCGACGGTGGAGACGTGGCCGAGCAGCTCGCCCGCCCGGGCCGAGCAGCCCGCCGCGAACTCCTTGTCGACGGCCACCAGGGCGTCGATCTCGGACTGGTCGTCGGGGGTGACGTCGGCGGCCGCGTAGGCGTCCATCCGGTCGCCGCTCAGGCAGGTGATCGGCGCGGACCTGCCGACGCCGCGCGGGTCGAAGCCCACCAGGTCGTAGCTGGAGCGCACCCCGCCGTCGTAGCGCGACGCGACGCTCTGCACGTACTCGATCGCCGAGCCGCCGGGGCCGCCCGGGTTGAGCAGCAGCGAGCCCAGCCGGTGCCCCTGGTCGGCGGCGGGCTTGCGGATCGCGGACAGCTCCACGTCGTGGCCGTCGCCGGGGTGGGCGTAGTCCAGCGGCACCTTGAAGGTGGTGCACTCGAAGTCCGTGGTGCACGGCTTCCAGCTCAGCTGCTGCGCGTAGTAGGGGGCGAGCCCGGCCGGCATCTCGGTGGGCAGCGCCTCCAGCGGGGTGACGCCGTTCGCGGGGGCCGGCGCGTGGCTGCCGGGCGAGCCGCTCGCCGTGGGCGCCGGATGACCCGAGGTGCAGCCCGCCAGCAGCAGGGACGCGGCGGCGGCCACCGCGGCGGCGGACAGGAACCGGCGGGGCCGGGCGACTCTCATGAACGTGGGTCCTCTCCCCTGGAACGGGCCGGCCCACCGGCCGACCGACCCGGCCGTCGCCGGGAGGTCGAGCCTAGCCGTCGGAACGACACGCCCCGTGACCACGGCCGCCGCGCCCGGGCCCCCGACCGCCACCTCAGGAGGCCGATCATCACACCGCAGAACGCGTCGGTCGGCGGGCCCGGTTCAGGGCTTCGGCAGCTGCTCCGTCAGGTACTGCATCGCGACCCGGACCAGCCGCAGCTGCTCCCGGTCCGCCGAGTAGTCCTGGACGAGGTCGGAGATCCGCACCTCCGCCCGCGCCCCGACGTCCCGCAGCGCCGCCTGCACCTCCCGGGCCGAGGCCAGGCCGTCCGTGTCCCGCTTCGCCGCGGCCAGCAGCAGCCGCGCCGCCGTCCCGGCCGGGGCCTCGCCCGCGGCGGCCGCCAGCGCCCGCCCGTCGTACCGGCCGGACACGGCCGCGGCCGCCCCGTACAGGTCCGGGCGGGTCAGTCCGGCCGCGGCCGCGCACGGGGCGCCGTCGTCCACGCCCAGCACGGCCCAGCCGTCGGGGCCGGCCGGCCGGGTGCGGAAGACCGCGCCGACCGCCGCGCGCAGCGCCTGGTCGTCGGCGACCGCCTGCGGGACGGCGGTCACCAGGTCGCACGGGTGGCCGGTGCCGCTCGGGGCCTCGGGGGCGACCAGCACGAACGGGCGGGCCCGGCCGAGCTCGACGGCCGACGCCGCACCGTCGAACACGTCCGGCAGGTCCTGGTCGGCGGTCCGCCCGGCCGTCCCGGAGTGCACCACGACCACCGGGAACCGGGCCGCCGGCTCCTGCCGGTACTCGGCGGGCAGCCACACCCGCACCGCGCGCGGCCGCCCGTCCGGACCGGGCACCTCGCCCTGCAGCAGCTCACCGCCCGCCGGACGGCTCACGTTGCTGAACAGCACCTCCACCGGCGCGGGCGCGGGCGGCGCCGCCGCGGCGGGCCGCTCCGTGCCGACCGCCGCCACCGCCTGCCGCACCGCCACCCGGCCGGGCCGCAGGCCCGCCAGCGCCGCCACCCCGAGCGCGCTCACGCACATCAGGCACAGCACCGCCGCCCCGGCCCGGACCAGCACCGGCCGCGCCTCCGCCGCCAGCTCGTACGTCTGCGCGGCCCGCAGGTCCCGCCAGCGCGACATCGCCGACCGGGCCAGCCAACTGCCCGCCACCGCGGCCACCAGCAGCAACAGGACGAGGAGCGATCGGGGCATGGGGGACGCACCACCTCGGGGAAGGACCGGCCGGACGCGAGCGCGTGGCCAGTGCACAGGGTGCAAGACCGCACGCCCGCCGACCGCCGCACGGTACGGGCGTCTCCCCACCTTCACTCGAACGAGCTAACGGCAACCGGGCCCGAAGCCATCGGCCCGCACCGCCGACCGCCACCGGGCCGATCCGCGGCGTCGACCGTCACCCGGCCGGGCTGCGGCGTCGACCGCCCCGAGGGTCAGCCCGCCCGCAGCGCCACCGTCATCGCCTCGACCGCCAGCAGCGGGTCCACGTTCCGGTCCAGCGCCCGCCGGCAGGCCAGCACCGCCTCGATCCGGCGCAGCGTGTTCTCCGCGGCGCCCTCGCCGGCCACCCGCTGCACGGCCGGCCGCTGGTCCTCGTTGGCCAGCGCCCCGCCCGCGCCCAGCTGGACCGCCAGCACGTCCCGGTAGAAGCCCAGCAGGTCGCCGAGCGCCACGCCCAGCGTCTCCCGGCGGGTCCGGGTCGCCCGGCTCTTCTGCCGCTTCTCCAGTTCCTTCACCGCGCCCGCCATGCCGCGCGGCGCCCGGCTGCCCTCGGCCGCGCCGTACGCGGCCCGCAGATCGTCGGTCTCCTTGGCGTCCTGGGTCTCGGCCAGCGCCTCGGCGTCGGCCTTCGCGGTGTCGACCAGCCGCTGGGCGGCGGCCAGGCAGCCGCCCAGGTCCGCGACCTCCAGCGGGATCCGCAGCACCTCGGCGCGGCGGGCCCGGGCCTGCTCGTCCACCGCGAGCCGCCGGGACCGGTCGATGTCGCCCTGCCCGGCCAGCGCGGCCAGCCGGGCCGCCCCGGGCTCCACCCCGTCGCGCCGGACCAGCATGTCGGCGACCGCCTCTGCGGGGGGCGTGCGCAGCACCAGCAGTCGGCACCGCGAGCGGATGGTCGGCAGCACGTCCTGCACGGACGGCGCGCAGAGCAGCCACACCGTCCGCGGCGAGGGCTCCTCGACGCCCTTCAGCAGCGCGTTCGCGGCCGCCTCGGTGAGGCGGTGCGCGGCGTCCACCAGGATCACCGACCAGCGGCCGCCGGTCGGGTAGCTCGCCGCCCGCAGCACCAGGTCGCGCATGTCGCCGACGCCGATCGACAGGCCGTCGGTGCGCACCTGCTTGACGTCGGCGTGGCTGCCGGAGAGCACGGTGTGACAGCCGTCGCAGAACCCGCAGCCGGGGGTTCCGCCCAGGTCCAGGTCCGGGCTGGTGCACTGGAGCGACGCAGCGAAGGCGCGGGCCGCCGTCACCTGCCCCGCGCCCGGCGGGCCGGTGAACAGCCAGGCGTGCGTCATCAGCGAGGCGTTGCCCCCGGGGGCCTCCCCGCGGCCCGCCAGCACGGAGGCCCGGGCCGCCCGCGCGGCCGCCTGCAACTGTTCGACCACCCGGTCCTGTCCGACCAGGTCGTCCCACACACTCACGCCGCGCTCCTCCTCGCCGTCACCGACCCGACGAGCCTAACGCCGGACGGCGACAGCCCGGCCCGCACAGCCGAGCCGGACGGCGACAGCCCTGCCCGCACAGCGGACGGCCCGGGCCGTCCAGTGACAGCCCGGGCCGTTCGACAGCGGCGGCGGCAGCGCCGACGGTCAGTCCTTGCGGCGGAGCCAGCCCCGCTTCGGCTGCTCGTCCTGCTCCGGCTGCTCGGGGGCCTCGGCCTCCCAGCGCGCCCACTCCTCGCGGGAGCCGAGCAGGCTGTCGGTCAGGCTGGGCAGGTCGTCGAGCGGGGTCTCCTCCGCCCAGTCCGGCCGGGGGCGCAGCTCGCGGGTGCGCGAGGAGTCGTCCTCGTCGCGGAACAGCCCGGGCGGCACCTGCTTGGCCTCGGGCCCGGCCGCCGGCTTGGCCCCGGGCGCGGGCTTGGGCGCGGGGGTCGGCTCGGGCGCGGGGGTCGGCGCGGGCTTGGGCGCGGGCTTGGGTGCCGGCTCGGCCTTGGGCAGCACCGCGGTCTCGTCGTCCGCGACCTTCGGCAGCACGGCGGTCTCGTCGAGCACCGGCTTCGGCAGCTCCCGGGTGGTCTCGCTGTCGGACTCGGCGTCCTCGACCTTGGGGAGCACCGCGGTCCGGTCCGCCTCGGCCTCGGCGGCCTTCCGGGCGTCCTCGGCCCGCTGCAGCGCTTCCTCGGCGCGGCGCCGCTGCTCCTCCCGCTGCAGGTCGCGCTGGCGCTGGAGCTCGACCCGGGCGGCCTCCTCCGCGGCGGCCTTGCGCGCGGCGGCGGCCTCGGCGGCGAGGCGGGCCTGCTCGGCGGCCTGCCGCTTCGCCTCCTCCTCGGCCTTGCGGGCGGCTTCCGCCTCGGCGGCGCGGCGGGCTTCCTCGGCGGCCTTGCGCTCCTGCTCGGCCTTGACGCGGGCGGCCTCCTCGGCGGCCAGGCGGTCCTTCTCGGCCTGCTCGGCGCGGAGCTCCTCCAGCAGCGCGAGCCGCTTGCGCTCGGCCTCCTCGGCGGCCTTGCGGGCGGCCTCGGCCTCGGCGGCGCGCCGGGCGGCCTCCTCGCGGGCCTTGCGCTCCTGCTCGGCCTTGGCGACCTTCTCCTGGTCGGAGAGCGGCAGCTCGCGGTCGAGGCGGTGCCGGACGGCGGTGGTGACGGCGGCGGGCGCCTGGCTGCCGTCGACGACCAGGTAGCGGGCCGGGTCGGCGGCGGCCAGCGCGAGGAACCCGGAGCGGACCCGCTGGTGGAACTCGGTGGGCTCGGACTCCAGCCGGTCGAGCGCCTCGGTGAAACGATCCCGCGCGGCGGTGGGGTCGACGTCGAGGACGACGGTCAGGTCGGGCACCAGTCCGCCGGTGGCCCAGCGGGAGATCCGGGCGACCTCGGTGGCCGCCAGGTCGCGGCCGGCGCCCTGGTAGGCGATGGAGGAGTCCATGTAGCGGTCGGTGATGACCACGGCGCCGCGCTCCAGGGCCGGCCGGATCACGTTCTCGACGTGCTCGGCCCGGTCGGCCGCGTAGATCAGCGCCTCGGCGCGGTGCGACAGGCCGGTGTTGCCGACGTCCAGGACGAGGGCGCGCAGGCGCTGCCCGATCGGGGAGCCGCCGGGTTCGCGGGTGACGACGACCTCGTGGCCCTTGGCGCGGATCCATTCGGCGAGGGCCTGCGCCTGGGTGGACTTGCCGGCGCCGTCGCCGCCCTCCAGGGCGATGAAGTAGCCCTTGCCGGCCACCCGGTGCGGCGCGGCCCCGGCGCCGCCGCGGACGGCCTGCACGAGCTCGCGGCCGAACGGGACGACGCCGCGCTGGTCGTCGGTCTTCAGCAGGACGACGGCGGCGAGCACCAGGGTGAGCAGTCCGGCGGTGGAGACGGCGAGCGCGGCGCCGCCGTGGATGAAGGTGAAGCTGCCGGTGCCGACGTGGCCGAGCGAGACCTCGCCGTAGCCGGCGGCCAGCAGCGGCATGCCGACCAGGGCGACGGCGACGACCACCCGCAGCACCGCGTACAGGTGCTCGGTGACCTTGCCGAGGCGGATCTCCTCGATCTCCTGGGCGAGCAGTCCGCGCCCGGTGGCGATGACCACGCCGGCGGCGAGGCCGGCCAGCACGGTGAACAGCAGCACCAGGACGAAGTCGAGGACCAGTCCGGCGAGGATCAGCGCCACGCCGGCGGTGACCAGGCCGAGGGCGAGCAGCCGGCGGCGGGACAGGCCGGGCAGGGTGGCGCGGCTGAGCCGGATGCCGACGGCGGGCGCGCCGGCGGCGGCGAGCACCAGCAGGCCGTAGCCGATCGGGCCGGCCAGGTGCTCGGTGGCGGTGAGCAGTCCGAGCGCGGCGACGCCGGCCATCGCGGCGTAGGCGGCGGCGATCGAGAAGGTGAAGTACGGGGCGGACCCGGTGCGGCCCTTCTTGAGGGACGGTCCGGGCGTCGCGTCGGTGGGGGCGCGCAGGCCCTGCAGCGGGGAGCGCGGCGCGGTGTTGGCGCCCGCCGGCAGCTCCTGGAAGTACAGCAGCCCGGCGTTGACGACGAACAGCGCGGCGGCGCCGAGCGCGGCGACGGTGAGCTGGTGGCCGCGCAGCCAGTGCAGGCCGACCGCGGCGAGCACGTTGTTGACCAGCGTGAAGCCGATCAGCCCGGTGGCGGCCAGCGGCAGCGCGGCCCAACCGGTGCGCAGGTCGAGGGTGCGGACGGCGTCCAGCGAGGCGGCGGCCGGCGGGCCGGTCTGCTCGGGGACGGCCAGCAGCGCGGGGACGGCGGCGGACTTGCCGATGGTCCAGATCCGTTCGGCGGCGCCGGCCAGGAACACCGAGCCGAGCAGCAGCCAGGTGGCGGAGCCGGGCGACCAGACCACCCACCAGGGGGCGAGGCCGATCAGCAGGGCGCGGGCCAGGTCCGCGCCGAGCAGGCTCCAGCGCCGGTCGATCCGGCCGCCGACCAGGGCGTGCACCGGACCGAGCAGGGCGGCCCCGAACAGGGCGGAGGCGAGCAGTCGGGCCGCGAACAGGGCGGCGACGGCCAGCGCGACCGACCGGTAGCCCTGCCCGAACTGCCCGCCGAGCACGGTGGCGACCACGGTGAGCGGGACGAGCACCAGGACCGACAGCCGGTCGGCGGTGCCGCCGAGCAGCTGGGTGGTCCAGAGTTTCCGGTAGGGCCGCAGCCGGAGCAGCGCGCGGGCCCGTTCGCCGGGTGTCCCGGCGGGGGCGACCTCGGGGAGGCCGCTCGCGGCGGCGCGTGCGGTGGGGGGCGGCTCCTCGCTCGTCATACCGTCAGCGTAGCGAGTGCACGGCCCCGACCTTAACGGGCCCGCCCGGATTCGAACAGGCCCGTTACGCAGTGTCCGTCAGCTCTCCTCGGATGTGTTCTCCGAGGCGGACTTCTCGGCCGCCGCGGTCTTCGCCGCGGTGGTCTTCTTGGCTGCCGCGGTCTTCTTCACCGCGGTGGTCTTCTTGGCCGCCGTCTTCTTGGCCGCTGCGGTCTTGGTCGCCGTGGTCTTCTTGGCGGCCGTGGCGGTCTTCTTCGCGGGGGCCTTCTTGGCGGCCTTCTTCACCGGTCCGCGGGCGCGCTTCTCGGCGAGCAGCTCGAACCCCCGCTCCGGGGTGATGGTCTCCACCTCGTCGTCCTTGCGGAGCGTCGCGTTGGTCTCCCCGTCGGTGACGTACGGACCGAACCGGCCGTCCTTGACCACCACCGGCTTCTCGCTGACCGGGTCGTTGCCGAGCTCCTTCAGCGGGGCGGCCGCGGCGGCCCGGCCGCGCTGCTTGGGCTGGGCGTAGATCGCCAGCGCCTCGTCCAGGGTGATGCTGAGCAGCTGGTCCTCGCTGGTCAGCGAGCGCGAGTCGGTGCCGCGCTTGAGGTACGGGCCGTAGCGGCCGTTCTGCGCGGTGATCTCGTTGCCCTCGGCGTCGGCGCCGACCACCCGGGGCAGCGAGAGCAGGCGCAGCGCGTCCTCGAGGGTGACGGTGTCCAGGTCCATGGACTTGAACAGCGACGCGGTGCGCGGCTTGACGGCGTTCTTGCCGGTCTTCGGGGTGCCCTCGGGGAGCACCTCGGTGACGTACGGGCCGAACCGGCCGGCCTTGGCGACCAGCGGGTTGCCGCTGATCGGGTCGGTGCCGAGCTCGCGCTCGCCGCTGGGCTTGGCGAACAGCTCCTCGGCGAGTTCGACGGTCAGCTCGTCCGGCGGCAGCTCGTCGGGGACGTCGGCGCGCTGGCCGGGCTCGCCCTCGACGGCGGTGGGGCGCTCCACGTACGGGCCGTAGCGGCCGACCCGGAGCACGATGCCGTCGCCGATCGGGAAGGAGCTGATCTCCCGGGCGTCGATCGCGCCGAGGTCGGTGACCAGTTCCTTCAGGCCGCCGAGGTGGTCGCCGTCGCCGTTGCCCGCGTCGGCGGCGCCGACGGCGGCGCCGGTGGCCTCGCCCTCGCCGAAGTAGAAGCGCTTGAGCCACGGCACGGACTCGGCCTGGCCGGCCGCGATCCGGTCGAGGTCGTCCTCCATCTTCGCGGTGAAGTCGTAGTCGACCAGCCGGCCGAAATGCTTCTCCAGCAGGTTGACCACGGCGAAGGAGAGGAACGAGGGCACCAGGGCGGTGCCCTTCTTGAACACGTACTTGCGGTTGATGATCGTGTCGATGATCGACGCGTATGTGGACGGGCGGCCGATCTCGCGGTCTTCCAGCTCCTTGACCAGCGAGGCCTCGGTGTAGCGGGCCGGCGGCTTGGTGGCGTGGCCCTCGGGGGTCAGCCGGTCGGCGGCCAGCGGGTCGCCCTCGGAGACCTGCGGCAGGCGGCGCTCGCGGTCGTCCAGCTCGGCGTTCGGGTCGTCGGCGCCCTCGACGTAGGCCTTCAGGAAGCCGTGGAAGGTGATGATCTTGCCGGAGGCGGAGAACTCGGCGTCCCGGCCGTCGGCGGAACGGCCGCCGACCTTGACGGTGACGGACTGGCCGACCGCGTCCTTCATCTGGGAGGCGACGGTGCGCATCCAGATCAGCTCGTACAGCCGGAAGTCGTCGCCGGCCAGCCCGGTCTCGGCGGGCGTGCGGAACCGGTCGCCGGACGGGCGGATCGCCTCGTGCGCCTCCTGCGCGTTCTTCACCTTGGAGGCGTAGGTGCGCGGCGCGGCCGGCAGGTAGTCGGCCCCGTACAGCTGGGTGACCTGGGCGCGGGCGGCGGTGACGGCGGTGTCCGACAGCGTGGTCGAGTCGGTACGCATATAGGTGATGAAGCCGTTCTCGTACAGCTTCTGCGCGACCTGCATGGTCCGCTTCGCGCCGAAGCCCAGCTTGCGGCTGGCCTCCTGCTGCAGCGTGGTGGTGCGGAACGGCGCGTACGGGGAGCGGCGGTACGGCTTGGACTCGACGCTGCGGACGCTGAACGCGGTCTGCTCCAGCGCGGCGGCCAGCGTGCGGGCGGCCTGCTCGTCCAGGTGCAGGGTGTTGGCGGCGGACTTCAGCCGGCCGTCGGTGCCGAAGTCGCGACCGGTGGCGACCCGCTTGCCGTCGACCGAGATCAGCCGGGCGCCGAAGGTCTCCGGGTTGGCGGCGTCGGCGGAGGTACGGCCGGTGCCGAAGGTGCCGACCAGGTCCCAGTACGAGGCGGAGGTGAAGGCGATCCGCTCACGCTCGCGCTCGACCACCAGACGGGTGGCGACCGACTGGACCCGGCCCGCCGACAGCTTCGGCATGACCTTCTTCCACAGCACCGGGGAGACCTCGTAGCCGTAGAGGCGGTCCAGGATGCGGCGGGTCTCCTGCGCGTCGACCAGGCGCTTGTTCAGGTGCCGCGGGTTGCGCACGGCCTCCTGGATGGCGTCCTTGGTGATCTCGTGGAAGACCATCCGGTGCACCGGCACCTTGGGCTTCAGCACTTCCTGCAGGTGCCACGCGATGGCCTCGCCCTCGCGGTCCTCATCGGTGGCCAGGAAGAGCTCGTCGGACTCCTTGAGCAGCGACTTCAGCTTCGTGACCTGGGACTTCTTGTCCGGGTTGACCACGTAGATCGGAGCGAAGTCGTGATCCACGTCGACCCCGAGACGCCGCACCTCGCCGGTGTACTCGTCCGGAACCTCGGCGGCCGTGCCGGGCAGGTCGCGGATGTGACCGACACTGGCCTCGACGATGTAGCCGGGCCCGAGGTAGCCCTTGATCGTCTTGGCCTTGGCCGGCGACTCGACGATGACGAGTCGCTTGCCGTGCGCGGTCTCGCTGCTCGGGGACACCTTCGCTCTTCTCTCCCGGTCGTTTACCAAAGCTCCTGGGCAGTCGCACAAGCGACGGTCCCACCAGCGGAGTGTGACCGTACCCTGGCCACCCTTGTCAAACGGACGGATGCCGCTTTTTCACCGGCAAGGCCGACCGACGCCACTCGAACGGTAACCCGATGGCCGGTCCCGGGGCATGTCTTTCCCGGGCAAGCAGGCCTTCCGCCCGATCCGGCCCGTGCACTCCGCGTACCGCCCGGGCGAGTTTCCCCGAGGCCCGGACGCCACGGAAAGCGGACCGGACGGCGGCGGGGAGACGGAACGGAACAGTGCGCTCCGTAACCGGACGGGCCGTGCCGCGCCGGGGCGGCGGACGCGGGCGATCGGGGTCAGGCCCAGCCGACGCAGGCTTCGCCGGGGGCGTGTCTGCCCGACCCGGGTGCGTTCGGCGCCGGGTTGCTCGGCTTCCGTCCGCTCGGCTGCCGTCCGCCCAGCTTCCGTCCGCTCGGCTGCCGTTCGGTCAGCGCAGGGCGAGCGCGAGCAGGGTCAGGCCGCCCGCCAGCGCCGAGGTGCCGAGCAGCGCCCAGAACAGGTCCGCGGGCAGCGAGGGCAGCTCCTCGTGGGCGGCCAGCACCACCCGGGACGGCCGCCGCGGGTCGTAGGCGACCTGGACGGCCGCGCCGGCGGCCAGGCGCGGCGGGCGGCGCAGCGGGGTGTGCCCGCGCGGGCGGGACAGCACCAGGCGGCCCACCGGGTCGGGGCGCAGCTCGTGGACGGTGCCGAGTCCGGCATCGGTCGGCCCGCCGACGGTGTCCACCGGGTAGGAGAGCAGCGGGCTGCTGTCCATCGCGTCGGCCCGGGCCCGGTCGGCGACCACCTGGGCGGTGGCGGGCACGCCGTGGCGGCGCAGGTGGTGGCGAAGGCGCAGTTCCACGGCGCACCACAGCAGCAGCGCGCTCCCGAAGGCCACCAGGACCGCCCCGCCCACCAGCGTCGTCGGCGTCTCCACCCGGTCCTCCCCTGCACTGCCCACAGCCTGTGGACAGCACCCTGGCAGCCGGTGGACAACCCGCGGCGGACACCGGGCGTCCGACGGGCCACGCACGGGGAACGCCCGGGTGAACGCGGCCGCCGAAGGCCCCGGCTCCCGGGTGTTCAACGCGGCCGGGCCGCGATGGTCACCCGGGATTCCCGGACCGCCCGTCCACCCACCGGGTGATCAATGTCACCGCCCGGGCGGCACCCGATCCGGCGTGATTCGACATGATTCGACGCCAACGAGCCCGGAAGTCGCGTCCGCGGCGGCCGTGTCAGCCGTGGTCGGCTCGGACCCGGTCGTGTCAGCCGCGGTCGTGTCAGCGGACCGGCTCGATGAACCCCTGTTCGGTGAGCAGCCGCAGCGACTCGGGCACCCGGGCCCGCAGCTGCGCCGCGTCCTCGCCGAGCAGTTGGGCGATCGCGTCGACGATCTCCCCGGCGGCCAGCGTGCCGTCGCAGACGCCGACGAAGCCCGCGCCGACGGTGTCCACCTTGGTGGCGCGCCGCATGCCCCGGTTGTGGCGGAGCACCACGTGCTCGGGGTCCTCGGAGCCGGGTGCGCCGATCTGCTCCTGCACCACCTCGTCGGCGAGCAGGTAGCGGGCGGCCAACAGTCCGACGTCGTCGTGGCCGCGCAGGAAGTCCTGGCGGGCGAACCACTCCTCGATGTGCGGGCCGAGCGGCTGCTCCACCGGGTGCGGCCACTCCTCGATCCGCACCACCGGGTCGGCCGCGCCGGACGCCCGCAGGGTGATCCAGCCGAAGCCGATGCCCTCCACGCCGGCCGCCTCGAAGCTGTCCAGCCACTCCTCGTACCGGGCCCGGTACTCGTCGCCGCGGTGGTCGCCGCCGTCGCGCAGCCACAGCTCGGCGTACTGGGCGACGTCCTGCACCTCGCGCTGCACCACCCAGGCGTCCAGGCCGGTGCCGGCCACCCAGCCGGCCAGCCGGTCGCGCCAGTCCTCGCCCTTGACGTGCTGCCAGTTCGCCAGCAGCTGGCAGTAGCCGCCGGGCTCCAGATGGGCGGCGGCGCCGCGCACCACGCTGCGGCACAGCTCGTCGCCGGCCATTCCGCCGTCCCGGTAGGTGAACCGGCCGGCCGGGGAGATCACGAACGGCGGGTTGGAGACGATCAGGTCGAAGCGCCGCTCGCCGATCGGCTCGTACAGGCTGCCCTCGGCGGTGGTCACGTTGTCGAAGCCTGACAGCGCAGCGGTCAGCCGGGTGAAGTGCAGGGCCCGCGGGTTGAGGTCGGTGGCGGTGACCCGCTGGGCGTGCCGGGCGGCGTGCAGCGCCTGCACACCGGAGCCGGAGCCCAGGTCCAGCACCTCGCGGACCGGTCGACGCACCGTCAGGTTGGCCAGCGTGGTGGACGCGCCGCCCACCCCGAGCACCAGATCGCGGCGCTCGATGCCGGCGTCCGTCCGCCCGGAGCCGATGCCGCCCGCGCCGCCGACGGCGCAGCCGAGGTCGGACACCACCCAGGCGTCCGCACTGGGCAGGCCGGCCACCTCGTCGGCGTACGGCCGCACGTCCACGGTGGCGCGCAGCTCGGCGCCGTCGCGCACCAGCCAGCCGTCCGCCAGCAGGCCCTCGACGGGCAGGGCGGCCGCGGCGGCGCTCTCCGGCACCGGCTGCTGCAGCAGGAACAGCCGCACCAGGGTCTCCAGCGGCGAGCCGCCGCGGGTCGCCCGCAGCGCCGGAACGGCCTCGCTGCGGGCCAGCGCCGCGTACGCGGCCGGGCCGAGCAGGTCGAGCAATCCGTCGGCGGTGAAGGAGGCCTTGAGCAGCGCCTCCCGCAGTTCCGCCGTCCGGCCGGAATCAAGAACGGGGCTGTTCGTCACCCCGCCATTCTCCCCCGCCGACCGGCCCCGCCCGGCCATCGCACCCGGCGACGGGCCGACCGGACGTCAGCTCTTGCTCGGGGAGGGCGATCCGGCGCCTTGGTCCGGCGCGTTGCTCTGGGTTCCGCCGGACGGGTTGGCGCCGGCCGACGGACTGGCGCTTCCGGACGGAGCGGCGGCGGGTGCGCCGGCGGCGGCAGCCTTGCAGCCGGGCTGCTTCTTGATCGCGTCGCCGAGGTCGCCGCTCTGCAGGGTGGCGAGCGCGCCGGTGGACACCTGGGACAGCCGCTGCACCTGGTCGCCGACGCTGCGCAGGCCGTCCGCGAACTTGGCCTGGTCGGCGTTGGTCAGGCCGTCCAGCTTCTTCTGCGCGTCCAGGTAGCCCTGCGCGACCTGCTTCAGCTCGTTGACGGCGTCCTGCTGGACCTTCGCCCCGCTGTCGATCTTCGGCGCACCGGCCTTCTCCACCGCGTCCGCCAGCTGCTGGTTGGTGGCGGCCAGCGCGGCCAGGTCGGTGGACAGCCGCTTCTGCAGGTCGACGGGGGACTCGCCCTCCTTGACGTTCCCGGTGTCGGCGAGCGCCGTCCGGGACTGCGCGATCGGGTCCCGCGCGGCATCGCAGACGTTCTTCGCCCAGCCGTCGAGCTTCGCCGAGTCGTCGGCGGAACAGCCGACGGCGGCGAGCGCGAGCAGCGCGCCGAGCGCGGAGACGGTGACCAGTCGCTTCTTCACCGGGGCCCTTTCGGTCGCTGACACCCGGTCCCGGGCATCGACCAGCGAACCTACACGGCCGCCCGCATCGGGGTGCCGGGAAGGCCGCGGCCCCGGGCATCCGCCCAGCTCAGCGCAGCCCGCAGCCCCTCGGTGGGGGCGCGTGGGCAGGGTGCGGCGAGCGGACGGGCTCGGGCAGGTCGGAGCGAGCGAACGCGCCGGGGCGCTCTCAGGCGTCGGCGGAGGCCGGAGCGACCGGCCAGCTCATCCGGATCACGCCGCCGTCCGCGCCGTTGCCGACCTCGACGTCCTCGACCAGGCCGGTGATGACCGCCAGGCCGAGCGCGTCCTCGTCCTCCGGGCCGCCGCCCTCGGCACCGGCGGCCTGCGCCGGGCCGGCCTCGTCGGCGACCTCGATGAGAAAGCGCTTCTCCTGCTCGGTAAGCGCGACCCGGACCGCACCGTCCACGCCGCTGCGCTGGTGCAGCGCCACCGCGCGGGAGCAGGCCTCGCCCACGGCGAGTCGCAACTCGTCGAGCACCGACTCGTCCACCCCCGCGCGTCTGGCCACCGCGGCGGCCACCAGCCGGGCGGTGCGGACATGCTCGGGCAGTGCGCTGAATCGAAGTTCGACGGTTGCCATGTCTCCCCTCCGGGGTTGCTCCCCACCGCCGGGCACACCGGCCCGCACGGCGGAGGCGGGAACACCGACCACGCCGGCCGGGCAGGGCTCATCGCCCGGCCGACCGGCGACGGTCGATCGAGAAGATTCGGTCGGAACGGCGGACCGACGGAACGTCAGTCGGTCGCCGAGACGGCGTCGTCCACCGAGTTGTGGATCGGGAAGACCTTGGTCAGACCGGTGATCCGGAAGATCTTCAGGATGCGCTCCTGGTTGCACACCAGGCGCAGCGAACCCTCGTGCGCACGCACCCGCTTCAGGCCGCCGACCAGCACACCGAGGCCGGTGGAGTCGAGGAAGTCCACGCCCTCCATGTCCACGACCAAGTGGTAGTTGCCGTCGTTGACGAGCTCGACAAGCTGCTCGCGCAGCTTGGGGGCGGTGTACACATCGATCTCGCCGCCAACCTCGACGACCGTGCGATCGCCGACAGTACGGGTCGACAGGGACAGGTCCACGGAACCTCCAGCACCTTGCCTTGCTACGTCATTGCGATCTTCAGCCCAGGGGCTGCGACCACATGGTCACACGCCCAGGGCGCGGCAAACCGTCAGGTCGGAGCCTCGGTGTTGCGGCCCTCGGCCGTGCGGCCGTCACGGGCTTCATTCAACCACTTGCGACCATGGGCGCACGATGGTTAACAGCGATTCTCCGTCACGCCGGTGACACACTGGGTCTTCATGCCGCCCCGTCACCACCAGCCCGAGGCCCTGCTCGCAAGCCTTTCCACCGAGCGCGGCAGGTCGGATCGCCTCACCCATACGGAGCAATTGCCCGCCCGCGAGGCACGCTACGCCCCTTGGCCGGAAGGAATCCGCCAGGAGGTGGTCGCGGCCGCCGCCGAGCTCGGCGTGCTGCTGCCCTGGGCGCACCAGGCCGAGGCCATGGACCTGGCCGCGGCCGGGCGGACCACGGTGATCGCGACCGGCACCGCCTCGGGCAAGTCGCTGGGCTATCTGGCCCCCGTGCTGAGCGAGCTGCTGACCGGCACCGAGGCCCGCAACGGGCGCGGCGCCACCGCGCTGTACCTCGCCCCGACCAAGGCGCTGGCCGCCGACCAGCGCCGCCGCGCCGCCGAACTCGTCCCCGACCGGGTCCGGGTGGCGCTCTACGACGGCGACACGCCGCCGCAGGAGCGCGAGTGGGTCCGTCAGTACGCCTCGTACGTGCTGACCAACCCCGACATGCTGCACCGGGGGATACTCCCCGCCCACCCGCGCTGGTCGTCCTTCCTGAAGGCGCTGAAGTACGTGGTGATCGACGAGTGCCACACCTACCGCGGCGTGTTCGGCTCGCACGTCGCCCAGGTGCTGCGCCGGCTGCGGCGGCTGTGCGCCCGCTACGGGGCCTCGCCGACCTTCCTGCTGGCCTCCGCCACCACCGCCGAGCCGGCCGTCACCGCGCAGCGGCTCACCGGGCTGCCCGCCACGGCCGTCACCGAGGACTGCTCGCCGCGCGGCCCGCTGGTGTTCGCACTGTGGGAGCCGCCGCTGACCGAGAACGTCGGCGAGCACGGCGCGCCCGTCCGCCGCTCCGCCACCGCGGAGGCCGGCTACCTGCTCACCGACCTGGTCCACGACGGCACCCGGACCGTGGTCTTCGTCCGCTCCCGCCGGGCGGCCGAACTGGTCGCCCTGCAGGCCCAGGAGCAGCTCGGCCACCCGCTCGCCGCCCGGGTCGCCGCCTACCGCGGCGGTTACCTGGCCGAGGAGCGCCGCGCCCTGGAGCGCGACCTGCACACCGGCCGGCTGCTCGGTCTGGCCTCCACCTCCGCGCTGGAACTCGGCGTGGACGTCTCCGGCCTGGACGCCGTCCTGCTGGCCGGCTACCCCGGCACCCGGGCCTCGCTCTGGCAGCAGGCCGGCCGCGCCGGACGGGAGGGCCAGGGCGCGCTGGCGGTGCTGATCGCCCGCGACGACCCGCTGGACACCTACCTGGTCCACCACCCCGACGCGCTGTTCGCCACCCCGGTGGAGGCCACCGTCCTCGACCCCGACAACCCGCACGTGCTCGCCCCGCACCTGTGTGCGGCCGCCGCGGAACTGCCGCTCACCGACGCCGACCTGGAGCTCTTCGGCCCGTCCAGCGAGCCGCTGCTCCCGGTGCTGGAGCGCCGCGGGCTGCTGCGCCGCCGGAGCGACGGCTCCTGGTATTGGACCCGCCGGGAGCGCGCCGTGGACGGCGTCGACCTGCGCGGCAGCGGCGGCAGCCCCGTACAGATCGTCGAGGCGGACACCGGGCGGCTGCTCGGCACCGTCGACGCCGAGGCCGCGCACACCACCGTGCACACCGGTGCCGTCCACCTGCACCAGGGGCGCACCTACCTGGTCCGCGAGTTCGACCTGGAGTCCTCCGTCGCCCTGGTCTCCCCCGCCAATCCGTCGTACACCACCTCCGCGCGGGACGTCACCTCGATCTCGATCCTGTCCACCGACACCACCGAGGAGTGGGGCGAGGCGCAGCTCAGCTTCGGCTCGGTGGAGGTGGTCAACCAGGTCGTCGGCTATCTGCGCAAGCGGATCTCCACCGGCGAGATCCTCGGCGAGAGCAAGCTCGACCTGCCGCCCCGCACCCTGCGCACCCGGGCCGTCTGGTGGTCCGTCACCGAGGACCAACTCCTCGACGCGACCATCCCGTTCGACCAGCTCCCCGGAGCGGCCCACGCCGCCGAACACGCCTCGATCGGCCTCCTTCCGCTGTTCGCCACCTGCGACCGCTGGGACATCGGCGGCGTCTCCGTCCCGCTGCACCCCGACACCGGCCTCCCCACCGTCTTCGTCTACGACGGCCACTCCGGCGGCGCGGGCTTCGCCGAACGCGGCTTCCACCGCGCCGTGGAGTGGCTGACCGCGACCCGGGACGCCATCGCCGCCTGCGAGTGCGACCGCGGCTGCCCGTCCTGCGTCCAGTCCCCCAAGTGCGGCAACGGCAACGAACCCCTCGACAAGGCCGCCGCGATCCGCCTCCTCACCACCCTCCTCGCCCACGCCCCCAACCGGCCGGACCCCGCCGACCCCGCCGACCCCGCCGACGCGGTCGACTCCCCCGGCGCTTCCGACGCTCCCGACGGCGGCTCGACCGGCCCGGCCGATGGTCCGGCTGATGACTCGACCGGTGACGCGGCCGGCTGATGGCGCGTCCGTCTCGGCGGCGCTGTCGCCCCAGGCCCACAGCGGGCCGGCCCGGGATCGGGCTCGGGCCGGCCCGAGTGGGACGGGCAGGCCGCGAATCGGGACCTGGACGACCACCTCCACGGCGTCCTCGCCCGGCAGGACGCGACAGGAGACGAGCTCGGCGTGCTCCTGGGCCTGCGTCAGCCCGGCCGCCCGGCCGCAGCCGCCGTCCGGGTCGAGCAGCAGCCGCTGAGCGGCGGCCAGCGCGGCCAGGTCCGCCGCCGACTCGGCGCGGTGGCGGGCCACCACCACCTGGCCGACCATCAGGCAGGCCGAGAACACCACCGTCCCCAGCATGCCCAGGGCGACCAGCCACACCGTCGCCGACCCGCGGTCGGGCGAGACCTCTCCGCCGGGCTGCTCGTGCTGCCTCATGGCGGTTACCTCCTCTCGGATCTCAGCTGTCTTCGATCAGCACGTCCTCCCGGGCGCTCACCGCGGTGGCGGTGAGGCGGACCGACAGGACGGCGGCAAGGCGGCCCGGGCCGGGGCACGGGGCCTCGACGGTGACGCGGGCAGTGGTGGCGTCCAGGGCGACCGTGACCTTGGCACCCGGCGGGGCGGCTGCCGCGGCGACCGCCGCGGCGTCGCCGTCCCCCCGGGCGGCGGCCCGGGCGCCGGCCCGGGCCGCGTCCACACACCGGATCTGGGCGCCGGCGGCGACCACGCCCCAGATCAACATGGCCGTGAGCAGCACCAGCGCGGGCAGGGCCACCGCCGTCTCGGCGGTCACCATCCCCGAGTCCGGCGACCTGGCGCGACCGGCCCGGCGTTCACGCCGCATGAAGGGCCCGGTCGAGGATCTCCGACAGTGCGCCGGAGACCGTGCCGCTGGTCACCACCTTGTAGAGCACCGCCGCGAAGGCGCATGCCGCCACCGTGCCGATCGCGTACTCGGCGGTGCTCATTCCGGCGTCCGGCGGCCCCTCCGCCATCGTCCGGTACCGGTGGCGGAGCCAGTCGCCGAGCCTGCGGGCGACGCGCACCGCGGATGCCGGTCGGACCGGCAGGGAGAGAGTCGTCATTGGTGAAATCCCTTCGTAGGAGTGGCAATTCGTTCGACGGGTGCGGATCAGAGTCGCTGGGAGAAGGCGCCGGTCAGGCCCATCACCACCGGCACGACGCCGATCAGCACGAACGCGGGCAGGAAGCAGAGCCCGAGCGGTGCGGTCGCCAGCACGCCCGCCCGGCGGACCCGCGCGTGCGCCGCCCGGGCGGCCGCCGCCCGTTGGGACTGGGCGAGGCCGACGAGCGCAGTGGCCGGTGGCGCGCCGCTGAGGGTGGTGCGGGCCAGGCAGCGGGCGAGCGGGGCCATCGGCGGGCAGTCGGCGGCCAGTTGCTCCCAGCAGCGCTCCGGGGAGGCGCCGAGGGAGAGCTGGGCCGCGACTCCGGACAGGCGGTCCCGCATCGGCGACGGCACGCTGTCCGCGACCGCGAACGCCGCTCCGGCCGGGGAACCGCTCGACCCGAGGCAGGCCGCCAGCAGGTCGGCAGTCAGCGGCAGTTGGCGGACCAGCCAGTCCTGCTCCGCGGCCCGCCGACGTTCGCCGGGCGACCGGACCCTGGGCAGCCACCGCCACCCCGCCCAGCCCACCAGCAACCCGCCCGCCAGACCTGCCCACCCGCCGACCAGCACCGCGGCGGACACCCCGAGCAGCACGGCCGACGGCCGGTCGCACGCCAGCCACCGGATCGCCCGCCGCGCGGCCTCCTCGACCTGCGCGCCCCGGCCGTCCCGCGCAGGCTCGGCCGTCAACGCCGGGACGCAGTGCCCGGCCCGGCGTCGGACCGCCCGCCCCCGCACCACCGCCAGCGCCTCGCCGACCAGCCCCACGGCGGCCACCGGCACCAGGATCACCACGCCGCCCACCTCGCCTCCACCGAAATCTCCACGGAAACCTCCATCGGAACCGTCATCAGAGCTGCCATCAGAGCCACCATCAGAACCGCCGTCGACTCGAACTCGGATCATTCGTCCCGCAGTTGGCGCGGCTCCCCGCGCCTCCCGCTGGGTCACCCCGGACCCGGACCGGGCCACCACACCCGTTCACGCCCACTGGTCCGCCCGAACAGTCGGGTGGTCCCCCGTCAGGGGTGGCACGGCGTTGAGCCACCGGTCCCGACGGGTGCGGGAGATCCCGCACCCGGAGGAAGCCGCCGCCCCGGCCGGAGCGGGCCTGACCGGAGCGGGCCCGGCCTCGTCGGGCCCCTGCCGGGCCCGGGTCGGGGCGTCCTCGGCCGCCCGGACGATCCGGGCGGTCCAGACGACGCCGGCGACCTCCAGGGCGGCGCCGGCGAGCAGGCTGAGCAGACCGGCCGGGGTGTGCAGCAGAACCTGCGCCGGATGGGCGCCGAGTGCGCTGCCCAGGCCCATGCCCACGGCGGGCAGGGCGGCCAGCACGATCACGGTGGTGCGTGGACCGGCGAGTTCGCCCGCGATTTCCTCGGTGAGGGCCCGTTCGGCGCGCAGTGCGTCCGCGACCTGTTCCAGCCCGAACGCCAACCCGGTGCCGCTCTCGGTACTGACCCGCCAGCAGGCCGCAGCCGCCGCCGCGCCCTCCCCGCCGGGCAGTTCGGCCACCTGCCGGAGGGCGGCGGGCAGGTCCGCCCCGTAGCGACCCGCCGCCAGCCGGGCCGTCGGCCCGGGGCCGAGCCTGCGGGCCCAGTCGGGGGCGGACCGGGAGACCACCGAGTGCATGGCCTGCTCGGGCGTCGCGCCGCTGCGCAGTTCGGCCGCGAGGCCGGCGCACAGCTCGATCACCGCTGCGGCCCGTTGCCGTGCCGCCCGGCCTGCGGCGTAGCGGGCACGCCACCGGCGGACCGGAACCACCGCGCAGGCCGCCCCGATCAGCGGGAGCACCGAGGCGGTGCTCTGCCCGGCCGCCGCTCCGGCCGGGAGCAGCAGCAGTTCGGGCACCAGCCAGCGCGGTCGCCGTCGCCGCCACCCGGCCCGGACCCGGGCGAGCCGGCCGTCCGGCCCCCGATGCCCGTTCAGCAGGCGCCGCAGCCGCCCGTCACCGCGCTGTCGACGCCGGGTCACCGTCAGCCAGGCCGCTCCGAGCAGCGCCGCCCCGAGCCCGGCAACCGCGCCGAGCAGGGTTGCCGCCCAGGCGGCGCCCCGGACCGACGCCATCGCCGCCACGACCTCGAACTGCCCTGCCATCAAGACCTCCTGACCTCGGAGCGCAGCAGCCGCCAAGCCACCACCCCGATCACGCAGAGCCCGACCATCCACACCAACTCGATCTGACGCAGCGTCATGACGCCTCCACTCGGGGTTCACCGGCCGACGCGTCAACCGCGGCGGCCGGGTCGGCAGGATCGGCCGACCCGATCGGGTCGGCCTCGGAAGGTGCCTCGGGGTGCGGGAGCAACTCGACGCCGCGTTCGGCGCAGAGCTCCCGCAGCCGGGCCCACCCGGGGCCGGGTCGGCTGCGCCCGTCACGGTCGAAGTGGACGGCGGCGGTGGTGGCGGTCAGCCCGTCCGGGTCGGCGGCCAGCAGGTGCAGGCCGGTGACCCGGCGGCGGCCGTCGGCGCGGTCACGGCCGAGATGGACGACGGCGTCGAGGCCGGCCCGGAGCTGGCTGTGCAGCGACTGTCGGTCGAGGCCCGCGAGCGAGCCGAGGGCCTCCAGCCGGGCGGGCACGTCGGCGGCGGTGTTGGCGTGGACGGTGCCGCAGCCGCCTTCGTGGCCGGTGTTGAGGGCGGCCAGCAGGTCGACCACCTCGGCACCGCGGACTTCGCCGACCACCAGCCGGTCGGGCCGCATCCGCAGCGCCTGCCGGACCAGGTCGCGCAGGGTCAGTTCGCCCAGCGACTCCTGGTTGGGCGGGCGCGACTGGAGCCGGACGACGTGCGGATGGTCCGGTCGGAGTTCGGCGGAGTCCTCGGCCAGCACGATGCGTTCGTTGACCGGGACGAGCCCGATCAGCGCGGCGAGCAGGGTGGTCTTGCCGCTGCCGGTGCCGCCGGAGATCAGCAGCGACAGCCGGGCCCGGAGCACGGCCGCCAGCAGGTCGGCGCCGGACGGCGGCAGGGCGCCGGCGGCCACCAGTTCGGCGAGGGTGAACGGCGTGCTGCGGCAGGTGCGCAGCGAGATGTGGGTGCAGTCGGCGGCGATCGGCGGGAGGACGGCGTGCAATCGGGTGCCGTCCGACAGCCGGGCGTCCACCCAGGGCCGGGCGTCGTCCAGGCGGCGCCCGGCGGCGGTGGCCAGCCGGTGGGCGAGCCGACGGACGGCGTCGGTGTTCGGGAAGCGCACCTGGGGTGCGCGTTCCAGGCCCTTGCCGCGGTCGATCCAGATCTGGTCGGGTCCGTTGACCAGGACGTCGGTAACGTCGGGCTCGGCCAGCAGTGGATCGAGCGGCCCGGCGCCGACGATCTCGGCGCGCAGGCTGCGGACGGTGTTGAGCACGTCGGCCCCGCCCAGCGGCGGCCGGGCGGCGCGCAGCGCGGCCGCGACCGAGCCCGTGGTGGGCGCGGCGCCCGCCTCGGCGAGCCGGAGCCGGACGGCGTCGACGAGTTCGGCGGCGCCGTCGGCGGGCAGGCCGCCCGCCGGTCCGTCCCGTTCGGGGGCGGTCGGCGGCTTTCGGCGGACCAGATAGCGCACGGGCGGGCCGGCTTCGGTCGGGGCGACCTCCTCGGCGGGCCCCGACGGGGCGCCGAGCAGAGCCCGGGCCCGAGGCACCGGGATGCGCCGGTGGGTGCGGGTGACGGGCTGTCGGGCGGACGGCAGCTCACCGGTGCGGGGGTCGACGGCGTGGGTGTCAACGGCGTGCAGGCGGTTGGCCATGGGTTCTCCTCAGGCCGCCACGACGGGCGGCATCGCTTCGGTCAGGAATCGCCCGCAGAACCGGGCCAGCGGCCCGCCGTCCCGCAGGCCGGGCGGGGCGCCGCGTTCGGCGTCCAGGGCGAGGCCGGGCTCGGGGGCGAGCTCCCCGGCCAGGCGCAGGTGCAGGCCGCGCGCGACATCCGCGGCGGTGAGGCCGGACGGCCCGGGGGTGCGGACGACGGCGCGCAGGTCGGCGAGCCGTATCCGGACGGCTGCGGCGACCCGGTCGGCGGCGGCCAGCGCGCGCAGTTCGGCGGGGACCACGAGCAGCCCGGTGTCGGCCTGTTCGAGGGCCTGGGCGGCCGCTTCGTCGAGGTGTCTGGGCAGGTCCAGGACGACCAGCCCGCCGCGTCTGCGGGCCGCGGCCAGGACGCTGCGCATGGCTTCGGCGGGGATGGTCAGGATGTCCGAGCGGTCCCAGGACAGGGCGCTGAGCCGGTGTGGCTCGGGCAGCGCCTTGGCCAGCTCGGCACCGCTGATCCGGCCGCGCGAGGCGGCCAGGTCGGGCCAGCGCAGGCCGCCGGCCTGTTCGGCGCCGAGCAGGACGTCGAGCCCGCCGCCGAGCGGGTCTCCGTCGATCAGCATCGTGCGGTGCCCGGCCCGCGCGGCGCGGACCGCGAGCGCGCAGGCCAGCGTGGAGGCCCCGGCGCCGCCGCGCCCGCCGAGCACGGCGACGGTGAGCGCGGGCGGCCCGACGCCTTCGGTGGCGTCGGCGATCCGGTCGAGCAGCCAGGGCTGTGCGTCCGGCAGGAACAGCACGTGCTCCGCGCCGAGCCGGACGGCGCGCACCCAGATCTCCCCGTCGTCGAGGTCGAGCCCGAGCAGCAGTACGCCGGGCCGGCGCGGCAGGCCGGCGCAGTGCTCGGCGAGGTCGTCGCCGACCAGCACCAGTGGGGCGTTCTCCCACAGCCGGGCGGGTGGTGGGGCTCCGCCGAGCAACCGTGGTTCGGCTCCGGCGGCGGCGCACAGGCGGGTGAGCTGCTCGGCGAGGGTCTCGTCGGCGGTGAGGATCAGCGGCCCGGGCGGGGGCTCGGGGCCGGTGGCGTGCGGGTCGGTGACGAATGCGGACAAGGCGGGCCTCCGCGTGGTGCGGGATCGGTCTGACGGCGCATCAACCGCGGCGGCCCGGGTGGGTCGGCGCAGCGTCGCGGACACCACGGTGGGGGACAGCGCGGAATGCGTCAGCCGAGTTCGCAATGCCTGTGGATAACCCGAGCCTGTGGATAACCGAGCTCACTCGGACGGGGGCCAAAGCAGTTCGGAATTGACGCATCGGGTATACCAATATGACGCTCGATCCACTACGGAGAGTGACAAATGAGCGGACGCGAAGAAGCCTCGACGGCGGCCGAAAAACCGCCGGAGTCCCCCCTTGAACCGCCCGTCACGCCACTCCCTGGAGGCTCAATTGCCTAGGAAAATGGCCCCGGACATGCGACGACCCCCGCCGGGGGGGAGAGCGGGGGTCGTCTATCCACGGCCCGGCTCGGGGGGGAGGAGCCGGACCGGGTTAGCACGGTCGCGCGAACGATCCGTGACTTCCATGGTGTACCCGACCGCTCAGAAACACAAACCCGCACGCCCACGGGTCCACCGAATGGCCGCCTGTTTTGCCGGTCCCTCTATCCTCGGTTCCCGTGGACACCACCGAGAACGCCGACTTCGCCGACCGCGGTGCCGACTCCGACGCACCGGACTCCACCGAGCCCGTGACGGACACCACAGGGCCCACCCGACCCGGGTACGGCGTGCCGCGGACCGCCGCCTTCTTCGACCTCGACAAGACGATCATCGCCAAGTCCAGTGCGCTCGCCTTCAGCCGGCCGTTCTACCAGGGCGGCCTGATCAACCGTCGCTCGGTGGTGAAGAGCGCCTACGCCCAGTTCGTCTTCCTGGTCGGCGGCGCGGACCACGACCAGATGGAGAAGATGCGGGCCTACCTGTCGGCGCTCACCCGGGGCTGGAACGTCCAGCAGGTGCGGGAGATCGTCGCGGAGACCCTGCACGGCATGATCGACCCGATCATCTACGACGAGGCCGCCTCGCTGATCGAGCAGCACCACGCGGCCGGGCGGGACGTGGTGATCGTCAGCAGCTCCGGCTCCGAGGTGGTCGAGCCGATCGGCCAACTGCTTGGCGCCGACCACGTGATCGCCACTCGCCTGCACGTCGAGGACGGCCGCTACACCGGCGAGATCGAGTACTACGCGTACGCCGAGAACAAGGCCGCCGCGATCCGCGAGCTGGCCGAGCGGGAGGGCTACGACCTCGCCAACTGCTATGCGTACAGCGACTCCTCGACCGACCTGCCGATGCTGGAGACGGTCGGCCACCCGGCCGCGGTGAACCCGGACCGGGCGCTGCGGAAGGAGGCGGTGGCCCGCGAGTGGCCGGTGCTGGTGTTCAGCCGGCCGGTCGAACTGACGCGCAGGCTCCCGGAGTTCCACGCGCCCAGCCGTTCGGTACTGGCCGCGGTGGCGGTCGGCGCGGCGGCGCTGACGGCCGGGGTGCTCTGGTACAGCGCACGGCGGCGGCGCCCGACGGCCTGATCCCGCGACACCATCGGCCGCAGCACCACCGGCCGCGGCGGGCGGAACGGCCCTGCGCGAGGCCGCGATTCACCAAATCGGACAAACCGTGCGGGAACCCGGTAAACCACCCTTTTCCGGGTTCCCCTTTTGTCCGATCTGCGGTAGAAATGGGTTAGGCCCGCGAGACCCGGTCAGGACCCAACAGGGTCGATCCGACAACGCAGTTCAGGCCCCACGGACCCCACGCACGGACAATCGGGCACCCACATGCAGCCGACCCGCTGTCGGGCCGCCGCACCAGGCGAAGGGCGACAGGACCCCGCCTGATGGGCATTGCACGGTGCATGCACTGGTAACCCGGTCTCCGTGCCAGCGGCGACGCCCGGAAGTCTCGGACGTCGCCGCAACCGCGTTCACGGACCAACCGCAGCCACGCCCCCGGACCAATCGCAGCCATACCCGCGGACCGGCCGCAGCCACGCCCGCGGACCGGCCGCAGCCACGCCTCCGAGGCGGCTGCGACCGTGTTCCCGGACCAACCGCAACTGCGCCGGGGCGTCCGCCGGTTCAGACCATGCCGCGCTGCATCGCCTCGCACACCGCCGTGCTCTCGCGAACGCCGAGGCCGAGCCCGGCGGCGCAGTGGGTGAGCCAGCGGGCCATGCCCTCGGGGGTGCCCTCCAGGTAGCCCAGCAGCGCCTGCCGGTAGGCGGCGGTGCCGAGTTCGGCAAGGCCGACCTCGGCGGGGCAGATCGCCTTCGGGTCGAGGCCCTCGGCGGTCAGCACGATCCGCTGGGCGGTGCGGGCGACCAGGCCGTTGTAGTCGCCGAAGGGGCGCAGCGCGAGCAGTTCGCCGTGCACGACGGCGGCCACCACCAGGGCGGGCGCGCCGCCGGTGGGGCGTTCGGCGCGGGCGGCCAGCAGTCCGGCGAGCTGGTCGAGGCGGGCGGCCACCTCGTCGGCGGCGGGCGGCGGCGGGATTTCGCCGACCGGGCCGTCGGGCGCGACGCCTTCGGTGGCCGCGATTTCGCGCGGGAACAGCGGCGCGGCGCTCTCGCCCGCGCGGCGCGGGCGGCCGGCGGACGGGTCGGCGTCGCCGACGGCGAGCAGGTGGAGGCGGGCCAGCACCTGGAGCGGGGAGGTGCGCCAGATGCTGAGCAGCTGGCCGGCCTCGGCCGAGAGGCGCAGGGCGGCGCCGATCGTCCGGGCCTCGGGGTCGGCACCGAAGTCGGTGCGACGGCGGACCTCCTCCAGCGGCCAGTCGGCGCCTTCCAGGGCGGCGGAGGCGCGGGCGCCGCGCAGTGCGGACTCGGACGTCACCTCGCCCGCCCGGCGCCGCATCACGCGGTGCCCGTAGAGGCGGTCGACGTTCTTGCGCACCTCGGCGACGGCCTCGGGGACCCCGGCCAGCTGGGCCAGCGGGGCGAGCGGGTCTGTTCCTGTGGTCACCTACCCGAGAGTAATGAATCGACGGGGCGACCGGGCGGCAACCCCCGGGTCACCCTTTCGTGGCAATCCGCCCTTCCCCCATGTGCTGCACCCCAAACCACCGCTAGCATGAGCCGCAATCGGTGACGATAACGATTTCCAACAAGCGCGGCCCCCACGAGCGCGCCCGCAGGCGGCAGTGCCACCGCACCCCCGCACCCCCAGGCAGCGCGCGGCACACAGAGCCGCGGCACCGCAGAGCTACAGCACTACAGAGCCACAGAGCCGGAGACTCAGATGAAGATCGCCTTCGTCGGCAAGGGCGGCAGCGGCAAGACCACCCTGTCCGCACTGTTCATCCGCCACCTGGCCGCCGCCGGCTGCCCGGTGGTCGCCGTCGACGCTGACATCAACCAACATCTGGGCCCGGCGCTCGGCCTGACGGACGCCCAGGCCGCGGCGCTGCCCTCGCTCGGCGCCCACCTGCCGGAGATCAAGGAGTACCTGCGCGGTGCCAACCCGCTGATCCGCTCCGCCGAGGAGATGATCAAGACCACCCCGCCCGGCCCCGGCTCCCGGCTGCTGCGGATCGTCGAGGAGAACCCGGTCTACGCGGCCTGCGCCCGACCGATCGCCCTGGACGAGGGCTCGGTGCGGCTGATGGCGACCGGCGCGTTCACCGAGGAGGACCTCGGGGTGGCCTGCTACCACTCCAAGGTCGGCGCGGTGGAACTGCTGCTCAACCACCTGTTGGACGGCCCGGACGAGTACCTGGTCACCGACATGACGGCCGGCTCCGACTCGTTCGCCTCCGGCCTGTTCACCCGCTTCGACCTGACCTTCCTGGTCGCCGAGCCGACCCGCAAGGGCGTCTCGGTGTACCGCCAGTACAAGGAGTACGCCCAGGACTTCGACGTCCACCTGCGGGTGATCGGCAACAAGGTGCAGAGCGCGGACGACCTCGACTTCCTGCGCCGCGAGGTCGGCGACGACCTGTACGCCGCGTTCGGGCACTCCGACTGGGTGCGGCGGCTGGAGCGCGGGGACGAGCCGCCGCTGCGCGAGCTGGAGCCCGCCAACCGCGAGGTGCTGGGTCGGCTGCGGACGGCCGCGGACGCCGCGCACCAGTTGCGCGACCCGGGCCGCTACAGCGCCCAGGCGGTCCGGTTCCACCTGCGCAACGCGGAGAGCTGGGGCAACGCCAAGATCGGCGCGGACCTGGCCACCCAGGTGGCTCCGGACTACGTGCTGGGCATCGAACAGGCCCGGACCGCCGGGGTCTGAGCCCGCCCGCCCGAGGGGCCGGCCCGTCCTGCTGGACGGGCCGGCCCTTGGCGTTTCCGGCGAATTCCCGTCTGGTTCGGGTACCACACGATGTGGTGAAAAGCCCTTTTTGCGCTTCCACCTCGCGCGCACGCTGTGCAAAGGTCTCATTACTCTCGGTTTACCAAGTCTTGAACCCGGGTCGCCACTGGCCTTCGCCGCGCCTCCCGGGCCCGAGCGGCCACCCGTCGTCCGGCCGCTCCCCACGCCCGCTGCGACCCACGACAGCCGATCCGACCGAGACTCCACCGCCGGACGCGGCTGCGTCCGCTCCCCCCGGAAGAAGACGGGAAGAGACATGCCCCTCGACATCTCCAGCGCCCCCATCGCCTCCGACACCACCGACCACGCCCCGCCGGTCGGCCACGCGCCGCCCGCCGGTCTGGCTTCGCTGGCCGGGCGGCGGGTGCGCGCGCTGCTGGCGCACGACCTGCCGGCCTCGCTCGCGGTGTTCCTGATCGCCGTGCCGTTCTCGCTCGGCATCGCGCTGGCCACCGGTGCGCCGCTGACGTCGGGTCTGGTCGCCGCCGCCGTGGGCGGGCTGGTGGCCGGCCTGCTCGGCGGCACCCACCTGCAGGTCAGCGGGCCGTCCGCCGCGCTCACCGTGGTCACCGCCGGGGTGATCGCCCAGTTCGGCTGGCAGATCGCCTGCCTGGTGACGATCGCCGCCGGTCTGCTGCAACTGCTGCTCGGCTCGCTGCGGGTGGCCCGCGCCGCGCTCGCGGTCTCCCCCGCCGTGGTGCACGGCCTGCTGGCCGGGGTGGGCCTCACCATCGCGATCGCCCAACTGCACGTCATCCTCGGCGGCTCGCCGCACAGTTCGGCCCTGGCCGACCTGCGCTCGCTGCCCGCCGAGCTGGCCGGCCCGCACCCACCCGCGCTGATGGTCGGCCTGCTGGCGCTCGCCGTGCTGTACGGCTGGCCGAGGCTCGCCCGGCTGCCGGGGTCGGCCGGCCGGTTCGGCGCCCGGCTGGCCCGGCTGCCCGCCGCGCTGGTCGCGGTCGCCGCCGCCACCGCGCTCTCGCTGATCGCCGAACTGAGCCTGGCCCGGGTCGAGCTCCCGGTCTGGGAGCACCACCAGTTCTTCGCGCCACCCGCGCCGGGCGTGCTGGCCGACCACTGGGCGGCGCTGCTCGGCCTGGTGCTCACGGTCGCCGCGGTGGCCGGCGTCGAGTCCCTGCTGTCCTCCGTCGCCGTCGACCGGATGACCCGCCGCACCGGCGACCTGGATCGCGAGCTGCGCGCCCAGGGCGTGTCCAACCTGCTCTCCGGGCTGCTCGGCGGGCTTCCGGTGGCCGGCGGTGCGGTGCGCTCCACGGCCAACGTGCAGGCGGGGGCGGCCACCCGGGCGTCCGCGGTGCTGCACGGCTGCTGGGTGCTGGTCGCGGCGCTGGCGCTGACCGCGGGGCTGCGCCGGATCCCGCTGGCGGCGCTGGCCGCGCTGGTGCTGGTGGTCGGCGTGCAGATGGTGAGCTTCGCGCACATCCGCCGGGTGCACCGGCACCGCGAGTTCCCGGTCTACCTGGCCACCGTGCTCGGCGTGGTGCTGCTCGGCGTCCCGCTCGGGGTGGTCCTCGGCGGCTCGGTCGCCGTGCTGCTCGCCCTCTACCGGCTGACGCGGGCCCATGTCGAGGTGACCACCGAACCGGACGGCTCCTGCACCGTCCGCACCCACGGTCCGCTGACGTTCGTGGCCGTCCCCAAGCTGAGCCGGGCCTTCGCCCGGATCCCCGCCGGCGCCCGGGTGACGGTCCGGCACGACGGCTCGTTCCTCGACCACGCCGCGTTCGAAGCGCTGCACGCCTGGCGCGCCGACCATCAGGCCACGGGCGCCCAGGTCGCGATGCTGACGGACCCCCAGGCGCAGGAGGTGCTCGATCCCGACGGCACCGTCCTGGTCGACGACGCCCCCGGGCCGCACCGCTGCAGCGGCTGGACGCCCTGGGTGGGCCACCACTGCATCGAGCGGGACGAGGACGATCCGCACGTCCGGCTGCTGCACGGGGTGCGCGGCTTCCAGCAGCACACCGCCCCGCTGGTCCGCCACGAGCTGGCCCGGCTGGCCCGCGACGGCCAGACGCCCTCACAGCTCTTCCTCACCTGCGCGGATTCCCGGATGGTCACCAGCATGATCACCAGTTCCGGCCCGGGCGATCTCTTCACCGTCCGCAACGTCGGCAACCTGGTGCCCGCCCCGCACGAGCCGGGCGCGGCGGACGACTCGGTGGCTGCGGCCGTCCAGTACGCGGTGGAGGTGCTGGAGGTCGCCTCGATCACGGTCTGCGGGCACTCCGGCTGCGGCGCGATGAAGGCCCTGCTGGACGGCGTGACGGAGCAGCCCGGGCCGCCCACGGCACTGGCCCGGTGGCTGCGCAACGGCCGCGGCTCGCTGGCCCGACTGCGCCGGGCCCCGGCGGAGTTCGAGGGCCGCGCAGCAGTGGATGTGGTCGAGCAGCTGTGCATCACCAATGTGGTGCAGCAGCTCGACCAGCTGATGGCCAATCCGGCCGTCGAGCGCCGGGTGTCGGACGGGTCGCTGCGCCTGGTCGGGATGTACTTCGACTTCGCCTCCGCGCAGGCCTATGTGATGGACGGTCAGTCCGGCCGCTTCGCACCGGTGCACGCGGAGGCCGAGCGGGAGCCGGAACCCGAACTGGCCGCGTAGCGGGCCGTTCGGCGATCGATCGCCGGTCGCGGGTCACCGTTCGCGGGACCGCCGACTGCCGGTCGTGAAGAAGGAGACAGGGGCGCATGGAGGGTTCTCCAGCGCCCCTGGTTGTGCGTCAGCCGCCGGTGCGGCGGCGGAGCAGGTTGGCGAGGTCCGCCGGGGTGACGTAGCCGGGCCAGCGGTGGTCGTCGAACAGGTGGACACCGGCGTCCTGGTAGCACTGATCGACGAGTTGCGAGCAGATCATGTGCTTGGTGGAGGCGACGTACTTGCGCAGCAGCGGGCCTGCGGGGAGGCGCAGTCGGGCGGCGCCGAGGGCGAGGTAGTCGGCGAAGGAGTAGGGGGTGCCGAGGTAGGAGTGGGCGGCGGTGGTGATGGCGGTGCGCTGGTCGTCGGTGAGCGGGATGTGGCCGGTGGACCAGAGCACGGGGTGTCCGTCGTAGTTGCTGAGCGGGTCGAGTGCCGCGCCGCCGGGCTGGGCCTCGACCACGAGGCCGTCGCCGACGAAGACGAAGGCGTGTTCGTAGTCGGAGAATCCGTCGCCGTTGAGGAATTGGCCGATCCGGATCAGGCGGCCGGTGCGGCCGTCCATGCGGACGACCGCGAAGTCGCCGGGCCGGGGTGAGGTGTCGGTCATGCAGAACCCCCGTCACTGTCGCGTACGGTGATGGGTTGCGTACCGTCAGTGGAGTACCGGGGCCGGGGGTCGTCAAGGTGCTGTGCGGGATTGATCGGAGCCGGGGGCGGGAAGGCGTCGGGGTGGACCGGCCGAGCGGCATCGGGGGCATCCACCAGGGGCGCAGCCTGCTGCCGGTCAAAGGTCTACACCAATTTTCCGGAGCCTCTTGTCAACACGGCTCTTGGCCTGGTGAGCTGTGCGCTGGGACACACGGGACCATCCCTCCGCACGGGGTTCCCGGTATTTGAGACTCGATGAGGAGTGCGCGTTGAGCAACGAGAGCCTGGCCAACCTGCTCAAGGAGGAGCGGCGCTTCGCCCCGCCCGCGGAGCTCGCCGCCTCCGCCAACGTCACCGCCGACGCCTACGCCCAGGCTTCCGAGGACCGGCTGGCCTTCTGGGCCGAGCAGGCCCGCCGACTGAGCTGGGCGGTCGAGCCCACCGAGACCCTGGACTGGTCGAACCCGCCGTTCGCCAAGTGGTTCGCGGACGGCAAGCTCAACGTGGCGTACAACTGCGTCGACCGGCACGTCGAGGCGGGCAACGGCGACCGGGTCGCGATCCACTTCGAGGGCGAGCCGGGCGACAGCCGGGCGATCACCTACGCGCAGCTGAAGGACGAGGTCTCCAAGGCGGCCAACGCGCTGCAGGAGCTGGGCGTGGCCAAGGGCGACCGGGTCGCGGTCTACCTGCCGATGATCCCCGAGGCGGTGGTCTCGATGCTCGCCTGCGCCCGCATCGGCGCCGCCCACTCGGTGGTCTTCGGCGGCTTCTCGGCCGACGCGGTGGCCTCCCGCATCCAGGACGCCGACGCCAAGGTGGTGATCACCGCCGACGGCGGCTACCGCCGCGGCAAGCCGTCCGCGCTGAAGCCGGCCATCGACGAGGCGCTGACCAAGGTCGACGGCGTGGAGAAGGTCCTGGTCGTCCGCCGCACCGGCGAGGAGGTGGCCTGGACCGAGGGCCGCGACGTCTGGTGGCACGAGCTGGTCGACGCCCAGTCCGCCGAGCACACCCCCGAGGCGCACGACGCCGAGCAGCCGCTGTTCATCCTGTACACCTCGGGCACCACCGGTAAGCCCAAGGGCATCCTGCACACCTCGGGCGGCTACCTGACCCAGGCGAGCTACACCCACCACGCGGTGTTCGACCTGAAGCCGGAGACCGACGTCTACTGGTGCACCGCCGACATCGGCTGGGTCACCGGCCACTCGTACATCGTCTACGGCCCGCTCTCCAACGGCGCCACCCAGGTGATCTACGAGGGCACCCCGGACACCCCGCACCAGGGCCGGTTCTGGGAGATCGTGCAGAAGTACGGCGTCACCATCCTCTACACGGCGCCCACAGCGATCCGCACCTTCATGAAGTGGGGCGACGACATCCCGGCCCGCTACGACCTGTCGAGCCTGCGGGTGCTGGGCTCGGTCGGTGAGCCGATCAACCCGGAGGCGTGGGTCTGGTACCGGGAGCACATCGGCGCGGGCCGGACCCCGATCGTCGACACCTGGTGGCAGACCGAGACCGGCGCGATGATGATCAGCCCGCTGCCGGGCGTCACCGAGACCAAGCCGGGCTCGGCCCAGCGCGCGCTGCCGGGCATCGCCGCCACCGTGGTGGACGACGAGGCCCGCGAGGTGCCCAACGGCTCCGGCGGCTACCTGGTGCTGACCGAGCCGTGGCCGTCCATGCTGCGCACCATCTGGGGCGACGACCAGCGCTACATCGACACCTACTGGTCGCGGTTCGAGGGCCGCTACTTCGCCGGTGACGGTGCGAAGAAGGACGAGGACGGCGACATCTGGCTGCTCGGCCGGGTGGACGACGTGATGCTGGTGTCCGGCCACAACATCTCGACCACCGAGGTCGAGTCGGCGCTGGTCGGCCACCCGGCGGTCGCCGAGTCCGCGGTGGTCGGCGCGACCGACGCCACCACCGGCCAGGCGATCGTGGCGTTCGTGATCCTGCGCGGCTCGGCCACCGACAGCGCCGACCTGGTCGCGGAGCTCCGCAACCACGTGGGCCGGACGCTCGGCCCGATCGCCAAGCCGAAGCAGATCAACGTGGTCTCCGAGCTGCCGAAGACCCGCTCCGGCAAGATCATGCGCCGCCTGCTGCGCGACATCGCCGAGGGCCGCGAGGTGGGCGACACCACCACGCTGGCCGATTCCTCGGTGATGAACCTCATCCAGTCCCAGCAGACGGCCAACGGCTCCGAGGGCTGATCCTCCGTCAGGCACCGGGCCGGGCCCGCTCCGTGAGACATCGGGGCGGGCCCGGCCCGTTGCCGTTCCCGGCGGCCCGAACGCTCATAAAGTAGGACAGAACGACATACCTCTTGCCGCGCCCCGTAGGATGTCAAGGAATCATCAAGGTCCTGAGGCGCGCCGGGAAGTCTGGTCGGCACTGCACCACCCGTGTGTCCGCATGCCGCCCGCCTCAGGAGGTCCCCCCGTGGCAAGCCCGTCCAACGAGCGCCGTCAGTTCCTCGGTCTGCTCCCGCTGCCCGAACGCCGCTTCATCGCCGACGCGCTGCGCACCGAGACGGTCGGCGGGATCCTGCTGCTGGTCGCCGCCGTCGCCGCGCTGATCTGGGCCAACGTCTGGCCGCACGCCTACGAGACGGTCCGCGAGGTGACCTTCGGCCCGTCCGCGCCGCTGCACCTGGACCTGCCGCTGGAGGCCTGGGCGCAGGACGGGCTGCTGACGATCTTCTTCTTCGTCGCGGGCATCGAGCTGAAGCGCGAGTTCGTGGCCGGGGAACTGCGCACCCCGAGCGCGGCGCTGCTGCCGGTGGTGGCGGCGGTCTGCGGGGTGGCGCTGCCGGCGCTGCTGTACACGGTGGTGAACGTGGTCGGCGACGGGCACCCGGCGGGCTGGGCGATCCCGACCGCCACCGACATCGCGTTCGCGCTGGGCGTGCTGGCCGTGGTGGGCAGTCACCTGCCGTCCGCGCTGCGGGCGTTCCTGCTGACCCTGGCGGTGGTGGACGACCTGATCGCGATCCTGATCATCGCGGTCTTCTACTCGACCGGGATCACCTTCTGGGCGCTGGGCGCGGCGCTGGCGGGGCTGGTGCTGTTCTGGTTCCTGCACCGGCGCGGGGTGCGCGGCTGGTGGCTGTACGTGCCGCTGGGCGTGCTGATCTGGGCGCTGATGCACGAGAGCGGCATCCACGCGACGGTGGCGGGTGTGGCGATGGGCCTGATCCTGCGCTGCCACCGCGAGGAGGGCGAGGAGCACTCCCCCGGCGAGCGCGTCGAGCACCTGGTGCGTCCGTTGTCGGCGGGGTTCGCGGTGCCGATGTTCGCGCTGTTCGCGGCGGGGGTGCCGGTGTCCGCGAAGGCGCTCGGCGAGGTGTTCACCGAGGCCGCGCCGCTGGGCATCGTGATCGGCCTGCTGGTCGGCAAGTCAGTGGGCATCTTCGGCGGCACCTGGCTGGCCGCCCGCTACACCCGGGCCACCCTGAACCCGCAGCTGACCTGGTCCGACATGTTCGCGCTGTCCACCGTGGCGGGCATCGGCTTCACGGTGTCGCTGCTGATCAGCGACCTGGCGTTCGTCGACGACCCGCACCTGGCCGAGCTGTGCAAGGAGGCCGTCCTGGTGGGCTCGCTGACCTGCGCGGTGGTCGGCACCCTGCTGCTCAAGCGCCGCAACCGGTACTACCGGCAGCTGTGCGAGGACGAGGACCGCGACTCGGACGGCGACGGCATCCCCGATGTGTACCAACAACAGCGGTGACACGCCGTCCGCCGGGGACCCGGAGTGGTGCCCGACTCGCCAGTAGGGGCATGATGCTGAGCTGACACCCGTGCGTGACGCACCCTCAGTACGCCTCATCCAGCCCGCGAAGTGGAGACCGCCGATGGCCGCAGGAGCCACCAACCCGAACGGCAACGGCCGCATCCCGCACGAGGGCGAGCGCACCGTCGGCGAACTGTTCGCCGCCGCCTCCGCCGAGCTCTCCAGCCTGGTGCACGACGAGATCGCGCTGGCCAAGGCCGAGATCAAGGCGGACGTGACGCGCGGCGGCATCGGCACCGCGGCGGGAGTGGTGGCCGGCGTGGTGGCGCTGGCGTCGATCCCGATGTTCTCGTTCGCCTTCGCCTGGGGCCTGCAGGCACTGGGCATCACGACCGGCTGGTCGTTCGCCATCGTCGGCGGCGCGTACGTGCTGATCGCGGCGTTCCTGGCGTTCATGATGATCCGGTACTTCAAGAAGGTCCGGAAGCCGGAGCGCACCATCGCCGGTGCGCAGGCCACCGCGCAGGTGCTGAAGAACGCCCGGCCGCGGCCGGCCACCAAGGAGGAGATCGACCGGGCGCTGGGCCGGATCCAGTAGCCGGCGACCGGTAACGGTTTGCGCCCGGCCGTGAGTGCCGGGCAGGTACGGAGGACGCGGATATGACAGGCTGCGGGTATGTCGTTGGACCAGAAGCCCGTGGATGAGCCCGCCCCCGTTCCCGTCCGGCCGGGCGCCGGGGAGCCGTGGAGCGTCCGCTCGGCCGGGCCGTGGACGCACCGCGATCTGGCCGCGAACGGCGCGCGCTTCCACATCGCCGAGCTCGGCGAGGGCCCGCTGGTGCTGCTGGTGCACGGCTGGCCCGAGTACTGGTGGGCGTGGCGGCACCAGCTGACGGCGCTCGCCGAGGCGGGCTTCCGGGCGGTGGCGCTGGACCTGCGCGGGATGGGCGGTTCGGACCGCACGCCGCGCGGCTACGACCCCGGCAACCTGGCGCTGGACGTCACCGGCGTGATCCGTTCGCTGGGCGAGCGGCAGGCGCACCTGGTGGGCCACGGCACCGGCGGCACGCTGGCCTGGGTGGCGGCGGTGATGCGCCCCTCGGTGATCCGCAGCCTGACCGTGGTGTCGGCCGCGCACCCGCGGCACCTGCGGCGGGCGCTGCTCACCGACCGGAAGCAGATCGCGGCGTTCGACCACGTGCTGGGCTTCCAGCGGCCGTGGATCCCGGAGCGCCGGCTGGTCGCGGACGACGGGGCGCTGGTCGGCGACTACCTGCGGGCCTGGACCGGGCCGAACATGCTGCCCGAGGAGGCCGTGACGTCCTACCGCAGGGCGATCCAGGTGCCGAGCACCGCGCACTGCTCGATCGAGCCGTACCGCTGGCTGATGCGCTCGATGGCCCGGCCGGACGGCATCCAGTTCGCGCGCCGGATGAAGAAGCAGATCACCGCGCCGGTGCTGCACGTGCAGGGCGCCTCCGACCCGGTGCTGCTGTCGCGCACCGCGCTGGGGGCGGGCGAGTTCGTCTCCGCGCCGTACCGGTGGCGACTGCTCCCGGGGGTGGGGCACTTCCCGCACGAGGAGGTGCCGGAGGAGTTCACGGCGGAGCTGATCGGGTGGGTCCGGCAGCACAAGGACGGCTGACCACCCGGCGTCAATCCCGGTGTGCCGCACGGGACTTGACGATATTCATATGACAAGCGCATAAGCCAGTTGCATGGCGCGGGGCGGTTACTCCGGGCGGCCCAGGGGAATCCCTCCGGTATGACCTGGATGCCCGATCGAGAAGCCCAGCCGCGCCGACGCCGCCGTGGCAGCAGCAGCTCGCAGCAGCACGTCCCGCAGCCGGAGTGGCCCTACCAGCCCACCGAGCGGACGCCACGCGGCACGGGGTACCGGCTCGGCATTCCGAAGATCATCGGACGGCGCGCCCGCTGGGTCGGCGCGAGGCTCCGCCGGGAGGGGTAGCCCCGCTCCCGACCCGCGAAACGGCCGGGGGCCGCGAGGAGACCGCTCTCCCCACGGCCCCCGGCCGCACTCGCCCCCGACGCCGGTTCAGCCCAGGACGCTCGGCGAGATCGCGGTGGACCACAGCAGCAGACCGAAGGTCGCCACCGACATCACCGGAACCAGGATCTTGGTCTCCATGTCGTTGCCGGTGCGCTTGATCAGGACCACCTCGTAGCGCTCCTTGTGCGGCCACAGCAGCGGTGAGCCCTGCTTGGTCAGGCAGTCGCCGAGCAGGTGCGCCAGGGTGCCCAGGGCCACCGCGTACGGCAGCCAGCCCGGGGCGTTGGGCAGCCAGGTGAGCATGCCGAAGGTGCCGAGCGCGGCCAGGCCGACCACGATGATCCAGGACGCGTGCCCGTGGCCCGGCGGGTGCAGGCGCAGCGCCTTGATCGCCATGGCGAGCAGGAAGAAGGTCAGGCCGATGGTGAACCAGCGGCCCAGGAAGGTGATGCCGGCCCAGCTGCCGCCGCCCATCAGGGCCACGAACAGCAGCGAGTGGGTGGCGTGCCGGTGGCCGCCGGAGGCCCAGGCGACGAAGCGGCACAGCAGCTTGGAGACCGGGCCGAGGAAGTTGGCGATCGTCCCGTCGTGGTGGTCGAGGTCCGGCAGCAGCGCCGCGCCGGCGCACAGCACGGTGCCCATCAGCACCTCGGCCGGAGACAGATGGATCCCCATCAGCGGTGGAACGAACGGCGCGGTGGCCGCGAAGAGCAGTGCGCCGCTGACCGCGTGCGAGTGACCCATCATGACGTCTGTCGAACCTCCCGTCGGGCTCCGCCGGGGGCGACCCGGCTGGGCCGTTCGGGTGAGCTCGGCCGACGCTACCAGGCAGCGCCGACGGGTCGTCAGGGAACGCGCGGCGGGCGGCCGGTCAGAGCGCGCAGCCCTGGGTGTCGACCCGGCCGGAGGCGGTGGCGCCCTGGGTGACGTCCTCCTTCACCTCGGCGGCGGTCAGCACGTAGCCGGTGTCGGAGCTGTCCAGCGACTTGGCGAACACCACGCCGTACACCTGGCCGTCCGGGGTGAGCAGCGGGCCGCCGCTGTTGCCCTGGCGGACCAGCGAGCGGATCGAGTAGACGTCGCGGACCACCTGGCCGCGGTGGTAGATGTCCGGGCCGTTGGCCTGGATGCGGCCCCGGATGCGGGCGGGCTGGACGTTGAAGGCGCCGTTCTCGGGGAAGCCCGCGACGATCGCCGAGTCGTTGCTGCGGGCCTCGCCGGCGAAGGTCAGCGGCGGGGCGTTCAGCCGGGGGACGTCCAGCACGGCGATGTCGCGCTGCCAGTCGTAACGGACCACGGTGGCGTCGTAGAGCTGGCCGGTGCCGCCGATCTGCACGGTCGGCTCGTCGACGCCGCCGACCACGTGCGCGTTGGTCATCACCCGGTGCGGGGCGAACACGAAGCCGGAGCCCTCCAGGGTCTTGCCGCAGGAGGGGGCGGTGCCCAGCACCTTCACCAGCGAGCCCTTGGCCTTCTGCACGCCCGCGCTGCCGGCCAGCGCCGGGTCGGGCGGGTCGACCTCGGTGATCGGCTCCTGCTCGAACGGGTTGAACACCTGCGGGAAGCCGTTGCGGGCGAGTTCCTTGCTGAAGTCGGAGAACCAGTTCGGGGCGTCGGACGGCAGCGCCGACTGCACCGAGCCGAGCACCTTGGAGGTCCGGACCTGCTTGGAGACCGTCGGCAGCGAGGTGCCCGCCAGCGCCGAGCCGATCAGCCAGGCCACCAGCAGCATGGACAGCACGTTCACCAGGGAGCCGCCGACCGCGTCCAGGGTCTTGACCTTGGCGCGGCCGATCCGTCCGCGCAGCTTCCAGCCGAAGTGGGTGGTGATGGCCTGGCCGACCGCGGCGAGCACGATCACCAGCACGACCGCCACCACCGAGGCGGTGGTGCCCTGGGAGAGGTGGCGCAGGAGCAGCGGGAGCAGCTGGACGGCGATCAGGCCGCCGCCGAGGAAGCCGAGCACCGAGAGCACGCCGACCACGAATCCCTGCCGATAGCCGGAGACGGCGAAGCCCAGTGCGGCGGCGATCAGCAGCAGATCCAGGACGTTCACCCGGATACCCTCCCACGACCCACCGGGCGGGGGACAACGGCCGTCCGGTGTCGCCCGATCGGGTCAGCCCGGCAAGCAGCCCGCCCGGAATGGTTGGGACTGTCTGACCATTCGGACAGCTGACCAGGGATCAGGGAGCCGCGCCATGGAACAGCCCAGGTGGGACGTGCCCGTCGTGGACCGCACCGAATTCCGGCCCGCCCTCGATCTCCCGCCGTCCGCCCGCCAGAACCGGCTCACCGTGCTGCTGCGCCTGCTGCTGCTGATCCCGCAGCTCATCGTGCTGTGGCTGCTGTCGATCGTGGCCTTCGTGGTCACGGTGATCGGCTGGTTCGGCGCGCTGTTCACCGGCCGGCTCCCCCGGTTCGCCGCCGAGTGGCTGTCCGGGTTCCTGGCGTACGACACCAGGGTCTACGCCTCGATGCTGCTGATGGTCGACCGCTACCCGCCGTTCCGCTTCGCCGCGCCCGAGCACCCGGTGCGGATCGAGGTGCGCCCCGGCGAGCCGCTGAACCGGCTCGCGGTGTTCTTCCGGCTGCTGCTGGTCATTCCGGCCGCGATCGTCCAGGGCCTGCTGCAGGCGGGCTGGTGGTCGCTGTCGGTGATCCACTGGCTGGTCGTGCTGGTCATGGGCCGGATGCCGCAGGCGCTGTTCGAGGCCACCGCCGCCGTGCTGCGCTACCGGGTCCGGTTCGAGGCGTACCTGATGATGCTCACGTCCTCCTACCCCGTGGGCGTGTTCGGCGACCCGCCGAACGCCGAGCCGCAGCGCTCCGCGACCCGGCCGCTGGTGCTGACCGGGGCCGCGAAGGCGCTGCTGGTGATCTACCTGGTGCTCGGGGTGGCCTCGTGGGCGGCGGGCTCGGCGAGCGACGAGTGGCACTCCGAGGACGACAACCCCGGGGACGTGGTCACGACGCTCGCCCCGCTGCGCGTCGGCCCCTGAGGACCGGTCAGGAGCGGTGGCGCAGCGACAGCGCCACCGCCTCCTCGGAGAGCTCCACGGTGCGCCCGCTGTCCCAGGGCCGCTCCAGGCCGCTGAAGTGCAGCACCCGGTCGATCACCCCGGCCGTGAAGCCCCACACCAGCCGGTCGGCGACCTGGAACGCCGGGCCGGTGAACCCCGACGGGTGGCGCAGCCGGGCCCGGTTCGCCGGGTCGGTCAGCTCCGCCAGCGGAACCCGGAACACCGCGCCGGTCTCCGCCGGGTCGACCACCGCGACCGGCGACTCGCGCCGCCACCAGCCGAGCACCGGCGTCACCACGAAGCCGCTCACCGGGATGTACAGCGCGGGCAGCCGGGCGAACAGCTGCACGCCCGACGGGTCGAGGCCGGTCTCCTCGGTGGCCTCGCGCAGCGCCGCCGCCAGCGGGCCCGAGCCGGCCGGGTCGCCGTCCTCCGGGTCCAGCGCGCCGCCGGGGAAGGACGGCTGGCCGGCGTGCGAGCGCAGGCTGCGGGCCCGTTCGATCAGCAGCAGGTCCGGGCCGGCCGGGCCCTCGCCGAACAGCATCAGCACCGCCGACGGGCGGCCGCCCTCGGCGGGCGGCAGGAACCGGCTCAGCTGCTCGGGCACCGCCCGCTCGGCGGCGTCGCGCACCGGCAGCAGCCACTCGGGCAGGCCGTCCCGGAGCACTGCGGGCATCGTCATGCCTTGCCTCCCACGTTCTTCCGGGCGGCCCGCACCGCGGCCGGGGCGGTGTCGGGCAGCGGGTGTCCGGCCGCGACCTCGGCACGGGCCGCCGCCTCGCCCGGGAAGTCGGCCGGGGGCCGGAGGCGCTGGCCGGGCTGTCCGGCGAGCTCGTACTTGAGCAGCTTGCGGGCCTGCTCCGGGTCGGTCTCGCCGATGCCGTAGGACGGGCAGAGCGGGGCGATCGGGCACGCCCCGCAGGCGGGCTTGCGGGCGTGGCAGACCCGGCGGCCGTGGAACACCACCCGGTGCGAGAGCATCGTCCACTCCGACTTCGGGAAGATCGCCGCGACCTCGGCCTCGACCTGCTCCGGGTCCTCGGCGGTGGTCCAGCCGAACCGGCGGGCGAGGCGTCCGAAGTGGGTGTCGACGGTGATCCCGGCGCCGCCGAAGGCGTTGCCGATCACGACGTTGGCGGTCTTGCGGCCCACCCCGGGGAGGGTGACCAGGTCCTCCAGCTTGCGCGGCACCTCGCCGTCGTAGCGGTCGCGGAGCGCGATCGACAGGCCGATCAGCGACTTCGACTTGGCCCGGAAGAAGCCCGTCGGGCGGACGATCTCCTCCAGCTCCTCGGGGACGGCCGCCGCGAGGTCCTCCGGCGTCGGGTACTCGGCGAACAGCGCCGGGGTGGTCTGATTGACCCTCAGGTCGGTGGTCTGCGCCGACAGCACGGTCGCCACCAGCAGTTGGAACGGCCCGTCGAAGTCCAGCTCGGGGTGCGCGTACGGGTAAAGCTCCGCCAGCTCACGGTTGATCCTCCGGGCCCGGCGCACCATCCCCAGGTGCGTCTCGGGCTTCTTCCGCCCGGCCTTCGCGACCTTGCTCTCTGCCATGCACGAAGGCTACGCCGATCCGCCGGGCCCACGGCCGCTTTGCCCGGAGGACGGCGAAGCGCCCGGCGCTCACAGGGGGAGCGCCGGGCGGTCGGCGGGACGGGGCGGCGGATCAGGCGGCGGCCTCCACGGGCTCGGCGGCGGGGGCCGGGGTGCGCAGGGTGAGCAGCGAGGCCAGGGCGCCGAGCAGGGCCAGGGCGGCGGCGCCGGTGAAGGCGGCGGAGAAGCCGTGGGTCAGGGCGACCGGGTTGCCGAGCTCGCGGGAGCCGTTGGCGGCGGCGACGGCGGTCATCGCGGCCAGGCCGAGGGCGGAGCCCACCTGGTAGGAGGTGTTGACGATGCCGGAGGCGAGACCGCCCTCGGCGGGGTTCGGGACGGCGAGGGCGGTGCCCAGCGACGGGATGAAGGCGAGCGCCATGCCGACGGCGGCGAGCAGCGAGGCCGGCAGGACGTCGACCGCGAAGCTGCCGTCCGGGCGGGCCAGCGACAGCCAGTACATGCCGGCGGCGAGCGCGGCCAGGCCGGTGACGATCAGCGGCTTCGGGCCGAAGCGGGCGATCAGCCGGGGCGCCAGGACGATCATCATCAGCATGATCGCGGCGGTCATCGGCAGCAGCGCCGCACCGGAGGCGAAGGCCTCCAGGCCGAGCACCTGCTGCAGGTAGAGGTTGAGGAAGAACCACATCGGGATCCAGGCCGCCGCCATCAGCAGCTGCGCCAGGTTGGCGCCCGCCAGGTTCGGGCTGCGCCAGATGCCGAGGCGCATCAGCGGCTCGCTGCGGCGGGACTGGATGCCGACGAACGCGGCGATCAGCAGGAGGCCGGCGGCCAGCACCAGCCAGGTCTGCGCGGAGTCCCAGCCGACCTCGGGGGCCCGGACGATGGCGAACACGGTGACGGCGAGGCCGGCAGTGACGGTGATCGCGCCCAGCCAGTCGATCGATCCGCGGCGGGCCGCGGCGGCGGGCATCACGGACGGGCCGGCGAGCAGCACCAGCAGGGCCACCGGGAGGTTGATCCAGAACACCCACTCCCAGCTGGCGTACTGGGTGATCAGGCCGCCGAGGAACACGCCCGCGGTGCCGCCGGCCGGGGCGGCCGCGCCGTACAGGGCGAAGGCCTTGGGCAGTTCGGTGGGACGGCCGCCGAACAGGGTCATCAGCAGGGTGAGCGCGGCCGGGGCGATCAGCGCCGAGCCGGCGCCCTGGGCGGCGCGGCCGACCAGTTCGACCCAGGCGGTGCCGGCCAGGCCGGCCACCAGGGAGCCGGCGGCGAGGACGATCCAGCCGGCGGCGAAGACCCGCTTGGCGCCGAGCAGGTCGGACAGGCGTCCGCCGAGCAGCAGCAGGCCGCCGAAGGCGATCACGTAGGCGTTGAACACCCAGGACAGGTTCTCCTGCGAGAACCCGAGCGCGGTCTGCATCTTCGGCAGGGCCACGCCGATGATCGAGGTGTCCATGATGACCATGAACTGGGCGAGGGCGATCAAGGCGAGCGCCGTCCAGCGGCGGGGTGCGGGGGGTGCGGTGAGGTCCGACATGGCCGGGGGCTCCTCTGGAGATATACCGGGAGGGGGTATGTAGCCGACGTGGGTGTGCGCGGACCGGGAATCCGCGCGGGGGTGGCGCGCTCGATCAGTGGTGGTGCGCCGACTCGCTCGAAGCCGGAGCCGGAGCCGGGGCGTCGGTGGCCGCCGGGGCGCCGCCGCCCGCGGCGAGGGTGAAGGCGGCGGTGTGGACGGCGCCCGCGTGCTGGAAGTCCAGGAACAGCCGGTACTCGCCGGCGCTCGGCGCGGTGGCCGTGAAGTCGACCTCCGGGCCTGGCTTGGTGACCCCGTCGCCGGGCGCGCCGTCCGGGTGGACGTGCAGGTAGCCGAGGTCTCCGGCGCGCAGCACCACCAGGTGGCCGTAGGCGGCGAGGTACGGGTCGAGGTCGTCGACCGGACGGCCGTCCTTCGACACTGCGAAGGCGAGCCCGCCCGCCCGGCCGGCCGTCAGGTCGCCGGTGAGGGTCACGGTGTAACCGTCGACGGTCACCGAGCGGCCGGTCTGCGGGAGGGCGGCCGGCCGGTAGTCGCCGGCGGCGTGCAGGTCCGCGCCGAGGGTCAGCGACTCGGCCTCGGCGGCCGGAACGAAGTCGGCGAACACCCGGTAGTCGCCGGCCCTGGCGATGTTCGCCGGGACGCTCCAGGTGCCGTCCGCGGCGCGGACCGGGTGCACGTGCTGGAAGTCCGTCAGGTCGCGGCTGGCGATGATCAGGTGGAGCTCCTTCTCGTGCGCGGGCCGGTACGCGGTGAGCGGCTTCCCGTCCGGCGCCAGCACCCGGAAGCTCAGTTCGGTCGGGCCGCCGGCCGGGACCACCGGGCGGTCGAGGCTCAGCGTGTAGCCGCGGTCCGAGATCTGCAGGCCGCCGACCGGATGCTCCTCGTGGCCGCCGCGCCCCTCGGGCGCGGCCGTGGCGTCGTCGGCCTGGTGGGCGTGTCCGGCGGCCGGGGCCGGGGTGCTGCCGACGGCGTGGCCGACTCCGTAGGCGGCGCCGAACGCGAGGGCGAGGCCCGAGGTGAAGACGGCGACCTTGAGTGCGGTGTTCATGGCGGACTCCCTCTGACGGGGTGGGGTGCCTGGCGACATCACGGAGTAGATACCCCCAGGGGGTATGTGTCAAGCAACGTGGAACCGGCTTCGACACCGACGGGGCGGGCGATCGGACGGAACCGCGAGGTCAGGGGCGGCGGCGGGCCGCCCGGAAAAAGTCTCCGCACGCGGAGCGGGGTGCGGAGGGGTGCACATAAGGAGGCGTACACAGGGAGGGGGCATCCCGGTGGATCGGGGCGGCGGCGCGGATCCAGGGGCGGAAACGCTTGCACGACATACCCCCCAGGGGTATAAATGTCATTGCCGAGAGGGATACCCCCTCCAGGTATCGAGAACTTCAACGGAGGATCCCATGTCCTGCTGCTCCAGCGACGGCACCTGCTCCACCACCGCGACCATCGCCGCGCCGGCCGCCGTCACCACCGTGTTCACGGTGTCCGGAATGACCTGCGGGCACTGCGAGAAGACCGTCGGCAAGGCGATCGGGGCGCTCGATGGCGTCGAGGCCGTGCAGGTGGACGTGAAGACCGGGCTGGTCACCGTCGGTTCGACGGCCGAGCTCGACGACGAGACGGTGCGCGCCGCCGTCGACGAGGCCGGCTACGAGCTGACCGGCCGCGCCTGAGAACCGTAGGAACCCGGCCGCCGGCCGGGATGTCCGACACCACGAGGAGCCCCTGATGACCACCCAGGCAGCACCCGCCTCCACCGAGGTGGAACTCCGCATCGGCGGCATGACCTGTGCCTCTTGCGCCGCGCGGATCGAGAAGAAGCTCAACCGCATGGACGGCGTCCGGGCCAGCGTCAACTACGCCACCGAGAAGGCCAAGGTGGTCGTCGACGGGCCCGTGGACGTCTCCGACCTGATCGCCACCGTGGAGGCCACCGGCTACACGGCCGCCCTCCCGGAGCCCCCGGCCGAGGAGAAGGGCGAGCAGGCCGCCGGCGCGGACGACGAGCTGGCCCCGCTGCGGCAGCGGCTGATCACCGCGCTGGTGCTGGCCGTGCCGGTGATCGCGATGGCGATGGTGCCGGCGCTGCAGTTCGACAACTGGCAGTGGCTGTCGCTGACGCTGGCCGCGCCGGTCGTCACGTACGCGGCCTGGCCGTTCCACCGGGCCGCCTGGACCAACGCCAAGCACGGCGCGGCGACCATGGACACCCTGGTCTCACTGGGCACCGGCGCCGCGTTCCTGTGGTCGCTGTGGGCGCTGTTCTTCGGCGACGCGGGCATGCCGGGCATGCGGCACGGCTTCGAGTTCACCATCGCCCGCTCCGACGGCGCGTCGAACATCTACCTGGAGGCGGCGGCCGGCGTCACCGCGTTCATCCTGGCCGGCCGGTACTTCGAGGCCCGGTCGAAGCGGACGGCGGGCGCGGCGCTGAAGGCGCTGCTGGAGCTGGGCGCGAAGGACGTGACGGTGCTGCGGGACGGCCGCGAGGTGCTGCTGCCGATCGGGCAGCTGGCCGTCGGCGACCGGTTCGTGGTCCGTCCCGGCGAGAAGATCGCCACCGACGGCACGGTCGTCGAGGGCAGCTCCGCCGTGGACGCCTCGATGCTGACCGGCGAATCGGTGCCGGTCGAGGTCGGCCCGGGCGACGCCGTGACCGGCGCGACCGTCAACGCGGGCGGCCGACTGGTGGTCGAGGCCGCCCGGGTCGGCGCGGACACCCAGCTGGCCCGGATGGCGAAGCTGGTCGAGGACGCCCAGAACGGCAAGGCCGCCGCCCAGCGCCTCGCCGACCGGATCTCCGGCGTGTTCGTGCCGGTCGTGATCACCCTGGCGCTGGCCACCCTGGGCTACTGGCTGGGCACCGGCGAGGGCTGGACCGCCGCCTTCACCGCCGCCGTCGCGGTGCTGATCATCGCCTGCCCCTGCGCCCTGGGCCTGGCCACTCCGACCGCGCTGCTGGTCGGCACCGGCCGCGGCGCCCAGCTGGGCATCCTGATCAAGGGCCCCGAGGTCCTGGAGAACACCCGCAAGGTCGACACCATCGTGCTGGACAAGACCGGCACCGTGACCACCGGCCGGATGACCCTGGTCGGCGTCCACACCGCCGAGAACGCCACCGAGGACGAGGCGCTGCGGCTGGCCGGCGCGCTGGAGCACGCCTCCGAGCACCCGATCGCCCAGGCCGTGGCCACCGCCGCGCAGGAGAGGTTCGGCACGCTGGAGCCGGTCGAGGGCTTCGAGAACGTCCCGGGTCTGGGTGTGCAGGGCGTGGTCGACGGCCACGCGGTGGTCGCCGGGCGCGAGGCGCTGCTGGCCGACTGGTCGCAGCACCTGCCGGCGGAGCTGCTGGTCGCCAAGGCCGAGGCCGAGCGGGCCGGCCGGACCGCGATCGCGGTCGGCTGGGACGGCGCGGCGCGGGCCGTCCTGGAGGTCGCCGACGCGGTGAAGCCCACCAGCGCGGAGGCGATCGCCGAGCTGCGGGCGCTGGGTCTGCGCCCGGTCCTGCTGACCGGTGACAACCGGCTGGTGGCGGAGTCGGTGGCGGCCGAGGTCGGCATCCCCGCCGAGGACGTGATCGCCGAGGTGCTGCCCGAGGACAAGGTCGCCACCGTGCGGCGGCTGCAGGCCGAGGGCCGCACCGTCGCAATGGTCGGCGACGGCGTCAACGACGCCGCCGCCCTCGCCCAGGCCGACCTGGGCCTGGCCATCGGCACCGGCACCGACGCGGCCATCGAGGCCGCCGACCTCACCCTGGTACGCGGCGACCTGCGCTCGGCCGCCGACGCGATCCGCCTCTCCCGCCGCACCCTGGCCACCATCAAGGGCAACCTGTTCTGGGCCTTCGCCTACAACGTGGCAGCCCTGCCGCTCGCCGCGACCGGCCTGCTCAACCCGATGATCGCAGGAGCGGCCATGGCCTTCTCCTCGGTCTTCGTGGTCGGCAACAGCCTGCGGCTGCGGACCTTCAAGGCCCGCTGATCGCACCCACCGAAGCCCGGCCCGGGAGTCTCCCGGGCCGGGCTTCGGCGTTCGCGCAAGCGATCAGTTTCCGAGAAGCCGGGGCGCCGGGCGCGTTCCTACGATGAGGACACGACACCGAGGCAGCGGACGGGAGAGCCGGTCATGGCGGAGAAGCACGAGGGTTTCACGGCGGACGAGCGCGCGGCGATGAAGGAGCGCGCCAAGGAGCTGAAGGCGGAGTCCAAGCGGGCGTCGGCCGCCGCGAAGGCCGCGGAGGCGGAGCAGGACCTGCTGGAGAAGATCGCCGAGATGCCGCCCGAGGACCGGCTGCTGGCGGAGCGCTTCCACGCGATCGTCACCGAGGTCGCGCCGGAGCTGGCCCCGAAGACCTGGTACGGGATGCCCGCGTACAACAACAAGGACGGCAAGCCGGTGTGCTTCTTCCAGAGCGCCGCCAAGTTCAAGTCCCGGTACGCGACGATCGGCTTCAGCGACCAGGCGCGCCTCGACGACGGCGACCTGTGGCCGACCTCCTACGCGGTCGCCGATCTGGGCGAGGCCGAGTCGGCGCGCATCGCCGAGTTGGTGAAGCGCGCCGTCGGCTGAACCCGCGCCGCTCTCAGCTCGAGTAGGCGCGCAGGGTGAGCAGGGCGGAGAGGGTGACGCCCGGACGGGCCTCGTGCTCGGTGGACTCCGACCAGCGGGCCCAGTTGATCGGCCAGCCACCGTCGGGGAGTTGGGCGGACAGCAGGTGGAGCAGGCCGCGTTCCAGCTCGGCGTCGGAGAACCAGGCACGGGCCAGGCTGTCCGGGCGGGGCGCGAAGTCGTGCGGCAGGTGGTACTCGCGGGGCGCGTACCCGGGGGCGAGCCGGACCTGCTCCGGGTGGGCCGGATCCAGCAGCACCAACTGCTGACGGCGCACCAGTTCGCCGAGCCGGGCGGCCTGTTCGGTCGCCCAGGCGCGGTCCGGCGAGGCGTCCAGGACGCCGACGGCGGTGAACACCTCGTACGGGTGGGTGGTGTCGATCGCCTCGACGGCGCGGCGGCAGAACTCCTGGGCGCCCGCCAGCCAGGCGTGCTCGACGCCGTGGCGCAGCAGCGGGGCGGCGATCTGGCCGGTGGAGAGCAGCTCGGCCGGCGGGTCGTCGGCGATCGGGATGAACGGCGGGTGCGGGTAGCCGCGCAGGCTGGGCAGCACGGCGGGCACGCCGCCGTCCGGGGTGGTCAAGGTGGCGGCCCAGTCGCAGAGTTCGCCGCCGCGCGGGCCGGTCAGCGCGCCGGCCTCGCCGAGGATGCGGGCGGCGGCGCCGGCGGCCAGCGGCTGGGCGGCCGGGCCGCGGACGTCGGGTTCGAGGCCGTACGCCCAGCCGCCGTCCGGGGTGCGGTGGGCGTCCAGGGCGGCGAGGACGCCCGCCGGGTCGGGGGCGTCGAACAGGTGGGTGAAGCGCCGCTGCTCCAGGACCCGGCCCGAGGTCCACAGGTAGCCGGCGGCGCGCTCGATCGTGCTGTCGTCGATCCATGCCATGACCCGACCGTAGGCGGCCCGAGGGGGCAGCGCCCGGTGTTGGCGAAGTGGCGCGAGAAAGATTTCGCGGGGACCGATGAGTTCCGCCGGGGCCGCTCGTCCCTACCTGTGACGGCACGACAGCAGCGCAACGGAACGCGGAGGAACCCGGGATGAGCGTCAAGGGACCGGCCAGCTACTTCCCCTCGATCGAGCAGAAGTACGGGCGCCCGATCGCCCACTGGCAGGAGCTGGTCCGCAGCTCGCCGCTGACCAAGCACATGGCGCTGGTCGCCTGGCTGAAGACCGAGCACGGTCTGGGCCACGGCCACGCCAACGCGCTGGTCGCCCACACGCTCGCCACCGCCGCCGCCCGCTGACCGCACCCGCACCCGTACCCGCACCCAGGAGTTCGACCATGACCGAGTTCGTGACCTCTGCCGACGGCACCCGGATCGCCTACCAGGCGGTGGGCGAGGGCCCCGCTGTGGTGATCGTGGACGGGGCGCTCTGCCACCGCGCGTTCGGCCCGTCCGCCGGGATCGCCGCCCAACTGGCCGACGGCCACCGGGTGTTCAGCTACGACCGGCGCGGCCGCGGCGAGAGCGGCCCGCTCGACGGGTACGCCCTGGAGCGGGAGATCGAGGACCTGGCGGCGCTCGTCGCGGCGGCCGGCGGCTCCGCGGCCCTGTTCGGCCTGTCCTCCGGCGGGGCGCTCGCGCTGCGGGCGGCCGGTGCGGGCATCGGCGTCGAGCGGGTCGCCGTGTACGAGCCGCCGTTCAGCACCACCGAGGAGCAGCTGGCCCGGTTCGTCGACTACCGGACGGGCGTGACGCAGGACATCGCCGCCGACGACCGGGCCGCGGCGGTCGCCCGCTTCATGGCGTTCGTCGGCATGCCCGAGCCGATGATCGACGGGATGCGCCAGTCGCCCGTCTGGCCGGTGTTCGAGTCGGTCGCGCCGACGCTGGCCACCGACACCGAGGTGCTGGACGGCGCGGTGGGCGCGCCGGTGCCGGCCGAGCGGCTGGCGGCGCTGACCGTTCCGGTGCTGGTGCTGGACGGCGGCCTCAGCCCGGAGTCGCTGCGGGCCGCGGCCCGGGCGGCCGCGGCCGCCGCGAACGCCGAGTACCGCACCCTGGAGGGGCAGACCCACGAGGTGGCGCCGGAGGTGCTGGCCCCGGTCCTCACGGAGTTCATGACCACGGGCTGACCTGGGGCTGACATGGGACGCAAGGGCGGAGAAAGGCACTACGACGCGATCCGCGCCCCTGCTACCGTCGGGATTCCGATCTGGCTGTCCCGAGGAGCAGACTCCGATGCATGATGCCCGCGCCCTGATCGACCTGGGGGACGAAGCCGTCCGGCGGCTCGCACGCCGCGGCCACCGCCTCGACCTGTCCGCACTGGAGGCCCTGCAGTCCCGGCGGAACGCGGGCATCCAGGCCGGCGACGAGCTGCGGGCCCGCGCGAAGCAGGTCGCGCAGGAGGTGCAGCGGACGGCGAAGCAGGGCGGGGACGTCTCCGAGCTGAAGGAGAGCGCCCGTTCGCTGAAGGAGCAGGTGCAGCAGAACGAGGGCGAGCTGGAGAAGGTCCAGCAGGAGCTGACGGACCTGCTGCTGACGATCCCGAACCTGCCGTCCGACGAGTCCCCGGACGGCTTCTCGGACGAGGACGCCCTGGAGGTGCGCCGGGTCGGCGAGCCGCAGTCGTTCGACTTCACGCCCAAGGACCACGTCGATCTGGGCGAGACCATGGGCATCATGGACTTCGGCCGGGCCACCAAGCTGTCGGGCTCGCGGTTCAGCGTGCTGCGCGGCACCGGTGCGGCGCTGGAGCGGGCGATCGCCGCGCTGCTGCTGGACCTGCACACCCGCCGGCACGGCTACGTCGAGCACGCGGTGCCCTACCTGGTGAACCGGCGCACCATGACCGGCACCGGGCAGCTGCCGAAGTTCGAGGAGGACCTGTTCCGGACGGGTGTCGCCGACCGGGACCTGTTCCTGATCCCGACCGCCGAGGTGCCGCTGACCAACCTGTACGCGGACGAGATCGTCCCGCCGGCCGAGCTGCCGCTGGCGCTCACCGCGCACACTCCGTGCTTCCGTTCGGAGGCCGGCTCGTACGGGCGGGACACCCGCGGGCTGATCCGGCTGCACCAGTTCTCGAAGGTGGAGATGGTGCGGATCTGCGCCCCGGAGCAGTCCCGGGAGCAGATGCTGCTGATGGTGTCGCACGCCGAGGCCTGCCTGAAGGAGCTGGAACTCTCCTACCGGGTGGTCATGTTGGCGGCCGGCGACACCGGCTTCTCGGCACAGCTGACGTACGACCTGGAGGTGTGGCTGCCCAGCCAGGACACCTACCGGGAGATCTCCTCGGTGTCGGACTTCGGCACCTTCCAGGGCCGCCGGGCCGGCATCCGCACCCGGGACGAGAACGGCAAGCCGACCCCGGCCGCGACCGTGAACGGTTCGGGTCTGCCGCTGGGCCGCACCATCGCGGCGGTGCTGGAGCAGCACCAGCAGGCCGACGGTTCGGTGCTGCTGCCGAAGGCGCTGCACAAGTACCTCGGCTTCACCCGGATCGCCGCCGACGGCACCCCGGTCGAGGAGTAGAACTCCCGCTGGTACAGCGCGACCTGACGGCGCGCGGCTCCTCGCCGCGCGCCGTCGGTGCGTTCAGCCGCCGGTGCGTTCAGCCGTCGGTGCGTTCAGCCGCCGGTGGGCAGGGTCGCCGCGACCTGCCAGCCGGCGCCGTGCGGGCCGGCCGTGAGCTCGCCGCCGAGGCCGGCGATCCGGGTGCGCAGCGCGGCCAGGCCGGTGCCGCCGCCGGGGCGGGCGCGGGAGTGGGCGCGGGGGTGGGCGGGGCCGCTGTCGGTGACGGTGACGGTCAGTCCGGCGCCGGGGCGGTGGGCGAGGGCGACGGCGATCCGGTCGGCGGCGGGCGCGTGGCGGCGGACGTTGGTGAGGGCCTCCAGCGCGACCCGGTAGGCGGCGTCCTCGACGGCGGGCGGCAGCGCGGGCAGCTCGGCGGCGCCGTGCAGGGCCGGGCGGCCGGGGAAGCGGTCGAGCAGGGCGGGCAGTTCGGCGAGGGTGTGGCGGCGCGGGCCGGCGCCGTCGGGGGCGCGCAGGGTGTCGAGGGTCTGGTCCATGGAGGCGAGGGCGCGCTGTCCGGCGGCTTCCAGGCGGGTCAGCAGCCGGGCGTTCTCCGCCTGGTCGTAGCCGCCTACCTGGGCGGCCTGCACCTCCAGCAGGATGCCGGTGAGCTCGTGGGCCACGTAGTCGTGCAGGTCGCGGGCGACGGCGAGGCGCTGTTCGCGGCGGGCGTCGCGGACGGCGCGGGTCCGGCGGGCGCCCTGGCCGCGCAGGTGGAGGGCGGCGCCCAGGGCGGCGGCGACGGGGACGGCGGCGAGCAGCAGGCCGGCCACCGAGGCGTCCGCCGGGCGCGGCTGGCGCAGTGCGAAGCGCAGCGGCAGTGCCAGGGCGGCGGCGGCGGTGAGCGCGCCGACCGCCCAGGCCCGGCGCTCCGTCAGCCGCCGCACCGAGCGCACCAGCAGCGCCAGCAGGGCGGCGAACTCGACGGGCATCCAGAGCAGCGCCAGGCCGTGGTCGCCCGGGAGGCCGGCGTCGACGGCGAGCGAGACCAGTGCGGCGGCGACGGCGGTCGGCGCGGGCGGCGGGCGGAGCACGGCGAGGGCGAGCGCCAGGGCGGCGGCGGCAGCGGGGAACCAGGCCGTCCACGGGGCGAGCGCCGCGGGCAGCAGCAGCAGCGCGGCCGCCGCGGCCGCGAGGGCGCGGCGGGCGGTCATCCGGGCAGGTCGGTGAGGTAGCCCAGTTCGAAGGCCCGCATGGCGATGCCGACCCGGTTGCGGACGCCGAGCTTGCGCTGGATGTGCGCGACGTGGGTCTTCACGGTGCCGGGCGAGATGAACAGGGCGGCGGCGATGTCGGCGTTGGTGCCGCCCGCGGCGACCTCGCGGGTGATCTCCTGCTCGCGGCCGGTGAGCGGTTCGGCGAGCGGCGCGGCGTCGGGGCGACGGCCGGTGACGTGCTGGAGCAGCCGGACGGTGACGGACGGGCTGATCAGGCTGTCGCCGGCCATCGCGGCGCGGACGGCCTCGATCAGCAGGGCCGGCCCGGAGCGCTTGAGCAGGAAGCCGGAGGCGCCGCCGCGCAGCGCCGGGTACACGTACTCGTCCAGGTCGAAGGTGGTCACCACGACCACCTTGACCTGCGGGTCGGCGGTGGGCCCGCAGAGCTGCCGGACGACTTCCAGGCCGTCCATCCGGGGCATCCGGACGTCGACCAGGGCGACGTCCGGGCGCAGCGCGCGGGCGGCCTCGACGGTGGCGACGCCGTCGGCGGCCTCGCCGACCACCTGGAGGTCCGGTTGGGTTTCGAGGATGCGACGCAGGCCCTGTCGCACCATCTCCTGGTCGTCGGCGAGCAGCACCCGGATGGTCACCCGGCGGATTCTGCCACAGCGCTGTTGACGGTCCGTCAGGGAAGGTAGCGGTAGCCGAGGCCGGGTTCGGTGATCAGGTGGCGGGGCCGGTGCGGGTCGCGTTCGAGTTTGCGGCGCAGGGCCGCGAAGTGGACCCGCAGGTAGTTGCCGTGGTGGTCGTGGCCGGGTCCCCAGACGGCGGTGAGGAGTTGTCGGCGGCCGACCAGTCGGCCGGGGGCGGCGAGCAGCACGGAGAGCAGCTGCCATTCGATGGGGGTGAGCCGGACGGGGCCGTCCGGTCCGGTGGCGCGGGCGGCGGCCGCGTCCACGGTGTGGTCGCCGATCCGGGCGAGCGGCGGGGCGGCGGCGGGTGCGGGGCGGCGCAGGACGGCGCGCAGCCGGGCGAAGAGTTCGTCCATGACGAAGGGTTTGGTGAGGTAGTCGTCGGCGCCGCCGTCGAGGGCGTGGATCCGGTCGGCGGGGTCGGTGCGGCCGGACAGCACGATGATCGGTGCGGCGCTGTGCCGGCGCAGCGCGCGCAGCACGTCCATGCCGTCCTGGTCGGGCAGGCCCAGGTCGAGCAGGACGGCGTCGGGCGGGGTCTCCTCGGCCAGCTGCAGGGCCTGCCGGGCGGTGCCGGCGGTGAGCGCCGCGTACTGGCGGGCCAGCAGGTTGAGGCGCAGGGTGCGCAGCAGGCGGGGTTCGTCGTCGACGGCCAGGACACGGGTCATGAGGTTCCCTCGTGGGCGGTGGCGGCGGGCAGGGTGAGCAGCATGGTGGCGCCGCCGCCGGGGGTGTCCTCGACGTCGAGGCTGCCGCCCATGGCTTCGGCGAGGCCGCGGGAGAGCGCGAGGCCGAGGCCGAGGCCGGTGGTGTTGTCGGTGTCGCCGAGGCGCTGGAACGGCAGGAAGACCCGGTCGCGGTCCTCGGGCGGGATGCCGGGTCCGCGGTCGACGATCCGGATCTCCACCCGGTCGGCGTGTGCGGAGGCGGTGACCAGGACGGGTGCGCCGGGCGCGTTGTGCCGCAGCGCGTTGGTGACGACGTTGGCGAGGACGCGTTCCAGCAGTGGCGGGTCGGCGAGGACGGGCGGGGCGGTGTCGAGGTCGAGCTGCTGGACGGGCGCGTCGGGGTCGGGCAGCGAGTCGAGGGCGCGCGGCAGGATCTCGTCGAGGTGGGTGGGTTGCAGGTGCAGGGTGAGCGCACCGGCCTGAAGCCGGCTCAGGTCGAGCAGGTTGTCGACCAGCCGGGTGAGTTCGACCAGCGATTCGTCGGCGAGGGCGAGCAGTTCGGCCCGGTCGGCGGCGGAGAAGTCGACGTCGGGGCTGCGCAGCGAGCCGACCGAGGCGAGCGCGGTGGCGAGCGGGGTGCGCAGGTCGTGGCTGACGGCGGCGAGCAGCGCGGTGCGCATCCGGTCGGCGGCCCGGATCGGTTCGACCTCGGCGGCGACGGTGGCGAGGCGGTCGCGTTCCAGGGCGGCGGCCAGGTGGGCGGCGAACGCGGCCAGCACCCGGTGGTCGGTGTCGGGCAGCCGGCGTCCGGTGAGCACCAGCAACGCGTCGGCGCCGACCGGCAGTTCGGTGACCTCGGGGTGTTCCTCGGCGGCGGCCGGGGTGTCGGTGCGGGCGAGCACCTCGCCGCTTGCGGGGTCGAGCAGCGCGGCGGTGTCCAGTCCGAAGGAGGTGCGGGTGCGTTCCAGCAGGGCGGGGACGGCGTCGGCGCCGCGCAGCACCGAGCCGGCCAGGGTGGAGAGGGTCTCGGCCTCGGCGGTGGCGCGGGCGGCCCGGGCGGTCTGCCGGGCGGAGTGGTCGACGACGGTGGACACGCACAGCGCGACGGCGGCGAACACGGCGAGCGCGATGAAGTTGTTGGCCTCGTTGATGGTGAAGGTGTGCACCGGCGGGATGAAGTAGTAGTTCAGCAGCAGCGAGGCGACCAGCGAGGCCAGCAGGGCGGACGTCGCGCCGCCGAGCAACGCGACGCCGACGACGCCGAGTTGGAAGATCAGCGCGTCGGTGGTGAGGTTCAGCGCGGTGTGCGCCTGGGAGAGCACGGCGGTCAGCACCCAGGGGACGGCGAGTCCGGCGGCGTACCCGGCGAGGGTGCGGCGGCGGGAGTGCCGGCGGCCCAGCGAGGGGAGTCGGCCGCGGCCGGTGAACGCGTGGGTGACCATGTGGACGTCGATGTCCTCGGACCGGTCGACGGTGGTCTCGCCGATGCCGGGGCCGGTGAGGAAGCGGTTGGTGCGGCCGCGCCGGCTGGTGCCGAGGACCAGCTGGGTGGCGTCGCGGGCGCGGGCGAAGGTCAGCAGCGTCTCGGGGATGTCGTCGCCGACCACCACGTGGTAGCTGCCGCCGAGGGACTCGACCAGGCTGCGCTGCTCGGCGAGCCGGCCGGGCGAGGCGCCGGCCAGGCCGTCGCTGCGGGTGACGTGCACGGCGATCAGCTCGCCGCCGGCGGTGCGGTCGCAGATCCGGGCGGCGCGCCGGATCAGGGTGGGGCCCTCGGGTCCGCCGGTGAGGGCGACGACGACGCGTTCGCGGGTCTCCCAGACCCGGTCGATGTTGTGCACGGCCCGGTAGTCGCGCAGCCCTTCGTCGACCCGCCCGGCCAGCCAGAGCAGCGCGAGTTCGCGCAGGGCGGTGAGGTTGCCGACCCGGAAGTAGTTGGCGAGCGCGGCGTCGACCTTCTCGGCCTGGTAGACGTTGCCGTGCGCGAGCCGGCGGCGCAGCGCCTGCGGGGCCATGTCGACGAGTTCGATCTGGTCGGCGCGGCGCACCACCTCGTCGGGGACGGTCTCGCGCTGCGGCACGCCGGTGATCTTCTGCACCACGTCGTTGAGCGACTCCAGGTGCTGGATGTTGACGGTGGTGACCACGTCGATGCCGGCGGCGAGCAGTTCCTCGACGTCCTGCCAGCGCTTGGCGTGCCGGCCGCCGGGGATGTTGGTGTGGGCGAGTTCGTCGACCAGGGCGAGTTCGGGGCGGCGGGCCAGCAGAGCGTCCAGATCGAGTTCGGCGAACTCGGTGTCGCGGTAGCGCCGCACGGTGCGCGGGAGTTGCTCCAGGCCGTCGAGCAGCCGGGCGGTGCGCGGCCGGTTGTGGGTCTCCAGGAAGCCGACCACCACGTCGGTGCCGCGTTCCTGCCGGCGGTGCGCCTCGTCGAGCATCCGGTAGGTCTTGCCCACGCCGGGGGCCGCGCCCAGGTAGACCCGCAGCCGGCCCCGCCGGTGGCCTGGCGGCTGCGCTCGGAGGGCCTGTCCGGGGTCGACTGGCATGGCGGCTCGTCTCACGGTGGTGGGCTGGAGGGGTTCGGGGACGCGGCCGGCCGACCCGGGCGGGGGAGCGCCCGGGTCGGCCTGCTCGGGTAATTGACGCGTCGTCACGTCAGGTCGGCGACCGCACGGTTGAGCAGGACCACGTTGACGCCGGGCTGGCCGAGGAAGCCGAGCGAGCGGCCGTCGGTGTACTGGGCGATCAGCTGGTCGAGCCGCTCGGCGGGGACGCCGCGGGCCTTGGCGACCCGCTGCACCTGCTCCTTGGCGTAGGCCACGGAGATCTGCGGGTCGAGCCCGGAGCCGGAGGCCGTCAGCGCGTCCGGCGGGACGCTCGCCGGGTCGACGCCGTCGAAAGCGGCGACGGCGGCGCGCCGCTCCTCGACGGCCTTCAGCAGGTCCTCGCTGTTCGGGCCGAGGTTGGAGGCGCCGGAGGACTTCGGGTCGTAGCCGCCGGCCGACGGGCGGGGCTGGAACCACTTCGGGTCGGGCTGGGCCTGCTCGTCCGGGTCGTCGGGGTTCTGCTTCGGCAGGTCGAAGCTCTGGCCGAGCAGGCCGGAGCCGATCTCCTTGCCGTCGCGCTCGACGACGGAGCCGTTGGCCTTGGCGGGGAAGGCGAGTTGGCTGATGCCGGTGATCAGCAGCGGGTAGGCGATGCCGAGGATCACGGTCATCACCAGCAGCATCCGCAGCGCGGTGAGGTGGGTGCGCAGAAAGGTGGGCATGTCTCGTTCTCCTCTCGGGTCAGTTGAGGCCGGGGACGAACTGCACGATCAGGTCGATGAGCTTGATGCCGACGAACGGCACCACCAGGCCGCCCAGGCCGTAGATCCCGATGTTCCGGGAGAGCAGCGAACCGGCGTCGGACGGACGGTACTTGACGCCGCGCAGGGCCAGCGGGATGAGGCCGACGATGACCAGGGCGTTGAAAATGATCGCCGAGGTGATCGCGGAGGTCGGGCTGTGCAGGCCCATGATGTTCAGGTGGCTGAGGCCCGGGTACACGCCGGCGAACATCGCCGGGATGATCGCGAAGTACTTGGCCACGTCGTTGGCGATCGAGAAGGTCGTCAACGCGCCGCGGGTGATCAGCAGTTGCTTGCCGATCTCGACGATCTCGATCAGCTTGGTCGGGTTGGAGTCCAGGTCCACCATGTTGCCGGCCTCCTTGGCCGCCATGGTGCCGGTGTTCATCGCCACGCCGACGTCGGCCTGGGCGAGCGCCGGGGCGTCGTTGGTGCCGTCGCCGGTCATCGCGACCAGCTTTCCACCCTCCTGCTCCTTGCGGATCAGGGCCATCTTGTCCTCGGGAGTGGCCTCGGCGAGGAAGTCGTCGACGCCCGCCTCCTCGGCGATCGCCCGTGCGGTCAGCGGGTTGTCGCCGGTGATCATCACGGTCTTGATGCCCATCCGGCGCAGCTCGGCGAACCGCTCCCGCATGCCCTCCTTCACCACGTCCTTCAGGTGGATCACACCCAGGACGCGCGGCGCCTTCGCACCGTCCTGCTCCGCCACCACCAGCGGCGTGCCGCCGGCCGCGGAGATCCCGTCGACCAGCTGCGCGACCTCGGCGCCGACCGAACCGCCGCTGCCCGTCACCCAGTTGGAGACGGAGCCGGCCGCGCCCTTGCGGACCTGCCGGCCGGCGCCTTCGTGAAGGTCCACGCCCGACATCCGGGTCTGCGCGGTGAACGGCACCCACTCGGCGTGCGCCAACTCGCCCTGGGCGCGGGCCCGCAGGCCGTACCCGGTCTTGGCGAGCACCACGATCGAGCGGCCCTCGGGGGTCTCGTCGGCCAGCGAGGACAGCTGCGCGGCGTCCGCCAGCTCCTCGACGGTGACGCCCGCGGCGGGCAGGAACTCGGCGGCCTGCCGGTTGCCGAGGGTGATGGTGCCGGTCTTGTCGAGCAGCAGGGTGTTGACGTCGCCGGCGGCCTCCACGGCCCGGCCCGACATCGCCAGCACGTTGCGCTGCACCAGCCGGTCCATGCCGGCGATGCCGATCGCCGAGAGCAGCGCGCCGATGGTGGTCGGGATCAGCGCCACGATCAGCGCCACCAGCACCACGGTGGGCTGCGGGGCGCCCGCGTAGGTCGCCATCGGCTGCAGGGTGACCACCGCGATCAGGAAGACGATGGTCAGCGAGGCCAGCAGGATGTTCAGCGCGATCTCGTTCGGCGTCTTCTGCCGGGCCGCGCCCTCCACCAGGGCGATCATCCGGTCGATGAAGGTCTTGCCCGGCTCGGAGCTGATCCTCACCACGATCCGGTCGGACAGCACCTTGGTGCCGCCGGTCACCGCGGACCGGTCGCCGCCGGACTCCCGGATCACCGGTGCGGACTCGCCGGTGATCGCCGACTCGTCGACGGATGCCACCCCCTGGACGACGTCGCCGTCACCGGGAACGACCTCCCCGGCCTCGACCACCACGTGGTCGCCCAGCCGCAGCGAGGTGCCCGGCACCTCCTCCTCGGCCTGCGAGGCGGGCCAGTCGACCAGACGGCGGGCGACGGACTCGGTCTTGGCCTTGCGCAGCGTGTCGGCCTGCGCCTTGCCGCGGCCCTCGGCGACCGCCTCGGCCAGGTTGGCGAACACCGTGGTCAGCCAGAGCCAGGCGGTGATCGCCCAGGCGAACACCGACGGGTCGGCGATCGCGGCGACGGTGGTGACCACCGAGCCGACCTCGACCACGAACATCACCGGGTTCTTCACCATCACCCGGGGGTCGAGCTTCTTCACCGCGTCGGGCAGCGAGGCGAGCAGCAGCTTCGGGTCGAGCAGGCCGGCCGCGGCCCGGTGCGGTGCGGGTTCAAGCGTGGTGGACATCAGCGGAGACCTTCTGCGATCGGCCCGAGGGCCAGGGCCGGGAAGTAGGTGAGGCCGACGACGATCAGCACCACCCCGGAGAGCAGTCCGACGAACAGCGGCTTGTGGGTGGGCAGCGTGCCCGCGCTCGCCGGGACGGGCTGCTGCCGGGCCAGCGAGCCGGCCAGCGCCAGCACGAACACCATCGGCAGGAACCGGCCGAACACCATCGCCAGGCCCAGCGCCGTGTCGTACCAGGCGGTGTTCACGGTGATGCCGCCGAACGCCGAACCGTTGTTGTTCGCGGCCGAGGTGAACGCGTACAGCACCTCGGAGAAGCCGTGCGCGCCGGAGTTGAGCATCCCGGCGCGCTCGCCGGGCAGGGCGATCGCCGTGCCCGCGCCGATCAGCACGATCGTCGGGGTGGTGAGGATGTACAGCGAGGCGAACTTCATCTCCCGGCCGCCGAGCTTCTTGCCCAGGTACTCCGGGGTGCGGCCGACCATCAGACCGGCGACGAACACCGCGACGATCGCCAGGATCAGCATGCCGTACAGGCCGGAGCCGGTACCGCCGGGCGCGATCTCGCCGAGCATCATGTTGAAGATCGTCAGACCGCCGCCGAACGGCGAGTACGAGTCGTGGAAGGAGTTCACCGCGCCCGTCGAGGTGAGCGTGGTGGACGCCGCGAACAGGCTGGAGCCGGCGATGCCGAGCCGCTGCTCCTTGCCCTCCATCGCCGCGCCGGCCGCCTGCAGGGCGCTGCCGGCGTGCTGGTGCTCGAAGAAGGTGATCAGCGCGGCCGAGGCCACCCAGAACAGGCCCATCACCGAGACGATCGCGTAGCCCTGCCGGTGGTCGCCGACCATCTTCCCGAAGGTGCGCGGCAGCGAGAACGGGATCACCAGCAGCAGGAAGACCTCCACCAGGTTGGTGAAGCCGGTCGGGTTCTCGAACGGGTGCGCCGAGTTGGCGTTGTAGAAGCCGCCGCCGTTGGTGCCGAGCAGCTTGATGACCTCCTGCGAGGCCACCGGCCCGCCGGGGATCGCCTGCTGACCGCCCGTCAGGGTGGTCACCTCGTGGAACCCGTGGAAGTTCTGCACCACGCCGTTCGCGGCCAGCACCAGCGCGAACAGGATCGCGATCGGCAGTAGCAGGCGCAGCGAGATCCGGGTCAGGTCCACCCAGAAGTTGCCCACCCGGTCGGTGCGGTTGCGGGTGAACCCGCGGATCAGCGCCGCCACCACGGCGATGCCGACGGCCGCGGAGACGAAGTTCTGCACCGCCAGGCCCGCCATCTGCACCAGGTGGCCCATCGCGGACTCGCCGCTGTACGACTGCCAGTTGGTGTTGGCGGTGAACGAGATCGCGGTGTTCCACGCCTGGTGCGCCTCCATCTCGGGCACGCCCAGACTCAGCAGCAGATGCGTCTGCAACCGGATCAGCCCGTACAGGAACAGCACCGACAGCATCGAGAACGCCAGCACCGACCGCAGGTACACCGGCCAACGCTGATCGGCGTCGCCATCGACGCCGACCAGTCGGTACAGGGCCTTCTCGGCTCTCAGGTGTTTCGCGGACGTCAGCAGCCCGGCGATGTAGTCGCCCAGCGGCCGGTAGCACAGGGCCAGCGCGCCGACCAGGGCGATCGCCTGGAGCCAGCCGGCAAGAGTCGCACTCATGTCAGAACTTCTCCGGGTGGATCAACGCGAGAACGAGGTAGCCGACCAGCGCGGCGGCGACGATGAGACCGACGATGTTCTCCGTGGTCACAGCTTCTCCACCCCCCGCGCGATCAGGGCGATGACGGCGAACACGGCGACCGTGACACCGACATAGATCAGATCCGACATGGCATCCACCAAGGTGGCTCGGGACAACGGCCTGCGTATTTCGCCGGCCCACTGAGCCAAGCAGCGCAACCCCCCGCGTTCACGGTTCCTGACGCCCCCCATACGGGTGATCCCCCACCCTTGACGCCTCCTTGACGCCCCGCCTCCGGGCACCCGTGCCGCAGCAAGTGCGGGAGCGGGCAGGGGCAGGCCTCGGCGACCGGCCGAGCCCGCGCCCCGGGCTGGGCTACGCGCCGAGGTGGGTGGCCACCGACGTCAGGGTCTCGCCGAGGGGGCGGTCGAGGCGGAGGGTGGCGAGGTCGTCGGCGCGGGTGGTGCCCCGGGTGACGATGGCGACCGGTTTGCCGGACTTGGCGGTGTGGCGAACGAAGCGCAGGCCGGACATGACGGCAAGGGAGGAGCCGAGGACGAGCAGGGCGCGGGCCTCGTCGACCAGGCGGTAGCAGTGCTCGACGCGGTCCTTGGGGACGCTCTCGCCGAAGAACACCACGTCGGGCTTGAGGATGCCGCCGCAGCGGGCGCAGTCGGCGACGGTGAAGGACGCCACCAGGTCGTCGGGGAGTTCGACGTCGCCGTCCGGGTTGATGCGGGAACCGGCGTCCCGGAAGGCCGGGTTGAGGGCGGCGAGGCGCTCGTCGAGTTCGGCGCGGGGGCTGACGGCGGCGCAGCCCAGGCAGATCACCCGGTCCAGGCCGCCGTGCAGTTCGACGGCGTCGGCGGTGCCCGCGGCGCGGTGCAGGCCGTCCACGTTCTGGGTGATGACGGCGGAGAGCCGGCCGGCGGCGCGCAGCCGGGCCACCGCGAAGTGGCCGGCGTTCGGGCGGGCCCCGGCGATCACGGCGCGCCCGGCGTGGCTGCGCGCCCAGTAGCGGCGGCGGGCCGGCTCCCCCGCCAGGAACTCCTGGTACGTCATCGGCGCCCGGTGGCGGCGGATCCCGTCCGGGCCGCGGTAGTCCGGGATGCCGGACTCGGTGGACAGCCCGGCGCCGCTCAGCACCGCCACGCCGCCGCCGGCCAGCAGCCGGGCCAGCGCGGGCAGGCCGTCCTCGTGCGCAGTCATACCGTCCATTGTGGAACGGCGGGAGCGGGAACGGCAGACAGACGGTCCGGGCGGTGCCCCCACGCACCACCCGGACCGTTCCGGTTCGCGGCGTCCGGGCCCCCACAGCCAGGCCGCCGCCGTCTCTATTCGTGTGCCCCGAGGCACCGCCACGGCAGCGCGGCGACCAGCGCCGACGCAGTGAACAGCACCAGGTGCTCGGGCCCGTCCCAGCCCAGTTGGGCGTAGCGGTGTTCCGCGAATCCGTTGTGGAACAGCCACGCCGCCAGGCCGACGAACGGCGCGGCGGCCGGCCGGGAGCGGGTGCCGAGGGCCGCGCAGCCGGCGGCGAAGGCGGTGAGGCCGAACCAGCCGCCGCGCAGTTCGCCGAGCGGGGCGAGGACCAGCGCGGTCGCCGCGCCCAGCAGCAGCGCGGTCGCGCCGGACAGGGCGACCGGCAGCCGGTCACGCACCGTCGGACACCGCCACCAGGCTCCGCAGTTCCGCGTCCAGGGCGCGGGCGGCGAACAGGTGGCCGGTCATCTCGTCGAGGGCGGTGGCGAGTTCGGGGCGCGGCACGACCAGCACCGGGCAGCCCGCCCGGCGCAGGCACGCCCTGGGCACCGAGCCGCGCAGGCCGCGGTGCAGCCAGGAGCCGGACGGGCCGAGGACCAGCAGGTCGCCGGGCCGGTCGGCGGCGGCCAGCAGGGCCGGGGCGGTGCGGCCCCGGACGAGGCGGGCGGTGACGGGCACGCCGGGGTCGGTGCCGCCGAACGCCTCCGCCATCGCCTCCGCCAGCGTGGTCTCGGCCAGTTCGCGCACCGCCGACAGCAGCGGCGGGCACGGCGAGCGGCGGTGGCCGAACTCGCCGCTCGGCGGCTCCCAGGCGTGCACGGCCAGCACCTCGCCGCCCAGCCGCCGGGCCTCGGCCACCGCGCGGTGCACGGCCGCCAGGCTGCCGAGCGATCCGCTGACCCCGACCACGATGCGCGGCCGCTGCTCCATCACGCGTCCTCCGTCCAGGAACTCCCGGGCCCGGTGCGGCCCGCACGGCCCAGCAGATCGCGTCCCGGCCCCGTCCCCGGCCGCCCTTGACGACTCCCTGACGCGCACGGCCTGCTTCCCTACGCCGCCCTGACGCCCGGGCCGCCGCCACCGGCGTTCACTGGAGTGGGGGGAGCGAGGAGGCCTGGCCATGGAACGCGACGAGACCCGCGTGGTGGTCGGTGTGGACGGTTCGCCGGACAGCCTGGCCGCGCTGCGCCGGGCTGCGCTGGAGGCTTCGGTGCGCGGCGCGGTGCTGGTCCCGGTGCTCGCCCGCCGCCCGGCCGACCGGGTGCCCGAGCGGGCCGCCCGGCTGCTGCTGGACGCCGCCTTCGACGCCGCGCTCGGCGGCTGGCCGAGCGACGTCCTGGTGCACCCGACCGTGGTCACCGGCCTGCCCGGGCCGACCCTGGTCGCGGCGGTCGGCGGCCCCGGCGACCTGCTGCTGCTCGGCGCCCCGCACCGCCGCTGGGCGCACCCGCACGGCGACCGCACCGCCCGGCACTGTCGCAGTCACGCCCCGTGCCCGGTGCTGACCGTCACCGCCCCGCCGATCGGCACGACGGCAGCCCGAATCGTCAACTAGCCTGCCAACAGGCCGAGTTGACTGCACCGGCGAAACCGGATCGACTGCTCCCGGAAGACCCTTTCAGCACCTCCCCGGGAGTGAAGCGATGCACGCCACGCTGTTCCGCCAGGTCCGCCCGTTCGGCGGCCCGGTCACCGATCTGGCCGCCGTGGACGGCGTCCTGGTGGCCGAGCTGCCGGACGACGCCCGCCCGGCGGTGGTGGAGGGCGGCGGCCGGATCGCGCTGCCGACGCTGGTGGACGCGCACATCCACCCGGACAAGACCGCCTGGGGCGAGCCCTGGTACAGCCGCCGCCCGGCGGGCGGCCTGCCGGAGTACGTGGCGGGCGACGTCGAGCTGTACCGGAGCCAGGCTCGCCCGATCGGCGAGCGCGCCCACCGCCTGCTGGCCCACGCGGTGACCCGCGGCACCCGCGCCGTCCGCGCGCACGTCGACGTCGCACCCGCGTACGGCCTGGCCGGCGTGACGGGCCTGCGGGAGGCCGCCGACCGGCTCGCCGGGAAGCTCGACGTGCAGTCGGTGGCGTTCCCGCAGCACGGGGTGGTGCGCACGCCGGGTGCCGCCGACCTGCTCACCGAGGCGGCCCGCGAGCACCTGGTGGACGCGGTCGGCGGCATCGACCCGGCCGGGTTCGACGGCGGCAGCGCGGACGGCCGCGAGCAGCTCGACCTGCTGTTCGGCCTGGCCGAGCGGTACGGAGTGCTGCTGGACGTCCACCTGCACGACCGCGGCGAGGCCGGCCTCGGCCCGCTGCGGAGCCTCGCCGCCCGCACCGTCGCGGCGGGCCTGCAGGGCCGGGTGACGGTCAGCCACGTGTTCTGCCTGCCGGAGCTGCCGGCCGGTGAACTCGACGCCATGGCCGAACTGTTGGCGGGCGCCGGGATCGCGCTGACCACCGTCGCCCCGTCCGCGCACCAGGTGCTGCCGTTCCGCGCGCTGCAGGCGCACGGCCTGCGGGTGGGCCTCGGCTCGGACGGCGTGCGGGACTCGTGGAGCCCGTTCGGCAACGCCGACATGCTGCACCGGGCGCACCTACTGGGCTGGACCACCGACGCCCGCACCGACCAGGAGCTGACCGACTGCCTGGAACTGGCCGCGCACGGCGGCGCCGACCTGCTCGGCCTGCCGAGGGCCGACCTGACGCCCGGCGCGCCCGCCGACTTCCTGCTGGTGGACGGCGAGTGCCCGCCGCAGGTGGTGGTCGACCTGCCGGAGCGCGAGCTGGTGGTGAAGGCCGGCCGGGTGGTCGCCGAGCACGGCGCACTCGTCGGCTGAGGCACGCCGAAGCGGCGGCGCCGGCCCGTCCTGGGTCGGCGTCGCCGCTTCGCGTTCCGCTCAGTCGCGTTCGACATCGACCTCGGTGAGCCGGGCGAACCGCTCCGGGTCGGTGCGCCGGATCCGCCGGGCGACCAGCCAGCCGGCCCCGCCGACGAGCGGCATCGGGACCAGCAGCAGCCAGTTCACCAGGCCCGAACGGCCGGTCAGCAGATCGAAGTTGAACACCGCGAGCACGGTGAGCACGCCCAGTCCGGCGGCCGCCAGCAGCGGCGCCCAGACCACCCGGAACGCGGAGAGCCCGCGCCGATCACGGCGGAAGAACGCGAACACCGCGACCGCCGCCAGCCCCTGCATCGCCATGATGCCGAGCACCCCGACGCTGTTCGACCAGAGCAGCACCACCAGGTACGGGTCGACGGCGAGCACCGCGCCCAGGCCCACCACCAGCACGTTGAACCCCGACTGCACCAGCACCGCCGCCCCCGGCGAACCGGTGCGCCCCGACACCCGGCCCAGGCGGCGCGGCAGCAGCCCCTCCCGGCCCAGCGCGTACAGGTAGCGGGCGGCCGCGTTGTGGAAGGCCAGCGCGGAGGCGAACGCCGAGACGATGATCAGCACGTGCATGGTGTCGGACAGCCACAGTCCGACGAACCGCTCGGCGGCCCGGAACGTCAGGTCGGGCCCGCCGTCCGCGCGGGCCTGCGCGACGGCCTGGTCGGTGCCGTACGCGCCCATCACGATCCAGGTGCCCAGCGCGTAGAACACCGCCAGGAAGCCGATCGCGACGAACGTCGCCCGCGGCACGGTACGGGCCGGGTCGCGGACCTCCTCGGCGTAGATCGCGGTCGCCTCGAAGCCGGTGAACGCGCCGATCACCAGCACGAACATGCCGGCCACCCCGGCCTGGGTGAGCAGCGACGGGTCGAAGGACACCGGGTCGAGCGCGGCCGTCCCCCGGTCGGCCAGCACCCCGCCCTCCATCAGCAGCAGCGACAGCACCTCCAGCACCAGCGCCACGCCGAGCACCTTCGCCGACAGCGTGACCTTCAGCCAGCCGAGCACGCCGACCACTGCCACGCAGCCGCCGGACAGCAGCCACCACGGCACCTGCGCGCCGGTCCGCTGCTCGATGTGCCCGGCCGCGAAGTAGCCGAACGCGGCCGCCACGCCCGGGGTGATCAGGTTGTAGCTGACCACCGCCACATAGGCGGTGACCACCCCGAGGGTGCGCCCCAGCCCGCACGCCACGTACGCGTAGAACGCGCCCGCGTTGCGCACGTGCCGGCTCATCGCGGTGAACCCGGCGGCGAACAGCACCAGCAGCGCGCCGGAGATCAGGTACGCGGCCGGCGCGGACGCCCCGCCGACGCCGATCGCGAACGGCGCGATGCCGGCCAGCACGGTCAGCGGCGCGGCCGCGGCGACCACGAAGAACACCAGGTCGGTGGTGCCGATCAGGCCCTTGGCGAGTCGCCCGGAGGTCTCGGCGGCGGGCTCGGCGGGCGGTCTTCCGGTGGGGGTGGTGACGGTGGTCATGGCGTGGGGGTCCTTCCGAACACGGGGTGGTACGGGGGGAGTTCGGGTGTGTCAGGGGGCGAGCCGGTCGAGCACCGGGTGGCCGCGGTGCAGCACCAGCAGCCGTTCGGGGTGTGCCGCGACCGCCTCCGGCACCGAGTGGGCGGCCACCGCGACCAGGTCCGCGCGTCCCCCGACGGCGATCCCGTACTCGGCCAGCCCGAGCGCCCGGGCGGCGTGCGCGGTCGCCAGGTCGGCGGCGAGGCGCAGGTCCTGATCGGTCATCAGATCGCCCTGCAGGCCGATGACGGTGGCCCGCTCCAGCATGTCGCCGGTGCCGTACGGCCACCACGCGTCGCGGATGTTGTCCGAGCCCGCGAACACCAGCACCCCGCGCTCGTGCAGGCGCTTGACCGGCGGCATCGACCGGGCCGGGCCGTTGGTCATCACGGCCACCCCGGCATCCGCCAACACGGCGGCGACGGCGTCGAGTTCGCGCGGCTCCAGCTGCCCGAGGCAGTACGCGTGGCTGACCGCGACCCGGCCGCCCAGGCCCAGCGCGGCCGTCCGCGCGGCGATCGCCCGCAGCTGCGCCACGCCGGGCGCGCCGCCGTCGTGCAGGTGGATGTCGACGCCCGCGCCGTGCCGCTCCGCCAGCTCGAAGACCACGTCCAGCTGGCCGTCCACGTCGCCGTCGAACCCGAACGGGTCGAGCCCGCCGATCAGTTCGGCGCCCTCCCGGAGCGCCGCGTCGAGCAGCTGTGCCATGCCGGGCTCGGCCACCACGCCGCTCTGCGGGAACGCCACCAGCTGCACGTCGATCAGCTCGCGCACCCGCTCACGGGCCTCCAGCACCGCGTACAGATGGTCGAGGCCGGTGTCCGGGTCGACGTCCACGTGCGAGCGGACGTGCCCGGTGCCGAGCGCCGCCATCCGGCGGGCCAGCGCCTCCGCCCGGTCCGCCACCGGCAGCCGGTCGGCCACCTCGCGGCGCTGCTGCCGCTCGGAGGCGATCTGGGCGCGCAGGTCGGCGGTCTCCCGGTGCGGCTGCCAGGGCGCGCCGAGGAAGGTCTTGTCCAGGTGGGCATGGCCGTCCACCAGCGCGGGCAGCAGCAGTGCGCCGTTCAGCCGACGCTCGCCGGGGCCGGCGGCGGCGGGAAGCTCCCGGCCGGGCGGGACGGGCGTGACGGCCGCGATCCGGCCGTCCTCGATCCGCAGGTCGGCGCGGGCGCCGTCGGGCAGCGCGGCGTCCAGCAGCAGCTGCGGGCCTGGGGTCGGTCGGGTCGCCACGGGGGCCTCCTCGGCTCGGCGAAAGCTCGGCGGGATGGGGGTGCGGGCGCGGCGTGGGGCACCGCTCGGACCCGCTGGGCGGCCAAGCTATCTGGTATACCGAATACCGGACAAGGGGGTGGCGCGAAGCGATCTGGAATGATCTGATCCTCAGACCGCTCGGTCCGCCCGCTTCCGCCTGGAGCCCCCGATGCCCGACACCCTCGGCGACGCCCACCAGTCGCTGGCGGACCTCGTCTACCTCCGGCTGCGCGAGCAGATCATCGAGGGCGAGCACCCCGCCGGGCAGCGCCTGGTGGAACGCGAACTCGCCGACGGCCTGGGCGTTTCCCGGATCCCCGTCCGGGAGGCCATGCAGCGCCTGGAACGCGAGGGCTTCCTCACCGTCCAGGCCCGCCGCGGCGCCTTCGTCGCCGACTTCGGGCCCGCCGACGCCGAGCACTTCTTCGCCGTCCGCGAATCCCTGGAGGCCCTCGCCGCCAGCCTCGCCGCCCGGAACGCCACCGCCACCGGCATCCGCGGCCTGGAACGCCTGCTCGCCCGCACCCGCAAGGCCGCCGAGGCCGGCCGGGTGCGCGAGAGCGCCGACCTGAACGCCGACTTCCACCGCGCGATCGTCGACCTCTCCGGCAACCCGCTGCTGCGCGACATGATGGCCCCGCTCGACGGCCGCCTGCGCCGCCTGTTCCGCCTCACCTCGGACGCCGAGACCAGCGCCCCCATGTGCACCGAGCACCAGCAACTGCTGGACGCCATCAAGGCCCGCGACCCGGAGGCCGCCGCCGCACTGGCCCGCCACCACGTCGCCGGGACCCGGGCGTTCGCCCTCCAGGTGCTCGGCCGCCAGACGCCCGGCCGCTGACCCGCCGTCGGACAAGCGCCGTCGGAGCCGTCGCGACCGTCACCCGAAGTGCGCGAATGGCCGCGTAGGCCGCACCCGGGCACACCCCCTCCTCATATGATCGGAGCGACATGCGTCATCCTTGGTGGTGAATAGCACTGCCCATGACACCAGCAGGAGGAAGCTCGTGGACGACGTTCTGCGGCGCGCCGCGCTGTTTGCGGCACTCGACGACGACCAGGCTGCCGAGCTCCGCGCTTCCATGACCGAGGTGACGCTCGCCCGTGGCGAGTCGCTGTTCCACGAGGGCGACCCGGGCGACCGGCTGTACGTCGTCGTCGAGGGCAAGGTCAAGCTGCACCGCGCCTCGCCCGACGGCCGCGAGAACATGCTCGCCGTGCTCGGCCCCTCCGAGATGATCGGCGAACTCTCGCTGTTCGACCCGGGCCCGCGCACCGCCACCGCCACCGCCCTCACCGAGGTCAAGCTCCTCGGCCTCGGCCACGGCGACCTGCTCCCGCTGCTGCACGCCCGCCCCGAGGTCTCCATCGCCCTCCTGCGCGCGATCGCCCGCCGACTGCGCCGCACCAACGACGTGATGTCCGACCTGGTCTTCTCCGACGTGCCCGGCCGCGTCGCCAAGGCCCTGCTCGACCTCTCCCGCCGCTTCGGCGTCCAGTCCGACGAGGGCATCCACGTCGCCCACGACCTCACCCAGGAGGAGCTGGCCCAGCTGGTCGGCGCCTCCCGCGAGACGGTCAACAAGGCCCTCGCCGACTTCGCCGGCCGCGGCTGGCTCAAGCTGGAGGCCCGCGCGGTCGTCCTGCTGGACGTCGAAAGGCTGTCGCGCCGCTCGCGCTGAGGGCTGGGGGAGAGCTGCGCGACAAGCGCAAGGCCCGTCCGCAAGGTCGCGATCACGTGCAGGTCATTGTCCTGCGTCGCGATCTTGCGGACGGGCGCCTTCCGTTGCGCGCAGTTCCCCGCGCCCCTGGTTGTGCAGCCCCTCAGATGAGCCCGTGCTCCTCCAGGTACCTGAGCTGCGCCCGCACCGAGAGCTCCGCCGCAGGCCACAGCGCGCGGTCCACGTCCGCGTAGACCCGGGCGACCACCTCGGCCGCCGTGCGGCAGCCGGCCTCGACGGCGGTCTCGACCTGGGCGAGGCGGCCGGCCCGGTGGGCGAGGTAGTAGTCGACGGCGCCGAGGGCGTCCGCGAGGACCGGGCCGTGGCCGGGCAGCACGGTGCGGACGCCGTGCTCCGCGGCCATCGCGTGCAGGCGGCGCAGCGAGGCGAGGTAGTCGCCGAGGCGGCCGTCGGGGTGGGCGACCATGGTGGTGCCGCGGCCGAGGACGGTGTCGCCGGTGAGGATCGCGCCGTCGGCGGGCAGGTGGAAGGTCAGCGAGTCGGAGGTGTGCCCGGGGGTGGCGACCACCCGCAGGTCGAGGCCGCCGATCTCCAGGCGCTGGCCGCCGTGCAGGCCCTCTTCGCCGAGTCGCAGCGCCGGGTCGAGGGCGCGGACCGCGGTGCCGGTGAGTTCGGCGAACCTGGCGGTGCCTTCGGCGTGGTCGGCGTGGCCGTGGGTGAGCAGGGTGAGGGCGATGCGCTTGCCCTGTTGTTCGGCGGTGCTGACGACCCGTCGCAGGTGGGTCTCGTCGAGCGGGCCGGGGTCGATCACCACGGCCAGGTCGGAGCCGGGTTCGGACAGCAGCCAGGTGTTGGTGCCGTCCAGCGTCATCGGGGACGGGTTGGGCGCGAGCACGCACTGGGCGCGCGGGGTGGCGGCCCCGCCGACCTGGTCGGCGGGGTCGCCCGGAAGCAGACCGCTCACGCGGCGTCCGCCTCGGCCCGGCCGAGTCGTCGCAGCGGCAGCGGCCGCAGCAGCGCCCGGGAGGGCAGCTCACGGACCAGCAGGCGGGCGGTGTCGGCCGCGGGCGCCGGTGTGTCGCAGGCGGCGGCGCGGGGGGTGACGGTGCGGGCGGGCATGGCCGAGGTCCGGCGAGCCACGTCGTTGTGAGTCATCGGAGGTCTCCTTCCGGGGTGTACGCGGGCGGTGCTGTCGCAGCGGAAATGCACTGGTCGGCGCGGCGACTGCCGAGCTTTCCGGGGGAAGGTTCTCACGCCGGGAACACGCCGTCGACAGTCAGTTCGTCATACCCGGGCCAGCGCACCGTCATACGGTCCCCGGCCAGCTCGGCCCGCCCCAGCACGGGGGTGATGTCGCGGTCCGCGGCGGCGGTCAGCGCCTCGGCGGCGTCGCGCATCGGCGTCAGTTCGCGCAGCACCGTGACGGTCGGCGGCATCATCCCGAAACGGCCTTCGTGGAAGCCGGTCACCGCGTCGGCGGGCGTCATCCAGGCGACCCGGTCGGCCTCGCCGACGGTGTCCGCGGCGGCCTGTCCGGTCGGCAGGGCGGCGACGAAGAACCAGGTGTCGAAGCGGCGTTCCTCGAACTCGGGGGTGACCCAGCGCGCCCAGGCGGCCAGCAGGTCGCTGCGCAGCACGAGTCGGTGCCGGGTCAGGAACTCGGCCAGGGACAGCTCGTGCGACTCCAGCGCGGCCCGTTCGGCGGCCCAGTCGCCGGGTTCGACCAGCGTCCGGGCGTCGGGGCCGGCCAGCAGCACGCCGGCCTCCTCGAAGGTCTCCCGGACGGCGGCGCAGACCACCGCGCAGGCGGTCGACTCGTCCACGCCCAGGCGCTCGGCCCACTCCGCGGTCGACGGGCCGGCCCACGGCGGGCGCACCTCGCGGTCGCGCGGGTCGACGCCGCCGCCCGGGTAGGCGTACATGCCGCCGGCGAAGGCCATCGTGGTGCGCCGGCGCAGCAGGTAGGCCTCCGGGCCCGGGGCGGCGTCGCGCAGCAGCACCACGGTGGCGGCGGCCTTGGGTGCGGCCGGGGTGAGTTCCCCGGCGGCCAGGGCGCGGATTCGGGCAGGCCAGGACGGCGGCATCTCGGGCATGTTCACGGATGTTAACCGCCGTCGCCCCGGGCCGACAGGCCCGAAATGCGAGGGGCCCGCCACCGCGGTGCGGCAGCGGGCCCCTCGACCGCGCGGTCAGTCGCGGAAGCGGACCATCAGCTCGACCTCGACCGGCGCGTCCAGCGGCAGCACGGCCACGCCGACGGCGCTGCGGGCGTGCACGCCCTTGTCGCCGAAGACCTCTCCCAGCAGTTCGCTGGTGCCGTTGACCACGCCGGGCTGGCCGGTGAAGTCGGGGGCGGAGGCGACGAAGCCGACCACCTTGACGACCTGCTCGACCTTGTCCAGGTCGCCGATCACGGACTTGATCGCGGCCAGCGCGTTCAACGCGCAGATCCGGGCCAGGTCCTTGGCCTCCTCGGCGGTGACCTCGGCGCCGACCTTGCCGGTCAGCTGGAGCTTGCCGCCGACCATCGGCAGCTGCCCGGAGGTCATCACGTAGTGGCCGGTGCGCAGTGCGGGGACGTACGCGGCGACCGGGGCCGCCACCTCGGGCAGGGTCAGCCCGAGCTCGGCGAGCTTCTGCTCTACCTGGCCCATGACTACTCCTTCTCGCGCTTCAGGTACGCCACCAGCTGCTCCGGGTTCGGCCCGGGAACGACCTGGACGAGCTCCCAGCCGTCCTGGCCCCAGGTGTCGAGGATCTGCTTGGTCGCGTGCACGAGCAGCGGCACGGTTGCGTATTCCCACTTGGTCATGGGGGTGACTCTAGCCGCCCCGGCCGGTGTGAGGTGGGACACAAAGGGGCCGTCAATCGTCGGGGTGGCCGGGATGCTCCCGCCATCCGGAGCGCTCGCTCGTTACCCTCGCGGTGAGGGATGCCCGTTGGGCCCCCTCGGCAGAAGCAGGCAGCGACGGACGGAGAGCGGGCGTGGCGGGCAGCAGCGGTACGGCGGGGCCGACCGGGCAGGCGTCGCCGCGGGATCCGGACCGGTCGCCACGGGAGCCGGACTGGGAGGGCGTCAGGCTGCACGTGGTCAGCGGCAAGGGCGGCACCGGCAAGACCACGCTGGCCGCCGCGCTGGCGCTGGCGCTGGCCGCCGACGGCGGCCGCACCCTGCTGATCGAGGTGGAGGGCCGGCAGGGCATCGCCGAGCTGTTCCAGATCGCCGCGCTGCCGTACGAGGAGCGCCGGGTGGCCACCGTGACGCCCGCCCAGCTGGGGCTGCCCGGCAAGGGCCACGGCGAGGTGCACGCGCTGGCCATCGACACCGAGCAGGCGCTGCTGGAGTACCTGGAGATGTTCTACAAGCTGGGCCGGGCGGGGAAGGCCCTGCAGAAGGTCGGCTTCGTGGACTTCGCCACCACTATCGCCCCGGGCGTGCGCGACGTGCTGCTCACCGGCAAGGCCTGCGAGGCGGCCCGCCGCAAGGGCCCGGACGGCCGGCGGGCGTACGACGCGGTGGTGATGGACGCCCCGCCGACCGGTCGGCTGACCCGGTTCCTGAACGTCAACTCCGAGGTGGCCGGCCTGGCCAGGTTCGGCCCGATCCACAGCCAGGCGCAGGCCGTGATGCGGGTGCTGCGTTCCCCGGAGACGGCGGTGCACTTCACCACGCTGCTGGAGGAGATGCCGGTGCAGGAGACGGTGGACGGGATCGCCGACCTGCGCGAGGCCGGGCTGCCGGTCGGCGGCGTGCTGGTGAACATGGTGCGTCCGCCGATACTGGACGCGGCGGCGGTCGAGGCCGCCCACGGCGACCACCGCGAGGAGGTCGCGCTGGCCCTCGGCGAGGCCGGCCTCGGCGGGCGCTCGCGCAAGCCGGAGACGGTGCGGGCCGCCGTGGAGCCGCTGCTCGACCCGCTGCTGGAGCAGGCCCGGGAGCACGCCGAACGGGTCGAGCTGGAACGCACCCAGCGCATCGACCTGCAACAACTACGGCTCCCCAGTTACGAGTTGCCCCTGCTCGGCGAGGGCGTGGACCTGGGCGGCCTGTACCGGCTGGCGGGCGAACTGAAGCGGCAGGGAGCGGCATGACCGGGCTGGACATCGACACCCTGATCGACGACCCGGAGACCCGGATCGTGGTCTGCTGCGGCTCCGGCGGCGTCGGCAAGACCACCACCGCCGCGGCGATCGGCCTGCGCGCCGCCGAACGCGGCCGCCGCGTCGTGGTGCTGACCATCGACCCGGCCCGCCGGCTCGCCCAGTCGATGGGGCTGACCGAGCTCGACAACACCCCGCGCGTCGTCAAGGGCACCCGGGGGGACGGCGAGCTCCAGGCGATGATGCTGGACATGAAGCGGACCTTCGACGAGGTCGTGCTCGCCCACGCCGAACCCGACCGCGCCCGGGCCATCCTGGAGAACCCGTTCTACCAGTCGCTGTCGGCCGGTTTCGCGGGCACCCAGGAGTACATGGCGATGGAGAAGCTCGGCCAGCTCCGCGCCGAGGACCGCTGGGACCTGATCGTCGTCGACACCCCGCCGTCCCGCTCGGCGCTGGACTTCCTGGACGCCCCCAGCCGCCTCGGGTCGTTCCTGGACGGCAAGGTGATCCGGCTGCTCACCGCCCCCGCCAAGGTCGGCGGCCGGTCCGCGATGAAGTTCCTGAACGTCGGCATGGGGCTGATCACCGGCACCCTCGGCAAGATCTTCGGGGCCCAACTGCTCACCGACATCCAGACGTTCGTCTCCGCGACGGACTCGATGTTCGGCGGCTTCCGGGAACGCGCCGACCGCACCTACCAGCTGCTGAAGGACGACGGCACCGCGTTCCTGGTGGTCGCCGCGCCCGAGCGGGACGCGCTGCGCGAGGCCGCGTACTTCGTCGACCGGCTCGCCGCCGACGCCATGCCGCTGGCCGGCCTGGTGCTCAACCGGGTGCACACCACCGGCGCCCCGCAGCTCACCTCCGAGCGCGCGCTGGCCGCCGCCGAGGCCCTGGAGGAGAACGGCACCGCCACCTCGACCGTCGAGGCCGAGACCCTGGCCGCCGGACTGCTGCGCCTGCACGCCGAACGGATGCAGGTCATGGCTCGGGAACGGCGCACCCGCGACCGCTTCGCGTCGGTCTACCCGGATGTGCCGATCGTCGAGGTGCCCGCACTGCCCGGGGACGTCCACGACCTGGACGGACTGCGGGCCATCGGCCACCGCCTCGGCTCCCCCGCCGAGTGAGCCGAAGGCCCGCCGCACCGCCCTTCGTGACGAACAGTCAGCCCGCCTGGGCGTAGTCCCGCAGGACCACCCCGGTGGCCAGCGACTCCTCGTACTCGGTGCGCGCGGTCTCCAGCAGTCTGCGCCAGGACCCCACGGTCGGACGCCGCCGCAGCAGCGCCCGGCGCTCGCGCTCCGTCATTCCGCCCCACACGCCGAACTCGACACGGTTGTCGAGTGCGTCCGCGAGGCACTCGGTGCGCACCGGACACCCGCTGCACACCGCCTTGGCGCGGTTCTGCGCCGCCCCCTGCACGAACAGTTCATCCGGATCGCTCGTGCGGCACGCGGCCTGCGCGCTCCAGTCGTCCACCCAGCCCATCCCGGCGCCGTCCTCTCCCGATTCGGGGCTCCCCCACGGCGGCAACGGCATATTCACCGTTGCCAGTTGAGGACGTTACGGAAGAACGACACAACGCAACAGCCCCTGTCGGCCCAATCTCGAATGACCCGATCGGACTATGGGTGTCCGACAGCTCACTCGTTGGAGTGATTGCAGGTCGCGGGCCTTGCCGGGGCGGAATGGTGCGTTTTCGTCACGGTGTGCAACAGCGGCCCGCCGTGCAGCTGCCGGAATTCGGTGCAGAATCCCCCGAATCGGACAAAGCTCATCACTCACAAGAGTGATGGTGATGAACGGAGCGAAGCTGTCGCAGTCTTGTGACAAGCGTAGGCGAACACCTGCCCCCCTGTACGGGATTCCGCAACGTAGGGTTCTCCCCATGGCAGCTACGCGATCCACGGGTACCGCTCTGGACAAGGCAGGTCTCGGCGTCAAGTTCCTGGGCAGCGCCGTGCTGGCCGGCATCCTGGTCGCCGGAATGGCGCTGCCGGCCGTCGGAGCGTTCGGCCTGACCGCCAAGGACACCGCCGAGTCGTTCGACAACATCCCGGACGACTTCAAGACGCCCACCCTCTCGCAGGCGTCGATGATCTACGACGCCAAGGGCGGCCTGATCGCCAAGGTGTACGACCGCGACCGCACCATCCTCACCGCCGAGCAGATGGCTCCGGTGATGCGCCAGGCCCAGGTCGACATCGAGGACGCCCGCTTCTACGAGCACGGCGCCGTCGACCTCAAGGGCGTGCTGCGCGCCGCCACCAAGAACGCCGAGTCCGGCACCACCGCCCAGGGCGCCTCCACGCTCACCCAGCAGTACGTGAAGAACGTCTTCGTCGAGCAGGCCGGCGACGACCAGCAGGCCTTCCTGGAAGCCACCAAGAAGAGCATGGGTCGCAAGATCCAGGAGCTGAAGTACGCCATCAAGCTGGAGGAGGACCTGAGCAAGGATCAGATCCTCACCAACTACCTGAACATCACGTTCTACGGCCACCAGGCGTACGGCATCGAAGCCGCCGCCAACCGCTACTTCAGCAAGAGCGCCAAGGACCTCACCATCCCCGAGGCCGCGATGCTGGCCGGCCTGGTGCAGAACCCCTCGGCGTACGACCCGATCACCCACCCGCAGGCCGCGCAGACCCGCCGCAACACGGTGATCAACAAGCTGCTGGAGTACAAGCACATCTCGCCGGACGACGCGAAGGCCGCGATCGCCTCCCCGCTCGGCATCAAGTACTCCGAGCCGCAGAACGGCTGCATCACCGCGCAGAACGGCATGGGCTACTTCTGCGACTACGTGCGCCACGTGATCAAGCAGGACCCGGTGTTCGGCAAGACCGCCGCCGAGCGGCAGAAGGTCTGGACGCAGGGCGGCCTGCGGATCAACACCACGATCGACCCGGACAAGCAGCACGACATGTACAACGCGGTCACCAAGAAGGTCTACGTGACCGACAAGGTGTCCGCCGCCGGCACCATGGTCAAGCCCGGCACCGGCGAGATCCTCGCGATGGCGCAGACCCGCCCGTACGGCCTGGACGAGTCCAAGAAGCAGACCGTCCTCAACCTGAACGTCGGCTCGTCCATGGGCGGCGGCAGCGGCTTCTCCCCCGGCTCGACCTTCAAGCCGATCCTGGCCGCGGCCGCCCTGGAGAACGGGGTGCCGATCACCCAGGAGCTCTCCTCGCCGCCGAAGATGGACTACCCCAAGGTCTCCACCTGCGAGGGCACCTGGGTCAACAACACCAAGCCCATCGCCACCGTGTCGAACGAGTCCGACAAGGAGATCGGGCCGTACAACATGCAGGTCGCCATGCAGAAGTCGGTCAACACCTACTTCGTGCAGCTGGAGCAGCAGACCGGCCTGTGCCCGATGAAGCAGATGGCTGACAAGCTCGGCGTCGGCACCCTGGCCAACGGCAAGAAGCTGGAGGAGGTCCCCTCCATGGTGCTCGGCACCCAGGAGGTCAGCCCGCTCCAGATGGCCTCGGTCTACGCGGCCTTCGCCGCCCGCGGCACCTACTGCACCCCGATCGCGCTGACCTCCGTGGTCACCAGCGACAACAAGAAGCTCGACGTGCCGAAGGCCAACTGCGGACCGGCGATGTCCGAGAGCACCGCGGACGGCGTCAACACCCTGCTGCTCGGCGTGACCGAGAAGGGCACCGCCTCCTCCCTCGGCCTCGACGACGGCCGCCAGATCGCCGGCAAGACCGGTACCACCGACTACCGGTACGCCGCCTGGTTCAGCGGCTACACCCCCGACCTCGCCACCTCGGTCTGGCTCGGCGGCGTCGGCGGCAACGTGTCGATGAAGGACATCACCATCGGCGGCAAGTACTTCGGCTCCGTCTACGGCGCCGACGGCCCCGGCCCGATCTGGCAGATGGCCATGAACGACGCCCTGGACGGCACCCCCAAGAGCACCTTCCAGACCGTCAGCATCGCCCCGCCCAGCACCGCCACCCCGCCGCCGGCCACCGACAACCCCGGCGACCCCTCCGGTGACAACGCCGGCGGCGGGAACAACGGCGGCGGCAACGGCGGCGGGAACCCCGGCTGGCCGACCGGCGGGACCGGCGGCTTCACCTTCCCGCCCACCGGCGGCAACTCCGGCAAGCCCGGCCACCGCTGACCGGCGCCACTCGTACAGCTGAAGCCGCCCGCCCGGAGATCCTCTCCGGGCGGGCGGCTTCAGCTGTGTCCGCTTGTTCTGCCTGTGTCGGTACGTCCCCGGGCGGGGCGACCGGCGTCAGCCGGCCAGGGCGGCCTTCACCGCGGCGGCCACCCGGCCGCCCTCCGCCTTGCCCTCGACCTTCGGACGCACCAGCTTCATCACCGCGCCCATGCCCTGCGGGCCGCTCGCCCCGGACTCCGCCACCGCGGCGGCCACGATCGCGGCCAGCTCCTCGTCCGTCAGCTGCTTCGGCAGGTACGTCGCCAGCACCTCGCCCTCGGCCCGCTCCCGCGCCGCCTGCTCCGTCCGACCGGCGCCCTCGAAGGCCTCCGCGGCCTCCCGCCGCTTCTTCGCCTCCTTGCCGATCACGTGCAGCACCTCGTCGTCGGACAGCTCGCGCTTCGCCGTGCCCGCCACCTCGGCGCTGGTCACCGAGGCCAGCGTCAACCGGAGGGTGGACGAGCGCAGCTCGTCCCGTGCCTTGATGGCAGCCGTGAGGTCCTCGTGCAGCTGCTCCTTGAGCGTCGTCATGCCGCCGATTCTGACACCTGTCCCGCCCCGCCGCCGCACCTTTACCTGCCGGTTCGCGCTGACGGCCCGTCATCCTCCGCCGACCCCCGGGCGCTTGCCCGACTTTTCGAACAGTCTGCGACCATGGACCGATGCGACCGCTGTACTCCGTCCCGCTCGGTGTCGCCGCCACCGGCGCCGCCTGTCTCGTCTACGCCGCCGGGTACGAGGTCCGCTCGTTCCGCCTGCGCCGCGTGGAGGTTCCGATCCTGCCCGCCGGAGCGCGGCCGATCCGGATCCTCCAGGTGTCCGACATCCACATGGTCACCGGGCAGACCAAGAAGCAGCGCTGGCTGCAGAGCCTCGCCGGGCTGCGCCCCGACCTGGTCGTCAACACCGGCGACAACCTCTCCGACCCGCTCGGCGTCCCCGCCACGCTGGACGCGCTCGGCCCGCTGATGGACTTCCCGGGCGTCTACGTCTTCGGCTCCAACGACTACTACGGCCCCGCCCGAAAGTCGCCCACCCGCTACCTCAAGGCCCTGCGCAGCGGCGTCCACGGCCTCAACAACCCCGACGGCAGCGGCCGCCGCGGCATCAGCGGCGCCGTCCACAACCCCTGGCAGAAACTCCGCGACGGCTTCGACCGGGCCGGCTGGCTCGACCTCAACAACGCCCGCGGCCGCCTCACCGTCGCCGGCCTCGACATCGAGTTCACCGGCCTCGACGACCCGCACATCCGCCTCGACGACTACGCCGCGGTGGCCGGCGGCCCCTCCCCCGACGCCGACCTCTCCCTCGCCGTCGTCCACGCCCCCTACCTGCGCACCCTCGACGCCTTCACCGCCGACGGCTACCCCCTGATCCTGGCCGGCCACACCCACGGCGGCCAGCTCTGCATCCCCTTCTACGGCGCCCTCGTCACCAACTGCGACCTCGACACCGACCGCGTCAAGGGCCTCTCCGCCCACACCGCCGCCGGCCACCGCTCCCACCTCCACGTCTCCGCCGGCTGCGGCACCAACCGCTACACCCCCATCCGCTTCGCCTGCCCCCCCGAAGCCACCCTCCTCACCCTCACCCCCGCCCCTCGCTGACCAGCCCCTAAACCGGATTTCGTGTCTGGCCCCACCTCCTGTAGAGTTCTACTCGTTGCACCGGAGACGGAAAGCAACAAAGCAGGACCGGGGTATAGCGCAGCTTGGTAGCGCGCTTCGTTCGGGACGAAGAGGCCGTGGGTTCAAATCCCGCTACCCCGACTTCGTAACACCAGCTCAGGGCCGGTGACTCGCAAGAGTCACCGGCCCTGACTGCGTTTTGGGCGTTCTCGGGGGAGCTTCGGGAGCGTGGCCGTCGTCGGGGTTCGCCGGTGTCGTCGGGCCGTCCGTTCGTCGGGCGGGGCATGATCGGTGGGTCGGGTCGGGTCGGGTCGGGTGTGGCGAAGGGGACGGGTGTGGTGGACGACGGGTTGGCCGGGCGGGTGGCCGGGTTGATGGGGCGGGCCTGGGGGGACTTGGCGGAGTTGGTGGCGATTCCGTCGGTGGCGGATCCGCGGCAGCAGCCGGTGGAGCGGTGTCGGGAGGCTGCGGAGTGGGTGGCTGCGGCGTTCGCGGAGGTGGGGCTGCGGGACGTGCGGTTGGTGGAGACGCCGGACGGGAGCTTCGCGGTGCTGGGGCACCGTCCGCCGCCGCCGGGGGCTCCGACGGTGTTGCTGTACTGCCACTACGACGTGCAGCCGCCGTTGGACGACGCGGCGTGGGTGTCGCCGCCGTTCGAGCTGACGGAGCGGGAGGGGCGGTGGTTCGGGCGGGGTGCGGCGGACTGCAAGGGCAATGTGGTGATGCACCTGACGGCGTTGCGGGCGTTGGGGGACGACTTGCCGGTGGGGGTGAAGCTGGTGGTCGAGGGGTCTGAGGAGCAGGGGACGGGCGGTCTGGAGGCGTATCTGGCGGAGCATCCGGACGAGTTGCACGCCGATGCGCTGCTGATCTGCGACACCGGCAACGCGGCGGTGGGAGTGCCGACGGCCACCGTCTCGTTGCGCGGGATGGCGAACGTGGTGGTGACGGTACGGACGCTGGAGTCGGATCTGCATTCGGGAATGTTCGGCGGCCCGGCCCCGGACGCCCTCGCGGCGCTGATCCGGATCCTGGACTCGCTGCGCGACGTGCACGGCGGGACGCGGATCGAGGGTCTCCCGGCGGACGGCAGCTGGGAGGGCGTGGGGTACGACGAGCAGCAGTTCAGGTCGGACGCCGGGGTGTTGGACGGCGTCGGGCTGACGGGGTCGGGGACGGTCGCGGACCGGCTGTGGGCCCGTCCGGCGGTGACGGTGCTGGGCATCGACTGTGCGCCGGTGGTGGGTTCGGCGTCGGCGGTGCCGGCCGAGGCCCGGGCGCGGGTGAGTCTGCGGGTGCCGCCGGGGATGGATCCGGAGGCGGCGCAGCGGGCGTTGACGGCGCATCTGGTGGCGGCCGCGCCGTGGGGTGCGCGGGTGGAGGTGGAGCCGGAGGCGAAGGGTTCGCCGTTCCGGGCGGCGACGGACGGGAAGGCGTACGCGGCGTTGGACCTGGCGGCGCGGGAGGCGTACGGCCGGCCGCTGTCGTTCCTCGGGCAGGGCGGTTCGATTCCGCTGTGCAGCGCTCTTGCCGCGCAGTACCCCGAGTCGGAGATCATCCTGATGGGTGTGGAGGAGCCCCGTTCGCTGATCCACGCGCCCAATGAGAGCGTCGACCCGGGCGAGATCGAGCACATGGCCCTGGTCGAGGCGCTGTTCCTGCGTCACTACGCGGCCTCCGGCCGCTGACCCCGAGGGAGGGGATCCTGATGCCCGAGCCGTTCACCACGGCCGATTTCCAGGCCCGGATGGCCCGTGCCGCGACGGCCGCCGCCGATGCGGGACTGGCCGGACTGGTCGTCACGCCCGGTCCCGATCTGACGTATCTGACGGGCTATCTCCCGGTGGGCACCGAGCGGCTGACCGCGCTGGTGGTCGCGCCGGGCGCCGAGCCGGTGCTGCTGGTGCCGAAGCTGGAGCGCCCGGACGCGGAGCGCGCGGCGGGTGCGGAGGCGGTCCGGATGGCCGACTGGATCGACGGCCAGGACCCGTACGCGGTGCTGGCGCCGAATCTGGACCCGGTCGGCCGGTACGGGATCTCCGACAACGCCTGGGCGATGCACCTGCTGGGCTTCCAGGAGGCGCTGCCGGGCACCTCGTACGCCTCGTTGACCTCGGTGCTGCCGATGCTGCGGGCGGTGAAGGAGCCGGACGAGCTGGCCCGGTTGGCGGCGGCGGGCGCGGCGGCGGACCTGACGTACGGGGCGATCCTGGGCGTGCCGTTCGCGGGCCGCACCGAGCGGGAGGTGGCCGCGGACCTGGCGGCGCTGCTGATCGAGCACGGGCACAGCCAGGTGGACTTCACGGTGGTGGGTTCCGGTCCGAACGGGGCGAACCCGCACCACGAGGCCGGGGACCGGGTGATCCAGCGCGGTGACACGGTGGTGCTGGACTTCGGCGGGCTGAAGGACGGCTACGGCTCGGACACCACCCGCACGGTGTTCGTCGGCATCGAGCCGCCCAAGGAGGTGCAGGAGGTGCACGACCTGGTGCGGCGGGCCCAGCAGGCCGCGTTCGACGCGGTGGCGCCGGGGGTGACGTGCCAGGAGATCGACCGGGTGGCCCGGGCGGTGATCACCGAGGGCGGGTACGGCGAGTACTTCATCCACCGCACCGGCCACGGCATCGGCCTGACCACGCACGAGCCGCCGTACATGATCGAGGGCGAGACCCGGCCGCTGGTGCCGGGGATGTGCTTCTCCATCGAGCCGGGCGTCTACCTGCCGGGCCGGTTCGGCGTCCGGATCGAGGACATCGTGACGGTGACGGAGGACGGCGGCCTGCGGTTCAACGGGACGCCGCACGAGCTGGCGTTCGTGAACTGACCTACCCCCGCCGGGCGTTCAGCGGCCGAAAGCCGGGCGTTCGGCGCGACCGGGAGCCGGGCGTTCAGCCGCTGAACGCCCGGCGCAGTTCGGTGAGCAGCGCGCGCAGTGCGGGGGCGGGGCCGGGGCGGGAGACCAGGGCGAGCAGGCCCGGGGTGGTGAGGTCGGTGACGGCGACCGGCACCAGGGCGGGGAAGGCCTCGGCCATGGAGCGGCTGAGCACGGCGACGCCGAGGCCGCGGGCGGCGAGGTCGGCGATCGCGGAGGCGGCGGAGGCCTGCAGGGCGATCCGCGGGGCGAGTCCGGCGGCGGCGCAGTCGCGGTCGAGGACGGTGCGGACGCCGGTGCCGGGCGGCAGGCAGATCAGCGGGTGGGCGAGCAGTTCGGCGAGGGTGACGGCGGGCCGGCGGGCGAGCGGGTGGCCGGGCGGGACGGCGGCGACCAGGGGTTCGCGGATCAGGGTGTGCGCGTCCAGGCTGTCGGGGGCGGTGCCGGCGCAGCCGATCAGTGCGAGGTCGAGGGCGCCGGTGCGGACGGCGTCGGTGAGGTGGTCGGAGTCGTCCTCCAGCAGGGCGAGTTCGACGCCGGGGTGGGCGCGGTGGAAGGCGGCCAGGCCGTCGAAGAGCGGGGTGAGGGTGCAGCCGGCCACCATGCCGACGGTGAGGCTGCCGCGGATCAGGTCGCTGACCTCGCCGACCGCCTGGCCGACGGCGCGGGCGGCGGCCACCGCCTGCCGGGCGTGTTCGAGGGCGGCCTTGCCGGCCACGGTGAGGGTGACGGTGCGGGTCGAGCGGTCGAAGAGTTCGGCGCCGAGTTCGCGTTCCAGCTGCCGGATCTGGGCGCTGACCCCGGACTGGCTGATGTGCACCCGCTCGGCGGCGCGGGTGAAGTTGCGCTCCTCGGCGACGGCGAGGAAGTACTCCAGCTGCCTCAGTTCCATAATCACGGATTCTAGTTCCGAACAGAACCAGCTGTTGGACTTCTGGAACGGGTCACGGAAAGCTGGAGGCACGACGACGAGGAGGCCGTGATGAGCGAGTACGAGAAGGCGATGCGCCCGGAGGACCTGACCCGGCTGTTCGTGGAGCGCTCCAACGCGGGCGACGCCGCCGGGGTCGCCGCGCTGTACGAGGAGCACGCCGTGGTGGCGTACCCGCCGGGGCAGCTCACGGTCGGCCGGGAGGCGATCCGGGTGCTGTGGGAGCGGGTGCTGACGAACCGTCCGCGGTTCACCCCGGAGCCGCCGCTGCCGACGCTGGCCGCGGACGGCATCGCGCTGACCGCCACCCCACCGAAGGACGGCGCCGGGGCCCGCGCCCAGGTGGTGCGGCAGCAGCCGGACGGCAGCTGGCTGCGGCTGCTGGACCAGCCCGAGTTCCTCCGGCCGGACAGCGCCGTCTGAGCAGGCAGCGGCCCGTCAGCCGATGAGCTGCTTGTAGTAGTAGGTGGTGTCGGCGAGGACCCCGTCCGGGGTGGCGGCATGGCCGGGGACGGTGCCGAAGGCCGTCCAGCCGGCGCCGCGGTAGAGGTGTTCGGCGGCGCTGCCGGTCTGGGTGTCGAGCAGCAGCAGGGTGGCGCCGGCGTCCCGGGCGGCCTGCTCGGCGGTGGTCAACAGCCGCCGCCCCAGGCCCGCGCCGCGGGCGTCGCGGTGCACCAGCAGCTTGGAGACCTCGGCCCGGTGCGTGCCGTTCGGCCGGGTCTCGCGGACCAGGGCCACGGTGCCCAGCAGGCGGCCGTCGGGGTCGGACGCCGTCCACAGCAGTCGGCTGCCGTCGGCGACGGACGGGTGCAGGGTCCGCCACCAGGCGGCCGCCTCGTCGCGGCCGGTGCCGGCCAGGAAGCCGACCGAGGCGCCGTCGTCCACGGCGTCCAGCAGCAGGTCGGCGAGGGCCTCGGAGCGGGCGCGGAGGTGGTCGGCGGCCAGCGGGGCGATGAGCGCGGTCACCACGCCACCCTACGACGGGCGCACCCGGCGGTCGGGGGCGATGTCAGGAATGGTTACCGTGGTGGGGTGTACCGGTTCCTGTTCAGCCCGCGTTGGCTTGTCGGCACGGTCGTCGCGGTGGCGGCGATCGGGGTCTGCCTGATGCTCGGCTCCTGGCAGTTGGGCCGGTTCGAGAGCCGGGTGTCGACGCACCAGGAGATCAACAAGGCGGTCTCCGCCGAGAGCCGGGCCCGCCCGATTTCCGAGATCCTGCCGGACACCGCGGCGAAGGTCGGCACCGACACCCTGGGCCGGACGGTGAGCTTCACGGGCTCGTACGACGCCGCGCACCAGCTGCTGGTGCCGAACCGCACGGTGGACGGCCGCTCGGGCTACTACGTGCTCACGCCGCTGCGCACCGACGGCGGCCCGGCGGTGCCCGTGGTGCGCGGCTGGGTGGCGGGCTCCCCGGGGGCGGCGCCGGAGGTGCCGTCCGGGCAGGTCAGCGTCACGGGCCGGCTGCAGGCCCCGGAGAACAGCGGCAGCGGCGGCGCGGTGGCGGGCGGCCTGCCGGCCGGGCAGCTGGGCACGATCAGCCCGGCGACGCTGGTGAACGTGCTGCCGTACCCGGTGTACGACGGCTGGGTGGCGGCCGACGACGTCCCGGCGGGGCTGACGGCGGTGCCGACGGTGCAGCCGCAGGGCGGCGACGGGCTGAGCCTGCGGGCGTTCCAGAACCTGGGCTACACGTTGGAGTGGTTCGTCTTCGCCGGGTTCGTGGTCTTCATGTGGTTCCGGCTGGTGCGCCGCGAGGCGGAGGCCGCCCAGGACCGGGCCCTCGGACTGGACCCGGCCCTGGACTGACCTCCCACCGCTCTCCCGGAGCGTCAGCGCGTCCCGGACCGCGAGGCGGACGGCGTCGCCTTCGCCGACGGGAGGGCGGATGGCGAGGCCGCGGCGCTCCCGGACGGCGAGGCGCTCGGGCAGGGCGCCGGCGGGGCGGCGGCGCTCGGCGACGCCGCGCCGGCCGACGCCGAGGGCGAGCCGGTGACGGGGGTCGCGGCGGGCAGCCGGTTCGCCCCGGCGCAGCCGCCGGGGTCGAAGTCGCCGAAGCCCGAGCCCGGTGCGGGCGACGGGTTGCCGCACTCGTCGACGTAGTCGTCGCTGCGGGTGGAGCCCGGCCGGTGGTGGTAGTGGTGGACCACTCGGGTGCCGCCGCCGCCCGTGTGGGGCGAGACGCCGGACCCGCTGGAGCCGCTCGACCCCTTGGAGCCGCTGGAGCCTTTGGAGCTGCGGCCGCCGCTCTTCCCCTTCGCGAGGACGTGCAGGTCGATGCCGGTGTCCGCGCGCGCGGGCGCGGCGGCCTCCACGCAGTCGTACTTCTGACCGCTCGTCGAGCAGCCGGCCGCGGTCAGCACGATCGCGCCGACCGCGGCGACGGCCAGCGCGGCGCGTCCACCCATCGGTTGTCCCCCCAGCCGACCGGGTCTACCGGGTCACCGGACGGTGCCGGGGGCCAGGTGTCGCCGGACGAAGTCGATCTCCAGGCGAAGCTGCTTGATCCGCTCGTCGACGACCAGCGAACCGTGCCCGGCATCGTAGCGGTACACCTCGTGGACCTTGCCGAGCTCCGCCAGCCGCTGGACGTAGTTGTCGATCTGCCGGATCGGGCAGCGCGGGTCGTTGACGCCGGCGCTGATGTAGACCGGGGCCTTGACCTGCTCGACGTACGACAGCGGCGAGGAGGCGTGCCAGCGCTCGGGGACCTCCTCGGGGGTGCCGCCGAACAGCGTGCGGTCCAGCGACTTCAGCGCCTCCATCTCGTCCGCGTACGCGGTGAGGTAGTCGGCGACCGGGACGGCGGCCAGGCCGAGGGTCCACAGGTCGGGCTGGGTGCCGAGGCCGAGCAGGGTCAGGTAGCCGCCCCAGGAGCCGCCGGACAGCACCAGCCGGTCGGCGTCGGCCAGGCCGGAGGCGACCGCCCAGTCGCGGACCGCGGCGATGTCCTCCAGCTCGATCAGGCCGACGCGTTCGGTGAGCGCGTCGGTCCAGGCCTGGCCGTAGCCGGTGGAGCCGCGGTAGTTGACCCGGACCACCGCGAAGCCGTGGTCGAGCCAGGCCGCGGGGCCGGCCGCGAAGGAGTCGCTGTCGTGGTGGGTGGGGCCGCCGTGCACCTCGAACACCGTCGGGTACGGGCCTTCGCCGGTGGGGCGCTGCACCAGGGCGTGCACCCGGCCGCCGGGGCCGTCCACCCAGACGTCCTCGACCGGGACCGAGGCCGGCGGCACCGGGCCGGGCGCGCGCAGCACCACGGTGCCGGCGGTGGAGCGCACCGCGGACGGCTCGGCGGCCGAGGACCACAGGAACTCGACCGTGCCGTCGGGGCGGGCGGTGGCCCCGGCGACGGTGCCGCGCGGGGTGTCCAGCCGGGTCAGCTCGCCGGTCTCCAACTGGTACGAGAACAGTTCGGAGCGGGCTTCGTACTCGTGCTCGATCAGCAGCGAGCGGGCGTCGGGCCGCCACTGCGCGGACAGGTCGCCGGGGAACGGGCGGCCCTGCTCGTCGCGGAGGGCCAGTTCGGTCTCGGTGCCGGTGGCGACGTCCCACAGCATCGGCTCCCAGCGGCCGGTGCGCTGGTGGGCGACCAGCAGCCGGGTGTCGCCGGCGGCGGGCGCGAAGCCGAGGCAGGACACGCCGCGCGGCTCGGCGCGGCCGGTGACCTCGTCGAGCTGGGCGACGGTGGCGCCGTCGGACAGCCGCAGCACCCGGATCGCCCCGTGCATGGCGTCGCCGTGCTCGGTGTGGTCGACGGCCAGCAGGGAGCTGTCGTGGGACAGGTCGCCGACGCCGCCGTACTCGGCGTGGTGGTAGACCACCTCGGGCTCGGCGGCGCCGGGGCGGCGCAGGTACAGGGTGGTGCCCTCGTCGTCGGTGGAGGTGCCGACCACCACGGTGCCGTCGCGGCCGAACGCCAGGCCCGCCTCGTAGGCGGCGGGGACTCCGGGCACGGCCTCCTGGTCGGGGCCACCGGCGAACGGCTGGCGGCGCCAGACGCCGAACTCGTCGCCGTCGGTGTCGTCGAACCACCAGATCCACTCGCCGTCCGGGCTGAGCTCGGCATCGGTGGTGCCATTGGGGCGGTCGGTGACCCGGCGGTGCTCGTCGGTGGCGCGGTCCCACGCGTACACCTCGTAGGTGCCGGTCGCGTTGGACACGTACAGCGCCCGCTCCGGTGCCTCGTCCGCCCAGTCGGGCAGCGAGACCCGCGCTGCCCGGAACCGCTGCTCCCACGCCGGAACGACATTCGTCTGCTCGTTCATACCCTCATCCAACCCGATTCCGGGCGGTGAACGGAACGGTGGCGACGAACGATGGGGACACGGAACGGCTGCGGTGCGGCGACCGACGGACGATCAGCGAAAGAGGTACAAATACGACATACCGACCGGAGGAGTTGTGCCATGCCCGCGTCCGCGCCGCCGTTCGACCGGCTCGACCGGCTCGACCTGCCCGTCCTCGCCCAGCACCTCGGCCTGGTCGAGGAGATCGAGCAGTACCTGGCCGGGCTCCCCGCCCCCGAGCGGCTGCCGCTGCTCCCGCTGCCCGCGGTGGAGCCCGATCGGGACGGCGGGCCGTACGGCTCCACCCGGCAGGCCTGGAACTTCGGGTACCCGCTGCCGCGCCGCACCCTGCTGGACCGGCTGGTCCGCCGCCCCGCCCGCCCGGTGTCGATCACCGTCGCCGGGCACCTGCGGCTGACCTCCCGCTACCTCGCCGAGGCCGGCTGGATCCAGGGCGCGATGTGGGACACGGCCGGCCGGGTCTGCCTGCTCGGCGCGCAGACCGCCGTCCTCGCGCACGGCTACGGCACCGCGTACACGGTGCGCCGGGCCCGCACCCAGGTCATGGAGGTGCTGCACGCCACCGGCCGACCGGCCGCCTCGCCCGACCTGTGGAACGACCGCCCGGGCCGCCGGCAGGCCGAGGTGCACGCCCTGCTGCTGCGCGCCGAGGCCCGCGCCGAGTCGCTCGGCATCTGACGCTCCGGCTCAGCGCCGGGCGGCGTCCGCCAGCAGCGCCAGCCGCTCGGCGGTGGGCGAGCCGGGCTCCGCGGTGTAGACGACCAGCTGCAGCCCGGGCTCGCCGGGCGGGGTGAGCGTCTCGTAGCCGACGTCCAGCTCGCCCACCCGCGGGTGCCGCAGCAGCTTGCGGCCGCTGCTCTTCTCCCGGACGCCGTGCCGCGCCCACAGCTCGGCGAACAGCGGGTCGGCGGCGAGGTCGGCGAGCAGCGCCGCCAGCTCCGGGTCGTCCGGGTGCCGGGCGGCGTCCACCCGCAGGAACGCCGCGGTCTCGGCGGCGACCCGCTCGAACTCGGGGTAGAGCCGGCGCCCGGCCGCCGACAGGAACGCGTGCCGGGCCACGTTGCACTGCCCGGGCGGCATCGCGGAGAACCCCATCACGGCGTCGCCCGGCGCGTTCCAGGCCACCACGTCCAGGCACCGGCCGAGCACGAACGCGGGCGCGTCCAACGCGTCCAGCACCAGCCGCAGACCGCCCGGCAGCTGCCGCGGGCTGCGCCGGGCGGCCTCGCGCGGCGGCCGGGCCAGGTCGTGCAGGTGCTGCCGCTCGGTCCGGTCCAGGCGCAGCACCCGGGCCACCGCGTCCAGCACCTCCAGCGAGACGCCGTCGCCGCGGCCCTGTTCGAGCCGCACGTAGTAGTCGACGCTCACCCCGGCGAGCTGCGCGACCTCCTCACGGCGCAGCCCCGGCACCCGGCGCCGCCGGCCGAACTCCGGCAGTCCGACGTCGGACGGCCGGATCCGGGCCCGGCGCAGGCGCAGGAACTCCCCCACTTCGCTCATGCCCTGACGATACGTCGGGCGGCCGGGCCCGAAGGTGGTTCTCGCAGACCCGGGAAAAGCCCGCCCCTGGGTCGGCGGGCGGCGCGCGCCGAGACTCGTGGACGTCACCGCAGCAGACCCGACAGGAGCGTGAATCCCATGGCACACCCGACCCCGGACGGCCGGACCGCCGTCGTCACCGGCGCGGCCAGCGGCATCGGCGAGGCCGTCGCCCGGCAGCTCGTCGCGGACGGCGCCCGGGTGGCGCTGCTCGCCCGCCGCAAGGACCGCCTGGAGCGGCTGGCCGCCGAACTCGGCCCGAACGCGCTGGCGGTGCCCGCCGACGTCACCGACCCGGCCTCGGTGGACGCCGCCCGGCAGCAGGTGCACACCGCCCTCGGCCGGGTGGACCTGGTGGTGAACGCGGCCGGCGTGATGCTGCCCAACCCGGTGGACGACGGCCGGATCGACGAGTGGACCCGCATGATCGACACCAATCTGACGGGCGTGCTGCACGTCGTCCGCGTCTTCGGCCCGGACCTGGTGGCCGCCGCGGCCGCCGGGGCCACCGCCGACCTGCTGAACGTCTCCTCGATCGGCGCCCACGTGGTGTTCCCGAACTACGCGGTGTACGGCGCCACCAAGGCCGCCGTCACCCAGCTGTCGGCGGCGCTGCGCTCCGAGTACGGCCCGCGCGACGTGCGGGTCACCGCCGTCGAGCCCGGGCTGACCGACACCGAGCTGGGCAGCCACATCGACAACCCCGCGCTCGGCCCGGACGGCCAGCTCGGCGCGATGTTCGACGCGATCGGCACGCTCTCCCCCGCCGACGTCGCCGACCTGGTCGGGTACGTCGTCGGCCGCCCGCGGCACGTCAACCTGCGCCACGTGGTGGTGCTGCCGACCCGTCAGGCCTGACCGCCGCTCAGGGGGTGGCGCTCGGCGACGGGGTCGGGCCGCTGCCGGGGGCGGGGGCCGGTTCGGGGGCGGTGTGGTAGACCGTGCCGCCGCAGCCGGCGGAGAGGACGGTGGTGGCGACGGGCCCGGCGTTCGGGTCGAGGGCGTAGCCGAGCGCGAAGGTGGTGGCCGCCGGGGGGACTGCGGGGGTGGGCTCGGCGGTGGGGCTGGAGTCGGCGACCGCGGCGATCGCGGGGGCGCTGCCGGCCGGGCCGTCGACGGCGGCGGGAAGTTCGGCGGTGCCGACGGCGGGCGGCTGGCCGGTGGCGGTGGGGGACGGCGAGGGGGTGGCGCAGTGGGTGGGCACCCAGGCGAACCGGACCAGGAAGGAGGCTCCGGGCCCGAGCAGCAGCTCGTGCGGCAGCCCGGCCGGGTCGGGCAGCCCGCCGGCCGGGTCGCCGACGGTGTGGGCGGTCAGGCGGACGCCGACGGCGCCGGAGCCGAGTTGGAGGGTGCCCGGGTCGCTGGCCCGGCACGGGTGGCCGGCGGTGTTGGTGAGCCGGAACGAGCCGTAGATCCGGCCGTCGGCCGGGGCGGCGTCGCCCTGCTGGGCCTGGGCCCGGCCGAGGTCGGCGCGGGTGCACTGCGGCACGGCGGCGGGCGAGGCGCCCGGGCTGCTGTCGGCACTCGGGCCGACGGAGGCCTCGGGGCCGGTGCCGTCGCGCCCGGCGACGGTCGCGGTGGCGGCGCTGTGCGGGACGCCCGGGGCGGCCGCGGAGTTGCCCGGGCCGACCGCGTGGCCGTCGGGCGCGGCCTGACCGCCGGTGGGGTCGCCGGACAGGTGGAACGGCTGGGCGGCGTGCACCACGGGCAGCACGGCGACGGCGGCGGCCAGCACCGCCGCGCCGCCCAGGGCGCGCCGCCGGGCGGCCCGGCGGCGGGGCACCGCGGTGCGCAGCCGGGGCAGCGCCCCGGGTTCGGGCTGGACGTCGGCGACGGCGCGGCGCAGCAGGCCGCGGAGCTGGTCCTCGGTCAGTTCGCCGAGCGGGTGCGGTCGGTGCTGGTCAGTCATCGCCGGTCCCCAGCCGCACCCGCAGGGCGGCCAGTCCGCGCGACCCGTAGGCCTTGACCGAGCCGATGGAGATGCCGAGCACCTCCGCGACCTGTGCCTCCGTCAGATCGGCGTAGTAGCGCAGCACCAGCACCTCCCGCTGACGGCGTTGCAACCCCCGTAGCGCGGCCTTCAGTGCATCGCGCTCCAGCGCATCGTATGCCCCCTCTTCTGCACTGGCCATGTCAGGCATCGGCTTGGGCAGCAGGCGCAGGCCGAGCAGTCGGCGGCGCAGCGTGGAGCGGGACAGGTTGACCACGGTCTGCCGCAGGTACGCCAGGGTCTTCTCGGGGTCACGGACCCGACGCCGGGCGGCGTGCACCCGGATGAACGCCTCCTGCACGACGTCCTCGCAGGAGGACATGTCGTCCAGCAGCAGTGCGGCGAGCCGCAGCAGGGAACGGTAGTGGGCCCGGTAGGTGTCGGTGAGCTGGTCGACGCTGGCCCCGGTCGCGTCCGCTGCCGCCGCAGCAAAGCCCATCCGACTACCGGCCCGCCGGGCCGCCCCGGGCAGGGTGATCGCCACCGCCGCCCCTGTCACGTTCATCACGCTGGTTGGACACCCGATCCCCTGTCCTGGTTGCCCCACGTCGGGGGAGTTCTTCCGCAGAGCGGGAATCCCCTCCGGAGCACGTCGCTCCGAAGGGGGATTCTGGCAGACCCGGCGGACGATCAGGGTCCGCTTCACCCGTCCCGCACACAACCTCTGCGCTGTGCGCGGGGGATCCTGTCGGGAGTCAGCGGCCGGTGCCGCCGTAGACGACCGCCTCGTCGCCGGAGCTGTCCAGCCCGAAGGCGGTGTGCACGGCGCGGACCGCCTCCGGCACGTCCTCGGCGCGGGTGACCACCGAGATCCGGATCTCCGAGGTGGAGATCAGCTCGATGTTCACGCCCGCCTCGGACAGCGCCTCGAAGAACGTCGCGGTGACGCCCGGGTTGGAGCGCATGCCGGCGCCGACCAGCGAGATCTTGCCGATCGCGTCGTCGTAGCGCAGCGACTCGTAGCCGATGCCCGCCTTGACCCGGTTCAGCGCGTCGATGGCCTTCTGGCCCTCGGTGCTGGGCAGGGTGAAGGAGATGTCGGTGAGGCCGGTGGCGGCGGCGGAGACGTTCTGCACCACCATGTCGATGTTGACCTCGGCGTCCGCGATGGCGCGGAAGATCCGGGCCGCCTCGCCCGGCTTGTCCGGCACGCCGACGACGGTGACCTTGGCCTCCGACGTGTCGTGGGCGACTCCGGAGATGATGGCCTGCTCCATCTCGCCCCCTTCGGGCTGGTTCGGGTTGGTGCCGCTGACGATAGTCCCCGGCAGACCGGAGAACGAGGATCGTACGTGAATCGGGATGTTGTAGCGCCGGGCGTACTCCACACAGCGGTCGAGCAGCACCTTGGAGCCGGACGAGGCCAGCTCCAGCATGTCCTCGAAGGCGATCCAGTCGATCTTCCGGGCCTTCTTGACCACCCGCGGGTCGGCGGTGAACACGCCGTCCACGTCGGTGTAGATCTCGCACACCTCGGCGCCCAGCGCGGCCGCCAGCGCCACCGCGGTGGTGTCGGAGCCGCCGCGGCCCAGCGTGGTGATGTCCTTGGAGACCTGCGAGACACCCTGGAAGCCGGCCACGATCGCGACGTTGCCCTCGTCCAGGGCGTTGCGGATCCGACCCGGCGTCACGTCGATGATCCGCGCCTTGTTGTGCGTCGCGTCGGTGATCACACCGGCCTGGCTGCCGGTGAACGACTGGGCGTCGAAGCCCAGCGTTTTGATCGCCATCGCCAGCAGCGCCATGGAGATGCGCTCTCCGGCGGTCAGCAGCATGTCGAACTCACGGCCGGACGGAATAGGCGTCACCTGTTCCGCGAGTTCGATGAGCTCGTCCGTGGTGTCACCCATCGCGGAGACCACGACGACGACCTCATGGCCGGCCTTCCGGGTGTCCACGATTCGGCGGGCGACGCGCTTGATGCCTTCGGCATCCGCGACGGATGAGCCGCCGTACTTCTGCACGACAAGGCCCACGGGGGCTCCTCGACTTGGGGTGGTAGGTCGCCGCCAGTCTAACGAGCAGGGATGTCCCGACCGACGTCTTCCACATCGTGAGATACGAATATCGAACTCTGATCACCGCGGACCGTCAGGTCTGCGGGCTCCGGCCACCCGATCCGAAGAATCGCCGCCCACGCACCGTCTCCGCGTCCGGAATCTTCTCCTCCGGCCCACGGGTGACTGGTGCGTCACACTCCCCCGTCGGGCGCTGCCGCGCCCGGTGCGCGGCTACAGGCCGAGCTCGGCCGCCATCAGGTCGCCCGCCTGCTGCTCCAGCTGCTCGTCCGTCAGCCCGTCGTCGTCGGTGTCCGCCCCGTCCGGCACCGCGCCCAGCGGCGAGTCCAGCCGGACGTGCGCGATCAGCGACTGCAGCGCCCGCAGCACCGCCGTGCAGGTCGAACCCCAGTTGGACAGGTACGAGAACTGCCACCACCACAGCGCCTCCGACACCCGGCCCTCGCGGTAGTGCGTCAGGCCGTGCCGCAGCTCGCTGACCACCCCCGCCAGGTCGTCCGAGATCCGGAACGCGCTCGGCTTCTCCGGCGGGCCGTACGGGTCGAACACCTCGTGGTAGACGTCGATCGGCGCCAGCAGCTCGGCGAGCCGCTCGCGCAGCTCCACCCCGTCCGGCTCCGGGCCGGCGTCCGGCTCGAAGCGGTCCTCCGGCAGCACGTCCTCGATGGCGCCCAGCCGACCGCCGGCCAGCAGCAGCTGCGACACCTCCAGCAGCAGCAGCGAGATCGCACTGCCCGGCTCATCGCCCTTGGCGACCTCGGTGACGGCCAGCACGAAGCTCTCCACCGAGTCCGCGATCTGCACCGCGAAGTCGTCCGGGGCCTCGGTCCGGCCCAGCAGCCGGGACGGGTCCGACGGGTGGGTTCGGTCAGCGGTGTCGGTTCGGTCAGACATCGAGCAGTCGTCTCCCTTCGAACGCCCGGCCGAGGGTGACCTCGTCGGCGTACTCCAAGTCCCCGCCGACGGGCAGTCCGCTCGCCAGCCGGGTGACCTTGAGGCCCATCGGCTTGCACAGCCGGGCCAGGTAGGTCGCGGTCGCCTCCCCCTCCAGATTGGGGTCGGTGGCCAGGATCAGCTCGGTGACCGTGCCGTCCGCGAGCCTGGTCATCAGCTCACGGATCCGCAGATCGTCCGGGCCGACCCCCTCGATCGGGCTGATCGCCCCGCCCAGCACGTGGTAGCGGCCGCGGAACTCACGCGTCCGCTCGATCGCCACCACGTCCTTGGGCTCCTCCACCACGCAGATCACCGCGAGGTCGCGACGCGGATCCAGGCAGACCCGGCACTGCTCGGACTCCGCGACGTTGCCGCAGACCGCGCAGAACCGCACCTTCTCCTTCACCTGCTGCAGCGCGTACGCCAGCCGCCGCACGTCCACCGGATCGGACTGCAGGATGTGGAAGGCGATCCGCTGGGCGCTCTTCGGACCGACTCCGGGCAGCCTGCCCAGCTCGTCGATCAGGTCCTGCACCACGCCCTCGTACACCGCCACGCCTTCCTTCGACCGGGGTTCGCACTCCGGTGCCATCATCCAACGAATCGGGCGCCGGACACACCGCCCGACGCCCTACTGGCTCATAAATCACACAACTCATTGCCAGCCAGCGTTCAGGAACTGCCGGGCCACTGCTCAGAGTTGTTCAGCGTTGCTCGGTGTCACGCGCGGCAGGGCCGCGGGCGGCTCGGCCGCTTTGTGCGGCTCGGCTGCCACGTGCG
>NZ_NNBO01000010.1:0-312320 GCF_002803145.1 Kitasatospora sp. CB02891 | reverse complement strand
GCGCGGCCGCGCTCGCCGTGCTGACGGCCGCGGTCGGCGCCGCCGTGCTCTCGCTGCCCGGCCCCGCGCACTGGCTCGGGGCGCCGCCGCCGGGCCCGGTGCTGGCCGCCGTGCTCGGCCCGGCCGTTCTGCTGGCCGGGTACGCCTGGCCGCTGAGCGTCCGGCCGGGCGCGTACTCCGACGTGTCGTTCAGATCTCGTTGCCCGGCCGGTGCCGGGCCTGATGGAAGGACTTGGGCCCGATGAGGGTGCTGTTGCTGGGAGCCGACGGGTTCATCGGCCGGCGGGTCGCCGACCGGCTGCTGGCGGAGGAGGGGCTCCAGGTGACCGTGCTGGGCCGGGGCGATTCCGCCGACATCAGGTTCGACCTGGCCGCGGGGAGCCCGGGCGCGCTGGCCCGGTTCCTGGACGCGGTCGCGCCGCAGGTGGTGATCAACTGCGCCGGGGCCACGTACGGGACGTCGCGGGCGCTGATCCGGGCGAACACGCTGGCGGTGGCGACGGTCTGCGAGGCGATCCGGCGCAGCCGGGAGCCGGCCCGGCTGGTGCACGTCGGGTCGGCGGCCGAGTACGGGCCGGCCCAGCCGGGCGGACCGATCCCGGAGAACGCGGAGCCGCGCCCGGTCGGGCCGTACGGGGTGTCGAAGCTGGCGGGCACCGAACTGGTGCTGAGTTCGGGGCTGGACGCGCTGGTGCTGCGGGTGTTCGACGTGGTCGGCCCGGGCTCGCCGACGGCCTCGCTGTTCGGGCGGCTGGCGGAGGGCCTGCGGCGGGCGCTGGAGCAGGAGGAGGCCCAGGTGCGGATGCCGGACCTGTCCGGCTACCGGGATTTCGTGGACGTCCGGGACGTGGCGCGGGCGATCCAGGCGGCGGCGGTGTCCGCGGCCACCGGCGTGATCAACATCGGCAGCGGCCACGCGGTGCGGGCCCGGGAGGCGGCGCACCTGCTGGTCAGGGCGTCCGGTTTCGAGGGCACGATCAGCGAGGACGCCCGGCAGGTGGTGCTGCCCGCCCAGCAGACCGCCGCGGAGGGCGCCCGGACGGTCGAGGCACGGGCCGCCGCCGAGCCGGTGCAGTGGCGGCAGGCGGACGTCCGGACCGCCCGTGACCGTCTCGGATGGCGGACACAGGTTCCATTGGAGGAGTCGCTCGGGGATGTCTGGCTGGAGACCGCCTGCCGGGTCTGATCCGGCCCGGCGCGGCCTGGCCGGGGGGTTCGGCGCGGGGTGCGAAGTCTCGCCATCCGGTGCAACCCGTCTCACCAAATGAAACTGCTGTCTCGGAATACCCCCGGCACGTGACACTGTTGGCGTAGTCGAACCGAGAAACTGACGACCATCGGAGTCCTTGTGTCGCTGCCACCCCTGGTCGAGCCGGCCGCCGAGCTCACCGTAGAAGAGGTCCGCCGGTACTCCCGCCACCTGATCATCCCCGACGTGGGGATGGACGGGCAGAAGCGGCTCAAGAACGCCAAGGTGCTGTGCGTCGGCGCCGGCGGTCTCGGCTCGCCCGCCCTGATGTACATGGCCGCCGCCGGTGTCGGCACGCTCGGCATCGTCGAGTTCGACACCGTCGACGAGTCGAACCTGCAGCGCCAGATCATCCACGGCCAGTCCGACATCGGCCGCTCCAAGGCCGAGTCCGCGCGCGACTCGGTCAAGGAGATCAACCCGCTGGTCGAGGTGATCCTGCACGAGGAGCGCCTCGACAACGACAACGTGATGGAGATCTTCTCCGGCTACGACCTGATCGTCGACGGCACCGACAACTTCGCCACCCGGTACCTGGTGAACGACGCCGCGGTGCTGCTCGGCAAGCCGTACGTGTGGGGCTCCATCTACCGCTTCGACGGCCAGGCCAGCGTGTTCTGGGCCGAGCACGGCCCGTGCTACCGCTGCCTGTACCCGGAGGCCCCGCCGCCGGGCATGGTCCCGTCCTGCGCCGAGGGCGGCGTGCTCGGCGTGTTGTGCGCCTCGATCGGCTCAATCCAGGTCAACGAGGCGATCAAGCTGCTGGCCGGCATCGGCGAGCCGCTGGTCGGCCGACTGATGATCTACGACGCCCTGGAGATGCAGTACCGCTCGGTGAAGGTCCGCAAGGACCCGAACTGCGCGCTGTGCGGCGAGAACCCGACCGTCACCGAGCTGATCGACTACGAGTCGTTCTGCGGTGTCGTCTCGGAGGAGGCCTCGGCCGCCGCCCTCGGCTCCACGATCACCTCCAAGCAGCTCAAGGAGTGGATCGACAACGGCGAGGACATCGACATCATCGACGTCCGCGAGGTCAACGAGTACGAGATCGTCAGCATCCCGGGCGCCCGGCTGATCCCGAAGAACGAGTTCCTGATGGGCAACGCCCTGCAGGACCTGCCGCAGGACAAGCGGATCGTGCTGCACTGCAAGACCGGTGTCCGCTCGGCCGAGGTGCTGGCCGTGCTCAAGTCCGCGGGCTTCGCGGACGCGGTGCACCTGGGCGGCGGCGTGATCGGCTGGGTCAACCAGATCGAGCCGGAGAAGCCCGTCTACTGACGGACGATCGACCCGACAGGGCATCAGCGAACCGCCCGACCAGGGGAATTCCCCCGGTCGGGCGGTTTTGCGTGACCATGGGCGCGGAACAGCACACCTGCGCCGGTCGGGGCGCACACGTTCGAGAGACGGGGGAGTCCCATGGGCAGGCACCTGGTGGTCGGCGCCGGGCCGGTCGGCTCGGCCACCGCACGGCTGCTCGCCGAGCGCGGCGAGGAGGTCGTGGTGGTCACCCGCACCGCCTCCGCCGCCGCCCCGCTGGACGGCGTGCCCCGCCTGCGGCTGGACGCGTCGGACGCGCAGGCCCTCGCCGAGGCCGCCGACGGCGCCGCGGTGCTCTACAACTGCGCCAACCCGCCCTACCACCGCTGGCCCGAGGTGTGGCCGCCGCTGGCCGCCTCGCTGCTCGCCGCCGCCGAGCGCAGCGGCGCGGTGCTGGCCACCGTCTCCAACCTGTACGGCTACGGCGCGGTGGACGGGCCGATGAACCCGGACACGCCGCTGCGGCCGGTCTCCGACAAGGGCGAGGTGCGGGCCGCGATGTGGCGCGACGCGCTGGCCGCGCACCGGGCGGGGCGGGTGCGGGTCACCGAGGTGCGCGGCTCCGACTACCTGGCGGCGAACGCGGCGGGCGTGCTCGACGACCGGGCGTTCTCCCGCGCCCTGGCCGGTCGGAGCGTGCAGGTCCTCGGCGACCCGGCCGCCCCGCACAGCTGGACGGCCCCGCAGGACGTCGCCCGGCTGCTGGCCGTGGTCGGCGCCGACGAGCGGGCCTGGGGCCGGGCCTGGCACGTGCCGAGCAACGCGCCGCGCAGCCAGCGGCAGGTGGTCGCCGAGCTGTGCGCGGCCGCCGGGCGGCCCGCCGTGAAGGTCACCGGCATCCCCCGCCCGGTGCTGGCCCTGCTCGGGCTGGTCAACCCGACGATCCGCTCCGCCCGGGACACCGCCTACCAGTTCGAGCGCCCGTTCGTGCTCGACGACACCGCCACCCGCGAGACCTTCGGCCTGGCGCCGACGCCCTGGGACGAGATGCTCGCCCAGGTCGTCGCCGCGTACCCGTAGGGCCAAGGCCCGGGGCCGGACAGGCCTTAGAGCGCGCTCCTGCGCTGGAGGATGTTGTAGGCGACCCAGCCCGGCAGGACGGGCAGCCAGAAGGTCAGCAGGCGGTACAGGAACACCGCCGGGGTTGCCGCGGTGAGCGGGACGCCGGCGGCGGTCAGGGCGCCGATCAGGGCGATCTCGACCGGGCCGATGCCGCCCGGGGTGGGGATCGCCGAACCGGCCGCGTTGGCGGTCAGGAACACCACGGCGACGGCCGAGTAGGTGACGTGCCCGCCGCCGCCGAACGCCTGCACCGAGGCGTCCAGGCAGGCCGTGAAGGACAGCGTCAGCAGCAGGATGCCGCCGAAGCCGGTGATCAGCTTGCGCGGGGTCTGCATCAGGTCGAGCATCCGCGGGATCACGCCGAAGAGCAGCGAGCGGACCCGGGTCACCACGAACCGGCGCAGCGGGGCGACCGCGGCCACCACCAGGGCGAGCACCGCGGCGGACAGCACCCCGATGATCACCGCCCGGGACGCGCCCAGGTCTCCGTTGGTCTGGGTGCCGGTGATCAGGCCGAAGGCGAACAGCAGCAGCAGGTGGCCGCCGAGCCCGGCCAGCTGGGAGGCGCCCACCGAGGCGGCGGCCTGCACCGGCCGGATCCCGGCCTTCTGCAGGTAGCGGGTGTTCAGCGCGATGCCGCCGACCGCCGCCGGGGCGACCAGCTTCACGAACGACCCCGCGACCTGCGCCGCGACCGTCCGCCCGAACGGCAGCTTCTCCGGGACGAACCCGGTCAGGCTCATCGCGGCCGCCACGTACGAGGCGGCCGCGGCGGCCAGCGCGGCCGCCGCCCAGGCCCAGTTCATCTGGGAGACCTTGAACTGGTCCGGCCGGATCGTGGTCAGCGCCAGGTAGGCGGCGAAGGTCAGCGCCACCAGCATGATCAGCGTCTTCGGCTTGAGCCGCTCCAGCTTGGCCGGGGCCATCGGCGCCTCGGGGGCGATCTGCAGGATCTGCCCGCGCAGCTTGGCCAGCAGGTCCTCGTTGGCCTGCGCGATGTCCTCCTCGGCCTGCTGCTGGGTGCGTTCGCCCGACGCGACCTGCTTGAGCGCCAGCGCCTTCGCGGCGGCCTTCCGCTCCTTGGTCATCCGCTGCAGGTCGCCGCGGGTCTGCCGGCTCAGGCCGACCGGTTGCAGCAGCGGCAGCGCCTCGGCGACCCGGGCCGGGCCGAGCACCTCGGTGGCGGCGGCCACCGCCCGCTCCGGGCCGGTGCGCAGCGCGAAGGTGGTGAGCAGCTGGGCGACGTCGATGCGCAGCGTCAGGTCGCCGGCCGCGATGTCGCCGCCGGACAGGTTGATCAGGCAGCCGGTGCGGTCGTCCACCACCAGCAGGGACTCGCCGGTGAGACGGCGGTGCGCGATCCGGCGCTCGTGCAGGGTGGACACCGAGGTCCAGAACGAGGCCATCACCGCGTCGGTGACCTCCTCGTCGGCGAGCTCGTCCAGGGTGCGGCCGGCCACGTTCTCGTACACCAGGATCGCGGCGTCCGGGCCGAGTTCGGAGGTGGCGACCAGCTGCGGGGCGCGGGCCCCGGAGGCGGCGGCCGCGTAGGCGATCAGCGCCTCCTGTTCGAGTGCCTGGCGCAGTGACTGCGGGCTGCGGCGGACCGCGACCGAGCGCAGCCGCAGCCGCCGCCAGGCCCGGTAGAAGAAGCCGGAGGCCTGCTGCTCGCGGTCGATGATGTGCACGTCCAGCAGCGGCCCCTGCTGTTGGACGACCAGGTAGCGGCGGGTGCCGCCGGGGCCGTCGGGGGCGGTGTGCGCGGCGGACGGGGTGAAGCCGACCTTGCGCAGGCCGATCATCAGGTGCTGCCCGGTCGGCCGGATGTTCGGCGAGCCGATCGCGTACAGCGTGCCGTACGCGACCGACCAGCCGATCAGCACGGTGAGCAGCAGCGACAGCGGGGTGGTGTAGCCGTTGACGAGTTCGGTCGCGCCGGAGAGGATCACCACGATCCACAGCGCGACCCGCCAGCGCGGTCGGCTCGACATGCCGACGGCCGTCATGTACGCGATCACCGGGGCGAGGTAGCCGTGCACCGGGTCGGTGAGGGTCTCCTCGTGGCCCGGCGGGAACTGGGTCAGCGCGTTGCGGATCTCCTCGGGGGCGCTGGCCGCGACCCACCAGTCGACGCCCAGCGAGACGCCGTAGGCGAGCACCGAGGCCAGCACGCCGTCGGCGACCCGCAGGCCGTCGCGTTTGATCAGCCGCTCCACCGCGAAGGCCAGCGGCACCGCCAGCACCGCGACCGAGGAGACCAGCGCGGAGATGGTGGACAGCAGGTCGGGGATCCGCTTGGCGTTGACCGTGATGTCGTTCTCGATGCCGCTGGTGGTGGAGACCGCCACCTGCGCCAGCACGAACACCGCGACGATGCCGAGCAGCCCGGCGAGGAAGCGCAGCAGGTCCGAGGGCCGGTGGGCGCGCGGCGGCAGCAGCGGTTCGTCGACCGCCAGGTAGTCGCCGGCCGGCTCCTCGGCCTCGAACCCTTCGTCGGTCCGCTCGCCGGCGGGATGCCCGCCGGGTTGCGCGTCCTGGTGCCGGCCCGGTTGCTCGGGCGGCCGGTCCGGTGTGCCCGGACGGTCCGACCCGTCGTCCGGCGGCAGCTGAGCGGCCACCGCGTCCTCCCCCGTGTGGTGCGCGTCCCGCGCCCGGTGGCGCAGGTCGACCGGCGGGGCGTCCTGCGCCCGCGGGGCGGAACCGTCGGTGGCGGACTCCTCGGAGCCCTTGTCCACGTTCAATTCAGCCGTCCCGGTCATCTGGTCTTGTTCCCTCGCGTGTCGCACTGCCCCGAAGATGCTGCCATGCCCGGAACCCCGGTGCGGTCCAGGGGCAGTATCCCGCGCGCCGCATCGCTCGCACGGGGTGCTGGAAATCGACCGGATGAGGAAGAATGCGGCGGATGACCGAGCAGGACGAGGTGCCCGAGATCCCGCCGTACGCGGAGGCCGTGCTCGACCTGGCCGAACGGATCCCGCCGGGCCGGGTGATGACCTACGGCGACGTCGCCGAGTACCTGGGCCGCGGCGGCCCCCGCCAGGTCGGCCGGGTGATGGCGATGTACGGCGGTTCGGTGCCCTGGTGGCGGGTGATCCGCGCGGACGGGCGGCCGCTGCCCGGCCACGAGCACCGGGCGCTGCCCGAGTACCGCGCCGAGGGCACCCCGCTGCGCACGGCGGCCGGCGAGCCGCGGGTCGACCTGCGGGCGGCGCGCTGGGACGGGACCGCTCCGGACGCCTGACCGCCCGACCGCCTGACCGGGGAAGGTGCGCCGGAGGGGTCTGTGGGTGCAGGATCGTAGGCTCGATGCGGCGGGCTCGTTCCCCGGAGAGTCCTTCGCCGATCCGCCCGCCACTGAACCGCCGTACGACCCTGGACCGCAGTGACCTCACCGTTCCGCCTGGTGCGCAGCCCCCTCGCGCAGCCCGAACCGCCCGTGCTGGACGCCTTCCAGCAGGCGGTGGTCGAGCACGCGTCGGGGCCGTTGCTGGTGCTCGCCGGGCCCGGCACCGGCAAGACCACCACGCTGGTCGAGGCGGTCGCCCGGCGGATCGCGGAGGGCGCCGCGCCCGACCGTGTGCTGGTTCTCACCTTCAGCCGCAAGGCGGCGATGGAGCTGCGCGACCGGATGACCGCCCGGATCGGCACCACCGTCCCGCAGGCCACCACCTTCCACTCGTTCTGCTACGCCCTGCTGCGCGCCCACCAGCCGCCCGAGGAGTACGCCGAGCCGCTGCGGCTGCTGTCCGGCCCCGAGCAGGACGTGATGGTCCGCGAGCTGCTGGCCGGCGGCGCCGAGGACGCCAGGGCGGGCACCGCGACCATCCGCTGGCCGCTCGACCTGCGGGCCTGCCTGACCACCCGCGGTTTCGCCGACGAGGTCCGCGCGGTGCTCGCCCGCAGCCGTGAGCTCGGTCTCGGCGAGGAGGAGCTGCTGCGCTTCGCGGAGGGCGTCCAGCGCCCCGACTGGGCCGCCGCCGCGCACTTCCTGGCCGAGTACCTGGACGTGCTCGACCTGCGCGGCGTCCTCGACTACGCCGAGCTCGTGCACCGCGCCGTGCTGCTCGCCGAACGCGAGGACGTCGCCGACCGGCTGCGCGACCGCTACGACGTGGTGTTCGTCGACGAGTACCAGGACACCGACCCGGCCCAGGTGCGGCTGCTGCAGCGGCTGGCCGGCGGCGGGCGGGACCTGGTGGCGGTCGGCGACCCCGACCAGTCGATCTACGCGTTCCGCGGCGCCGACGTGAACGGCATCCTGGAGTTCCCCGACGCCTTCCGGCAGAGCGACGGCCGGCCCGCCGAGGTCAAGGTGCTGCGGGTGTCCCGGCGCTCCGGCGCGGTGCTGCTGGCCGCCTCCCGGGAGCTCGCACGCCGGATGCCGATGGGCCGCCTCCCCGCCGACAAGCTCGCCGCGCACCGCGCCCTGCTGCCCTCCCGGGAGGGCAGCGGCGTCGAGGTGTACACCTATCCGACGCCCGGCGCCGAACTCGACTCGGTCGCCGACCTGCTGCGCCGCGCCCACCTGGAGGACGGCGTCCCCTGGGGCGAGATGGCGGTGCTGGTGCGGGCCGGCTCCCGGTCGATTCCGGGCGTGCGCCGCGCGCTGGCCGCCGCCGGCGTGCCGCTGGAGATCGACGGCGACGACCTGCCGCTGCGCGAGGAACCCGCCGTCACCCCGCTGCTGCTGGCCCTGCGGGTGTGCGCCGAGGGCGAGGGCGCGCTGAGCGCCGACCTCGCGCACACCCTGCTCACCGGCCCGCTCGCCGCCCTGGACGGCTCCGACCTGCGCCGGCTCGGCCGCACCCTGCGCGAGGAGGAGCGCCGGGCCCTGGCCGAGGACGGGGTGGCCGGCGTGGTCCGCCCCGCCGAGGAACTCGTCCGCGAGGCGCTGGAGCGGCCCGAGCTGCTCGCCCTGCTGGACGCCCCGTACGCCCGGCGCGCCTACGAGTTCGGCGTGCTGCTGCGCAAGGTCCGCGAGCTGCTGGCGGGCGGCGCGTCCGGCGAGGACGCGCTGTGGGAGCTGTGGGACGGCTCCCGGCGCTGGCGCGAACGCCTGGAGCGGGCCGCGCTGCGCGGCGGCGCGGTCGGCCGCAACGCCGACCGGGACCTGGACGCGCTGTGCGCGCTGTTCGAGACCGCCGCCCGGGCCGAGGAGCGGGTGTCCGGGCACCGCGGCGCGCTCGACCTGCTCGCCGAGGTCGAGGCCCAGGACATCGCCGCCGACACCCTGCACGTGCGCGCCCACCGCCCCGACGCCGTCCGGCTGATGACCGCGCACCGCTCCAAGGGCCTGGAGTGGCGGCTGGTCGTGGTGGCCGGCGTCCAGGAGGGCCTCTGGCCCGACCTGCGCCGCCGCGGCTCGCTGCTGGAGGCCGACCGGATCGGCCGCGACGGCCTCGCCGAGCCGCTGTCGCCGGCCGCGCTGCTCGCCGAGGAGCGCCGGCTGTTCTACGTCGCCGCGACCCGCGCCAAGGAACGCCTGGTGGTCACCGCCGTCAAGGCGCCCGCCGAGGACGGCGACGAGCCGTCCCGGTTCCTGCGCGAGCTGTACCGCGAGACCCTCGACCCGCGCACCGGCCGGGTGCTGGAGCGCGTCCCGCAGGTGAAGGTCGCCGACGTCACCGCCCGGCCGCGCCGCCCGCTCGCGGTGTCCGCGCTGGTCGCCGAGCTCCGCGCGGTCACCGTCGACCCGGCGCGCTCCCCGCAGCTGCGCCGGGCCGCCGCCGAGCGGCTCGCCACACTGGCCGGGGCGCTCGACGAGGAGGGCCGCCCGCTGGTCCCCGCCGCCCACCCCGACCAGTGGTGGGGCCTGGTCGACGCCACCGCCGCGCCGGAGCCGCTGCGCGAGCCCGGGCTGCCGGTGCGGCTGTCCGGCAGCGGCCTGGAGCAGCTGGAGTCCTGTGCGCTGCAGTGGTTCCTGGAGAAGGACGTGAAGGCGGGGCGGACCGCCTCCGCCGCCCAGGGCTTCGGCAACGTGGTGCACGCCCTCGCCGACGAGGTCGGCTCCGGCCGCACCCCCGCCGACCTGGCCGTGCTGATGGAGCGCCTGGACACCGTCTGGGACGCCCTCGCGTTCGACGCGCCGTGGAAGTCCCAGCAGGAGAAGACCGAGGCCCGGGCCGCCCTGGAGCGCTTCCTGCGCTGGCACGTGCTGGAGCGCGACCGCACCACCGTCGCCACCGAGCACGGCTTCGACCTCACCCTGGACGTCGGCGGCGTCGCGGTGCGCATCCGCGGCTCGATGGACCGGGTCGAGGCCGACCAGGTGGGCCGCGCGTACGTGGTCGACTTCAAGACCGGCAAGCAGATCCCCACCGACAAGTCGCTGCCCGAGCACCGCCAGCTCGCCGTCTACCAGCTGGCGGTGCGCGGCGGCGCGCTCGACGGCCTGCCCGGCTTCGAGCAGGGCGCCGCCCCCGGCGGCGCCGAACTGGTCCACCTGCGGGAGCCCGCCAAGGGCGACCCGGAGGCCCCCAAGGTGCAGCAGCAGCTGCCGCCCGACGGCGACCCGTGGATCGAGAACCTGCTCGCCGACACCGCCGGCCGGGTGCTCGCCGAGAGGTTCACCCCCACGGCGGGCGAGCGCTGCGGCCGCTGCGCGTTCCGCGGCAGCTGCTCCGCGCAGCGGGACGGCCGGCATGTCGTCGACTGAGCCGTTGAACCACCCGGCCCAGCTCCGCGAACTCCTCGGCATCCCGTTCAACGCCGAGCAGTTGGCGGCCATCGGCGCGCCCATGGCCCCGGGCGTGATCGTGGCCGGCGCGGGCTCCGGCAAGACCACCGTGATGGCCGCCCGGGTGGTCTGGCTGGTCGGCTCCGGCGCGGTGCGTCCCGAGCAGGTGCTCGGCCTGACCTTCACCAACAAGGCCGCGGGCGAGCTCGCCGAACGCGTCCGCGCCTCGCTGCTGCGGGCCGGCGTGCGCGAGGACGACGCGCTCGGCGACCCGCAGATCTCCACGTACCACGCCTTCGCCGGCACCCTGCTCAAGGAGCACGGCCTGCGGCTGGGCATCGAGCCCGACGTCCGGCTGCTCGCCGACGCCACCCGCTTCCAGCTCGCCGCCCGGGTGCTGCGCCAGGCCCGCGGCCCGTACCCGGCGCTCACCGGCACCTTCTCCTCGCTGGTCGCCGAACTGATCGCCCTCGACTCCGAACTGGCCGAGCACCTGGTCGAGCCCTCGCGGCTGCGGGACTGGGACGAGCAGCTGCTCGACGAGCTGGCCGTGCTGAAGCTCTCCAACGACGACCTGCGGGCCGTCCCGAAGGCCGCCCGCGGCCGGCAGGAACTGCTGCACCTGGTCGAGGACTACCGGGCCCGCAAGCAGAAGCTCGGCCTGCTCGACTTCGGCGACCAGATCGCCGCCTCCGCCCGGCTCGCCCAGCAGCGCCCCGAGGTCGGCCGGCTGCTGCGCGAGCAGTACCGGGTGGTGCTGCTGGACGAGTACCAGGACACCTCGGTCGCCCAGCGCCTGATGCTGGCCGGCCTGTTCGGCGGCTCCGAGAGCGCCGGACACCCCGTCACCGCGGTCGGCGACCCCTGCCAGGCGATCTACGGCTGGCGCGGCGCCTCGGTCGCCAACCTGGACGACTTCCCGCACCACTTCCCGCAGGCCGACGGCAGCCCCGCGCACCGCTTCGCGCTCAGCGAGAACCGCCGCAGCGGCGGCCGGCTGCTCGCCTTCGCCAACGAACTGGCCTTCGACCTGCGCGAGATGCACGAGGGCGTGGAGGCGCTGCGGCCGGCGCCCGGCGCCGAACTCGACGGATTCGTGCGGGCCGCGCTGCTGCCCACCCACGCCGAGGAGGTGGACTGGCTGGCCGACTCGATCGCCCACCTGGTGCGCACCGGCACCGCGCCCGGCCGGATCGCCGTGCTCTGCCGGGCCGGCGCCGCCTTCCCCGACATCCACGCCGCGCTGGTGGCGCGGAGCGTCCCGGTCGAGGTGGTCGGCCTCGGCGGGCTGCTGCAACTCCCGGAGGTCGCCGACCTGGTGGCGGTCTGCGAGGTGCTCCAGGACCCGACCGCGAACGCCGCCCTGGTGCGCCTGCTGATCGGCCCGCGCTGGCGGATCGGCCCGCGCGACCTGGCGCTGCTCGGCCGCCGCGCCGCCGACCTGGTGCGCATCGCCCGGCTCGGCGACCAGGACCCCCTCGCCGCCGCCGTCGCCGAGACCGACCCCACCGAGGTGGTGTCGCTGGCCGACGCGCTGGAGACCTTCGTGGACGCCGAGCAGCCCGACGAGCTGCCGTTCTCCCCGGAGGCCCGGGTGCGGTTCGCCCGATTCGCGCGGGAGATCCGCGACCTGCGCCGGGCGCTGGCCGAGCCGCTGATGGACGTGCTGCACCGGGTGCTGACCGTCACCGGCCTGGAGGTCGAACTCTCCGCCTCCCCGCTGGCGCTGGCCGCCCGCCGCCGGGAGACCCTGCACTCCTTCCTGGACATCGCCGCGTCCTTCGCCGACCTGGACGGCGACCCGGGCCTCGCCGCCTTCCTGGCCTTCCTGCGGGCCGCCCAGGAGTACGAGCGCGGCCTGGACGCCGGGCTGCCCGGCGGCGAGGACACCGTCAAGGTGCTCACCGCGCACAAGTCCAAGGGCCTGGAGTGGGACGTGGTCGCCGTGCCCGGCCTGGTCAAGGGCGGCTTCCCGTCCGGGCAGGGCCGGGAGCGCTGGACCTCCACCCGCAAGGTGCTGCCGCACGCGCTGCGCGGCGACGCCGCCACGCTGCCCGCCGACCCGGCGTGGAACGCCAAGGGCATGGGCCTGTTCAAGAAGGAGATGGCCCACCACGCCGAAGTGGAGGAACTGCGGCTCGGCTACGTCGCGTTCACCCGCCCGCGGTCGCTGCTGCTGGCCTCCGGCCACTGGTGGGGGCCCTCGCAGAAGCGCCGCCGCGGACCGTCCGACTTCCTGCTGAAGCTGCGCGCGCACGCCGAGCGGCCCGGCAACGGCGAGGTCGAGCAGTGGGCCGAGGCGCCGGCGGACGACGCGCAGAACCCGGCGTTCGACGTGTCCGTGGAGACCCCCTGGCCGCTGCCGCTGGACCCGTCCGCGCAGCACGCCCGCCGCCGGGTCGCGGACGTGGTCCGCCACCGCCTGGCCGGTGCGCCCGCAGCCGAGCCGGAGCAGCTGGGGGTGGAGGACCAGCGGCTGGTGGCCTCCTGGGACCGCGACCTGACGGCGCTGCTCGGCGAGTTGGAGCGCTCCCGGCGCACCGTCCGGGAGGTCGAGCTGCCCGCCTCGCTGTCCGCCACCGAGCTGATGCGGCTGGCCGCCGACCCGGACGGCTTCGCCCGCGAACTCGCCCGCCCGATGCCCCGCCCGCCCGCGCCCGCCGCCCGCCGCGGCACCCGCTTCCACGCCTGGGTGCAGGCCCGCTTCGACCAGCCGCTGCTGCTCGGCCCGGACGCGCTGCCCGGCCTGGACGCCGAGGAGATCGAGGACGAGCGCGACCTGGAGCGCCTCAAGGAGGCGTTCCTGCGCGGCCCGTACGCCGGCCGCACCCCGTACCGGGTCGAGGCGCCGTTCCAACTGGTGCTGGCGGGACGGGTGGTGCGCGGCCGGATCGACGCGGTCTACCGGGACGCGGACGGTGGCGCAGGGTCACCGCGCTACGAGGTGGTGGACTGGAAGACCGGCCGGGAGGACAGCGGCGACCCGCTGCAGCTCGCCGTCTACCGCCTCGCCTGGGCCGAGCAGGCGGGCGTTCCGGTGGAGCAGGTCACGGCCTCGTTCTGCTACGTGCGCAGCGGCCGGATCGAAACACCGTCAGGACTTCCCGGCCGAAAAGAGTTGAGCGATCTTCTGATCGGGAATAGGTAGAAAAGAGTCACTCAGAGCATTCAACCCGTCACGAGATCAAGCGAAACCTGTGCGCCCTGCACGTTTCGTGCCTATTGTGGGGTCGGTAACCGGTCATCCTCCCGTACTCCGGCCGCCGTCAGGGCCCCGACCCCTGACCTCCCGTCAGACCCGCAGGTGCCGCAGCACCCGCACCTTCCGCTGGAGAGACCGACGTTGAGCGCGACCGGATGGATCAGGGACGTCCTCCACGGCCCCACCCCAGGGCCGGTACCCAACACCGTCACCGGCACATGGCCCAAGACCTCGCACGCCCTGCCGCTGATCGGCATGGCCCTGGTGGTCTCCCTCGACCTGCTGACGAACAGCCAGGTCACCGTCGAACCCGCACTGACCGCCGTCCCCGCCCTCGCCGCCGTGGTCTCCCGGCGGACCTGGTACCCGCTGCTGACCGGCGCGCTCGCCGAGCTGTGCGCCTTCGGCATGGCCTGGTACAACGACGTGCTCGGCCAGTCCGTGCACACCGCCACCGTCGCCGCGATCGTGCTGATCGCCGGCATCGGCCACCTCAGCGCCACCCTCCGGCTGCGTCAGGAACTCGCCCTCGCCGAAGCCCAGTTGGTCGCCGAGGTCGCCCGCCGGGTGCTGCTGCGCCCGGTGCCCGAACGGGTCGGGCCGGTGCGCGCCGCGGTCCGCTACGCCGCCGCCGCCGCGCACGCCTCGATCGGCGGCGACCTGTACGAGGTGGTCAACACCCGGCACGGGGTGCGCGCCGTGATGGGCGACGTCCGCGGCAAGGGCCTGGCCGCGGTGGAGACCGCCGCGGCCGTGCTCGGCGCGTTCCGCGAGGCCGCCCACCAGGAGCCCGAGCTGGACCGGGTGGCGGGCTGGCTCGCCGTCAGCCTGGACCGTGCCCTGCACGAGAACGACCACCCCGGCGTGGAGGAGGAGTTCGTCACCCTGGTGCTGCTCGGGGTCCGCCCCGACGGCGCCCTGGAGATCGCCAACTGCGGCCACCCCGCGCCCGTCCTGCTCCGCGGCGAGGACGCGCCCCGGCTGCTGGCCGCCGACGAGACCGTCCCGCCGCTCGGGGTGCTCGACCCCGGCGACGTCTGCCCGCCGCTCCAGCGGCTCGCCGCCGAACCCGGCGACCGCATCCTGCTGTACACCGACGGCGTCATCGAGGCCCGCGACCACCGCGGCGCCTTCTACCCGCTCACCGACCGGCTGCCGCTGCTCGCCGACAGCGGCCCCGTCGAGGTCCTGCACCGCCTGCACGACGACGTGGTCCGGCACGTCGGGCACAAGCTCGGCGACGACGCGGCCATGCTGATGCTCCAGTTCGACCCGGTGCTGCTGCCGGCCCAGCAGCAGGCCGGGGCTCCGGTCGGGCGGACCCGCTAGCCGGCCCGTCAGACGTCGATCTCCACCACCAGCGGCCGGTGGTCGGACACCCCGGTGCGCGGCGCCGACACCGAGCCGACCGTGCTGCGCGGCACGCCGATGCCCAGGATGTGGTCGAACTGCACGGTCGGCCGGTGCGAGGGGTAGGTGGGGGTGCGGGCCAGGTCGTACCAGCCCTGCAGGCGGGTGCGGCGGGCGGTCCGGACGCGCTCCCGGGCCGCGGTGCGCTGGATCGCGTGCGCCGAGCCGAGCACCGTGCGCGGCACCGCGCCGATCAGGTTGAAGTCGCCGAGCACCAGGTACGGCTGCGGCAGGTCGGCGATCCACCGGCGGATCGCGGCCAGCTGCGCGACGTTCCAGCCCGGCACGAACGACAGGTGCGCGGCGACCACGGTGAACTCCCCGGCCGGTCCGGCCAGCACCGCCGCCAGCGCGGCCCGCGGCTCGTCCGGCACCGCGGTCAGCCCGCGCCGCCCGGCCACCCGCAGCGGCAGCCCGAACGGCGCGGGGGCGAACCGGCGGGCCCGCCAGTGCAGCACCGGCAGCCGGGTCAGCAGCGCCGTGCCGTACGCGGGCCGCTCGGCGCCGTCGTCCGCCTCGGCGGGCCCGTACACCTGGAGGCCCGGGACGGCCGGGTCGGTGACCCAGCCGGCCGAGGGGGCGGGCGTGCCGTGCAGCGCGGCGGCGAAGCGCCAGTCGGCGGCGCCCATCGCCTTGGCGGCGACCGCCGCCTGGTCGGTGCGGCCGGAGCGCCGCTGGCCGCGGTCGACCTCCTGGAGGGCGAGCACGTCGGCGTCCAGCGCGGCGACGGCGTCGGCCAGCGGGGCGCCCGGCTCGACCGGGTAGGGCGCGGGGCTGCCGTCGGCGGCGACCGGCTGGCCGTGCAGCAGGTTGAACGTGGCGATCCGCAGAGTGGTCACGGAGCCGACCGTACCGGGTGGGGGTGAACGGGGCGGCGGCCCCGAACGGCGGAGGCGCGGCTTGAGCGGCCCGACCATACCGGGTATACATACTCGGTATGTCGATCCGTCACGGCCTGCTCGCCCTGCTCGACCAGGGCCCGCGCTACGGCTACCAGCTGCGATCCGAGTTCGAGGCCCGCACCGGGGCGACCTGGCCCTTGAACGTCGGCCAGGTCTACACCACCCTGGGCCGACTGGAGCGCGACGGCCTGGTCGAGTCCGCGGGCGAGGACGACGAGGGCCACCAGTTCTACGCCGTCACCGATGAGGGACGCCTGGAACTGCGCCGCTGGTTCGACACCCCGGTGCCGCGCACCAATCCGCCGCGCGACGAACTGGCGATCAAGCTGGCGATGGCGGTGACCGTCCCGGGAGTGGACGTCACCGGCGTCGTCCAGGGCCAGCGCCGGCACAGCATGAAGGCGCTGCAGGACTACACCCGGCTCAAGGGCCGGGCGCTGGCCGCCGACACCGGCGACGGCGCGGACCTGGCCTGGCTGCTGGTGCTGGAGCAGCTGATCTTCCAGACCGAGGCCGAGATCCGCTGGCTGGACCACTGCGAATCCCGGCTCGGCCAGTACGCCGAGCGACAGGCCGCTGCCACGGCCGAACCCGGCGCCGCGCCGCCCGCGCGCCGCGCCGTCAAGAGCCGCGCCCGCGGCCGCCTCTGAAACTCCTGGGGGAGCGATGACCGAACAACTCAAGCCGGCTCAGCCCGTGCTGCACCTGGACCGGGTGAGCCGGGTGCACGGCCACGGCGCGGCCGAGGTGCACGCGCTGCGCGCCGTCGACCTGAAGGTGTACCCGGGCGAACTGGTCGCCGTGATGGGGCCCTCCGGCTCCGGCAAGTCCACCCTGCTGACCCTGGCCGGCGGCCTCGACAGCCCGAGCGGCGGCCAGGTGCTGGTCGAGGGGATCGTGCTCGGCAGCCTCGACCGCAAGAAGCTCGCCGCGGTCCGCCGCCGCTCCGTCGGCTACGTCTTCCAGGACTACAACCTGATCCCGGCGCTCACCGCCGCCGAGAACATCGCGCTGCCCCGCGAGCTCGACGGGATCTCCGCCCGCGCCGCCCGCAAGGAGGCGCTCGCCGCGCTGGAGGAGCTCGGCATCCCCGAGCTCGCCGACCGCTTCCCCGACGACATGTCGGGCGGCCAGCAGCAGCGCGTCGCCATCGCCCGCGCCCTGATCGGCGACCGCCGCCTGGTGCTCGCCGACGAGCCCACCGGCGCCCTCGACTCCACCACCGGCGAATCCGTGCTCGCCGTGCTGCGCGCCCGCTGCGACGCCGGCGCCGCCGCCATGATGGTCACCCACGAGGCCCGGCACGCCGCCTGGGCGGACCGGGTGGTGTTCCTGCGCGACGGCCTGCTGGTCGACGAGACCGCCCGGCAGGACGCCGGCACCCTGCTGGTCACCGCCGCCGCCAACGCGCTGAAGGGCAAGGACCAGTGAGGCTGACCGCCTGGCGGGCAGCCCTGCGGATCGCCCGCCGCGACGCCATGCGCGCCAAGGGCCGCAGCGCCCTGGTGGTGGCGATGATCGCGCTGCCGATCCTCGGCGTGGCCGGCGTCGACGTGGTCGCCCGCAGCGCCCAGCTGGAACCGAGCGAGAAGGTCGCCCGGGTGATGGGCGCCGCCGACGCCCGGATCGGCGTGGGCCAGCGCGGCGACATCGTGCTGCAGGCGCCCAACCCCGACGACGAGACCCAGGTCGGCGGGCCCGGCCGCGACGGACAGCCGCGGGCGAAGACCCCGGAGGAGAAGCGCAGCGCGGACACCGAGCCCGCCGACCTGATCAAGGAGCTGCTCCCGGCCGGCACCAAGCTGGTGCCGATGCCCGCCGGGCCGCGCACCACGGTCACCACCAAAGAGGGCCGGATGACGGCCGAGGCCGTCGAGGTCGATCTGTCCGACCCGGTGTGGCACGGCATGGTGAACAGGCTCCGCGGCACCGTCCCGGCCCAGCCGAACGAGATGGCCGCCACCCAGGAGTTCCTGAACCAGTCCGGGCTGCGGCTCGGCGACTCCACCGCGATCCACGGCCTGGAGTCCAAGCCGTTCACCATCACGGCCGTCGTCGAGATCCCCGCCGACCTCAAGCGGGTCGAACTGTTCGCCCGCCCCGGCAGCGTGATCGCCCCGCTGGCGCAGGCCGACCCGGAGCGGGCGGCCGCCCCGGAGAGCCGCGACACCTGGCTGGTCCAGCTGCCCGCCGGAGCGGCCGCGCTGGACTGGCCGAAGGTGCTGGAGCTCAACAAGTACGGCTTCGCGGTCAGCTCCAAGGCCGTCCTGATGGACCCGCCCGCCCGCTCCGAGGTGCCGCTGTACCAGCAGCCCGGGCGGCAGAGCTACGGCGGCATCGACAAGATGACCATCGCGATCGTCGGCACCGTGGTCGGCATGGCCCTGCTGGAGATCGTGCTGCTCGCCGGACCGGCCTTCGCGGTCGGCGCCCGCCGCTCGCGCCGCCAGCTCGGCCTGCTCGCCGCCGGCGGCGGCGACCGCGGGCACGTGCGCGCCGTGGTGCTCGGCGGCGGAGTGGTGCTCGGCGTGACCGGCGCGCTGACCGGCCTGGTGCTCGCGATCCTGCTGGTCGCGGTGTTCCGCGACAACGCCGAGCAGTTCGCCGGCCGCCGCTTCGGCCACTTCGACCTGCAGCCGCTCGACCTGCTGGCGATCGCCGTGGTCGGCCTGGTCACCGGCCTGCTCGCGGCCGTGGTGCCCGCCTTCCAGGCCGCCCGGCAGGACGTCGTGGTGGCACTCACCGGACGCGGCGGCACCAAGCCCCCCAGCCGGATCGTCGCCGTGCTCGGCCTGATCATGATCGGCGGCGGCGCCGCCCTCGCGCTGGCCTGCGCGGCCACCGGCACCGCCGTGGTCTACGGCCTGCTCGGCGGCTCGGTGATCGCCGAGCTCGGCATGCTGCTGTGCACCCCGATGCTGATCGGCCTGTTCGGCCGGCTCGGCCGCCACCTGCCGCTCAGCCCGCGCCTCGCGCTGCGCGACTCGGTGCGCCACCGCGGCCGCACCGCCCCGGCGGTGGCCGCCGTGATGGCCGCCGTGGCCGGCGCCGTCGCCGTGGGCGTCTACACCACCAGCAGCACCGAGCAGCAGCGCCGCGACTACCTGCCGTCGGCGCCCCCCAACACCATCGCGCTGTACGCCGGCTGGGGGCCGACCGCCGACCAGAACCGGCTGCCGATGATGCGCGAGGTGGTCGAGGGCAACATCCCCGACCTCGGCGAGCGCGCCGACGTGTGGGACGCGACGCCGACCGCCAAGTGCAGCCCCGGCGCGCCCTGCGGCTGGGTCCAGGTCGTGCTGCCGGAGTCCAAGCGCTGCCCGGCCGACGGGGCCCGCACCCCCGAGGAGTTCGAGCGCCTGCACACCGACCCCCGCTGTGCGGTGAACCGGGACCGCGGGGACCGCCGGAGCACCATGTTCGGCGAAACCCTGGTCGGCGACGCGGCCCTGCTGCACACCCTGTTCGGGGTGCGCGACCAGGCCGCCGAGCAGGCCCTCGCCGACGGCAGGATCCTGGTGTTCCGGCCCGACTACGTGGAGAACGGCAAGGTCGACCTGCTGGTCACCGACCCGTTCGACCAGAAGAAGATGCGCGAGGACAACAACTACCGGCCGGCGGAGCGCCACGTGCTGGCGGACGCGGTCCAGGTGCACGCCCCGACGCCGTTCGGCAACGCCATGATGACCCGCCAGACCGCCGAGAAGATCGGCCTGGGCACCCGGGCGGCCGGCTCGCTCTGGATGCCCGCCGCAGAGCCGTCCGACAAGGCGTACCAGAAGGCCAACGGCTCGCTGGCCAAGCTGGACGACAACGCGATACTCACGGTCGAGCGGGGCTTCCACCCGGACGTCGACCTGATCACCGTCGGCCTGACGGTGTTCGCCGGACTGGTGGCGCTCGGCGCGGCCGGCATCGCCACCGGCCTGGCCGCCGCGGACTCCCAGCAGGACCTCGCCACGCTGGCCGCGGTCGGCGCGAGCGGCGGCATCCGGCGCCGGCTGTCCGGCTTCCAGTGCGGCGTGATCGCCGCGATGGGCTCGGTGCTCGGCCTGTTCTGCGGCGCCGTCCCGTCGATCGCGCTGCGCATCTTCGAGGCGAAGGACCGGGCGAGCTGGCTGCCGCCGGACCAGCCGGCCCCCGATCCGGTGATCGCGATCCCGTGGGCCGAACTGGCCGCCATGGTGGTCGGCCTGCCGGTGGTGGCGGTGCTGCTCGCGGCGCTGCTCACCCGGTCCAGGATCGCGCTGGGCCGCCGGGCCGCCTGAGGCCCGGCGGAGTGAAGGGTGACCGTGCTCACGGCAAGGGTGGGCCGTGGGCACGGACCCGTCCGGGCGAACTAAAGTCGTCCGTATGACGAAAACCCCGGACAGCGCCGTCCGCTCCTTCATCGACCAGCACGAGGACGCCTTCCTGGCCGAGCTCGCCGACTGGCTGCGCATCCCCTCCGTCTCCGCCGACCCCGGCCGGGCCGGAGAGGTCCGCCGCTCCGCCGAGTGGCTGGTCGAGAAGCTGAGCGCGACCGGTTTCCCGGTCGCCGAGGTGTGGGAGACGGACGGGCTGCCCGCGGTCTTCGCCGAGTGGCCGTCCGGCGACGAGGGCGCGCCGACCGTGCTGGTCTACGGCCACCACGACGTGCAGCCCGCCGCCAAGGAGGACGGCTGGGACACCGAGCCGTTCACACCCACCGTGATCGGCCGCCGGCTGTACGCGCGCGGCGCCGCCGATGACAAGGGCCAGGTCTTCTTCCACACCCTCGGCGTGCGCGCCCACCTCGCCGCCACCGGCCGCACCGCGCCGGCCGTCAACCTCAAGCTGCTGATCGAGGGCGAGGAGGAGTCCGGCTCGCCGAACTTCGCCGCCCTGGTGCGCCGCGAGGCCGACCGGCTCGCCTCCGACGTGGTGATCATCTCCGACACCGGCATGTGGTCCGAGACCACCCCGACCGTGTGCACCGGCATGCGCGGCCTGGCGGACTGCCAGATCGACCTGTACGGCCCGGACAGCGACATCCACTCCGGCTCGTTCGGCGGCGCCGTCCCCAACCCGGCCGACGTGGCCGCCGCGCTCGCCGCCGGCCTGCACGACGAGGACCGCAGGGTCGCGGTGCCCGGCTTCTACGACGGCATCGTCGAACTCACCGACGAGGAGCGGGCGCTGTTCGCCGAACTGCCCTTCGACGAGGCGCAGTGGCTGAAGGTCGCCAAGTCGTACGGCACCCAGGGCGAGGCCGGCTACAGCACCCTGGAGCGGGTCTGGGCCCGGCCGACCGCCGAGGTCAACGGCATCTGGGGCGGCTACACCGGCCCCGGCGGCAAGACCATCGTCCCGGCCGAGGCGCACCTGAAGCTGTCCTTCCGGCTGGTCGCCGGCATGGAGGTGGAGAAGGTCCGGGAGTCCGTCGCCGCCTGGGTTTCCGAGCAGGTCCCGGCGGGCATCCGGTACGAGGTCGTCTTCCCCGGAGCGACCCGCCCGTGCCTGACGCCGCTGGACCACCCCGCCCTGCAGTCCACCGTCCGGGCGATGGGCCGGGCCTTCGAGCAGAAGATCCTGTTCACCCGTGAGGGCGGCTCCGGACCGGCCGCCGACCTGCAGGACGTGCTGGGCGCGCCGGTGCTGTTCCTGGGCATCTCGGTGCCCTCGGACGGCTGGCACTCCATCAACGAGAAGGTGGAGCTCGACCTGCTCCGCAAGGGCGTCGAGACCTCCGCGTACCTGTGGGGCGACCTCGCGGAGAACTTCCGGCCGTGAGCGCCCGTCCCGAACCGACACCGCACCTGCCGCACCTGCCCTACCGAAGCGAACGGGGATGGACGAGTTTGAGCAGCGCCCCTGACACGAAGCACCTCGCGCTGGCCCACGCGGGGGTGGACCGGGCGGCGCACCGCCGGCTGGACGAGCCGTGGCTGGCCGCGGCCTGGAGCCACCCCACCACCAAGGTGCTGCCGATCGCCGGCGGGGAGGCGTTCGTGGTGGACACCGGCAGCGGCACCGAACTGGTGCTGCTGCCCTCCTTCGAGGCCCCGCAGAGCGGCGACCGGTACTTCCTGGGCACCGACGACGACGGCGTCCACCACTTCGCGCTGGACTGCGAGTCGCTGCCCGGCCGACTGGACGGCGACGCCCGCCCGGCCGGGCTGCGGGAGGTCGGCGGCTCGCTCTCCGACCGGGACGCGGGGCTGCTGGTGCACGCCGTCGCCCTGGAGCACTGGCACCGGCTGCACACCTTCTGCTCCCGGTGCGGCCACCGCACCGAGAAGGCCGGGGCCGGCCACCTGCGCCGCTGCACCTCCTGTGCGGCCGAGCACTACCCGCGCACCGACCCGGCGGTGATCATGCTGATCACCGACGGCGAGGACCGCTGCCTGCTGGGCCGTCAGGCGCTCTGGCCGGAGGGCCGCTGGTCCACGCTGGCCGGGTTCGTCGAGCCCGGCGAGTCGATCGAGCAGGCGGTCGGCCGCGAGGTGTTCGAGGAGGCCGGCGTCCGGGTCGCCGAGGTCGAGTACGTGGCCAGCCAGCCCTGGCCGTTCCCGTCCAGCCTGATGCTGGGCTTCCTCGGCCGGGCCCACCCGGACGGCACCGGGATCACCGTGGACGGCGAGGAGCTGTCCGAGGCCCGCTGGTTCACCCGGGAGGAACTGCGGGCGGGCATGGCGGCCGGCGAGATCCTGCCGCCGTCCGGCATCTCGATCGCCCGGCACCTGGTCGAGATCTGGTACGGCGAACCGCTGCCGGCGGCCGCCCGCTGGTGAGGGAACGGTCACCGCAGGGGCGCGCGGAGCATTCCGCGCGCCCCTGCGGTGCTACCGGCCGACCCGGCCGACCCGCCGGGTCCCGCTCCGCCGACCGGAAGTGTTCGAATCCGGTGGGGCGGAATCGCCGGGGTGTTCCGAACAGCGCCCCGGCCGGTGTTGCCGGGTTCCGCTGAAATGCCACAAACGGCCTGACTACATTCGCTCGCGTGACGAATCCCCGCGCCGCCGCGACCCCGCCCAAGTACCAGCGCCTCGCCGCCGACCTTCGCCACCGCATCGACTCCGGCGAGTGGGACGGCGACGGCCGGCTCCCCGTCGAGAGCGACCTGGAACAGCAGTACGGGGTGGCTCGCAACACCGTCCGCCTCGCCGTCGACGTCCTGGTCAACGAGGGCCGGGTGGTGCGCGTCCAGGGCAAGGGCACCTACCTGCGCCGGCGCTCCCGGTACGACCACCGGGTCTACACCCGGCCGCACCGCCGCGGCGCCCTGCCGATGGGCGGCGCGGAGTACGCCGCCGAGGCCCGCGCGGCCGGGGTGGACCTCAGCTTCGAGTACGAGGTGTGGGCCGTCCGGGCCCGCCGCGACATCGCCGACTGGCTCGGCCTCCGGCCCGAGGACAGCGTCATGATGCGCCGTCAGCTCTGCCGCGTCGCCCGGGAGCCGTACGCCATCGAGGACAGCCACTACCGGCCCGGACTGGCCGCCGGCACCGCGCTGATGGAGGACCTGCCCGCCCCCGGCGGCGACGAGCGGACGCTGGCCGACCTCGGCCGCACCGAGACCGCCGCCACCGACCACCTCACCGCCCGGATGCCCGACCCCGCCGAAGCCGCCTGGTTCGAACTCGGCCCGGGCGTGCCGCTGCTGGTCAACACCCGCGTCACCCGCGACCGGCGCGGCCCGATCCGGGTGGTGGAGACCCGCTACGCCGCCGACCGGGCCCGGCTGCTCTACGAGCTCGGCGACCGGGCCCCGGCCGACTGAGTCGGAGCGGGGCCCGGCCGCCGGGCCGTCCCTCGGGTGGTCAGACCAGCGCGGCCTGGACCTGGCGCAGGCTCGGGTTGGTCATCACGCTCTGCTCGCCGGAGGCGCCGACCACGACGACCGTCGGCACCGTCTGGTTGCCGTCGTTCACCGACTCCACGTAGGACGCCGAGGACGGGTCCTGCTCGATGTTGATCTCGGTGTAGGCGATGCCCTCGCGGTCCAGCTGGCTCTTGAGGCGGTTGCAGTAGCCGCACCAGGTCGTGCTGTACATCGTGACGGTGCCGGACATGGTGAGGGACTCCTTCGGTCGACGGACTGGGCGGGCAGCCCACGGATCAAACGTCCGAAGGGCCGCCGCCATTCCGGGACGGACAACAGTGGGACGATCCGATCATCCTGGCCGGGCTGTGGACAACACCGTCCGGACTGTCCGGCGCGCCTGCGAGGATGGAAGGCATGCAGGATGACCTCCCCGGCCTCGGCGGCCCCAGCCAGCAGCACGGCCCCGACGGCTTCGCCCCCCTCGGAGCGGACGCCGTGCTGGCCGGACTCGACCCCGAACAGCGCGCCGTGGCCACCGCCCTGCACGGCCCGGTCTGCGTGCTGGCCGGCGCCGGCACCGGCAAGACCCGGGCCATCACCCACCGGATCGCCTACGGCGTGCGCAGCGGCGTCTACCACCCCGCGCAGGTCCTCGCCGTCACCTTCACCGCCCGCGCCGCCGGCGAGATGCGCGGCCGGCTGCGCCAGCTCGGCGCCGAGGGCGTCCAGGCCCGCACCTTCCACTCCGCCGCGCTGCGCCAGCTCCAGTACTTCTGGCCGCGCGCCATCGGCGGCGACGTGCCCCGGCTGCTGGAGCGCAAGGTCCAGCTGGTCGCCGAGGCGGCCGGCCGCAGCGGCCTGCGCGTCCAGCGCACCGAACTGCGCGACCTGACCGCCGAGGTCGAGTGGGCCAAGGTCACCCAGGTCGTCCCCGACGACTACCCGGCCGCGGTCGCCAAGTCCGCCCGCGAGGCCCCGCGCGACCCGGCCGAGATCGCCCGGGTCTACGCCGCCTACGAGGAGACCAAGCGCCAGCGCGGCCTGATCGACTTCGAGGACGTGCTGCTGCTCACCGCCGCCATCCTGGAGGACCGGCCGGAGATCGCCGCCCAGGTCCGCTCCCAGTACCGCCACTTCACCGTCGACGAGTACCAGGACGTCTCCCCGCTCCAGCAGCGCCTGCTGGAGCAGTGGACGGGCGGCGACGGCGGCGCCAGCCTCTGCGTGGTCGGCGACGCCAGCCAGACCATCTACTCCTTCACCGGCGCCACCCCCGACTACCTGCTGAACTTCCGCCAGCGCCACCCCGCGGCGACGGTGGTCAAGCTGGTGCGCGACTACCGCTCCACCCCGCAGGTCGTGCACCTGGCCAACGGGCTGCTCTCGCAGGCCCGCGGCCAGGCCGCCCAGCACCGGCTGGAGCTGATCTCCCAGCGCGAGGCCGGCCCCGAGCCGGTCTACCGCGAGTACCAGGACGAGCCGACCGAGGCCGAGTCCACCGCGCGGCTGATCCGCGACCTGCTCGGCACCGGCGTGCGGGCCAGCGAGATCGCCGTGCTGTTCCGCACCAACAGCCAGTCCGAGGTGTACGAGCAGGCGCTCGCCGACCTCGGCATCTCCTACCAGCTCAAGGGCGCCGAGCGGTTCTTCGAGCGGCCCGAGGTCCGGGAGGCCGGGGTGCTGCTCAAGGGCGCCGCCCGGGCCGCCGACGACCCGCTCACCGCCGGCGCGCCCGACCTCGCCGCCCAGGTCCGCGCGGTGCTCGCCACCCGCGGCTTCTCCGCCACCGCCCCGGCCGGCTCCGGCGCGGTCCGCGAGCGCTGGGAGTCGCTGAACGCGCTGGTCCGGCTCGCCGAGGAGTTCGAGGCCGCCCGCGCCGCCGCCGGTGAGCGCGCCGACCTCGCGGCGTACGTCGCCGAGCTCGACGCCCGGGCCGCCGCCCAGCACGCCCCCGCCGTCGAGGGCGTCACGCTGGCCTCGCTGCACGCCGCCAAGGGCCTGGAGTGGGACGCGGTGTTCCTGGTCGGCCTGAGCGAGGGCACGCTGCCGATCATCTACGCCAAGACCGACGAACAGGTCGAGGAGGAGCGCCGCCTGCTGTACGTCGGGGTCACCCGGGCCCGGCGCTTCCTCACCCTCTCCTGGTCGCTGTCCCGCTCGCCGGGCGGCCGCGCCTCCCGCAAGCCCACCCGCTTCCTGGACGGCCTGCGCCCCGGCTCGTCCGGCCCCGGCACGCGCACCCGCGGCGGGCGCGGGGGCGTCGAGCCCGGCGCGGAGCGTTCGGCCGCGCGCCGAGTGCGCGGCCCGGTCAAGTGCCGGGTCTGCGACCGCACCCTGACCGACGCCGTCGAGCGCAAGCTCCGCCGCTGCGAGGGCTGCCCGTCCACGATGGACGAGGCGCTGTTCGAGCGGCTGCGCGAGTGGCGCTCGGCCCGCGCCAAGGAGCAGAGCGTCCCGGCCTACGTGGTGTTCACCGACGCCACCCTGACGGCCATCGCGGAGGACGTGCCGAGCAGCGTCGCGGAGCTCTCCCGGATCTCCGGAGTGGGCGCCATGAAGCTGGACAAGTACGGCGCGGACGTGCTCTTGTTGTGTGCGGGGGAGAGTCCGGAGCTCGTGGGGGAGCCCGACGGGGAGCAGGCGCAGGACTCACCCGGGGACGAGGCCGCCGAGCAGGCCGAGAACTCACCGGAGAACTCGCCGGAAAAATAGTTTGCGCGCCGCATGTACGGCGCAATAGCCTGCCGGAGCGGTCAAGGGGACGAGACCGCAACGCTCGCAGAGGGCTTGTTTCTGCGTGCGCTGACCATCAACCAGATATCGGAGCCCGGGGGACTGGGCACCGCGAGACGCCGAGAGGAGGCGAGTTCAGTGTCGACGAAGACGATCACCAAAATGACCGACCCGATGTCCACCCTCGCCATGCCCACGCGCGTCCTCGTGCCGGGTCTGGGTCTCGACGTGGCCGGCGGCAACGCCGGAGTCCTGCTGGTTGCCGAGCACTGCCTTGTCAGTGGTCGTGGCAATGCTGAGGGCACCCGTGTCGAGGCGGGTACGTCCCGTGACTGGGCGATGTTCGTCGACGGCGTCTCGCTGTCCGATGAGCGACCGACCAAGGCACCGAAGGCAGTAGCAGCAGAAGCAGCCCATGGGCGCTATGCGGCCGTCGTCGGTGCCGGAGTCGAGCAGGAGCAGCAGATCATTCTGGCCGCGGCCGCCGTTGACGGCGCCGCAGCCGTCCGGAAGCAGGCTTTCCGCGGGCCTGGACCCTGGAGCGAACGACCCTGACGCAACCCGTCAGGGCGGTGCCTCCAGGGCCGCGGAAACCCAGCAACCGGGTTCCGCGGCCCTTCTGTTTTGTCCGGTACGCACGACCCACCCAGGCCCCACGGGGCCTCCGGCCGAACTCGCACAACGAGTCGGCCGGATCCACCAAGAAGACGAGGAAGACCACAGTGTCCACGGTCATCACGCCGCCGCCCCTCCCGTCCGTACCCGACAAGACCATCAAGGCCGACCAGGCCGACCCCCCGGAGGTAACACTCATGCAGCTCACCGCCATCGACGAGGCTGACTCGCTCGGGCTCCCCATTCCGTGCCGGGCCTTCGACCCGGAGGTCTTCTTCGCGGAGACGCCCGCCGACGTCGAGTACGCCAAGTCGCTGTGTGGCACCTGCCCCGTCAAGGCCGCCTGTCTCACCGGTGCGCTGGAGCGCCGCGAGCCCTGGGGCGTCTGGGGTGGCGAGCTCTTCGTCCAGGGCGTCGTCGTCGCCCGCAAGCGTCCCCGTGGCCGCCCGCGCAAGACCGAGGTCATGGCGTGAACCCCGCAGCCAGGAATCGCACCGAAGGCGCAGCCGTCCGCCGGGGAGAGCAGCCCCCGCTGGACACCGCCCTGCGCGACTCGGTACGCCTCGCGGCCGCCAAGGCCGACGCCGAACTCTCCCGTCCCTTCCCGACTACGCACCACGAGCAGGACCACCACATGAACCCCGCCGGCATCGATCCGACCGTCCGCTCCGAGCAGACCACCGAACTTCAGATCCAGAACAGGACCCTCGAGATGAATCTCCTCCAAGAATCCCTGGCCCGTGCGCATATGCAGGAACGCCTCCACGAGGCCGAGGAACAACGCCTCGGCCTGCGGGTGATGCGCGCGACGCGACTGCGTCGCAAGGCCGAGCAGGCCTCCCTGCGCGCCCGCAAGGCCCTTGCCGTCGCCCTGATGTGACGGATGCTCCACCCCCGCCGGCCGGCCCCGCGCCCACGCCGGTGACACACCCCTGAACGCCGATGGCCGACTCCCCGCCGGGGAGCCGGCCATCGGCGCGTTCCGGTCCGGCCGCCGCCGGACCGGGCTTCCGGCCCCGGGCCACGCCTGCCCGCTCCCGGCGGATCCATGCCGCCCAACTTCGGGGGTCGGCACTGGCGTTCGAGGGTCGAACGGGTCGTGGAAGGATGACCCGCATGTGGTCCTCTCTCCCGCTCGGCGAGCGGCTGCGCGCCGAACTCGGCCGGCCGCGCAAGGTCCGCCGCCTGGTCAGCAGCCCGCGCTCCCGGGTCTGGCGGGCCGAACTCTCCGGCACCCAGGTGGTGGTGAAGCAACTGGTCGACTCGCCCGGGGCCGACGACCGCTTCGCCCGCGAGGCGGCCGCGCTGGGCCTCGCCGCCAGGAGGGCCGGCCGCACCGGCCGCCCCGTGGTGCCCGCGCTGCTCGGCGCCGACCCGGCGGCCCGCATGCTGGTGCTGGAACGCGTGGCGGACCGCACCCCCGGCCCGGACTGGCAGGTCGACTACGCCACCGCGCTGGCCGGGCTGCACGCGAGCGCCCCCGCCGACCTCGACGACCTCGCCGGGACGGCGCCCGCCACCGACATACCCGCCTGGACCGGCCCGACCGGGCGCGACCTCGGCTGCTTCCTGGCGCTGGCCCGCACCCTCGACGTCCCCGCCCCGCCCGGCGCCCGCGCCGAGGCCGAGGCGCTGCTCGCCCGGCTGTCGGCCGTCCCCGTCCGGCACGCCCTGCTGCACGGCGACCCCTGCCCCGGCAACGACCTGCACACCGCGGACGGCGTCCGGTTCGTCGACTTCGAGCAGTCCTCGCTCGGCCCGGGCGCGGCCGAATTCGCCTACCTGCGGATCGGCTTCCCCACCTGCTGGTGCTCCACCGCCGCGCCTGCCGCCGTGCTGGCCGACGCCGAGGCGGCCTACCGGGCCGCCTGGCGTGCCGCCACCGGCACCGCCGCCCCCACCCCCGCCGACCTCGCCGACGCCTGCGTGGGCTGGCTGCTGCGCGGCGACGCCCTCGTCCCGAAGGCCCAACGGGGCACCGCCGACCAGCTCGCCCGCATGCAGCACGCGGACTGGACCTGGGGCAACGCCACCGCCCGCCGCCGCGTGCTGCACCGCCTCCGGGCCGTGGCCGCGCTCGCCGACGCGGACACCGCCCTCCCGGTCTTCGGCCGGTTCTGCGCGACCCTCGCTACCCGCGCCCGCACCGCCTGGCCCACCGCGGGGCCGCTGCCGAGCGAACGCCCCTGACCGGCGGCCGGCCTCACCCTCCCTGACCACCAGGAACCGCACCGGGAACGGCTGTTCCCGGTGCGGACGCCCCGCGTCACCCGCACCGCCCCCTTCAGTAGCTCACCGGGCGCCCTCGTCCTCGGCGAAGCCGGGCAGCCAGCGGAGGAGCTCGTCGTGCAGACGGACGGTCGCGCCGAGCTGGCAGAGCACGCCGATGGTGGAGAGGGTGACCCGGTGGATCAGCAGGTAGGAGGGCGGGAGGTTGAGCTGCTTGCCGAGGTTGTAGGCGGGGGAGCGCGGGTCGGCGATCCGGGCGGCCTGGGTGCGCATCCACTCGCGGCTGAAGGTGAACTGCTCGGCGCGGGTGGGTTCGATGATCGGCACCAGGTAGTCGAGCACCGCGTCCGGGTCGAGCGAGATGGTGGGGCGGACGAAGCCCTCCTGCTTGAGCAGCTCGTAGACGGCGCCGGCGTCGCCCGCCAGGGCGAGCCGCAGGGAGGTGCCGATCGGGCGGGGCAGGCCGCCGGGGAGGCGGTCGACGGTGCCGAAGTCGAGCACGCCGAGCTGCCAACTGGAGGCGGCCCGGCCGGTCTTGACGAGTCGGAAGTTGCCGGGGTGCGGGTCCGCGTGCAGCAGGCCGGTGCGGGCCGGGCCGGCGAACAGGAAGCGGGCGAGCAGCTGCCCGGCCCGGTCGCGCTCCGTCCGGGTGCCGTCGGAGATGACCTGGGAGAGCGGCTTGCCGTCCAGCCACTCGGTGACCAGTACCCGCCCGGACTGGGAGACCACCCGGGGCACCCGGATGTCGGCGTCGTCGGCGAACTCCTGGGCGTGCAGCTGCTGCGACTCGGCCTCCAGCCGGTAGTCGAGCTCCTCGGTGACCCGCTCGCGGAGCTCGGCGATCAGCGGCTTGATGTCCACCCCGGGGATCAGCGGGCCCAGCATCCTGGCCAGCCGGGCGAGTTGGCCGAGGTCGCTGAGCAGGGCCTCGCCCGCGCCCGGGTACTGGATCTTGACCGCGACGTCCCGGCCGTCCTGCCAGACGGCGCGGTGCACCTGGCCGATGGAGGCGGCGGCGGACGGCTGGTCGGAGAAGGAGCGGAAGTTGGCCGCCCAGTCGTCGCCCAGGTCGGACGCCAGCACGGAGTGCACGGTGCGGGTCGGCATCGCCGGGGCGGAGTCCTGGAGCTTGGTCAGCGCGGCCCGGTAGGGGCCCGCCACGTCCTCCGGGAGGGCCGATTCGAAGACCGACATGGCCTGCCCGAACTTCATCGCCCCTCCCTTCAACTTGCCGAGCGTGGCGAAGAGTTGCTCGGCGGTCTGGGCCTGCAGCTCGGCCGCGACCTCCTCCGCCGGCCGTCCGCCGAGCCGCTTGCCCAGGCCCAGCGTGGCGCGACCGGCGAAGCTCAGCGGCAGGGCGGCCAGTCGGGCCGTCCGGGAGACCGCCTTGCGCGGCATCTCAGACATCGGCCACCTCCGTCCGGGCCGAGCGGACGGCGGCGTCGGCCGCCGTTGCCCGGCCGGCCGTTGCCCGGCCGGCCGTTGCCCGACCCGCCGTCGTCGCACGCCGCGAGGCCGCGGTCGGGCGCGGGCGGGCGACCGGTCGCGCCGTGCCGGTCACTGCCTTGCGCGGTAGATCGCTCACCGGACCTCCAGATCAGCCGGACCGACCGGCGGCCCCCGCCGGCGGTGGTGCGCGGACTCCCGGGGGCCGCCCGGCGCCCTTCCCCGCCGGGACCCGCGCGCTCCGGAGGCGGTGCACCGGGCAGGGCGTGCGGATGGATCGGCGGGGTTTCGCCGGACGGACCCGAAGGCATGTCCTAGGCCATTGTGCCCGTTTGGCGGGGCGTGCCGGACTGCCACAGGCAACCGCAGTCGGGGTGGCTGCGCAGCCGCAGCCGGCGCACCATGCCGTCGGCGGCGGACAGTTCGCACCAGCCGTCCACACTCGGCGGCAGAACCCCGTCCAGGTACAGCTGGACGTGCAGCGCGGCGAGCCCGGCGACCGAGGCCGCGACCGCGCCGTCGCAGGCCGGGGCGCGGGGCCGGCCGGGGCCCTCGTCGATCAGCTGGGCGAGCAGCCGGGGCCAGGCCTCGTCCTGGTCCCGCCGGGCCAGCGTGGCGCAGCTGCCGCAGGCGGAGGCGCCCGGGACGACCAACGGGCCGACCACGCCGAGGTGTTCGAGCACCCCGGTGTACAGGTGCGGGATGCCGGCCCGCATCAGCTCCTGGGCGTCGACGGCGGCACCGGTGTACGCGGCGGAGCCGTCCCTCGGGGCGAGCACCACCAGGGTGGGCAGCGGGGGCGTGGCGGGCGGCCGCCGGTACCGCTCGCCGACCGGGGCGCCGGTGGCGCGGTGCACCAACTCGCGGGCGGCGGTGGCGCGCAGGCGCCCGATGTCGGAGGGCGGGAAGCCGCCGGGTGCGCAGTCCCGGGCGGCGACCCTGCCGCGGTCGAGCACCGCGACCTCGCCGATGCCGCCGGCGGCCAGCGCGGTGCCGACGGCCGCGCCGACCCGCCCGGCGCCGCGCACCTCGACCCGGGCCCGGGCCCGGCCGCGCAGCACGGCGGCGGCCTCGCCGGGCGCGGGGTGCACCAGGGACAGCGAGGAGAGCTCGGGGCCGAGCAGCTCGCCGCGGGCCGCCGGGTACAGCTCCAGCACGTCGTGCAGGGCCTTGGCGTCGTCCAGCAGCTCGCTGTGGGCGAGCGAGTCGAGCATGCCCTGGCAGTACTCGGCGCTCAGGCCGAGCCGCTGCCCGGCGGTGACCACCGAGGGGCCGTCCCGGGTGCCGTCGATGAGCTCCAGGAACAGGGCGAGCCTGCGGTCGACGCCCTCGATCAGCCGGGCGTGCCGTCGGACGGTGCCGAACTGCAGGGTCTGCTTCTCCCGCCAGAGCCGGGACAGGGCGGGCTTGATCACGGGGCGCATGTCGGTCCTCCAAGCGTCGGTCTCCGGCGTCCCGGTCGAAGGCTCCGGTCGGGGCGTCGGATCAACTGGTGACCGCAGCTTGCCCCCGACTTCCCCTACCGGGAAGCGCGTTGTCCACAGGCCCGGGCCGACTATCGGGTCATCACCGTGCACAGCCTGTGGATAACGCACCCGGGTGGTACCGGGGGCCGCGCCGCTTCGGTGCCGGACTTCTGTCGTGGCGACGGGGTAACGTCCTGTGCCATGGCAGCCGAACGGGACTCCCATCGGTCGGCGTCGCGTCGGCGTGCCCGGGCCGCCTCCGGATCCACGGTCGCGGCGCCCGGCGCGCATGCCAGCACCGAGGCCGAACGGGCCCGGGGCCCCGAGCGGGGCCTCGACCGCAGCAAGGTCGAGGTCCGCCGCAGCGCCCGCCGCAGCCGCACCGTCTCCGCCTACCGCGAGGGCGACCGCACGGTGGTGCTGATCCCGGCCCGGATGTCGCACGCCGAGGAGCAGCGCTGGGTGGCGCAGATGCTCGACAAACTGGCCGCGCAGGAGAAGCGCCGGGTGCTCGGCGACGAGGCCCTGCAGGCCCGGGCCGCCGAACTGTCCCGGCTGTACCTGGGCGGCCGCGCCGAGCCCGAGCAGGTCCGCTGGGTGACCAACCAGAACTCCCGCTGGGGCTCGTGCACCCCCAGCGAGCGCACCATCCGGCTCTCCCACCGCCTGCAGGGCATGCCCGAGTACGTGGTGGACTACGTGCTGCTGCACGAGCTCGCGCACCTGCTTGTGCCCGACCACGGCCCCCGGTTCTGGGCGCTGCTGGACGCCTACCCGCGCACCGAGCGGGCCCGCGGCTACCTGGAGGGCGTCGCCTCCGCCGCCCGACTGCCGCACATCCCCGGCGCCCGGAACACCTGACCGCCGCCGGACGTCGACTCCGGCCGGACGCGAAGACCCCCGCCGGACGCGCGACGACCCCTGCCGGGCCCGTCGGGCCCCGCAGGGGTCGGGAGCGCGTGGTCTCAGACCAGCGCCCGGGCCCGCGCCACCAGGTCGCGCACCGAGTGGTCGGTGTCGGCGGGCAGCTGCTCCCAGCCGAACCAGCGCAGGTCCAGCGACTCCTCGCTGATCAACTCGCGCGCCCCGGCCGGGGCGACGGCGACGTACTGCACGTCCAGGTGGATGTTCTCCGGCTTGTCCTTGCCCAGGCAGCGCACGTGGTGGCGGTCCAGCTTCACCGGCGCGGTGCGGCCGTCGACCGCGAGCAGCTCCAGCCCGGCGATGCCGGACTCCTCGACCGCCTCGCGCAGCGCCGCCGCGGCCAGCGTCTCGTCGCCGGGTTCGCAGTGGCCGCCCATCTGCAGCCACATCCCGACCTTGGGGTGGAGCGTCAGCAGCACCCGCCCCTCGGCCGGGTCGACCACCAGCGCGCTGGCGGTGATGTGGCCGGGCAGGCAGGCCCGCCACAGGCCGTCGGGGTGGGCCGCCAGGTGCGCCAGGTAGTCGCGGCGCAGCTCCTGCTGGCCGTTCCCGTCGGGCTGCCAGTCGGTCAGTGCGCGGACGGCGTCGGTGTGCAGCGACGTCACTTGGCGTCGCCCTCCCGGCCGTCCTCGGAGCCGTCCTTGCCGGGGGCGTCCTCGCCGGGGGCGGAACCGGTGTCGTCCTTGGTCAGGTCGGGCTTCCCGGTGCCGGTGCCGGTGCCGCCGCCGGCGGCCTCGCCGAGCAGCTTGTTCAGCGCGTCGAAGTCGAAGCCGCCCTCGGTCTCGGCGGTGGTGTCGCGGTGCACGAAGCCGTCCGGGTCGTCCAGGTCGGCGGCGGTGGGCAGCATGTCGGGGTGGCTCCACAGCGCGTCGCGGCCCTCGACGCCGCGGGCGTCGGCGAGCGAGGCCCACAGGCGGGAGGCGTCGCGCAGGCGGCGGGGGCGCAGCTCCAGGCCGACCAGGGTGGCGAAGGTCTGCTCGGCGGGGCCGCCGGTGGCGCGGCGGCGGCGGAGCGTCTCGCGCAGCGCGGCGGCGTGCGGCAGGTGCGGGGTGGCGGCGGCGTGCACCACGGCGTCGACCCAGCCCTCGACCAGGGCCAGCGCGGTCTCCAGCCGGGCCAGCGCGGCCTTCTGCTCGGGGGTGTCCTCGGGCTGCAGCAGGCCGCCGGCCAGCGCGTCCTGGAGGGCCTCGGGGTTGCTCGGGTCGAGCTGGCCGACCAGCTCCTCCATCCGCGAGGTGTCGACCTTGATGCCGCGCGCGTACGCCTCGACCGCGCCGAACAGGTGCGCCCGCAGCCACGGCACGTGGGCGAACAGCCGCTGGTGGGCGGCCTCGCGCAGGGCCAGGTAGAGCCGGACCTCCTCGGCGGGCACGTTCAGCCCCTCGCCGAACTCGGCGATGTTCTGCGGCAGCAGCGCGGCCTTCCCGGCGGGGGCGAGCGGCAGGCCGACGTCGGTGGAGCCGAGCACCTCGGCGGCCAGCGCGCCGAGCGCCTGTCCGATCTGGGTGCCGAACATGGCGCCGCCCATGGAGCGCATCATGCCCATCAGCGGCCCGGCCATGGCCTGCATCTCCTCGGGCAGCACGCCGCCCATGGCGTTGCCGACCCGCTCCGCGACCGGGTCCGCCAGGTCCTTCCAGACCGGCAGGGTGGCCTCGATCCACTCGGCGCGGCTCCACGCCACCGCCGTGGAGGAGGTGGACGGGAACTCGGTCGCCGAGTCCAGCCACAGGTCGGCCAGCCGGACCGCCTCGACGACGGCGGTGCGCTCGGCGGCGCCCACCGAGCGGTCCTTGGTCTTCCCCTCGGGCTGCTCGGCGACCACGGTCTGCCGGGCGATGTTCTTGGCCAGCTCCCAGTTCACCGGGCCGCCCTCGAACGAGAGCATCTGCCCGAGCTGCTGGAACGCCGCGCCCAGGTCGTTGGGGTTGAAGCCGCCCATCATCGCGGCGAACGGGTTGTCGCCGCCCGCCCCGCCGGCGCCGCCCATGCCGAACAGCGCCCCGAACGGGTTTCCGTTGCCGAAGCCGAACGGCTGCTGCGGGGTCGAGTCGCCCTGCTCGCCGTCCTTCTTGCCCTTGTTCTTGCCGTCCTCGGGCTCCTCGGGGGGAACGCCGAATCCGAAGGGGAGGTCGCTCACGGGGTCCTCGATCTGATCGGCCGTCACGCGGGTGGTGTGGCGGGAAATTCTGCTGCCCGGAGGCTCCGGGCGGTTTCAATGGTCTCGCGGCCGACCGCGCCGGGTGCACCGCGGGGGCTGAGCCTCGGGCAGGATGGACAGTGCGTGACACTCGTACGTACGCACTTAAGCTAACCGTGGAGGATGGCCGGTGAGTTCCCCGCCTTCGGACGTTCGCTCTGGGCTGACCGAGGGCGAGGACGCGCCGGCCGACGCCGGTTCGCCGTCTCCAGCCTACGGCGGCAAGCCCCTCACCGTGGCCGTCACCGGCGCGGCGGGGGTGCTCGGCGAACGCGTCGCCCAACGCCTGGTGGCGTCCCCGCACGTGCGCCGGGTGCTCGCCGTGGACGACCGCCGCGGCGAGGTCCCCGGCGTGCACTGGCGGGTGCTGGACGTCCGCGACCCGGCGGTGGCCGAACGGCTGGCCGGCGTGGACGTGGTGGTGCACCTCGCGATGGACCTCGGCATGGAGTCCGACCCGCGCACCCGCAGCGCCTACAACGTGCGCGGCGCGCAGACCGTGCTGACCGCCGCCGCGGCGGCCGGCGTGCACCGGGTGGTGCTGTGCACCTCCGCGATGGTCTACGGGGCACTGGCCGACAACGAGGTCCCGCTCGCCGAGGACTCCGAGCTGCGGGCCACCGAGGAGGCCTCGCTGGTCGGCGACCTGCTGGAGATCGAACGCCTGGCCCGCCGCGCCCCGCGCGCCCACCCCGGGCTGCAGATCACCGTGCTGCGCCCGGCCGTGGTGGTCGGCCCGGGCATCGACACCGTGCTGACCCGCCACTTCGAGGCCCCGCGCCTGCTGGTGGTGGCCGGCTCCCGTCCGTGCTGGCAGTTCTGCCACCTGGACGACCTGACCTCGGCGCTGGAGTACGCGGCGCTCGGCCTGGTCGAGGGCGAGGTGACGGTCGGCTGCGACGGCTGGCTGGAGCAGGAGGACGTGGAGGAGCTGTCCGGGATCCGCCGGATGGAACTGCCCGCCGCACTGGCCCTGGGCACCGCCGCCCGCCTGCACCGCCTCGGCCTGACCCCGGCCCCGGCCGGCGACCTCGCCTACACCATGTACCCGTGGGTGGTCTCCGGCAGCCGGCTGCACGAGGCGGGCTGGCGGCCCGAGCACACCAACGAGGAGGTGCTGGCCGAGCTGCTCGCCCAGGTGTCCGGCAAGCACGCGGTGGCCGGCCGCCGGCTGGGCGGCAAGGAGGCCGCCACCAGCCTGGGCGCGGCCGGCGCCACGGTGGCGCTGATCGGCACGGCGGCGCTGGTCCGCCGGGCCCGCAAGCACCGCCGGATCTGACCGCCGCCCTTCGCCCCGCGGACCGTCGGTCCTGCGGGGCGAGGATCTCGGCAGCCGCCGCCGTCGGGTGCGCGATGATGGGGGCCATGTCCGAGAACCACGACCCGATCCGGCTGCTCGACGTCCGCGGGACGCCGCTCTCCCTGGACGAGGTGCACGCCGCGGTCGGCGACGACGCGGCGGGCGGCACCACGCTGTTCGTCGGCACGGTGCGCGACCACGACGGCGGGAAGGCGGTCACGGCGCTGGAGTACAGCGCCCATCCGACCGCCGTGCGGGAGCTGCGCCGGATCGCGGAGAAGATCTGCGCGGACTTCCCGGTCCGGGCGCTGGCGGCGGTGCACCGCACCGGTCGGCTGGAGATCGGCGACGTCGCGGTGATCGTCGCGGTCGCCTGCCCGCACCGCGGCGAGGCGTTCGCGGCCTCGCGGCGGCTGATCGACGACCTCAAACACGAGGTGCCCATCTGGAAGCACCAGGTTTTCGCGGACGGCGAGGAGGAATGGGTCGGTGCGGGCTCCTGCTGACCGCCCGTGTCCGCTCCGTGCCCCGCTCGTTCCCCGTTCGGGGGTATCTCGGAACGGTGCGTGCGCCACGCCGTCCCGTAACTCGGACACCGCACGCGCCGTTCCCCCGGTAGGCGGTTAATCTGCTGATACGCATGACGAGCCTGTGGGGAGTTCGAAGATGGCTGCGCTTGCCTGGTTGATCATTCCTTTGGTGGCCGGACTGCTGGCCTCGGTGTGGGCGGGGTGGGCGGCACGACCGCCGCGCTCCATCACCGACCCGTCCTCGCTCGCCGAGCACGAACGCTTCCGTGCCGCGATGGAACGCAGCACCGGCAACGGACGCACCGGCGGCAAGTAGCCCGGTGGGAGGCGGCGGCGGGGCGCATCGGCGGGCCGCGGAGCGATGCATCGCGGCCCGGACTTCCCGTACTGTCGTGCCATGCCACGCCGATCGGCGACGATGCTCGCCGCCACCCTGCTGCTGATAGGCCTGCTCTGTGCCTCGGTCCTGATGAAGGTGCCGTTCACCGAGATGAGCCCGGGGCCGACGTACAACACCCTCGGCGTGCAGGACAAGACCGGCACCCCGGTGATCACCATCACCGGGCGCGAGACCTACCCGACCAGCGGTCACCTCAACATGACCACGGTCCAGGTCACCGGGGCGAACTACCAGCCAAGCCTGATCTCGGCGATCGTCGGCTGGATGCGGGGCGACGTGCTGGTGGTGCCGCACGACAACGTCTACCCGAAGGGCCAGACCGACCAGGAGGCCCAGCAGCAGAACGCGGAGGAGTTCGCCTCCTCCGAGGACAGCGCGAAGACCGCCGCCCTCAAGCAGCTGGACATCCCGGTCACCACGCAGATCATCGTCTCCTCGGTGACCGCGGGGGCCCCCTCCGAGGGCAAGCTGCACGCCGGCGACCGGATCGTCGCGGTGGACGGGGTGCCGATCACCACCCGCACCCAGGTCGCCGAGCAGGTGACGAAGCACAAGCCCGGCGAGACGACCGTCTTCACCGTCGTCCCGCACGCCAAGGCCGGCCAGACGCCGAACCCGGCGGACGAGGAGCAGGTGTCCATCACCACGGCCAAGGCCCCGGACGAGGACCGGGCCATCGTCGGCATCACGCCCGGCGTCGACCACGTCTACCCGTTCAAGATCGACATCGGCCTGCAGGACGTCGGCGGCCCGAGCGCCGGCCTGATGTTCGCGCTCGGCATCGTCGACAAGCTCACCCCCACCGACCTCACCGGCGGCAAGTTCGTGGCGGGCACCGGCACCATCGACGACGACGGCACGGTCGGGCCGATCGGCGGCATCCAGATGAAGCTGATCGCCGCCCGCGACAAGGGCGCCGAATACTTCTTCACCCCCGCCGACAACTGCTCGGAGGCGACGAAGGGCACGCCCTCGGGCCTGACCCTGGTCAAGGTCGACAACCTGGCGGGGGCGGTCAAGGCCCTCGACTCCATCCGGAGCGGGGACAAGGCGGCGCTGCCCAGCTGCAACAGGTAGGCGCGAAGCACGGACAGCGAACAGCGTCTGTGCGCTCCCTGGTTTCGCGCCCGCCGGCCTTCGCCTACTGGAACGTCGCGAGCAGCGCCTGGGTGAGGTTGGGGACCAGGTCCGGGCCGGTGAGGACCTCGCGGGCGATGTCCTTCTCGCGCAGGCGCAGGGCGACCTCGCGGGCGCCGTCGCGCAGGACCGCGGCGGTGATGCGGACCTCCTGGCGCTGGGGGTGGGTGGCCACCCAGTCGTTGATCTCCTGCTCGGTGGCGTTCTTCGGGCGGGAGGACTCGGCGCCGGGCGGGAGCATCAGGCGTTCGACGACCAGGGCGCAGCCGACCACGCCGTCGGGCCAGGCGATGGTGCCGAGGAAGCGGTCGAGCTCGGTGCCCGCGGGGATCTCCTCCTGTTCGACCGGGGTGAGGCCGGTCGGGTTCTCGTCCAGGCCGAGCTGCGTGGCGAGCCGCGGGTTGGCCTTGCGCATCTGGGCGTTGTCGACCAGGGCGAACAGGCGGGCGGGGTTGTCCCAGCCGAGGGTCGCGGCGTGCTCGTCGATCTCCAGCGCGGCCCGGGTGAGGGGGGTGGCGGCGGGCATGCCGGAGGCGGCGTTGGTCAGGTCAGGGGAGTCGGACATGGGGCCATCCTCACATGTTCGGGGGGGCCGTCTCCAACTCCGACGCAGTGTCCGGGAACTCCGGTAAAGACTGTTTAAGTTGCACTGGAGTCCGGTGTCTCCGCCCGTCCACGGCGCGGCACTGTCATCCCCAACGACAACAACAGCTGAGGTGGCGTCTTGACCTTCCAGATGCCGGATCGGTCCGATCCGGGTTTCCGAGCGAGAGTCGGGCCGCCCCCGCGCCGGGCGAAGGTGCTGCTGCTGACGGTCGGCGTGCTGGCGGTGCTGTTCCTGCTGTTCGTCATGTTCGCCGGGCTGTGGACCGACTGGCTGTGGTTCAGGTCGGTCAAGTACAGCTCCGTCTTCACCTCGCAACTGGGCGTGAAGATCGGCCTGTTCGCGGTGTTCGGGCTGCTGATGGCGCTGGTGGTCGGGTTCAACCTGTGGCTGGCGTACCGGCTGCGGCCGCCGCTGGCGGCGATGTCGGTGGAGCAGCAGAGCCTGGACCGCTACCGGATGGGCGTGGCGCCGTTCCGCAAGTGGCTGCTGATCGGCCTGTCGCTGCTGGTCGGCCTGGCGGCCGGGGCGGCCGCGAGCGGGCAGTGGCGGACCTGGATGCTGTGGATCAACGGCACGCCGTTCGGGCAGAAGGACAGCCAGTTCCACCTGGACGTCTCGTTCTACGCGTTCGAACTGCCGTGGTACGAGTTCCTGCTGGGCTTCGCGTTCAGCGCGGTGATCGTGTCGCTGCTGGCGGCGACCGCGGTGCACTACCTGTACGGCGGCCTTCGGCTGCAGGGGCCGGGCCGTCGGGCGAGTGCCGGGGCGCAGGGTCATCTGGCCGTGCTGCTGGGCGTGTTCGTGCTGCTGAAGGCGGTGGCGTACTGGCTGGACCGGTACGCGCTGGCGGTGAAGAGCGAGTCGTACAAGGGCGTCGGGGGCTGGACCGGTCTGCGGTACGTGGACGCGAACGCGTTCCTGCCGGCCAAGACGATCCTGTTCTTCGTGGCGATCATCTGCGCGGTGCTGTTCTTCCTGACGCCGGTGCGGCGGACCTGGGCGCCGGCGCTGATCGGCTTCGGGCTGATGGCGCTGTCGGCGGTGCTGGTCGGCGGGCTGTACCCGGCGATCGTGCAGCAGTTCCAGGTCAAGCCGAACGAGCAGGCCAAGGAGACGCCGTACATCCAGAAGAACATCGACGCGACCCGGCAGGCCTACGGGATCGCCGACGTGCAGGTGGATCCGTACTCGCCGAAGGACACGCCGGACTCGGACAAGCTGAAGCTGGACGCGCAGACCGTGGCGGACATCCGGCTGCTGGACCCGAACGTGGTGTCGCCGACGTTCCAGCAGAACCAGGCGCTGCGGCAGTACTACGCGTTCCCGAAGACCCTGGACGTGGACCGGTACGGCGACCAGGACACCGTGCTGGGCGTGCGCGAGCTGGACCTGACGGGCGTTCAGCAGCACAACTTCATCAACGACCACTTCAAGTACACCCACGGGTACGGCGTGGTCGCCGCCAAGGGCAACCAGGTGGACGGCAACGGCAACCCGGTCTACACCGAGCAGTCGCTGCCGACCACCGGGGCGATGGGCGACTACCAGCAGCGGGTCTATTACGGCGAGAAGTCCAGCACGTACTCGGTCGTCGGACCGGGCATGGACGAGATCGACTACACCCGGGACTCCGACCCCGACCGGACGTACCAGTACACCGGCGGCAGCGGCGTCTCGCTGGACAACCCGCTGACCCGGGCCGCGTACGCGGTGAAGTTCGCCGAGCCGCAGCTCCTCTACTCGGGGGCGATCAAGGACGGCGCGAAGATCCTCTACGACCGCACCCCGAAGGAGCGGGTGGAGAAGGTCGCGCCGTGGCTGTCGATCGACGCCGACCCGTACCCGGTGGTGGAGAACGGCCGGCTGGTCTGGGTGCTGGACGGCTACACCACCTCCGACGGCTTCCCGTTCTCGTCCAAGACGGTGCTCGGCGACGCCACCAAGGACTCGCTGACCGACCAGCGAGGCCGCACCTTGAGCGCCGTCAACGAGGTCAACTACATCCGGAACTCGGTGAAGGCCACGGTCGACGCGTACACCGGTGAGGTGACGCTGTACCAGTGGGACGAGTCCGACCCGGTGCTGAAGACCTGGATGAAGGCGTTCCCGGGCACGGTCCAGCCGAAGGCGGACATCCCGGACACGCTGCTGCCGCACCTGCGCTACCCGCAGGACATGTTCAAGGTGCAGCGCGACCTGCTCGGGATGTACCACATGACGGACGCCACGGCGTTCTTCAACGGCACCGACATCTGGGAGGTGCCGGTCGACCCGACCGTCAACGCCGACGAGGTGCAGCCGCCGTACTACCTGACGCTGCGGATGCCGGACGCGAAGAAGGCCAACTTCTCGCTGACCACCTCGTTCGTGCCCTCGGGCCGGAAGAACCTGGCGGCGTTCATGACCGCGGACGCCGATCCGGGGGAGGACTACGGCAAGCTGCGGATCCTGCGGATGACGTCCGAGTCGGGTGCGCTCGGCCCGGCGCTGACCCAGGCGAAGTTCAACTCCGACACCGAGGTGGCCCGCCAGCTGACGCTGCTGCGCAGCGGCAGCGACTCGGACCTGGTGTACGGCAACCTGCTCACGCTGCCGGTCGGCGGCGGCATCCTCAACGTGGAGCCGGTGTACCTGGTGGCCCGCGGTGCGAAGGTGCCGGTGCTGAAGAAGGTGCTGGCGGTGTACGGCGACCGCAACGTGGCGCTGGAGGACACCCTGGACAAGGCGCTGGCGAAGGTGCTGGGCGCGGCGGCCGGCGGGGCCACCACCCCGACCGCCCCCGTCGACCCGGGCAGCACCACGCCGCCCGCCCCGACCACGCCGACCACGCCCGCGCCGGGCGTCAACCCGGCGCTGGACAAGGCCCTGGCGGACGCCCAGAAGGCGTTCACCGACGGCCAGGCCGCGCTGAAGAGCGGCGACTGGGCGGCGTACGGGCAGGCCCAGCAGGCGCTGCAGAAGGCGCTGGACGCCGCGGTGGCGGCGGAGTCGAAGGCCGGCTCGGGCGGCGCCTCGCCGGCGCCGTCCGGTTCGCCGTCGCCCACCGGCTGAGCTGCGAGAACCGATTTGCTGTTCCACTCCGCGACCGTGCTACTGTGGTTTCACCGACGCGGGGTGGAGCAGCTCGGTAGCTCGCTGGGCTCATAACCCAGAGGTCGCAGGTTCAAATCCTGTCCCCGCTACTCAGTAGCCGAAGGCCCGGAGGCATCAGCCTCCGGGCCTTCGTCATTGCTGCTCGGGGGTGGCGCATCGGCACCCCGTGATCGTGCTAGAGTGATCTCACCGACGCGGGGTGGAGCAGCTCGGTAGCTCGCTGGGCTCATAACCCAGAGGTCGCAGGTTCAAATCCTGTCCCCGCTACTCAGTAGCGAAAGGCCCGGAGGCATCAGCCTCCGGGCCTTTGCCATTCCTTGGTGCAGACCCGATTGACACCCCCACTGGTCCAGTCCAATCTGGGTCATGCCCATGACGGGCGGCCCCCACCGCCCGCCTCGTGGTGCTGCAACGCGTATGCCCGCAACGGGAATCGTTCGTGTTCTGCTTCCGTCTGCCGCTCTCCCCGACCGGGGTGTCGGACGGCGTTTCCTGCATCCCCACGTGACAGGAGAGGCACATCCGCATGCACCGCAACAACCGAAGGGTCTGGGCCGTCACAGCGGCGGCCGCCACCCTGCTCGCCGGGGCGATGTCGCTGCTGGGAGCCCCCGACGCGACCGCCGGACCGGCCAACACCACCGGCGCCCCCGCCACCAGCGGCGGGATGAAGGTCGCCTACTTCGACCAGTGGTCGATCTACCAGAACGCCTACTACCTGAAGAACGTCGACACCAACGGCATGGCCGGGAAGCTCGACTACCTGCTGTACGACTTCGCCAACATCGACCCCGCCAACCTGACCTGCTTCGAGGCCAACTCGGCGGCCTCCCAGGACGAGAACAACCCGAACGCCGGCGACGGCGCGGGCGACTACTACGCCGACTACGCGAAGACCTTCGCCAACGGCAACAGCGTCGACAACTCCACCGACACCTGGAACCAGCCGCTGGCCGGCAACTTCCACCAGCTCCAGGAGCTGAAGGCCAAGTACCCGAAGCTGAAGGTGCTGATGTCGATCGGCGGCTGGACGTACTCCAAGTACTTCTCGGACGCGGCCGCCACCGACGCCTCCCGCAAGAAGTTCGTCTCCTCCTGCGTCGACATGTTCATCAAGGGCAACCTGCCCGCCCAGGGCGGCTACGGCGGCCCCGGCACCGGCAAGGGCATCTTCGACGGCTTCGACATCGACTGGGAGTACCCGGGCGGCGGCGGCCACACCGGCAACCACTCCTCGCCGAACGACAAGCAGAACTTCACCGCGCTGCTCGCCGAGTTCCGCAGCCAGCTCAACGCCCAGGGCACCGCCGACGGCAAGAGCTACGCGCTGAGCGCCGCGCTGCCGGCCGGCCAGGACAAGATCCAGTACGTCGAGACCGACAAGATCGCCCAGTACCTGACCTTCGCCGACCCGATGACGTACGACATGCACGGCGGCTGGGAGGCGCAGGGCCCGACCAACCACCAGACGGGGATCTACCAGAACCCGAACGACCCGTCGAACAACATCCCGCCGGGCAACGCCAAGTACTCCATCGACGAGGCGATCAAGGCGTACACGGTCGGCGACCCCTCGTACGGCATCCCCGGCGGCTTCCCGGCCAACAAGCTGAACATGGGCGTCCCGCTGTACTACCGCGGCTGGACGGGCGTGGCGGCCGGCGCCAACCACGGGCTGTTCCAGCCGGCCAGCGGGCCCGCGCAGGGTGCGCCGAACTCCGGCAACGTCGCCGGCGTGCGGATGTACAAGGAACTGCTGGGTGTCGTCGACAACGCGAACTACACGTACTGGGACCCGGCCTCGCAGGCCTCGTACTTCTACGACGGCACCAACTTCTGGTCCGGCGAGAACGCCAGGTCCATCCAGGCCAAGATGGACTACGCGCACTGCAACGGGCTCGGCGGCTCCTTCGTGTTCTCGCTGTACGACGACCCGAACGCGGTGCTGCTGAACCCGCTGGTGACGGCGACCAACGGCTCGGCCGCCAACTGCCCCGCGCCGCCGACCTCGCCGTCGCCGAGCGCGAGCAGCAGTGGCGGCACCAGCCCGTCGCCCTCCACCTCCGCGAGCGGCTCGCCGTCCTCGTCGCCGAGCGGCTCGCCGTCCGGCAGCCCGTCGGGCAGCCCGTCCTCCTCGCCGAGCGGGCCCGGCGGCGGGATCGTCGCCAACCCCGGCCTGGAGTCCGGCGCGCTCAGCCCGTGGACCTGCGCGGGCAGCGGCGGCGCCGTGGTCAGCGGCGGCCACACCGGCTCGTACGCGCTGCAGGGCAACACCAGCGCCGGTGACACCGCGCAGTGCCAGCAGACCGTCACGGTCAAGCCGAACACCACGTACACGCTGTCCGCGTGGGTGAAGGGCAACTACACCTACCTGGGCGTCACCGGCTCGGGGGCGGACAGTTCGACCTGGACGCCCGGCGGGAGCGCGTGGGGGCAGCTGTCCACCAAGTTCACCACCGGCGCCTCGGTCACCTCGGTGACCATCTGGGTGCACGGCTGGTACGGACAGGGCGCCTACCAGGCGGACGACTTCACCGTCGGCTGACCTGTCGTCACCATCCTTTGAACGAAGGCCCGGAGGGAATCGCCCTCCGGGCCTTCGGCCTTGTGTGCATCGAGTGTTGATCGACTCCGGTACGATGCGTGGCCGGGGTTTGTGGGGCTCAGTGTCGGGAAATCGACAAAGCGCTGAAGCAATCTCGCCGGGCTTCGGCCCCGCTCCGCCAAAACGGACGGAGCAGGTGTACGAGGGTTGCTGGGTGATGCGACGATGGACCACGAGGGGGACGCGGCGCGGCCGTTGACGGGCCGTCCGATCCGGCGTGACCCCTGGGGGACCCGTCCCGGGCCGACGGCCGGGGGCGAATGCCGCGACACTCGGGGGGAGCTGGAGTCGGCATGAAACTCATCGGAAGGAACGGAACGGGAGAACCACCGACGGCCAGCAGCAGCACGGACACCGGCACCGGTGCCCGACCCGCCCGCCGGCCGGGCGGCAGCCTGCCCGCACAGCGCCACACCGCCGGCCGCGGCCTCGCCGCATCCGGCTACGGTCCCGACAGCCTCGTCCACCTGACCGCCGACCAGGTCGTCGCCACCGCCTCCGCCCGTGACCTGCTGGAGAGCGACGACGGCTCCGACAGCTTCGAAACTGCCCTCGCCGCCCGCGAACAGGCCGCCCTCGAAGCCCGTCACCGCGGCTCCGCCGACGCCGGCGACCCCGGCGCCGCCAGCCAGCTCGGCGCCCTCCTGCTGCGCCGCGGCGACCTCCAGGACGCCGAACCGTACCTGCGCACCGCCGCCGCCGCGGGCCTGCGCGCCGCCGCCAACAACCTCGGCGTCCTGCTCCACCAGCAGGGCCACCGCGCCGAAGCCGGCCAGTGGTGGCGGCAGGCCGCCGTCGCCGGCTCCGCCCCCGCCGCCCACGCCCTCGGCCTGCAACTGCGCGACCAGGGCGAGGAGGAGGCCGCCGAGTACTGGCTGCACTTCGCCGCCGAACAGGGCCACCCGCTCGGCGCGTACGCCCTCGGCGACCTGATGGAACACCGCCGCGACGTCCGTGCCGAACGCTGGTTCAAGGCCGCCGCCGACTCCGGCCACCGCGAAGCCGCCTACCGCCTCGCCCGGATGCGCGAAGCCGCCGGCGACAAGGACACCGCCGAGACCTGGTACCGCACCGCCGCCGCCCGCAGCCACCCCCGCGCCGCGCTGCGCCTCGGCGTGCTCCTCGAAGCCCGCGGCGACCTCGACGAAGCCGCCCGCTGGTACCGGCAGTCCGCACAGAACGGCGAAGCCCGCGCCGCCTGCGCGCTCGGCTTCCTGCTCCGCGACGCCGGCGACCCCACCGCCGCCGCCGAATGGTGGCAGGAGGCCGCCGAAGCCGGCGACGCCGCGGCGGCCAACGCACTCGGCGCACTGCACGCCGGCCGCGGCGAGGACGCCGTCGCCGAACGCTGGTACCGCGCCGCGCTCGACGCCGGCGACCACAACGGCGCCTTCAACCTCGGCCTGCTGTGCGCCGGCGTCGGCCGCGACACCCAGGCCGAACAGTGGTACCGCCGCGCCGCGTACGCCGGCCACCGCGAAGCCTGCAACGCGCTCGCCGTCATGCTGCTCCAGCGCGGCGACGAATCCGGCGCCGAGCCCTGGTTCTCCAAGGCCGCCGAAGCCGGCTCCGTCGACGGCGCGTTCAACCTCGGCGTGCTGCACGCCGGCCGCGGCGAGACCCGGCAGGCCCAGGAGTGGTACGCCCGCGCCGCCGCCGAGGGGCACGGCGAAGCCGCCCTCCAACTCGCCGTCGTCCAGGAACAGCGCGGCAACCTCACCGGGGCGCTCGACCGCTACCGGCAGGCCGCGGAGGGCGGCTCCGCGGAGGGCGCGTTCCGGCTCGCCTCCCTGCTCGACCGCCGCGGCGACGCCGACGCGGACGCCGAACACTGGTACGCGGTCGCGGCGGACGCCGGGCACCTGCGGGCGCAGGTCCGGATGGGCGTCCGGGCCGCGGAGCGCGGCGCGCTGCAGATCGCCGAGAGCTGGTACCGGCGCGCCGCGGAGGGCGGCAGCCGCAGCGCCGCCTTCAACCTCGGCCTGCTGCTGGCCCGGCAGGACTCCGAGGCCGAGGCGATGCTCTGGTACACCCGCGCCGCGGACGCCGGGCACGGGCGCGCGGCCCTGCGGCTCGCGCTGCTCGCGCTGCGACGGGGGGAGGCCGTCCAGGCCGAGAACTGGTGCAAGCGGGCGGCGGAGTACGGACCGGCGGAGGTCGCGGAGCGGGCGGGACGGCTGCTGGGGGCGTTGAACGCGGAGCTCAGCGCGTAGACGCGAGCAGGGGATGCACCACCGGGGGCGCCGGGAGGTGCCCCCCGGGCGAAGCCGAGGGGGCGGAACTGCGCGACAAGCGCAAAGCCCGTCCGCAAGGTCGCGATCACGTGCAGGTCATTGTCCTGCGTCGCGATCTTGCTGGTGGGCGCCTCCCGCTTCGCGCAGTTCCGCCCCCAGCCCCAGCGGGCCGGGCGGTGCCCCCGGCGCCCCTGTTTCCGCACCCGTCAGAGCGACAGTGAGCGCAGCGCTGCTTCGTGGAGGATCCCGTTGGTCGCGACCGCGTCCGCGCCGGAGGGGCCGTCGATGCCGTCGAGGCCGGTGAAGCGGCCGCCGGCCTCCTGGACGACGATGCAGGGGGCAGCCATGTCCCAGAGGGAGAGTTCGGGTTCGGCGGCGATGTCGACGGCGCCCTCGGCGACCATCATGTAGGACCAGAAGTCGCCGAAGGCCCGGGTGCGCCAGCACTTGCGGGTGAGGTCGAGGAAGGCGTCGAGGCGGGCGCGCTCCTCCCAGCCGCTGAGCGAGGAGAAGGAGAGCGAGGCGTCGGCCAGGCGGGAGACCTTGGAGACGTGGATGCGCTGGGCCTTGGCGAGGCTGCGGCCGGCGAACGCGCCGAGTCCCTTGGCGGCCCACCAGCGGCGGCCGAGCGCGGGGGCGGAGACGATGCCGACCACCGGGGCGTACTCGCCGTCGGGCTGCTCCTCGAGGAGGGCGACCAGGGTGGCCCAGACCGGGACGCCGCGGACGTAGTTCTTGGTGCCGTCGATCGGGTCGATCACCCAGCGGCGCGGGCCGGAGCCCTGCAGGCCGTACTCCTCGCCCATCACGGCGTCGCGGGGCCGTGCGCGTTGCAGGACGGAGCGGACGAGTTCCTCGGCGGCCTTGTCGGCGTCGCTGACCGGTGTCAGGTCGGGCTTGGTCTCGACCTTCAGGTCGAGCGCCTTGAAGCGCTCCATGGTGACCGAGTCGGCCGAGTCGGCGAGGACGTGGGCGAGTCGGAGATCGTCGTGGTAGTCGGCCATGCCCGAACCCTAGCGGACTCAGTGTCCCGAGCCGCTGAGCTGAAGACCGATCACACCGGCGATGACCAGGCTGATCGAGACCAGCTTGAGGGTGGAGGAGGACTCCCCGAGGAAGACGATTCCGTACAGCGCGGTGCCGGCCGCGCCGATGCCCGTCCACACCGCGTAGGCGCTGCCCACCGGGAGGGTTTTCAGGGAGAGGGTGAGCAGGCCGAACGAGCCGAGGGCGAAGAGGCAGAAGCTGATGGTGGGCCAGAGCCTGGTGAAGCCGTGGCTGAGCTTGAGGTTGACCGCGAATCCCGTTTCCAGCAGACCGGCGAGGATCACCATGGCCCATGCCATCGGGTTGACTCCCTGTCAGATAGGACGGTGTGACCTTCCTATCGTTACCCAGTGGACAGGGCCGGGCGACTCGTCGGCTGCGTGAACTCTCAGTCGTCCTCGTGGGCCTCCTTGGTGGCGAGCAGACGGCGCAGCGAGTACAGCCGGGCCGGGTCGGCGTGGCCGTCGGCGACCCAGGCGTCCAGGGCGCAGTCCGGTTCGTCGTGCGAGCAGGCGCGCGGGCAGCCCTCGGTGCCGGGCTCCAGGTCGGGGAAGGCGAGAATGACCCGGGACGGGTCGATGTGGGAGAGGCCGAAGGACCGGAAGCCGGGGGTGTCGATCACCCAGCCCGGGTCGAGGGCCTTGCGGGAGCCGGGCTTCACGCCGGGCGGCGGGGGCAGCCGGAGGGCGAGCGCGGAGACGGTGGTGTGCCGGCCGCGGCCGGTGACGGCGTTGACGCGGCCCGTGGTCCGCTGCTGGTCCGGGACGAGCGCGTTGACCAGGGTGGTCTTGCCGACGCCGGAGTGCCCGATGAACACGGTGGTCTTCCCGCGCAGGTGCTCGCGGACGGCCTCCGCGCCGGTGGTGGCCAGCTCGTCGTGCCGGGTCACCACGTAGTCGATGCCGAGCGGCGCGTACGACTCCAGCAGTTCGTCGGCCGGCGCCAGGTCGGACTTGGTGAGCACCAGCAGCGGCTCCATCCCGGCGTCGTACGCGGCGACCAGGCAGCGGTCGATCAGCCGGGGGCGGGGCTCCGGGTTGGCGAGCGCGGTGACGATGGCCAGCTGCTCGGCGTTGGCGACCACGATCCGCTCGTACGGGTCGTCGTCGTCCGCGGTGCGGCGCAGCACCGAGGTGCGTTCCTCGACCCGGACGATCCGGGCCAGGCTGTCGGGGGCCCCGGAGAGGTCGCCGACCAGGTTGACGATGTCGCCGACGACCACGCCCTTGCGGCCGAGTTCGCGGGCCTTCATGGCGGTGACCAGGCGTTCGTCCTTGGTTCCGCCGTCGACCAGGCAGGTCATCCGGCCCCGGTCCACGGTGAGGATCATCGCCTCGGCGGCGTCCTCGTGCTTGGGCCGGATGCGGGTGCGGGGGCGGGAGCCCCGGCGGCCCGGGCGGCTGCGGATGTCGTCCTCGTCGGCGTCCTTGCCGTAGCGGCGCATGTTCGTGATCCCCGTCAGCCCTGGCCGAGGAGGTCGGCCCACATCTGCGGGAAGTCCGGCAGGGTCTTCGCCGTGGTCGCCACGTTCTCCACCAGGACGCCGTCCACCACCAGGCCGAGGACGGCGGCGGCGGTGGCCAGCCGGTGGTCCTCGTAGGTGTGGAAGACGCCGCCGTGCAGCGGGCGGGGGCGGATCCGCAGGCCGTCCTCGGTCTCCGAGACGTCGCCGCCGAGGTCGTTGATCTCCTTGGCGAGCGCGGCGAGCCGGTCGGTCTCGTGCAGCCGCAGGTGGGAGATGCCGTACAGGTGGGACTCGGAGTCGGCGAGGGCCGCGACCGCAGCGATCACCGGGGTCAGCTCGCCCACGTCGTGCAGGTCCACCTCGATCCCGTGGATCTTGCCGGTGCCGGTGAACTCCAGCCCCTCGTCGGTGCTGTGCCTATTGACAAACCGGCAGCTGCCGCCCATCGCACTGAAGATGTCGCGGAGCTGGTCGCCGGGCTGGTAGGTGTGCTCGGGCCAGTCCCGGACGACGACCCGGCCGCCGGTGGCGAGCGCCGCGGCGAAGAACGGGGCGGCGTTGGACAGGTCCGGCTCGACCACCAGGTCGCGGCCGATCAGCGCGCCCGGGGTGACCCGCCAGACGTCCTTCTCGCCGCCGTCCTCGGGGGCGTCCACCTGGCCGCCGGCCTTGCGGATCATGTCGACGGTCATCCGGATGTGCGGCAGCGAGGGCACCGTCGCGCCCACGTTGCGGATCTCCACGCCGTTGTTGAAGCGGGCGCCGGACAGCAGCAGCGCCGAGATGAACTGCGAGGAGGACGAGGCGTCGACCTCCACCGGGCCGCCGTCCAGCGCGCCCGCGCCGTGCACGGTCAGCGGGAAGCCGCCGCGGCCGCCGTCGTCGATCCGGGCGCCGAGCGCGCGCAGCGCGTCGATCACGCCGTGCTGCGGGCGCTCGTGGCTGCGCGGGTCGCCGTCGAAGTGCACCGGGCCGTCCGCGAGGGTGGCCAGCGGCGGCAGGAAGCGCATAACGGTGCCGGCGTTGCCGACGTCCACCTGCGCCGGGCCGCGCAGCCGCTCGGCCGGGATGACCCGCCAGGCCTCGCCGCCGCCGGTGCCGCCGGACGCCTCGTTCACCGTCTCCTCGACCGTCACGCCCAGTGCCCGCAGGCCGTCCGCCATCAGCTGCGAGTCGCGGCTGCGCAGCGGGCGGCGCACCCAGCCCGGGCCGTCGGCGAGGGCGGCCAGCACCAGGGCGCGGTTGGTCGCGGACTTCGAGCCGGGGATCGTCACGGTGGCGTCCACGGCGGCGGTGGCGACGGGAGCGGGCCACAGGGAGTCGGTCATGCCGCCCAGTCTATGAGGCCCGGCCCCGCTACCGGGGAAGCAGCCAGGCCGCCCCGAGCCCCAGGCAGGCCAGCGCCACCACCAGGAACAGCGCCATCCAGGCCGTCGCCGGCACGCCCGTCAGCCCGGCCAACTGGTCGGCGTCCGAGCCGGACGCGCCGCCGCGGCGCCGGGTGGAGAACAGCTCGACCACCGGGCGCGCCCCCGCCAGCAGGAGGAACCAGACGCCCAGGTGGGCGAACGCGCCCTGCCACTCGGCGCTCCCGTACCGGCACACCGCGACGATCGCGCCGCCGGTGACCAGCACGGCCAGCACGCCGAACACGTTCCGCAGGGTGAGCAGCATCGCCGCCAGCAGGGCGATGCCGATCCACAGCAGCGCGGTGGTCAGGCCCGCCCCCAGCAGGGCGGCGCCGCCCAGGCCGAGCAGCGACGGCGCCGGGTAGCCGGCCGCGAAGGTCAGCATCAGGCCGGGGCCGGTCCGCCGCCCGGAGGTCACCGTCAGCCCGGAGGTGTCCGAGTGCAACCGGATGCCGGAGAGCCGGCGGCGGGTCAGCAGCGCCATCACGCCGTGCCCGCCCTCGTGCGCGATGGTCACCACGGTGCGGCTCAGCCGCCACACCGGGCGCATCGCCACCGCCAGCAGCGCCGCCGCCGCGGTGCCCCACACCAGCCAGTTCGGCAGGGCGGGCTGTACGGCCGTCACCCGGTCCCAGAGTTGTGCGAAGTCCATTCCGGTGGGCCTCCGATCACCGTCGTTCGGTCCGGCAGCGTTTCACGGAAGGACGGGCGGCGACCAGCGACCGGTTCTGCTCTGGCAAGCTGAACGGCATGTGCGGCCGCTTCGCCTCCTCCACCGACCCCGCCGAGCTGGTCCGGCACTTCGGCGTCCGGCAGTGGGATCCCACCGAGACGCTGGCCCCGAGCTGGAACGTCGCCCCGACCGCGTCCGCCTTCGTCGTGCTCGACCGCACGCCCCGCGGCGAGCGCCGGCCGGTGCGTCAACTGCGGGTGCTGCGCTGGGGGTTGGTGCCGGCCTGGGCGAGCAGCCCGGACACCGCCGTGAAGATGATCAACGCCCGGGCGGAGACCGTCCACGAGAAGCCCGCCTACCGGCAGGCGTTCGCCTCGCGGCGCTGCCTGATACCCGTCGACGGGTACTACGAATGGCAGACCGCGCCCACCGGCGACCTCGCCCGGCCGCCGCGCCGCCCGTACTTCGTCTCCCGCGCCGACGGCGCCCCGCTGGCGCTGGCCGGACTGTACGAGTTCTGGCGCAACCGGGCCGTGCCCGGCGACCACCCCGACGCCTGGCTGGTCACCTGCACCGTGGTCACCACCGCCGCCGAACCGCTGCTCGCCCCCGTCCACGAACGGATGCCGCTGTACCTCGGCCCCGACCGCTGGGACGCCTGGCTCGACCCCCACGCCGAGACCGCCGACCTCACCCCGCCGCTGCCCGGCGAGCTGCGCATCCACGCCGTGCCCGACGAGGTCGGCTCGATCCGCAACAACCACCCCGGCCTGACCAGGCGACTCACCGAGGACGACCGCACCACGCTGTTCTGAGCGCGTCCTCTCTATACGCTCGGCGCCATGCAGCGGATCATCGAGACCCCCGCCGGCGACGCCCGGCTCCACTGGTTCCGGGCCGAGGCCCCGCGCGCCGTCCTGCTGCTCGGGCACGGTGCGGGCGGCGGCATCGAAGCGCCCGACCTGCAGGCGCTCGCCGCGGCGCTCCCGGCGGCGGGCGTCACCGTGGTGCTGGCCGAGCAGCCCTGGCGGGTGGCCGGCCGCAAGCTCGCGCCCGCCCCGAAGACCCTCGACGCCGGCTGGCCCGCGCAGTTCGCCGCCGCGGCCGAGGAGGGGCTGCCGGTGTTCGCGGGCGGCCGCAGCGCGGGGGCCCGGGTGGCCTGCCGCACCTCCGCCGGGCTCGGCGCGGCGGGCGTGCTGGCGCTGGCCTTCCCGCTGCACCCGCCGGGCCGGCCGGAGAAGAGCCGCGCCGGGGAACTGCTGGAGACCGGCCTGCCCACCCTGGTGGTGCAGGGCGGCGCGGACACCTTCGGCGCCCCGGAGGAGTTCCCCGCCCTGCCGGACACCCACCGCCTGGTCGAAGTGCCCTACGGCTCGCACGCGTTCAAGGTGCCGAAGAAGGCGCCGCTCGGCCAGGACGAGGCACTGGCGCTGATCACCGGGGCGGTGGCCGGCTGGCTCTGAACCCCGGTCCGGAGTGCGGGAATGTCTCGTCGCCGTGAGCGGTTGCACGAGTCGTCAGAACATGCGCCGGTGGAAAGGCAGGGTTCATGGGTTCGATCGCGTGCCCCGAGCGGTCCGAGGAGCGGGCTTCGCTCGTACCGGACTGGTCGCAGTGGGTTGCCGCGGGCGAGAAGCCGGTCAGCCCGATATCCTCGCTTCCGGGTCGGCCCGTGGTGGGCCGAGTGCAGCTGACCGAGGAGGTGGGTCCGGTCGTCGGGACCGATGACGCGGCCGTGTCTGGTGCTTCAGGCACCGACCAGGGCCGTCCGGAGGGCGAACAGCTCACCGGCGACGAACTGGCCGAGGCGATCGGCGAGGACACCTTCCGGGTGTCCGAGAGCGAGAGCGAGACGGCCAGGCGCGCGCGCTTCGAGCGCGACGCGCTGGGTTTCCTGGACCCGATGTACTCGGCGGCCCTGCGGATGACCCGCAACCCGGCCGACGCGGAGGACCTGCTCCAGGAGGCGTTCGCCAAGGCGTACGCGTCGTTCCACCAGTTCCGCGAGGGCACCAACCTCAAGGCCTGGCTCTACCGCATCCTCACCAACACGTTCATCAACTCGTACCGCAAGAAGCAGCGTGAACCGCAGCGCACCGCGGCCGAGGAGATCGAGGACTGGCAGCTCGCGCGCGCCGAGTCGCACATGTCGACGGGGCTGCGCTCCGCCGAGGCGCAGGCGCTCGACCACCTGCCGGACAGCGACGTGAAGGACGCCCTGCAGGCGATCCCGGAGGAATTCCGGATCGCGGTGTATCTCGCGGACGTCGAGGGCTTTGCGTACAAGGAGATCGCGGACATCATGGGTACACCCATCGGTACGGTGATGTCCCGACTGCACCGTGGTCGCCGCCAGTTGCGCGGCATGCTGGAGGACTACGCCCGCGAGCGGGGGCTGGTCCCGGCCGGTACCGGTGCAGGGCACGAAGCGAAGGGCGCGGGCTCATGAGCTGCGGCGATCCGCACGAGACCGAGTGCGGAGAGGTGCTCGACCACCTCTACGAATTCCTCGACAACGAGATGCCCGAGGGCGACTGCGCCAAGCTGCGCGTGCACTTCGACGAGTGCTCGCCGTGCCTGGAGAAGTACGGCCTCGAACAGGCGATCAAGGCGCTGATCAAGCGCTCGTGCGGCTGCGACGACACGCCCACCGACCTCCGGGCGAAGGTGCTGGCCCGGATCGACTCGATCCGCGCGAGCCAGCGCCCCGGCGAGGGTCCGACCGTCGAGGTGTCCTCGGTCGGCGTGGAGATGACGGTCGAAGGCGCGGCCGGTCACGGCTCCGCCGTCGCCACTGCGGAGTGATTACTCACTCGATCGAGTGAGCTGTCGCTGCTCCGGCTGCGGCAATCCGCGATCGTGCGCCCCGTCCGGGTGGCCGGGCCCTATTCTCTGACGAGTCCTCACGTCGGAGGGCCCGGTACGGGCTGGGGAGGCCGAGATCGCCAGCGAACGCGAGCGCATCGCCCTGCCGGGGCGGGCCATGGTCTACCTGGCCGCCGTGGTGACGGCGGCGCTCGCCGCGCTGCTGCCGCTGTCGGCGATCGGGCCCGGACTCGCCTGGCCCCGGGTCGCGCTGCTGTCGCTGCTCCACCTCTGTCTGGAATCGCTCGCCCAGGGCGCCCGCACGCCGTGCGCCCGGGTGTGGCGGTGGCTGCGCGGCCGGCCCGGGCCGGAGAGCCCGGCGGACCCGCGCGGCAGCGGCTTCTTCCCGGTGCTGTTCGCCGGCGTGCTGATGCTCCCCCCCGCCGCCGCGGCCCTGGTCGCGCTGCCCGGGGCGCTGCTCGGCCCGGCCCAGCAGCCGCGCGCCCTGCGCCGGGTGTGGAACGCCGCCCAACTGGCGCTGGCCGCCGCCTGCTCCGCCGAGGTGTTCCGGCTGCTCGGCGGCTCCCGGCTGCTGCTGGGCACCCGCTTCCCCGGCGCGGCCCTCGGCGCGCTCGCCGCGATCCTGACGTTCTGCCTGGTCAACGGCGTACTGGTGGCCGGCATGGTGCGGCTGACCTGCGGTTCGGCCGGCCACGGCGTGATCCGCAAGCTGCACCGGGCGGCGCCCGCGGCACTGCTGCACGGCGCGGGCGGGCTGATGGTCGCGGTGCTGTGGCAGGGCCCGTACGGGGCGTTCGCGGCGGTGCTCGGACTGCTGCCGCTGACCATCACCGCCTGGCTGTCCGCGCAGGGCCACCGCGAGCGGTCCGCGCACCGGGCCACCGTGCAGGCGCTGGTGCAGGCCGTGGAGATCAAGGACGCCTACACCCGCGGCCACAGCGAACGGGTCGGCCGGGCCTCGGTGCTGATCGCCCGCCAGCTGGGCCTCGCCGAGGACCGGATCCGCACCCTGCACTTCGCCGGCACCCTGCACGACGTCGGCAAGCTCGCGGTGGCCACCGAACTGCTGCGCCGCAACGGGCCGTTGACGGTGGCGGAGCGGCGGGCCGTCGAGGTGCACCCGGTCTTCGGGCACGAGCTGGTGCGGCAGCTGGACTTCCTCGGCGAGGGGCGCGACGGCATCCTGCACCACCACGAGCGGATCGACGGCCGCGGCTACCCGCACGGCCTGTCCGGCGACCGGATCCCGGAGTTCGCCCGGATCATCTCGGTCGCCGACGCCTTCGACTCGATGACCTCCACCCGCTCCTACCGGCGCGGCCGTCCCGTCCAGGAGGCCGTCACCGAACTGGAGCGGTGCGCCGGCAGCCAGTTCGACCCGGTGATGGTGCGGGCCCTGGTGGAGGCCGTCGCCGAACACGGCTGGCAGCCCGAGCCGCCGCCGCCCGGCGGCTGGGACGGCGAGGTGCCGGACATTCCGCTCGGCGTGCCCGAGCCGGCCCGGATGCCGCAGCAGTCCGGCCAGGGCCTGCCGGCCGGCGGGACGACATGACCGTCCGGCGGCCGGGCCCGGCCGACCTGCTGCACGGCGCGGCCGTCCTGCTCGGCGGCTGCGCGCTGGCGCACACCCTCGCCGTCGGCACCAACCAGGCCCGGGTGGCGCTGGCGTTCGCCGCGCTGATCGCGCTCGGCCAGTGCGCCGGGCCCGCGCTGCCCGGCGACCGCGAGCCGGCGCCGGTGGCCACCGCCGTCGCCCTCGCGTACGCGCTGCTCGGGCCGCTGCACGGACTGCCCACCGGGCACGGGGTGCTGCAGGCCACCGTCGTCACCGCGGTCGGCACCGCCGCCGGGCTCGTCGTGCAGCTGGCCGGGCGGGCCGCGCTGGCCGCCGTCCGGCGCCGGCCGCGCAGCCCGCTGGGCGGGCTGGACGCCGCCGCCCGCCGGCTGGTCACCGTCACCTTCGCCGCACTGCTGTTCCAACCGCTGTACGAGTCCGGCGCCACCGACCGGCTGCCCGGCCCCGCGTACGGGGCGCTGCTGGCGGCCGTCGCCGCGCTGGCCGCGCTCGGCGACGCCGTGCTGGCGGCCGGGCAGCAGCGGGCCCGCACCGGGCTGCGGTACAGCGCCGCGCTGGACGACCAGCTGCACGCGCTGCTCGGCATCGGCTCCGCGCAGGTCGCCACCGGGCTGCTGCTCAGCCTGCTGGCGGGCGAGGCCGGACTGTGGGCGCTCCCGGTGTTCTGCGTGCCGCTGCTGCTCGCGCAGGCCTCGTTCCGGCGGGCCGTGGAGGTGCGGGCCACCACCGGGCAGACCATCGAGACGCTCGCCCGGGCCACCGAGATCGCCGGCTACACCACGCCCGGGCACGCCCGCCGGGTGGCCGACACCGCGTGCGCGCTGGGGCGCGAACTCGGGCTCGGAAGCCGTGAGTTGACGCTGCTGGAATATGCCGCGCTGATGCACGACATCGGCCAGCTGTCGCTGGTCGAGCCGGTGCCCGGCGGGGCGACCGCGCTGCTGCCCGACGACGAGCAGCAGCGGATCGCCCGGCTCGGCAGCGAGGTGATCCGGCGCACCGGCGTGCCCCGGCAGGTGTGGCAGCAGGTCGCCCGGCTCGCCGATCCGTGCCGGCTCGACGACGGCCGGCACGACCCGACCCTGCCGCTGGCCTCCCGGATCATCCGGGTCGCCAACGCGCACGACGACCTGCGCACCGCCGCCGCCGACCGCCCCCGGGCCGGCGCCCTGGACCCGCTCGACCACCTGCGGCTGGACGCCGGCCGCGGCTACGACCCGGTGGTGCTGGACGCGCTCGCCCGGCTCGGCCGCCGCGGCCACCGCGCGGCCCGCTGCCGGTTCGCGGCCCGATGAGCCCCGCGGCCCGCGGCCTGAATGGCCGCGCGGGGCGCGCAGCCCGCGGCGGGCGTGGTTGGATGCGGTCGTGGCGGGAAGACCCGGAGGCGGGGCGACCCGGTGACGACCGACGGCAAGGGACCAACGTGAGGATCTTCCACCGCGCACGGCACCGTCCGTCGGCGACCTGGCGGCAGACCACCGACCGTGCGTTCACGCTGATCGGCGACGGCCGCTACGAGGACGCCGGGGCGCTGCTGGTGATGGCGGCCGACCTGGAACCGTGGCTGTCGGACTCCTGGTTCAACCTGGCGCTGCTGCACAAGTTCCGCCGCGACTGGGAGCAGGCCCGCAGCGCCGGCCTGCGCGCCGTCGCGCTGCTCGACCGCCAGCACGGCGCGCCGGACTGGTGGAACCTCGGCATCACCGCCACCGCCCTGCAGGACTGGCCGCTGGCCCGCCGCGCCTGGCAGGCGTACGGGCTGCGGCTGCCCGGCGGGCCGGGCACGGACGGGCCGATCGAGCTCGACCTCGGCACCACGCCGGTGCGGCTGTCCCCGGACGGCGAGTCCGAGGTGGTGTGGGGCCGCCGGCTCGACCCGGCGCGGATCGAGGTGCTGTCCATCCCGCTGCCGTCCTCCGGCCGCCGCTGGGGCGAAGTGGTGCTGCACGACGGCGCGCCGCACGGCGAGCGGGTCGCCGACGGCGTCGCCTACCCGGTGTTCGACGAGATCGAGCTGTGGGCGCCCTCGCCGGTGCCGACCTGGGTGGTGCTGCTGCAGGCCGCCACCGCCGCCGACCGGGACGCGCTGGAGAAGACCGTCGCCGACGCCGGGTACGCCGCGGAGGACTGGACGTCCTCGGTGCGGCTGCTGTGCCGGACCTGCTCGGAGAGCCGGATGGCCATCGACGACGGCCACACCGCGCACCACGACCCGCACGACGACGGCGACCCGCTGCACCCCGGCCACCTCAGCCACCTCAGCCAGGGCTCGGCCGGCGGCCCCTGGCAGATCGAACGCGAATGCGGCATCGCCGCGCCCGCCGGGCTGGTCCGCACCCTGCTGGAACGTTGGGCCGCCGCGTCCCCGGCCACCCGCGCCTACCGGGACCTCGAAGAGGTGTGCTGACCCTCCCCGGGCCGTAAGGGGGCCGGGAGGTACCCCCGTGCGCCGCCGCGCCCCGTACCCTGGACCGGTACACCAGCCGGACGCGGACGGAGCGGAAGCAAGCGATGGCCGAGCACCACGACCACGAGCACGACCACGAGCACCAGGACGGCGACGTCCAGCGGGTGGTCGGCGAACTGCCCGACCCGGGCAAGGGCACCGCCCGCCCGATCACCGTGGTCGGCAACCCGGTGCTGCACCGCGAGACGCAGACCGTCACCGCCTTCGACGACGACCTCGCGGCCCTCGTCGACGACATGTTCCAGTCGATGTACGCCGCCGAGGGCGTCGGCCTGGCCGCCAACCAGATCGGCGTCGACCTGAAGGTCTTCGTCTACGACTGCCCCGACGACGAGGGCGTCCGCCACGTCGGACACGTCGTCAACCCGGTGCTGGAGGAGCTCCCCGCGGGCCGCCGCACCCTGGACGACAGCCAGGAGGGCTGCCTGTCGGTGCCCACCGCCTACCAGGAGCTGGCCCGCCCCGACTACGCCGCCGTCACCGGCCAGGACAAGCACGGCAACCCGGTCCGGGTCGAGGGCACCGGCTTCTTCGCCCGCTGCCTCCAGCACGAGACCGACCACCTGTACGGCTACCTGTACATCGACCGGCTCTCCAAGCGCGACCGCAAGAGCGCCCTGCGGCAGATGGCCGAAGGCACCCCCAAGTACGCCACGGTGCCCAACGACTGACGGATCGTCGACTGTTCGCGGAGGGGGTCGCGCCCGAAGGTGTGGCCCCCTCCGGCATGTCCCGCTCCGGCTGGTGTGTCGGGTCCGGGCGGCGGGGAGTGCCCATTAGTGTCCGCGAGCACGGGACGGAACTCGGGCAAGGGGCTGGCGGATGGGCAGGCTGTGGCGGACGGCGGCACGCGTCGGACTGGTCCTCCTGGCGGTGGCGGGCACCGGCGGAGGACGGACGGCGGGGGCCGCCCAGCGGCCGGCGGTGGACGCGGGGCCGGTCCGGGCGGCCGCGCAGCCGGGCCTGCCGGTCCCGTCGCAGCTGGCGCGGGAGGCCGCCGGGCGCCGGCTGCGGGCCCGGCCGGCCGGCGCAGCGCCGGCGGCGACGGCGCTCGGGGCCGCCGGGCCGGAGCAGGTGCGGCCGATCCCGGAGACCGCCGCCACCGACGCCCGGGAGGCGCCCGAGGCCGTCGACGAGCAGGCGGACGGCCAGGGCGGCGCCCCCGACGAGGGCCCGCGCACCGACGTCGCCGGCCTGGCCTTCGACCGGTGCGCCGCACCGTCGGACGGCGTGATGCAGACCTGGGCGGCGTCCTCCCCGTACCAGGCGGTCGGGGTGTACATCGGCGGGCCCGCGCAGGCCTGCGCCGCCCCGGGCCGGGACTGGGTGGACGCCCGGGCCGCCGAGGGCTGGGCGTTCCTGCCGATCTACGTCGGACGCCAGGCGGCCCGCGCCAACCTGCTGGTCGACGCCGACCCGGACACCGCCCGCCGGCAGGGCGCGGACGCCGCCGACGACGCCGTGCGCAAGGCCGAGGACCTGGGCTTCCGGCCCGGCGCGGTGCTCTACAACGACATGGAGGACTACGACCGCGACCGGTACCGCGACCGGGTCCTCGCCCACCTGGCCGGCTGGACCGAGCAACTGCACGCCCACGGCTACCGCTCCGGCGTCTACACCGGCGCCTCCAGCGGCGTGCAGGACCTCGCCGCCCGCTGGGACGACGCCTCCTACCCGCAGCCCGACGTGCTGTGGGCCGCCGCCTGGAACTCCCACCACGACGCGACCGACGTCGGCATGGGCCTGCCCGAGGGCGCCGGCGACTTCACCGGCGGCCGGCGCGCCCACCAGTACTCGGGCGACACCGCCGAGGAGTACGGCGGCAGCCGGATGGTCGTCGACGCCTCCTACGTGGACGCCACCTCGCCCGCCGTCGACGGCCGGCTGTCCGCGGGCCGGCGGCTCGACCCCGGGCGGAGCATCGGCAGCCGCACGGTGACGCTCACCATGCAGGGGGACGGCGACCTGACGCTGCGCCAGCGCGACGGCGGCCGGCTGCTGTGGTCGTCGCGGACCGGCGGCCACCCGGGCGCGTACGCGGTGCAGCAGGACGACGGCAACCTGGTGGTCTACGACGTCCGCGACGGCGGCCCCTGGGCGGGCGCCGCCCTGTGGTCCACCGGCACCTGGAACAGCCCGGGCGCGTACGCGGTGCTTCAGGACGACGGCAACTTCGTGCTGTACCGGCGCGGCGGCGGCCCGGCCACCGGCGGCGTCGCGTGGGCGACCGGCACCTCGGTGCACAGCGGCTGAGCAGCCCCGCGAACGGCGAAGGGCCGCACCCCGGCAACCGGGGTGCGGCCCTTCGCCGCCGGCGACGCCTCGGGCGGGCGTCTCCTAGAAGTCGTCGTCGAAGGAGACCGAGCCCTCCACGGCGACCTGGTACGCGGAGACCCGGCGCTCGAAGAAGTTGGTCAGCTCCTGGACGTTCTGCAGCTCCATGAACCCGAACGGGTTGGTGGAGCCGTAGCGGATCGGCATGCCGAGCCGGGCCAGGCGCTGGTCGGCGACGGCCTCCAGGTACTGGCGCATCGACTCGGTGTTCATGCCGGGCAGGCCCTCGCCGCACAGGTCGCGGGCGAACTGGAGCTCGGCCTCGACGGCCTCCTCCAGCATCTCGGTGACCTGCTGGGCCATCTTGTCGTCGAAGAGGTCGGGCTCCTCCTCACGGACGGTGTCGACCACCGAGAACGCGAAGTCCATGTGCATCGACTCGTCGCGGAACACCCAGTTGGTGCCGGTCGCCAGGCCGTGCAGCAGGCCGCGGCTGCGGAACCAGTACACGTAGGCGAACGCGCCGTAGAAGAACAGGCCCTCGACGCACGCCGCGAAGCAGATCAGGTTCAGCAGGAAGGCCCGCCGGTCCTCCTTGCTCTGCAGCGAGTCGATGTGGTCGACCGCGTTCATGTACTTGAAGCAGAACTGCGCCTTCTGCGCGATGGAGGGGATGTTCTCCACCGCGGCGAAGGCCGCGTTCCGGTCCTCCGGGTCGGGCAGGTAGGTGTCCAGCAGCGTCAGGTAGAACTGGACGTGCACGGCCTCCTCGAACAGCTGCCGCGACAGGTAGAGCCGCGCCTCCGGCGAGTTGATGTGCTTGTAGAGGCTCAGCACCACGTTGTTCGACACGATCGAGTCACCGGTGGCGAAGAACGCGACCAGCCGGCCGATCATGTGCCGCTCGCCCTCGGAGAGCTTGGCGAGGTCGGCGACGTCGGAGTGCAGGTCCACCTCCTCGACCGTCCAGGTGTTCTTGATCGCGTCCCGGTACCGGTCGTAGAACGACGGGTAGCGCATCGGACGCAGCGTCAGCTCGAAGCCCGGGTCGAGCAGCATCTTCTTCTGGTCTTCGGAGCTCATTACTGGCACGCCTCGCAGGACTCGGGGTTCTCCAGGGAGCAGGCGATGGCGTCCTGCTCGGCCTGGCTGAGGGTCGGGGTCTGCACCGGCACGGGGGCGGCGGTGCGGGCGGCGCCCGACGCGGCCTGGGCGATCCGGGTCGCGGGACGGGAACGCAGGTAGTAGGTGGTCTTCAGACCGACCTTCCACGCGTACGCGTACATCGAGGACAGCTTGCCGATGGTCGGCGCCGCCATGAACAGGTTCAGCGACTGGCTCTGGTCGATGTACGGCTGCCGGGCGGCGGCCAGGTCGATCAGCGCACGCTGCGGCAGCTCCCACGCCGTGCGGTACAGCGAACGGACGTTCTCCGGCAGCCACTTGAAGTCCTGCACGGAGCCGTTGGCCTCGCGCAGCTCGTCCCGGGTCTGCTGGTCCCAGACGCCGAGCTCCTTCAGCTCGCGCACCAGGTACGGGTTGACCTGGAGGAACTCGCCGGACAGCGTCTCGCGCTTGAACAGGTTGGACACCTGCGGCTCGATGCACTCGTAGACGCCGGCGATGGACGCGATGGTCGCGGTCGGGGCGATCGCCAGCAGCAGCGAGTTGCGCAGGCCGGTCTCGGCGATCCGGACCCGCAGCGCGTCCCAGCGCTCGGTCCACTGCGGGGCGGCCGCCCCGCTGTGCTGGTCCTTGAAGAAATGGTCGATGTGCAGCTGGCCGCGGGCCGCGCGGGTCTCGCCGTACGCCTCGTGGCGGCCGAACTGCTCGGCCAGGTCCGCGGAGCGCTCGTACGCGGTGAGCATGATGCGCTCGGAGATCAGCGTGGACAGCTGCTTCGCCTCGGCGGAGTCGAAGTCCAGCCGCAGCTTGAAGAAGACGTCCTGCAGGCCCATCACGCCGAGGCCGACCGGGCGCCAGCGGGAGTTGGACGTCCCGGCCTCGGTGGTCGGGTAGAAGTTGATGTCGATCACGCGGTCGAGGAAGGTCACCGCGGTGCGCACGGTGGCGTCCAGGCGGTCCCAGTCCATGGCGTTGATCAGGTCGTCGGCCGTGGCGCCCGGGGCGACGTGCGCGCCCAGGTTGACCGAGCCCAGGTTGCAGACCGCGGTCTCGGAGTCGTCGGTGACCTCCAGGATCTCGGTGCACAGGTTCGAGGAGTGCACCGTGCGGCCCGGCAGCGCGGTCTGGTTGGCGGCCCGGTTGGAGGCGTCCTTGAAGGTCATCCAGCCGTTGCCGGTCTGCGCCAGGGTGCGCATCATCCGGGCGTACAGGGTCTGCGCGGGGATGGTGCGCACGGCCTTGCCGGCCAGCTCGGCCTTGCGGTAGGCCTCGTCGAAGTCGGCGCCCCACAGGTCGACCAGCTCGGGCACGTCCGCCGGGGAGAACAGCGACCAGTCCTGGTCGGCGTTCACGCGGCGCATGAACTCGTCCGGGATCCAGTGCGCCAGGTTCAGGTTGTGGGTGCGCCGGGCCTCTTCGCCGGTGTTGTCGCGGAGCTCCAGGAACTCCTCGATGTCGGCGTGCCAGGTCTCCAGGTACACGCAGGCCGCGCCCTTGCGCCGTCCGCCCTGGTTGACCGCCGCCACGGAGGAGTCCAGGGTGCGCAGGAACGGGACGATGCCGTTCGACTTGCCGTTGGTGCCGCGGATCAGCGAGCCGCGGGAGCGGATCCGCGAGTAGGACAGGCCGATGCCGCCGGCGTGCTTGGACAGCCGGGCGATCTGCGCGTACCGGTTGTAGATCGAGTCCAGGTTGTCCAGCGGCGAGTCCAGCAGGTAGCAGGAGGACATCTGCGGGTGCCGGGTGCCGGAGTTGAACAGCGTCGGGGAGCTGGTCAGGTACTCCAGGCGGCTCATCAGCTTGTACAGCTCGGCCACCTCCAGCACCGACTGCTCGGAGGTGCCGACCGCCAGGCCCGCCGCCACGCGCAGCAGGAAGTGCTGCGGGGTCTCGACCACCTTGCGGGTGATCGGGTGGCGCAGCAGGTAGCGGGACTGCACGGTGCGCAGGCCGAAGTACTCGAAGCGGTCGTCGCCGGCGGCGTCGATCAGCGAGTCGAACAGCGCGGTGTGCGCGGCCACGAACTCGGCGGTGGCGTCGCCGATCAGGCCCTCGGCGTGGCCGACGGCGATCGAGGCGGAGAACGAGGTGACGCCCTGGGTGGCGGCCTCGTCGGCGATCTCCATGGCCAGCAGGCGGGCGGCCAGCTTCGAGTACTGCGGGTCCTCGGCGATCATCGACGCGGCGGCCTCCACGGCCAGCCCGCGCAGCTCGGCGAAGTCCGAGCCGGCGTGGCGGCCGCGCAGCGCGGCGGCGGCGACGTGGCCGGGGTCCACCTGGGGGAGGTCGGTGCTGCGGTCGGTGAGCAGCCGAAGCAGCGCCGCACCGGGGTCGGTGAAGGCGTCGGCGGATCCCTGGGACGGCAGGGTGACTGAGGCGGCGACGGTCAAGGCGCACTCTCTCCTGTGGCGGCGACGGACGTGGATCGAGGTGTCCGACGGCACGCGTGCGGCAGGGGAGGACGGCACGCCGACAACGATCGAACGGCGCGCGAAAGACCCACCCCCGGCCCGCCCGCGAGGCCGGACGGCAAAACAGTGCTGCATGGCGTCTGCGGGGATGCCGTGTCGCACACCGTCGGCAGGTCCTCGGACTGCGCGGGCGTCGCTACAGCCCGCTCACCGTTGCGGGGCAGTCCCGGACTTTCACCGGGTTCCCCTGCTTCGACAGCGAGGTCGAGCATACATGTTGTGGCGGCTGGAGCTGGCGGCACCAGATGTAGTAGCGCGTGTCGCGTCGTGGTGCCGCGCGTAGACAACGGAAACCGCGCCCGAGGGGCCTCAGAACCGCATCGTGTAGACCATCAGATCCATGCCGGGGGCCGCCTCCCAGTCCCGTTCGGGGGTGCGGAGGAAGCCCAGAGCATCGTAGATCCGGTGCGCCGCGGTCATCTCCGGCCGGGTGGAGAACGCCATCCCGGCCAGTCCGAGTTCCCGGCTGCGGTCGATCGCCGCGCCCACCAGCGCCCGTCCGACGCCGCGCCCGCGGGCGGCCGCGCCGACCGCCAGCATCCGGATCTCGCCCTCGTCCGGGAGCGCGATGTCCGCCCAGGGGGTGCCGCCTGCGGCGAACGTCACGCAGCCGAGGACCGTCCCGTCGCCGTCGACGGCGACCAGCAGCTCGGCCTCCCGGTTGCGGCGCCCGGTGTCCCGGAGGAGCTCGACGTAGCCGGAGTCGGGACGGGTGTGGCCGTCGCCGACGAAGGCTTCGACGCTGACCTCCCCGGCTCCGGCGAGGTCGTGGTCGAGGGCGCGGCGGACGATCGGGGAGTGCATCCGGACAGTGTGCCGGACCGCGTCCGGCGCGGGTCGGCCAGGTCCGGGTCGAAGGGCCAGCCGGTCGGCCGGTGCCGGTCGTCCCGGCCGTGCCGGGCGTTGCGGTCCAGGTCCCGGCCGACCAGGACGCCGAGGAGTCCGAAGCCGGCGAGGAGGCCCAGCAGGGCGAGCGTGGAGGTCATGGCCCCACTCTCCGCGCGCCGGCCGCCCGCCACGAGTGGCAGGAACGCACCATTGCCGCGAAATCCTGCCACTGCCATGCTGGGCGGATGCTGAAGAACGTCGCGGTGATCGTGATGGAGGAGGTCCACCCCTTCGAGCTGGGGGTGGCCTGCGAGGTGTTCGGCCTGGACCGCAGCGACACCGGCCTGCCGGTGTACGAGTTCGGCCTGGTCGCCGACCGGCCCGGCCCGATGCGCACCCACGCCGGATTCGACGTCCACGTCCCGTGCGGCCCGGAGCGGCTCGCCGAGGCGGACCTGGTGATCGCCACCGCCACCGGCATCCGCGAGCACTACCCCGAGGCGCTGTGCGAGGCGCTGCGGGCCGCCCACGCGCGCGGCGCGTACCTGCTGTCGATCTGCTCCGGCAGCTTCCTGCTCGGCGCCGCCGGCCTGCTCGACGGCCGCCGCAGCACCACCCACTGGCGGTACGTCGACGTGCTGGCCGAGCGCTTCCCGCTGACCACCGTCGAGCCCGACGTGCTGTACGTGGACGACGACCCGGTGATCACCTCGGCCGGCACCGCCGCCGGCATCGACGCCTGCCTGCACCTGGTCCGCAAGGTGCAGGGCGCCGAGGTGGCCCGGGAGATCGCCCGCCGGATGGTGGTCGCCCCGCACCGGGACGGCGGGCAGGCCCAGTTCATCAGCCGCCCGCTGCCCGAGGGCGACGGCGACTCGCTGGCCGGCACGCTGGAGTGGATGCGCCGCCACCTCGACCGGGAGACCAGCGTGGACGACCTCGCCCGGCACGCCCACATGTCCCCGCGCACCTTCGCCCGGCGCTTCCAGCAGGAGACCGGCACCACCCCGCACCGCTGGCTGACCGGCCAGCGGGTGCTGTTCGCGCAGCGCCTGCTGGAGTCCACCGACGAGAGCGTGGACGCGGTCGCCGCCCGCTGCGGCTTCGGCAACGCCGCCACCCTGCGGCACCACTTCGGCCGCCGCCTCGGCACCACCCCGCAGGCCTACCGGCGGGCCTTCGGCGGCCACGGCGTCCCGGTGCGGACCGCCGGGCTCCGGTCCGCCGGGCTCCGGTCCGTCTGACGGGCGCTCAGGACAGGTGCGCGGTCTCGTTCCAGCCGGACGGCCGCAGCCGGCCCTCGCGGGCCCGCCACACGCTGGTCGAGCAGTTGGCGACCGGCGGCAGCGCCAGCAGCTCCTCCTCGCCCAGCCGGTCCAGCACGTGACGCAGCATCAGCACCGTGCAGTCGTGCGCGACCAGCAGCACCGGCCGCCCGGCCTCCTCCTCGCCCAGGTCGCGCAGCAGGCCGCGCACCCGCAGCGCCACGTCCAGCCAGGACTCGCCGCCGGGCGGCCGGTAGTACAGCTCGCCCATCCGCCGGCGGCGCTCGGCCTCGGCGGGGTGGTCGCGCTCGATGGCGGCCTTGGTGAGCATCTCCAGCACGCCCAGCTCGCGGTCGCGCAGCCGCTCGTCGTAGCGGATCGGCAGGCCGACCGGGACGGCGCCCAGCCCCGACGCCTGGGCGAGGGCGATTCTCGCGGTCTCCGCGGTGCGCACGTACGGGGAGCACCACACCGAGCGGGGCCGGTCGGCGGGCGGCCGGGCGGCCCACCACCGGCCCAGGTCGTGGGCCTGGGCCTGGCCGCGCATGGAGAGCGGGATGTCGGCGTCCCGGCAGGTGATCGGGACGGTCAGGGCGCCGCTGGAGTCCGCGTGCCGGAACTCCACGTTGGCCGTGGACTCGCCGTGCCGGGTGGCGATCAGGACCGACGGCAGCCGCCGCCCGCCGTCGGTCTGGGTGCGGTGCCCGGTGCGTACCGTGGTGAGGTCGGTCATTGGCGGTGGCTCCCCGTTGTCGGTGCTGCGTCGGTGGTGCTCGTCTCTCCCCGGTCTCTCCCGAAAAGGGCTGTCATAACAGATGATCGCGCCGTCACCCCAGTGTCGATCGAGGCAACGGCGCGACCCAAGGGCGCATTCGGAGGCGCGTTGCGCCCCTGCACGCGTCAGTGCGCCAGCGTGGGCTGCGGGGCCCGCTCCACGGCCTCGTCACCGGCCTCCGCGGAATAGTCGGCGCTGGCGGTCTCGTCGGCCCCCTCCGGGGCCTTCAGGGCCCGCAGCACCAGCGTCAGCACCACCGCGACGAGCAGGTTCAGCACGAACCCGGTCAGGCCGATGTAGCCGACCTCCCCGATCACCGGGATCTTCGCGGCCGAGCCGCCGAAGTGCTTGGTGGCCGGCGACGCGATGCCGTACGCCTTCCAGGTGCCGTACAGCATGCCGACCGCCCAGCCGGCCAGCAGCGCCCAGCGGTGGAACCAGCGGGTGAACAGGCCCGCCACCAGCGCCACCGCGGTCTGCAGGATCCACACGCCGCCCAGCAGCTGCATGTTGATCGCCGCCTGCTTGTCCATCACCAGTACGAACGCCAGCGCGCCGACCTTCACCAGCAGCGAGGCGATCTTCGCCACCCGGGTCTCGTCGGCCGGCGTGGCGTCCGGCCTCAGGAACTCCTTGTAGACGTTGCGGGTGAACAGGTTCGCCGCCGCGATCGACATGATCGCGGCGGGCACCAGCGCGCCCACCCCGATCGCCGCGAACGCCACCCCGGTGAACCAGCTCGGGAACATGTCCGCGAACAGCTGCGGCACCGCCAGCTGCGCGTTGAACTTCTTGTCGCCCTTGCCCACCCCGGCCGCGATCGCCATGAAGCCCAGCAGCGCCAGCAGGCCCAGCATCAGCGAGTACGTCGGCAGGATCGCCATGTTGCGGCGCACCGTGTTGCGGGACTTCGCCGCCAGCACGCCCGTCACCGAGTGCGGGTACATGAACAGCGCCAGCGCCGACCCGAACGCCAGCGTCGCGTACGACCACTGCGCGGCCGGCCCGGTGACCAGCGAACCCGGCGCCTTGTGGGTCACCGGGTCCGGAGTGAACTTGTGCGCCGCCGCGTCGAAGATGTGCCCGTAGCCGCCCAGCCGCATCGGGATGTAGATCACCGCGACCAGGATCACCACGTACACCAGGGTGTCCTTGACGAAGGCGATCAGCGCCGGCGCCCGCAGGCCCGAGGAGTACGTGTACGCCGCCAGCACGCCGAACGCCAGGAACAGCGGCAGGTCCTGCAGGAACCAGTTCCCGGAGCCGCCGACGCCCAGCACGTCCAGCACCGCCTGGATGCCCACCAGCTGCAGCGCCACGTACGGCATGGTCGCCAGGATGCCGGTCAGCGCCACCGCCACCGACAGCCCGCGCGACCCGTACCGGCCGCGCACGAAGTCCGCCGTCGTCACGTAGCCGTGCACCCGCGACACCGACCACAGCCGCGGCAGGATCAGGAACACCAGCGGGTACGCGATGATCGTGTACGGCACCGCGAAGAAGCCCGCCGCGCCCGCCCCGTAGACCAGCGCCGGCACCGCGATGAACGTGTACGCGGTGTACAGGTCGCCGCCCAGCAGGAACCAGGTGATCCAGGTGCCGAAGCTGCGGCCGCCCAGACCCCACTCGTGCAGGTGCTGGGCGTCGTCCGCCCGGCGCCAGCGCGACGCCAGGAAGCCCATCACGGTGACCGCGGCGAAGAACAGCAGGAAGACCGTCATCGCGGTCCAGTCCACGTGCTTCACGACTGCTCACCCCCGTCCGGCTGGGACGGAACCTGCACCGCGACGGACGGGACGGCCTTGCGGGCCGCCTCGTCCCGGCGCAGCAGCAGGTACGCGGAGGTGGTGAACACCGCCGACAGCGGCACCCACATCAGCTGGTACCAGTAGAAGAACGGCATGCCGCCGAGCGCCGGTTCGGTCTTGCTGTACGACGGCACCCACAGCACCACCACGATCGGCACCAGCAGGCACAGGCCGGCCAGTACCCGGGCGGGGGAGACCACGGGCAGTGCGCCCGCGGATGGCGATTGAGACGACGACACGAGCGGCTCCCGGGATGACGAGGAGTCACCTCACTGGCACCGCACCGCACATCGCTGTACGTCCGCCGAGCAGTACCTTCGGTGATCGAAAGGTCTCCGCGAGAGTAGGGCAGGGGAGTGACTTGTGTCACTACCCTGTCAACCGATCGTTCCGCGACGGCTGTTCGGGCCGCCTGCGCGGGCCGCTCGGAGGCTGCCTACGCGGGCCGCTGCAGCCTGGTGGTGAACTTGTACCGGTCCCCGCGGTAGATCGACCGCACCCACTCCACCGGCGCGCCGTCCGCGTCGAAGGAGTGCCGGGACAGCTGGAGCATCGGCAGGCCCAGGTCGGAGCCGAGCAGGCCGGCCTCGCGCGGGTTGGCCAGGGTGGTCTCGATGGTCTCCTCGGCCTCCGCGACCGTCACGCCGTAGACCTCGCGCAGCGCGGTGTACAGCGAGTTGTGCTTGGCGAGGTTGCGTCGGAGCGCGGGGAAGCGCTTGGCCGACAGGTGCGCCACCTCGATCGCCATCGGGTCGCCGTTCGCGAGCCGCAGGCGCTCGATCCGCAGGACGCGCCCGCCGGGCTTGATGTCCAGCAGCGGGGCGAGCCGCTCGTCCGCGGAGATGTACGCGACCTCGACCAGCCGGGAGGTCGGCTCCATGCCCTGGGCGCGCATGTCCTCGGTGTACGAGGTCAGCTGCAGGGCCTGTGCGACCTTCGGCTTGGCGACGAAGGTGCCCTTGCCCTGGATGCGCTCCAGCCGGCCCTCGACCACCAATTCCTGCAGTGCCTGCCGGACGGTGGTGCGGGAGGTGTCGAACTGGGCGGCCAGCGCCCGCTCCGGGGGCACCGGGGTGCCAGCCGGCTGGGTCTCGGTCAGCTGCAGCAGGTGCCGCTTCAGGCCGTAGTACTTCGGCACCCGGGCCGTGGCGGTGGCAGGGCCGGTCTGGGTCGGCACCGTGGAGCCCTCGGCGAGCGCCGCCGAATCCCTGTCGCCACTCATGGCAGCTCTCACTCCTCGTTGGAGATGGGTCCTTAACGGACCCCTAAGTCCTATGTAACAGCACATGTTTGCACGCACGGGGAAGCAAGCGGGAGCGCCTGCGGGCAAACCGGCATGCGACGGGCCCGGAACGGAGCGCCTGGCGCCCGTTCCGGGCCCGTACCCGAGTGTCTCAGCCGGCGGCGGCCGCGGTCACCGCGAGTCCGGCCAGCGCCTCCGCCGCGGCGATCGCGCAGACCCGCGAACCGCCGTACGTGGCAAGGGTGGTGACGCCGAGCGGGGCGAACAGTCCGGCCAGCCCGTGGGCGGTGCCGATCTCCACCACCACGGCGTCCGGGCGGTGCTCCACCAGGGCGAGCGCGGCCCGGCGCATCCAGGCGTGGCGGTGCACGTCGCGCACCACCAGCACCAGCGGACGGCCCACCGCCGCGCCGAGCAGCGGGGCGACGTCGATCTCGGCGTCCTCGGCGGCGACCGCCACGTGCAGCAGGCCGGAGCCCTCGGTGACGGTGGCCGGCGGCGAGACCCGGCTGGAGGTGGTGCCGGGGACCAGCTCGCCCAGCGGGCCGGCCACGCCCCACGGGGTGTCCTCGCCGGCCGCGATGTTCGCGCCGGGGGAGAACTCGACCACGTGCGGCACCCCGGCCAGCGGGCGCAGCTCGCCGGTGATCCGCAGCGCCCGGCGGGCGGCGGCCAGGCCGACGCCGACCTCGCCCTGCTGGCCGACCAGCGAGGCCCGCACGGCGGCGGACCAGCGGGCCACCGCCCGGTTGCGCTCGGCCGCCTCGTGCAGCCGTTCGGCGGAGAGTCGGCCCTCGCGGACCGCCCAGACCAGCGCGTCGCGCAGGTACACGAAGGCGTCCTCGTCGTGCAGGCCGCCGCCGACGCAGATGGTGTCGGCGCCGGCCGCGACGGCCCGCACCGAGCCGGCCGCGACGCCGTGGGTGCCGGAGATGGCGCCCATCTCGATGCCGTCGGTGACGATCAGCCCGTCGAAGCCCAGTTCCTCGCGGAGCAGGCCGGTCAGGATGCGCTGCGACATGGTCGCGGGCAGCTGGGCGTCGTAGGCGTCGAACAGAATGTGCGCGGTCATGATGCTCTTCGCGCCGGCCGCGATGGCGGCCCGGAAGGGCAGCAGGTGCTGGCCGAACTGTTCGACGGCGAGGTCGATCCGGGGCAGCCCGAGGTGCGAGTCGCCGGCCGTGTCGCCGTGGCCGGGGAAGTGCTTGGCGCAGGCCGCGACGCCCGCGGACTGCAGGCCGCGGACGTACGCGGCGGTGTGCCGGGCGGCGAGGTCGCCGTCGCCGCCGAAGGACCGGACGCCGATCACCGGGTTGTCCGGGTTGGAGTTGACGTCCGCGTCGGGCGCGTAGTTGAGGTTCACGCCGACGGCGGCCAGGTCGAACCCGATGGAGCGGGCGACCCGCTCGGTGAGGTCGGTGTCGTCGACCTCACCGAGCGCCAGGTTCCCCGGGTAGGAGGACCCGCTGGTCACTTCGAGGCGGGTGACGTCGCCGCCCTCCTCGTCGATGGCGATCAGCACGTCGCCGTTGAGCGCGTACATCTCACCGGTCAGCGCGGCGACCTGCTGCGGGGTGCGGATGTTGCGGCCGAACAGGGCGACGCCGCCGAGCTCGCCGTCGCCCAGTCTGCGGCGCAGCCACTCGGGCGCGGTCAGGCCGGCGAAGCCGGGCTGCAGGACCGCTCCGGCGTCGCGCATGAGTAGGGCGCTTTCCGTACCGGGCATCGCCATGGTTCCTTCCCTGGGGGTGGAGGTGCTTCAGGTGCGATTGGGGTGTGGAAGGGGACTCAGCCCTTGACCGCACCGGCGGTGAGACCCGCCGACACCTTCTTCTGGAAGAACACGAACAGGATGATCACGGGCAGCGAGACCAGCAGACCGCCGGCCATCTGCGAGCCGTAGTCCGCACCCCGGGTGGGGGTGGTGGAGTAGAAGGTCAGCCAGATCATCGAGGTCTTGGAGCCGTCGCCGCCGCTGCTGATCAGGGTGTTGGCGACGATGAACTCGTTCCACGCCTGGATCCAGCTGTAGACGCCGGTGGTGATCAGGCCGGGCAGGGTGAGCGGCAGGATGACGCGGAAGAACGCGCCCCACTGGGTGCAGCCGTCGACCATGGCGGCCTCGTCCAGCTCCGCCGGGATGTTCACGATGAAGGAACGCAGCGTCCAGACCACGTACGGCACGGTGAAGACCAGGTACGCGAGGATCACACCGAGCAGCGAGCCGGTCAGGCCGGCCTTGTTCATCACCACGAACAGCGGAATGATGATCGCCAGCAGCGGCACCATCTGGACCACCAGCATGGAGACGATGAAGAAGCTCCGGCCGCGGAAGTTGAACCGGGCCACCGCCACGGCGGCGAGGAAGCCGACCACCAGGCCGAGCACCACCGCGCCGAGGGTGAGGATCAGGGTGTTCTGCAGCGACGGCAGGAAGTCGGCGTCGTCGAAGATCGTCTTGTAGCTGTCGAACGAGAAGGACGACGGCCAGAAGGTCGGGTCCTGGGCGATCAGGTCCTTGTTCGTCTTGAACGTGGTGAGGATCATCCAGTAGATCGGGAAGGCCATCACCAGGGCGACGCCGATGGCGAGGGTGTTCCAGATCCCGGTCACCACCGGCTTCTGGCCCGTGGTGCGGACCTTGACCTTCTTCTTCGGCTTGGGGGCCTCGGGCGCCACCGGCGGCCCGGACGGGTGCGTGGTCGTCGCGGTCATCGCTCGTTGGCTCCGATCTTGAGCATCTGGCGGATGTAGAACACGAGCACCGCCAGCATCATGAGGATCATCACGATCGAGATCACCGAGCTCTCGCTGTAGCGGGAGCGGACGATGCCGTTCATGTACAGGTAGGTGCCGATGGTCCAGTAGCCGGGCTCGGGCGAGGTGTTGCGCAGCGAGAAGATCTGCGCGAAGACCTGGAAGTCCCAGATGAAGCTGAGCGCGGCGGAGATCATCAGGAACGGGCGGATGACCGGGATGGTCACGTGCCGGAAGACCTGGAAGGCGTTGGCGCCGTCCAGCCGGGCGGCCTCGGTCAGCTCGGCCGGGACCTGGGTCAGCGCGGCGTACAGGCCGAGGACCAGGAACGGCAGCGCGCCCCAGATGATGACGGAGGCGCCGACCACGTACAGGCCGACGTTCGGGTCGGCGAACCAGTCGTAGTGCTTCCAGCTCTCGTCGCCGGTGACCAGGAAGGCCAGGTAGTCGACGACGCCGCCGTTGGGGGAGAACAGCCAGCGGAACACCTGGCCGTTGACCAGCGCCGGGATCGCCCAGACGAACATCATCACGGTGATGACGGTGACCCGGGCCCAGTTGGACACCCGGTTGAGGAGCAGCGCGATCAGCATGCTCAGCACCATCGAGAGGATGACCAGCTCGGCGGTGAAGTAGATCGAGCGGAGCACGACCTCCCAGAACTGGTGGTCGCCGAGGATCTTGCTGAAGCCCTCGAAGCCGATGTACTTCGACAGCGACGGGTTCACCAGGTACGCGTACCGGTTGACGTTCTGGAACGCCAGGTCGAACAGTCTGAACAGCGGGTACGCCAGAACGCCCACCAGCACGACGATGGCAGGCAGCAGGAGGGCGTAGGGGATGTACTGGCCGGCCGCGAAGAATCCGCGGCGCTGCGGCTTCCCCGCCGGGGCAGGCCCCGACTTTTCGGACCGGTTCACGGTCTCGTTGGTGGTCACACTCATCAGGGTCCTTCCCGGGCCCGCGATTCTGGTCGGTCCTGGCGCACGGGTGGGCAGTCCGCGTGATTGCGGACTGCCCACCCCCTAACTGGCGCTCAGTGCGGTGGTCCGCCCGGGAGCGGACTCCCGGGCCGACCGCGGATCAGCTGGGTCAGCCGTTCAGGTCCTTGACGAGGGTCTCCTGGGCCTTCTTGAGCTCGGTGGCCGGGTCGCCACCGGCGGCGATCGCACCGAAGGCGTTCTTCAGCGCGGTCTCGTCGGCGCCGGACCACAGCGGCGAGTTCGGGATGAACCAGGTCAGGCCCTCGGCCGCCTCACCGGTCGCCTTGTTCGCCGGGTCGGCCTGCTTGTAGGCGGCGACCAGGTTCTTGGCGTTCGGGATGGCGTGCTTGGCGAGCGCGGTCTGCTGCGCGGTGTTGGTGTAGATCTGCAGGAAGGTCGCGCCCAGGCCCGGGTTGGCGGCCTTGGACGGGACGGCCAGGTCGGAGCCGCCGAGGAACGCCGGGGTCGGGGTGCCGGCCGCCAGGCCCGGGAGGGCGATGGTGGCGAGCTTGTCCTTCAGCGCCGGGTCGCCGGTCTTCGGGTCGGCGACCGCGCTGACCTCCCAGCCGTTGCCGATGATGGCGGCGATGTTGCCCTTGGACATCTGGGCGTCCTGGGTGGCCTCGTCGGTGGTGGTGCCGCCGACCGAGTACTCCTTCTGCAGGTCGTTCCAGGTCTTGACGCCCTCGATGAACTTCGGGTCGGTCAGGTTACCGGTCCACTTGTCGCCGTCCTTCTTGGCGATGATGCCCTTGACGCCGAACTGGCCGGCGCCGAAGGAGACGGCGGAATACCAGTTCTGGCCCGGCATGTACAGCGCCGAGAAGTTCGGGACGTTGGCGTTGGCGGCCTTGACCTTGGTCAGGGCGGCCTTCAGCTCGTCGATGGTGGTCGGGGCCTGGGTGACACCGGCGGCGTCGAACAGGTCCTTGCGGTAGATCAGGACGCGGGCGCCGGCGTAGTACGGGACGGCGTAGGTCTTGGAGCCGTCGGCCGACTGGCCGGAGGCGGCGACCGAGTCCAGCCACTTGTCCGAGTTGTCGAACTGGCTCTTGACCGAGGTCAGGTCGACGAAGGAGCCGGCCTCGATGTACTTGGCGGCCTGGGTGTTGCCGATCTCCAGCGCGTCGGGGGCGTTGCCGGAGAGCAGGGCGGTGTCGAGCTTGGTGGTGTAGTTGGTCCAGGTCTGCCACTGGACGTCGACCTCGGCACCGGTCTGCTCGGTGAACTCCTTCTTCGCGGCCTCGACGACCTCGGGCCAGCCCTTCTGGGCGTCCTGCATCAGCCAGACGGTGACCTTCTTGCCCTTGCCGTCCTTGCTCAGGGTGGCCTTGTCACCGCCGGAGCTGGACGAAGACGAGGAGCAAGCCGAGGCGACGAGCACAGTGGCGATAGCGGCCACGGCTGCGATCTTGCGGTTCAAACCATCCTCCAGAGGGATGAGCAAGGTAGGGCACCGGGCTGCCGGGCCAGGGGCCCTGAAGCTGCGTCGTGCCGTAGGGGGGAACGTCACCGGATGACACGGACACGAACTGCCGGGGCAGGCGGGCCGGTCCGCGAGGTGGAGTAGACCATTGGTTTAGACCAACGCCTGGAGATTGGCATGGACCAATGACGAGCGTCAAGGGATCGAAGAGCGTCTGCACAAGCCGTTATCAACGCTTGACTCGGCCGTGTTGGACTGGACCAAGTCGGGGGCGGATCCGGATATGGCGGGACGAATCGACCGCATCGGAACGAGCGGCTCCGGTTGCTCAACGTGGCCTGAAGGGCACCTTAAGTGAGCCTTAACCGGCATACCCGCCCAGGTATTGACGTGATCGGGCCAGAATGAGCAACGGATCGACAACAAGCGGGACTTGTAATCATCACGCGCGTTGACGCTGCAAATGGTCTAGGCCAGGATCCGAAAAGCTGGTCTGTACCACCCGCGCAGACCTCCCGCACCTGATTCGGAGGATTCGCGTGAAGCGTCAGGTTCTGGCCACGCTCGGCACCGCTGCCCTGCTGGCCACCACCGCAGGCTGCTCGTCCGGCGGCGGCCCGGCCGCGCCGGCGGCCGCCGTCGACCCGAAGAACGTGACCGGCACCGTCACCGTGTGGCTGATGGACGATGCCCAGAAGAGCTGGCCGGAGCTGGTGCAGCAGGTCAACGACCAGTTCGCGGCCAAGTACCCCAAGGTGGAGCTGAAGCTCAGCTACCACACCTGGAAGAACAAGATCGCCGAGCTGGACGCCGCGATCGCCGCCAACCAGGCGCCCGACGTGGTCGAGCTCGGCAACACCGAGACCACCAAGTACATGGTGAACGGCTCGCTGGCGGGCCTCGACCGGACCGCTTTCGACAACTCCGACAATTGGATCAAGGGTCTCGCCGACACCTGCACGTACAACCAGAAGCTTTTCTGCGTCCCCTATTACGCGGGCGCCCGGGTCGGCGTCTACAACGCGAAGATGTTCCAGGACGCCACCGGCTCCGCGGACCTCCCGCAGAACGAGGACGAGCTCACCGCCGCCCTCGACAAGGTCGCCCAGCGGAACAAGAACAGCGCCGGTTTCTCCGCGCTCTACCTGCCCGGCCCGTACTGGTACGCCGCGATGTCCTACGTCACCGCGTACGGCGGCTCGATCGCCAAGTTCGACTCCAGCGGCGTCTGGCACGGCACCCTGCACGACCCCAAGTCGCAGGCCGGCCTCCAGCACTTCGTCAACCTGGTGCGGACGTACAACAAGGGCGACCTGAAGGTCAACGAGGCCAAGCAGGCCGGCGTGCTCGGCCACGAGAAGGCCGCGCTGATCTACGCCAACGGCTGGGAGCTGAGCGACGCGATCGCCCCGATCACCGGCACCCCGGCGCTCAAGGACTCGCTGAAGATCGTCACCATGCCCGGCCCGAACGGCAAGCCGCTGCCCTCCTTCATCGGCGGCTCCGACCTCGCCGTCACCGCGAAGTCGCAGAACGCCGCGGTCGCCACCGACTGGGTCCGGATGTTCACCAGCACCAAGTCCGAGCAGGTGCTCGCCGACAAGGACACCCTCCCCAACAACCTGACCCAGCTGGCGCCGCTGAAGAACAAGCCCGCCACCGCCGCGGCCGCCAACGCCGTCCAGGACGCCTGGTTCACCCCCGCCGCCCCCGGCTGGGGCGCGGTCGAGAAGCAGAACGTCCTGGTGAACATGCTGGACGCGATCTTCAAGGGCAAGAGCGTCGAGGACGCCACCAAGGAAGCCGACGCGCAGATCGACCAGCTGATCAACAACCCGTCCTGATTCCCGCGGGCCGGGCGCCGACGCACCGTCACGACGTGTGCGGCGGGGCCCGGTCCACGTAGGATCGGCACAGCACAGTTCCACGCAGCGAGGGTGCGGACTCGCCGCCGTTCCAGAGGTCCCCGTCGGGCGTCCCGCCCCACGGGGTAGAACCATCTCTCCACGGAGGCACACCCCGATGTCCGACCCGCAGACTGTTTCCGTACCCGGCAGGATCATGTCGGCGGAGATGGCCGAGCAGCCGGCCGTCCTGCAGCGCATCCTCGACGAGGGTGCGCCGGCGATCCGTGAGATCGCCGCGCAGATCGCCGCCCGCAACCCGCGGTTCGTCCTGCTCACCGCCCGCGGCACCTCCGACAACGCCGCGCTCTACGCCAAGTACCTGATCGAGGTCCTGCTCGGCAAGCCCGCCGGCCTCACCTCGATGTCCACCACCACCGCGTACGGCGCCAAGCCGGACCTGACCGACTGCCTGGTCATCACCGTCAGCCAGTCCGGCGGCTCGCCCGACCTGGTGGCCTCCACCAAGGCCGCCCGCGAGGCCGGCGCGATCACCCTGGCGGTCACCAACAACGCCGGTTCGCCGCTCGCCGAGGTCTCCGAGTTCCACATCGACGTGCTGGCCGGCCCCGAGAAGGCGCTGCCCGCCACCAAGACCTACACCGCCGAGCTGCTCGCGCTGTACCTCTTCGTCGAGGGCCTGCGCGGCAACGACGGCTCCTCGGCGAAGGTCCTGCCGGAGCTGGCCGCCGGGATCCTGGCCCGCCAGGCCGAGGTCAAGGCGCTCGCCGAGCGGTACCGGTTCGCCCAGCGCCTGGTCATCACCTCGCGCGGCTACGGCTACCCGACCGCCCGCGAGGCGGCGCTGAAGCTGATGGAGACCACCTACATCCCGGCCTCCCCGTTCTCCGGCGCCGACCTGCTGCACGGCCCGCTGGCCATGGTCGACAACGTCTCGCCGGTCATCGCGATCGTCCCGGACGGCCGCGGCGGCGAGGCCCTGCAGCCCGTCCTGGACCGCCTGCGCGGCCGGGGCGCCGACCTCGTCGTGATCGGTCAGCAGGACCAGGTCGACGCCGCGAGCGCCGGCTTCGCCCTGCCCGGCGGCGTGCCCGAGGAGGTCCAGCCGATCCTGGAGATCCTCCCGCTCCAGCTCCTCGCCTACGAGGTCACCATCGCCCGCGGCCAGGACCCGGACGCGCCCCGCGCGCTCGCGAAGGTCACCGAGACCCACTGAGACAACGCCGAAGGCCGCCCCCACCCTGTCGGGTGGGGGCGGCCTTTCGGTTGGGCGGGGGACGCACCGTCGGGGGCGAAGGGCGGCCGCCGGAAAACACTACGGGCCACGGCGCCGACACAGGACCCTCAACCTGTGCGGCACCGTAGCCCGGAGCTGTATGTCGGAGACGGGGACCGGCCGAGAGTTGTGCGGGACCCTCGAACGACGCCTCCGACCTCGGAGCGGCCTCGCGCGGTCAGGGCAGTTGCGCGGGGGGCCTCTCCTTGGTGCACTTTCATTGTGGACTAGACCAATCCGCGTTGTCCAGAGCCCCACCCCGATTGGTCTGGACAACGTGCCCCGGAGTGGTCGGCGATACGCTCACGGTGTGCCCTCGCTGAACGAACTCGTCCGCCGCCACACCACCCTCACCGGTGCCGACGTGGAGTGGCTGCATCTGCTGGTCTCGGAGTGGCAGCTGCTCTCCGACCTGTCCTTCGCCGACCTGGTGCTGTGGATCCCCACCTGGGACGGCATCCGCTACGTCTCGGTGGCCCAGATGCGGCCCAACACCGGCCCGACCTCGTACCAGGACGACATGGTCGGCCACCTGGTGCCGCGCGGCCGGCGGCCGTTGCTGGACGCCGCGTACGACGAGGGGCGGATCGTCCGGGAGGGTGATCCGGAGTGGCGGGAGGAGGTGCCCGTGCGGGTGGAGTCCATCCCGGTGCGACGGGACGGCAAGGTGCTGGGCGTGATCGCCCGGAACACCAACCTGCTGACGGTGCGCACCCCGAGCCGGCTGGAGCTCACCTACCTGCAGAGCGCCTCCGACCTGGCGCAGATGATCGCCGCCGGCACGTTCCCGTTCCCGGGCGCCGAGCAGACCGACATGGACGCGGCGCCGCGGGTCGGCGACGGCCTGATCCGGTTGGACGCGGAGGGCGTGGTGACGTACGCCAGTCCGAACGCGCTGTCGGCGTACCACCGGCTGGGGCTGACCACGGACCTGGTGGGCAGTCATCTCGGCCGGGCCACCGCCGAGTTGGTGCCGCCGAACCGCGGCAAGGTGCACGAGTCGATGGTGAAGATGGCCAGCGGCTGGGCGCCCCGGCAGACCGAGGTGGAGGCGCAGGGCGGGGTGGTGACCCTGCGGACCATTCCGCTGAAGCCGAAGGGAACGCCCACCGGTTCGCTGGTGCTCTGCCGTGACGTCACCGAACTGCGGCGTCGTGACCGCGAGTTGATGACGAAGGACGCCACCATCCGGGAGATCCACCACCGGGTGAAGAACAACCTGCAGACGGTCGCCGCGCTGCTGCGGTTGCAGTCCCGCCGGATGGACTCCGACGCCGGTCGGGCCGCGCTGGACGAGGCGGTGCGCCGGGTCGGTTCGATCGCGATCGTGCACGAGACGCTCTCGCAGGCGCTGGACGAGCAGGTGGCGTTCGACGACATCGCCGACCGGGTGCTGGCGATGGTCATGGAGCTGTCCCAGGACGGCCGGGTGGCGACCCGCCGCAGCGGCTCGTTCGGCATCCTGTCGGCCGAGGTGGCGACGCCGCTGGCGATGATCCTCACCGAGTTGGCGCAGAACGCGCTGGAGCACGCGTTCGGCCCGTCCGCCTCCGGCAACCTGGAGGTGAGCGCGCTGCGCGGGCGGGCCCCGGTCGGCGGCAAGGGCTGGTCGGACAGCTGGAACGGCGGGGCGCGGCCGGAGGAGTACCTGCTGATCACCGTGCAGGACGACGGCCGCGGCATGCCCGAGGGCTTCGACCCGCAGCAGGCCGGAAACCTCGGCTTGCAGATCGTCCGCACCCTGGCCACCGGTGAGCTCGGCGGCACCTTCGACATGGTGGCCGCGCCGGGCGGTGGCACCAAGGTTGTGCTGGAGATCCCCGTCCGCTAGCGGGAACTGACGGGGGAACAGAAACGAGGCCCTGCCGACCGGGGGGGGGTGGGTCGGCAGGGCCTCTCAACCCGGTCCGGCCGTCGGGGGGAGTCGGCCGGAACGGGGGCTCTGTGATGGCGCGACGCTCGCCCCGTGTGTTGCACACGGTGAGCGCCACAGGTCCACAATATTGCTCTAAGTGAACAGTATCAAGTGCCTGGGCGGCTCGCGTCGTCGGCCCCGCAACTGGAGCGGGGCCCGTTCGGGAAGGCTCGGCCGGCCGAATGCGGCCGAACCCTTGATCGTGGGTCGATCCGTACTGCTGGTGATGGTGCGTCAGGCGGTGCGGGCGCGGTTGCGGGCGGCGCGGCGCTTCATCGCACGACGCTCGTCCTCGCTCATGCCGCCCCAGACGCCGGCGTCCTGGCCGGTCTCGAGCGCCCACTGCAGGCACTGCTCCATGACGGGGCAACGGCGGCACACGGCCTTGGCTTCCTCGATCTGCAGCAGAGCAGGACCGGTGTTCCCGATCGGGAAGAACAGCTCCGGGTCCTCTTCGCGGCAGACAGCGCGGTGGCGCCAGTCCATGGTCGTCCAACTCCTCCGGTCACGGGCGGTGGCCCGCGACTCACTCGTGTGGTTTGTGAATGTGAACGCTTTCACGAATCCCGCAACAGCAAAAGGGACCAAAGGCCCACCGGGCCCGGGAGGTCTTTGCTGAGTGGGGTTCGGCGATTCGAGGGACTCTGCCGCGATGTCGTCTGCGGTGTGTCCCGATCGCCATGTAGAGGTTCGCAAACCTCGAAGCCGGATACAACCCCCTTCGGCAAGAAATTTTTGATTCTTCGGTGTCGCCTACCTCACAGGCGGTACTTCTATGGAGTGAAGGGGCTCGCACGTTCGAGTGCAAGGCAGAGACCCCCTTCTGGTCACACAATCACACGCAGTGCACGCCGTACGCCTGTGAAACTGACGCGACTCCTGTCTCCAAGGTGGTCCCCGTCGACCTGAAACGGCACCGGTTCCTGTGAAACCAAGGTGAAGTGCCTGACGTCGTGATAGGAGACGACGTGCTTTCCGGCCGGGCCGGCGGGGCGTGTGCCGTCCTCCGCCGAGGGTTGTGGGCGCAGGATCTGACGGACCGTTCGGGCGGTGCGGAACGCCGTCATTCGAGTGATGCCGAAGATGTCCAGATCGGTTTCGAAGGAGGCCGAGGGGGACGGAAAGACCGGACGGGAGCCCAGGAACGTCCACGGAGAGGTGTTGGAGACTATGGCCATCACCATGCCCGGAACCGGCTCGCGGCCGTTGATCTCCAGCGTGATCGGACCCGAACGGCGGTGTTCACGCTCGGTGACGTAGTGCCGCAGCGCCTCCATGACATAGAGCGCGTGGGTGGATTTGCGCCCCGCCCGGCGCTGGCGCTCCACTCGGCCGACCACGCCGGCGTCGAACCCCAGTCCGGCGGTGAAGGTGAACCAGCGGTCCGGCTCGCCGGCGGTCAGCGCCTTGCCCAGGCCGATCGCGCGCTCCCTCCGGTGCTCCAACGCGTCCAGGAGTGCGCCGGTGGCCTCCACCGGGTCGTTCGGGAGCCCCAGCGCGCGGGCGAACACATTGGTCGACCCGCCCGGCACCACCGCCAGCCGCGGCACCCGCTCGCCCGGCCCGTGCGCCAGCAGGCCGTTCACGGTCTCGTTCACGGTGCCGTCGCCGCCCAGCGCCACCACCAGGTCCACCGTGCCGTCCTCGGCCGCCTGCCGGGCCAGATCGCCCGCGTGCCCCCGGTACTGGGTCTCCGCGACGTCCAGCTTCAGGTCACTGCGCAGGGCATGGATCAGGACGTCCCGGGTCCGGCCACTGGTGGTGGTCGCCTTCGGGTTCACGACCAGGAGAGCGCGCATGGCGATCAGCCTACGACCCGTCCCGGGCAGGACGACCGTTACCCTGGCCCGGTGACCGCTGAATCCGCTCCCGCCACCGCCACCGTGCCCGACCGGCCCGTCCCGCTGCTCGTCGGCGCGGGCATCACCGCGCTGGAGGGCGCGGCGATGGCGGGCTGGGGGGTCTACGACCTGATCTCCGGCTTCCTCGGCTCGGACGCCGCCTTCGGCCGCACCGAGATGGGCGGCATCGTGCTGCTGCTGATGGGCCTGCTGCCGCTGCTGGCCGGCCGCGCCCTGCTGCGCCGGCAGAAGTGGGGCCGCAGCCCCGCCGTGCTCACCAACTCCATCTGCCTGCCGGTCGCGTACTACATGTGGCAGTCCGGCGGCGGCATGGTCGCCGGCGGCGCCGCGATCGCGGTGCTCGGCCTGGCCGGCATCGTCTCGCTGCTCAACCCGAAGGTCACCGCGGTGCTGTACGGCGAGCAGTAGCCGCCCCGGACGCCGACGGACGCAGGGCCCGCCCCCGGGTACGGGGACGGGCCCTGCGGCGCGTTTACGGGCCGGTCACTCCTCGACCAGCAGCTTCTCGCGGAGCTGGGCCAGGGTGCGGGCCAGCAGCCGGGAGACGTGCATCTGGGAGATGCCGACCTCGGCGGCGATCTGCGACTGCGTCATGTTCCGGAAGAACCGGAGCACCAGGATCTTCTGCTCCCGGGGCGGGAGTTGGGCCAACAGCGGCTTCAGCGACTCGCGGTACTCGACGCCCTCCAGCGCCTCGTCGGTGGCGCCCAGGGTGTCCGCCACGGCCGGGGACTCGTCGTCGCTGTCCGGCACGTCCAGGGACAGCGTGGAGTACGCGTTGGCGGACTCCAGGCCCTCCAGCACGTCCTCCTCGGAGATGCCCAGGTGCTCGGCCAGCTCGTGCACCGTGGGGGAGCGGCCGTGCCGCTGGGACAGCTCGCTGGTCGCCGTGGTCAGCGACAGCCGCAGCTCCTGCAGCCGGCGCGGCACCCGAACCGCCCAGCCCTTGTCGCGGAAGTGCCGCTTGATCTCGCCGACGATGGTGGGCGTCGCGTAGGTGGAGAACTCCACGCCCCGCTCGTGGTCGAAGCGGTCCACCGACTTGATCAGGCCGATGGTGGCGACCTGGGTCAGGTCGTCCAGCGGCTCGCCGCGGTTGCGGAACCGGCGGGCCAGGTGCTCGACCAGCGGGATGTGCATCCGGACCAGCTGGTTGCGGATCTCCACCCGCTCCGCCGATCCCTCCGGCAGTTCGGACAGCCGCACGAACAGCGCCCGGGCCGCCTCGCGGTCGGGCGCGCCACTGCGGTGCCCGTGCTGCGCCGGGACGGTCGAGCGGACGGCCTCGGCGGCGGCCGCCGGGCCGTCCTCCTCGGGCTCGGCCGCAGGCCGCTCGGGCTTCGGGTCGGTCGGCTGGCTCATCCGGCTGGGGTCCTTCGGGAGGGCTTCGTCAGGGGTGGCGGTGCGGGCAACGCTGGCCTGCGGAGGTACGACGGCAACTGTGCGGTCCAGATCACTCACGGCGATCACCCGTTCCGTTCCGAGAACACGTCACTACCTACGGCTGGCCCGGCGACCCGCCGCGCTTCTTGTGCAGGCTGATGGAGACGGTGTTGTCCACGGCCACCGTGGAATCCACCTCGCCGGCCAGCGCGGAGAGCACCGTCCAGGCGAAGGTGTCCCGTTCCGGGGCGCGTCCGTCGGTCGTCGGTGCGGACACGGTGACCCGCAGCGCGTCGCCGACCAGGCGGAACTCGCAGCTCAGGATCGAGCCCGGAACGGCCTGTTGGAGCAGGATCGCGCACGCCTCGTCCACCGCGATGCGGAGATCCTCGATCTCGTCCAGGGTGAAGTCCAACCGTGCCGCGAGGCCGGCCGTGGCCGTCCGCAGCACCGAGAGGTAGGCGCCCGCCGCGGGCAGGCGGACCTCAACGAAGTCCTTCACTCCGGGCTCGCCGTCGATCTGGGACACCCTCACCTCCTGGGTGACGCTCGGTGCTCGGGGCCCGGAGACCCGCGGCACCACTACTGGCATCGGTTCAACTGCCTTGTGCCCCGAGACGTTACCGCGCCCGGGGCCGGTCTGTCGTGATCTCCGTCCACCGTCACGGGAACGAGGGATCAGAGTTCGAACAGGGCTGCCTTCAACGGGGCGTGGAGCCCAGCTCGACGAGGGCGTCGTCGGTGAGCCGGAAGACCGTCCACTCGTCCATCGGGACCGCGCCCAGCGACTTGTAGAAACCGATCGACGGCTCGTTCCAGTCCAGCACCGACCACTCCATCCGGTGGTAGCCGCGCTCCACGCAGATCCGGGCCAGTTCGGTGAGCAGCGCCTTGCCGTGGCCTCCGCCGCGCTTGTCGGGGGAGACGTACAGGTCTTCCAGGTAGATGCCATGAGTGCCGCGCCAGGTCGAGAAGTTGCGGAACCACAGCGCGAAACCGGCCGGTGCGCCCGACTCGTCCTCGGCGATCAGGCCGAACAGGGCCGGGTGCTCGCCGAACAGCGCGTCGTGCAGCTGCTCCTCGGTGGCCCGGGCCTCGTGCAGGGCCTTCTCGTAGTCGGCGAGCTCGCGGATCATGGCGTGGATGACGGGGACGTCGGCGGAAGTCGCGGTGCGGATCATACGATCGAGCGTACTCATCTCCCCCCTCCTTCCGGAAAGCCCCGCCACCCGGGAATCTGCTGTATGCCCAGGACGGAGCCGGGAAAACCCCGGGGCCGGACGGGCCGCGGCCGGGGCCGGGGAAACGCGGAACCCGGCCGCCGGGCCCCGGGGCGGGGGCAGTGGCGGCCGGGTTCCGGCAGGAGCGAGGGCTGACGGGGCGTCAGGCCTTCTTGGTCTCCCAGAAGATGGCGTCGATCTCGGCGATCAGGTCCAGCAGGGCCTGGCCGGTGGCCGGGTCGGTGGACGCCTTGGCGGCCGAAGCGGCCTTGCCCGCACGGTTGAACAGGTCGTGCAGGCCCGGGTAGGCCTCGAAGTGCGGGGCCTTGAAGTAGTCGGTGTGCAGCACCGAGAGGTGGTGCTTGACCAGCTCGGCGCGCTCCTCCTTGATGACGATCGCGCGCGCACGGAAGTGCGGGTCCTCGTTGGCCTGGTACTTCTCCTGAGTGGCCTTCACGGACTCGGCCTCGATGCGGGCCTGAGCCGGGTCGTACACGCCGCAGGGCAGGTCGCAGTGCGCGTGGGCGGTGACCCGCGGAGCAAACAGACGAGAGAACATGGGGGTCCTTCCTTAGATCGTCTTCCCGGGCCCGACATTACCCTCACGACGGGCCGAATTCGCCGTCGCCCCGGGGGCCTAGGGCAAAAGAAGGAGTGGGAATCGTGCGATATGGGACACCGCTCGGCGTGGCCGACATCGCCGGACCGTCGATGCGCCGGCTGCTGTCCGACGGCGACCGGGTGCTGGTCCGCTACGGCGCGCCGCTGCGGCCCGGCGCGATCGCGCTGTTCCGGCACCCGCTGCAGCAGGACCTGCTGGTGGTGAAGCGGGCGGTGGGGCGCCGGCCCGGCGGCTGGTGGATGCTCTCCGACAACCCGCTGGTGCGCACCGACAGCCGCGAATACGGCGCGGTGCCGGACGAGTTGGTGCTCGGCCGGGTGCTGCTGCGGCTGGCGCCCCGGCCGGCCTGGCTGGCCCCGGGGCGCGGTCTGGAGCGCGTGCTGCGCGGCCGCCCGGCGTGGCTGGCCGAGCGGCTGGGCGTCAGCGCGCCGGTGGAGACGGAGCTCTGACGGCGGCTCAGTCCTGGCCGGCCTCCGCCAGCGCGCGCTGCGCCTCCTGACGCTTGCGGGCCCGGTAGGCGGCCACGTTGGCGCGGGTGGCGCAGCGATCCGAGCAGTAGCGGCGGGAGCGGTTGGTGGAGGTGTCCAGGTAGGCGTTGCGGCAGGGCGCGGCCTGGCAGATGCCGAGCCGGTCGACGCCGAGCTCGGTGAGGTGGATGGCCAGCCCCATGCAGGCGACGGCGGCGTAGTTGGCGGCCGCGGTGGGCGCGTTGTCGGCCAGGTGCAGGTGCCAGTTGGGGCGGCCGGTGTCGTCCAGGTCGTCGTGGCCGGAGACCAGCGGGCTGACCGGGTACTCCACCATCAGACTGTTCAGCAGGTTGACGGCCCGGACGTCCTCGCCGTCGGCGGCGGCCTCGAAGACGCCGCGCAGCCGGGTGCGGACGCCGCGCAGCCGGGGCAGGTCGGCCTCGTCGGCGAGTGCGGACGCCCGGGCGGAGGTGCTGCCGAACAGGGACCGGACGGTGTCCACCGAGGTGAGGGTGTCGGTGCCGCGGTCCGGCTCCTCGCTGTTGACCAGCCGAACGGCGAAGTCGGCGTACGAGGCGAGATCCACGGGGGTCCTTCCGAGGCGGGATGTAACGGGCTCAAGGACTCCAGGGTATTACAGGTGGGCGTGGACGCGCCGGTGCCCGCCGCACGCGGGGGCGTGCGACGGGCACCGGGGGAGCGGAAGCGGGTCAGAGCACCTTGGACAGGAACGCCCGGGTGCGCTCGTGCTGCGGGTTGGTGAGCACCTCGCGCGGGTGGCCGGACTCGACCACCACACCGCCGTCCATGAACACCAGGGCGTCGCCGACCTCGCGGGCGAAGCCCATCTCGTGGGTGACCACGATCATCGTCATGCCCTCCTCGGCCAGGCCGCGCATGACGTCCAGCACCTCGCCGACCAGTTCGGGGTCGAGCGCCGAGGTGGGCTCGTCGAACAGCATCAGCTTGGGCTGCATGGCCAGCGCCCGGGCGATCGCCACCCGCTGCTGCTGGCCGCCGGAGAGCTGGGTCGGGTAGTTGCCGGCCTTGTCGGCCAGTCCGACCCGCTCCAGCAGGGCCATCGCCCGCTCCTTGGCGGCCGCCCGGTTCTCCTTCTTGACCTGCACCGGCGCCTCGATGACGTTCTCCAGCGCGGTCATGTGCGGGAACAGGTTGAACCGCTGGAACACCATGCCGATGTCCTGGCGCTTCAGCGCGACCTCGCGGTCCTTCAGCTCGTAGAGCCGGTCGCCGCGCTGCTGGTAGCCGACCAGGTCGCCGTCGACGTACAGCCGGCCGGCGTTGATCTTCTCCAGGTGGTTGATGCACCGCAGGAAGGTGGACTTGCCGGAGCCGGACGGGCCGACCAGGCAGAACACCTCGCTCTGCTTCACCTCCAGGTCGATGCCCTTGAGCACCTCGACCTGGCCGTACGACTTGTGCACGCCCTCGGCCTTGACCATCGGACGGGCGTCGGCGGTCACCGGCGGCTTGGTCAGGTCGGTCATGCCTGGCTCCCTTCGTCCGACACCGGGGCGGCCTTGGCGGCGGGCGTGCCGCCGAGCAGGGCGCGGATCCGCTGGATCGGGGTGGGCGGCAGCGTCCGGTTGGCGCCCCGGGCGTAGTGCCGCTCGATGTAGTACTGGCCGATCGTCATGACGGAGGTCATCAGCAGGTAGTAGATGGACACCGCGATCAGCACCGGCACGGTCTGGAACGTGCGGGCGTAGATGTCGTGACCGGCGGTGAACAGCTCGACCAGCGCGATCACCTGGACCAGCGAGGTGTTCTTCAGCATCGAGATGGTCTCGTTGCCGGTCGGCGGGATGATCACCCGCATCGCCTGCGGCAGCACGATCCGGCGCATGGTGGCGGCCTTCGACATGCCGAGCGCGTGCGCGGCCTCGGCCTGCCCCTCGTCCACCGACTGGATGCCGGCCCGGACGATCTCCGCCATGTAGGCGGCCTCGTTCAGCGCCAGGCCGAGCAGCGCGGCGGTGAACACCGGCACCAGGGTGTTGGAGGACTCAGAGAAGAACGACGGGCCGAATGGGATGCCGATCGACAGCTTCGGCCACAGGAAGCCGATGTTGTTCCAGAACACCAGCTGCACCAGCAGCGGGGTGCCGCGGAAGATCCAGATGTAGAACCAGGCCGTGCCGGACAGCACCGGGTTGCCGGACAGCCGCATGACGGCCAGCAGGACGCCGCCGATCACGCCGATCACCATCGACAGGACGGTCAGTTCGATGGTCACCCAGATGCCGTGGAGCACGGTCTGGTCCTGCATGGTCCGCCAGACCACGTCCCACATGAAGGCGGGGTTGTAGATCAGGGCGTGCAGCAGCATCGCGGCGAGGACGGCGATGACCGCGACTCCGGCCCAGCGTCCGGGGTGGCGGACCGGGACGGCCTTGATGGCCTCAGACCGTCCCGATGTCACCGACCCCTGGTCGGTCTTGTTCACGTGATTACCTCGTCAGGGGCTCGGGCGGCGGAGGGTCAGCTCTTGGCGGCGTTGATCTCGGACGTGGTGACGGCGCCGGCGGAGACGCCCCACTTGTCGAGGATCGTCTTGTAGGTGCCGTCGGCGATCAGCGCGGTGATCGCGCCCTGGACGGCCTTGGTCAGCTGGCTGCCCTTGTTGACGATGGCGCCGTACGGGGCGGAGTCGTAGGTGTCGCCGAGCTTCTCCAGCTGGCCGCCGGTCTGCTTCAGCGCGTAGTCGACGACCGGCGAGTCGGCCAGCATCACCTGGTCGCGGCCGGCCATCAGGGACTGGGTGACGTCCGTCTGGAGGGTGAACTTGTCGCCGTCGTTCGGGATGGTCGGCTTGCCGGCCTTGACGCAGTCCGGGTTGCGGGTGTCCTTGACCTCGTCGGCCTGGGTGGTGCCGGTCTGCACCGCGACCTTCTTGCCGCACAGGTCCTTCGGGTCGATCTTGTCCGGGTTGCCCTTCTTCACGGCGGCGGCGGAGCCCGCGGTGAAGTAGGTGATCATGTCGACGGTCGCCTCGCGCTCCTTCGTGTCGGTGAAGGAGCTCATGCCGAGCTGGTACTTGTTCGAGGAGATGCCCGGGATGATCGACGTGAAGTCGGCGTTCTGGACGTCCGCGGTCAGGCCCAGCTTCTGGGCGATGGCGACCGCGAGGTCGATGTCCATGCCGACGATGGCGCCCTTCTCGTCCTTGAACTCGTTGGGCGCGTAGGACGCGTCGGCGGCGACCACGAGCTTGCCGGAGGACTTGATGTCGGCCGGGAGCAGCGCGGCCAGCGCAGGGTCGGCGGAGGCGGCCGGGACGGCCTGGGTCGGTATGGCCGCGGGGCCCGCGGCGCCGGCCGAACCGGAGGAGCTGGTGGTGCTGCCGCACGCGGTCAGGAGCAGGGAGCCGGTCGCGAGGACGGCAGCGGCGGCGATCAGCCGGGTGCGCGGGGTACGAGCGGTCATGAGGGGGATCTCCTCCTGGGGAGTCGGACGGGGCCTGCGCCGCTGGGGGGAGCGGTGCGGTACAGCGTGGTCGGTGCTCGCCACCCTCCGCCGAGGTGACAGGTGGATCCGATGTGTGGGGGAATCCTGCCACCGTGCAGGGCTGATCGGGCCTCGGATCAGATCAAAATCGGATAACAGGACCACCATGTGTCCGCTATTCGGACCATTACCCTGACCATGTCACATGACGCATAAGTATGCATCATGGGCGTGCCGGGGCCCGGAACCGCCACCGGTCCGGGCCCCGGCCCGCCCACCGACGGCTAGAAGCCGCCGTTCACCACCGCGTTCTGCGCCGCCCCGGAGGACAGCCCCCACTTCGCCAGGATCTTGTCGTACTCACCGCTGCGGATCACCCGGTCGAGCGCCTTCACCAGGACGTCCCGCAGCGCGGTGTCCTCCTTCGACAGCACGATCCCGTACGGCCCCGCCTGCATCTGCTCGCCCGCCACCTGGAACTGCGCCCCACCGCGCCCCTGCTGCGCCGCGTACGCCGCAGCAGGCGTGTCACTCAGGTCCGCGGCCGCCTTGCCCTGCGCCACCAGCGCCAGCGCCTGGTCGTCGGTGTCGGTCTGCTGCATCGTCAGCTTCTTGTGCGCCTTGTCGCACACCGCGGCCTGACGCTCCGCCAGCACCGCCTGCACGGTCCCGCGCTGCAGTGCCACCGTCCGCCCGCACAGGTCGTCCAGCGTGCCGATCTTCTGCGGGTTGCCCTTGGCCACCACGATCGAGGTGCCGGTGACGAAGTAGTCCACGAAGTCCACGCCGGAGTTCATCTTCATGCCCTTGGCGTCGGTGCCGTCCCGGCGCTGGAGGTTGTCCGTCATCCCCGACATCACCACGTCGAACTCGTGCGCCTGCAACCCCAGGAACAGCCGCTCGAACGGCGTCTCGGCGAACTGCACCCGCACCCCCAGCGCCTGGCCCAGCGCGTTCGCCAGGTCGACGTCCAGGCCGTCCGGCTTGCCCTCCGCGGTCTTGAAACCGATCGGGGCGTACTTCAGATCGGTGCCGATCCGCAGCACTCCCGAGCTGCGCACCGGATCGGGCAGCTGCCCGTGCAGGTCGGCGGGCGCCGGACCGCCCGAGGACGAGCTGCCGCAGGCGGTCAGCAGCAGCAGCGAGCCGGCCGCCGCGGCGATGGCGAGCCGCTGTCTTGCGGGGGAGTCGGAGGAATGAGTGGCCAACGACATGACGTGCTCCTGTGGGAGAGGCGGTGCGGGCCTCCGTCGCCGTGCGCGGGTTGTGCGCGGCCGGGCGCGGTGGGCGGTCCGGACGCGGACCCGAAAGGCGCGGGAACGTCCGGACAACGGTGGTCGAACACCGGATACTGCCATCCCCTCCGGCCGACTCCGGTGGCGGGTGTGTCAGAATCTGCTATCGGGTGACCCCCGACGCAGAACTCAGACCGCCGGTTCGCCACAGGGCCGGGGTGCGCAGGAACGGAAGCCGTCACCGGCTCCGTATCCGAGGCACCAGCTTCCTTGCGTGTCTGCGTTCACTCCTGCGAGTGCCTGCGGACCCCTCGCTTCGGGGGCCACGCGGAACAAGACGGACCCGGCGGAACGGTGCGATGCCGGCGTCCCGACGAAACAGCGCAGAACACCGAAAACCCTCACCCGAGGGCGCCCGCCCGACGGCAGCGCCCCGACCCGGCCACGGGTGCGCCACCGACGGCGTGCCCGTCCTTCGCGCATCGGCGCGCGAGCGGGTCGAAGTCCGTCGGAAGGCGCGCCTTCGCCTATGACGAAGAGGTCATTGTGGCAGCGGAGATCATCACCGACACCCAGAGCACGGACGACCCGGTCGACGCCGTCTTCGCGCTGCACCGCGGCGGCAAGATGGAGGTCCGGGCCACCGTTCCGGTGCGCGACGCGGACGACCTGTCCCTCGCGTACACCCCCGGCGTCGCCCGGGTCTGCACCGCCATCGCCGAGAAGCCCGAACTGGTCAACGACTACACCTGGAAGGCCAACACCGTCGCCGTCGTCACCGACGGCACCGCGGTGCTCGGCCTCGGCGACATCGGCCCCGAGGCCTCGCTGCCCGTCATGGAGGGCAAGGCCATCCTGTTCAAGCAGTTCGGCGGCGTGGACGCGGTCCCGATCGCGCTGGCCTGCACCGAGGTCGACGAGATCGTCGAGACGGTCGTCCGGCTGGCCCCGTCCTTCGGCGGCGTCAACCTCGAAGACATCTCCGCCCCCCGCTGCTTCGAGATCGAGAAGCAGCTCCAGGAGCGGCTCGACATCCCGGTCTTCCACGACGACCAGCACGGCACCGCGATCGTCACCACCGCGGCCCTCTGGAACGCCGCCAAGGTCACCGGCCGCGAGATCGGCGACCTGCGGGCCGTCATCTCCGGCGCCGGCGCGGCCGGCATCGCCATCGCCAAGATGCTGGTCGCGGCCGGCATCGGCGACGTCGCCGTCTGCGACCGCCGCGGCGTGGTGTACGAGGGCCGCGGCGACCTGACCGACGCCAAGGCCGAGATCGCCGCACTCACCAACCGCACCGGCCGCAAGGGCAGCCTCGCGGACGCCCTGAACGGCGCGGACGTCTTCATCGGCGTCTCCGGCGGCACCGTCCCCGAGGAAGCCGTCGCCACCATGGCGCCCGGCTGCTTCATCTTCGCGATGGCCAACCCCACCCCGGAGATCCACCCCGAGGTCGCCCACCGCTACGCGGCCGTCGTCGCCACCGGACGCTCCGACTTCCCCAACCAGATCAACAACGTGCTGGCCTTCCCGGGCATCTTCGCCGGCGCGCTGTCGGTCCGGGCCAGCCGGATCTCGGAGGGCATGAAGCTCGCCGCCGCGAAGGCCCTGGCGGGCGTCGTCGCGGACGAACTGACCCCGCAGAAGGTCATCCCGTCCCCCTTCGACGAGCGCGTCGCCCCGGCGGTCACGCGGGCGGTCGCGGACGCGGCGAAGGCGGAGGGCCTCGCCCGGCTGTAACGCAGGTGGTTGCGAAGACAGGGGCGCGTGGGGGCACCTCCCAGTCCGCTGGGGCTGGGGGGAGAACTGCGCGACAAGCGCACACCGGTCCGTAAGGTCGCGACCAACGGCAAGTCATTGCCCGCGTCGCGATCTTGCGGACGGGGTGCCTTCCGCTTCGCGCAGTTCCCCGCGCCCCTGGGTTCGCACCCTCTGGTTGTGCTCCCTTGGTTGTGCTCGCCGGTTGTGCGCTTCTCCTGCCGTCGCGCAATATGCGTCGTCTCACAGTGGGTCGTGGTTAACAGCCGGGCGGCCGCAGGGCTATGGTCCGGGCATGTTTGCTGCCTATGCCGCCCGTATCAGTCCTGACGATCTGTTGAGCGCGCTGGAGCTGGGCGAGGTGCCCGAGCCGGAGGTGCGGCCGGGGTGGAGCGTGGTGACGGTGAAGGCCGCCACGTTGAACCACCACGACCTGTGGTCGTTGCGGGGGGTGGGGCTGCCGGCCGAGCGGTTGCCGATGGTCCTCGGGTGCGACGCGGCCGGGGTGGACGAGCACGGCAACGAGGTGGTGATCCACTCGGTGATCGGGCAGAGCGGTCACGGGGTGGGCCCGGACGAGCCGCGGTCGATCCTCACCGAGCGCTACCAGGGGACGTTCGCGCAGCGCGTCGCGGTGCCGACGTGGAACCTGCTGCCGAAGCCGAAGGAGCTGAGCTTCGAGCAGGCGGCGTGCCTGCCGACGGCGTGGCTGACGGCGTACCGGATGCTGTTCACCAACGCGGGCGTGAAGCCGGGTGACACGGTGCTGGTGCAGGGGGCCGGCGGCGGGGTGTCGACGGCGCTGGTGGTGCTGGCGAAGGCGGCGGGGCTGCGGGTCTGGGTGACGGGCCGGGACGAGGCCAAGCGGGCCCGTGCGGTCGAGTTGGGCGCGGATGCCGCGTTCGAGAGCGGCGCCCGGCTGCCGGAGCGGGTGGACGCGGTGATGGAGACGGTGGGCGCGGCGACCTGGTCGCACTCGGTGAAGTCGCTCCGTCCGGGCGGGACGATCGTGATCTCGGGGGCGACCAGCGGGCCGAGCCCGAAGGCCGCCGAGCTGAACCGGATCTTCTTCCTGGAGCTGAAGGTGGTCGGTTCGACCATGGGCTCCAAGGAGGAGCTGGCCGGTCTGCTGGCGCTGTGCGCGAATTCCGGGGTGCGGCCGGTGATCGACTCGGTGCGGCCGCTGGCGGAGGCCCGCGCGGCGTTCGAGCAGCTGGAGCGCGGGCAGGTGTTCGGCAAGCTGGTGCTGACGCCCTGAGCAGGCGAAGAGCCCCTGGCCCTCCCCCGGCCCCGAGGGGGTTGGGGGAAGGCCAGGGGCTCTTCGGGCTCAGCGGCGCCGGTGCAGGGCGCCGGCCGCGGCGGCCAGTGCCTGCTGGGCGCGGGCCAGGCCGGCGGCGTCCACGCCGCGGTCGCGGGCGGTGTCGCGGACGTGGTCGCGGAAGCGGTCGAGCAGGCGCTCCAGCTCGCGGGCCGGGTCGCCGGCCGGGTCGGTGCGGGCCCAGTCCGGCAGCTCGGCGTCGGACTTGTCGAGGTCGATCCGGACGGCTTCCGCTGCGGTCGGCGATTCGGCGGTCGGCGATTCCGCGGCCGGCGTCTCGGTGCTGCCCCAGCGGGCGGCGTCGGCCAGCGAGCCGAGGCCGCGGGTGAGTTCGGCCAGGCCCTCGGCCAGGCCGGTGGACCAGTCGCCGTGCGAGGTGTGCTCGCGGACCTGTTCCTCGATCCGGCGCTTGAGCCGCAGGGCTTCCTGCTGGGCGGCGGTGCGGGCGGCCTTGGACTGCTCGCGCAGCCGCTTGGCCTCGGCCTCGGCGGCCTTGGCCTGCTGGCGGGCCGCCTTCTCCTGCTCCTTGGCGCGGCGGGCCTGTTCCTTGGCCTCGGCCTTGAGCTGGGCGAACTGCTCCTTGGCGCGCTGCCAGGACTCCTTGTTCTGCCAGGGCGTGGCGAACGGGTCGCCGGCGGCGGCCGGGGTGTCCTTGGCCTGCTGCCAGAACTCGGCGCGCAGGTCCTTGGCGCTGTCCCGGACGTCCTGCCGGATGGCGCCGGCCAGCTGGCCGACCGAGTCGTGGATCTCCGCCTCCAGGGCCTCCAGCTCGGCCTGGCGGGAGGCGAGTTCGGCGCGCCCGGTGTCGGTGAGCCGGTAGACCTTGCGGCCGCCCTCGGTGGTGTGGCTGACCAGGCCTTCGGCCTCCAGCTTGGCGAGCCGGGGGTAGACGGTGCCCGCGGAGGGCGCGTACAGGCCGTGGAAGCGCTCCTCCAGCAGGCGGATCACCTCGTACCCGTGCCGGGGGCTCTCGTCGAGCAGCTTCAACAGGTACAGGCGGAGCCGGCCGTGGCCGAACACCGGGGTCATCTCAGACCTCCTTGGTCAGGTCGAGCGGGCCGGCGGTCAGTTCCTTGGCCGGCTGGTCCTCCTCGGCGTCGGGACGGCGCTGGACGGTGACCGCGCCGGTGACGGTGGTCACCTGGAGGCGGCCGGCGCCGGAGCCGAGCTGGCCGGAGAGCTTCTTGGAGCCCCAGCCGCCACCGACGCTGAGCTCGGCGAACGCGCTGGAGAGGGTGCCGCTGGTGGTGCCGGCCTCGACCTTGGCGTCGGCGAACGAGGGCAGTCGGACGCCGACCGGGCCGGAGACGGTGGTGACGCCGATGTCGGTGGGGGTGGCGGCGTCCAGGTCGAGGGTGACCGCGCCGGACACCGAGTGGGCGCGGATCCGGGTGGCGCTGCCGGCCACCAGGGTGACCGCGCCGGAGACCGTGTTGACCTTCAGCTCGCCGGACAGGCCTTCGGCGTCCACGTCTCCGGAGACGGTGTTGGCGGAGACCAGGCCGGTCAGCCCGGCGAGCGTGGTGTCGCCGCTGGCGCCGTGCACGCCGACCTCGCCGGCGATGCCGGAGACGGTGGCGTGGGCGGAGACCGTGCCGACCTTGACCGCGGCGGCGGCCGGGACGGCCACCGTGAGCTCGACGCGGCGCTTGCGGCGCAGGCCGGAGAAGTAGGACTTCACGGTCTGCACGGACTTCGCGGCCTCGCCGAACTGGGCCCAGCTGAGGTCCTTGTAGGTGACGGTGAGCTCGCCGTCGACCAGGGTGACCTCGATCGGCTCGCCCTCCAGGGCGGCCACTTCGAGGCGGGCCGGTCCCTCGGTGGGGACCACGTTCACGGTGCCGTCGACGGCCCGCACGTGCAGGATGTGCACGGTCTCGTCGAAGGTGATGGTCTCGGTGCTGTCTACCGTCCGCTGGAACATGTCCGGCTCCCCGTCCTCCCATACGCGATGTATCGCGTTGTCGTTGGTATTTACGATATATCGCGTCGGGCGGAAGTCAAGGCGCTCCGACCCCGATCCGGACCCGGACCGCACCCCGGCCGACCCCGACCCCACCCCCGAGGCGCGACCCCGGGGCCGCCCGGAAGGACGACGGCCCGGAAGGCGGAAAACGCCTTCCGGGCCGCGTTGCTGACGGTGCGTCAGTCCTCGTCCTCGTCGTCCAGCCGGGCCAGCCAGGTGGCCAGCCGTTCCACCGGCACCTCGAAGTCGGGGTTCAGGTCGACGAACTCCTTCAGGCGCTCGGCCAGCCACTCGAAAGTGACCTCCTCCTCGCCTCGCCGGCTCTCCAGCTCCTCGATGCCGCGGTCGGTGAAGTACACGGTTACTCGCTCCGGTGGTGGTTCTGGTACGCCGTCGCCCAGGATAGTGCGCCGCCCGGGAACGGGTGCGGCCCCCGCCCCCGGAGACCGGGGACGGGGGCCGACAGGGCCGGGCGGGCGTCAGCGCGTCAGAGCGCGAACACCTCGTCGACCAGGGCCGCCTGCTCGGCGGCGTGCCGCTTGGCCGAGCCGACCGCGGGGGCCGAGGAGGCCGTGCGGGCGACGCGGCGCAGGCGGGCGCCACTGTTGGCGGAGCGGCCGATGACGACCTGCAGGTGGTCGACCAGGTTCATCGCGATGAACGGCCAGGCACCCTGGTTGGCCGGCTCCTCCTGGGCCCAGACGAACTGGACGCCCTCGCCGTAGCGGGCCAGCTCCTCCTGGAGCTCCGCGATCGGCAGCGGGTACAGGCGCTCGACGCGGACGATGGCGGTGTCGGTGACGCCGCGCTCGGTCCGGGCCGCCTCCAGGTCGTAGTAGAACTTGCCGGAGGTGATGACCACCTTGCGCACCTGCGCCGGGTCCACCGTGCTGTCGCCGATCACCGGGCGGAACGAGCCGCTCATGAACTCGGACGACGAGGACGCCGCAGCCTTCAGACGCAGCATCGACTTCGGGGTGAAGACGACCAGCGGCTTGTGGTGCGGGTTGTGCGCCTGCCAGCGCAGCAGGTGGAAGTAGTTCGACGGCAGGGTCGGCATGGCGACCGTCATGTTGTCCTGCGCGCACAGCGCCAGGAAGCGCTCCGGGCGGGCGGACGAGTGGTCCGGGCCCTGGCCCTCCATGCCGTGCGGCAGCAGCAGGGTGACGCCGGAGTGCTGGCCCCACTTCTGCTCGGCGGACGCGATGTACTCGTCGACCATGGTCTGCGCGCCGTTGACGAAGTCGCCGAACTGCGCCTCCCACATGACCAGCGCGTTCGGGCGGGTCAGCGAGTAGCCGTACTCGAAGCCCATCGCCGCGTACTCGCTGAGCAGCGAGTCGTAGACGGTGAAACGGGCCTGGTCCTCGGTCAGGTACATCAGCGGGGTGTAGTCCTCGCCGGTGTTCCGGTCGATCAGCACCGCGTGGCGCTGGCCGAAGGTGCCGCGGCGCGAGTCCTGGCCGGCCAGGCGGACCGGGTGGCCCTCCATCAGCAGCGAGCCGATGGCGAGCGCCTCGCCGGTGGCCCAGTCGATGGTGTTGTCCTCGACCGAGGCGGCGCGGCGCTGCAGCTGCGGCAGCAGACGCGGGTGGACGGTCAGCCAGTCCGGCAGGTTGACCTGCGAGGCGGCGATCCGCTTGATCATCTCGGCGGAGATGCCGGTCTGGATGGACACCGGGAAGTTCGCGACCGGGCGGCCGGTCTCGGCCGGGGCCGGGGCGGCGGTGGCCTCGCGGACCTCCGCGAACACCTTCTCCAGCTGTCCCTGGAAGTCCTGGAGCGCCTGCTCCGCCTCTTCCATGGTGATGTCGCCGCGACCGATCAGCGCCTCGGTGTACAGCTTGCGCACCGAACGCTTCTTGTCGATCAGGTCGTACATCAGCGGCTGGGTGAACGACGGGTTGTCGGCCTCGTTGTGACCGCGGCGGCGGTAGCAGATGAGGTCGATCACGACGTCCTTGTGGAACGCCTGACGGAACTCGAAGGCGAGCCGCGCGACGCGGACCACGGCCTCCGGGTCGTCGCCGTTCACGTGGAAGATCGGCGCCTCGATCATCCGGGCCACGTCGGTGCAGTACATCGACGAGCGCGAGGAGGTCGGGGCGGCGGTGAAGCCGACCTGGTTGTTGACCACGATGTGCACGGTGCCGCCGGTGCGGTAGCCGCGCAGCTGCGACATGTTCAGGGTCTCCGCGACCACGCCCTGGCCCGCGAAGGCCGCGTCGCCGTGGATCTGGATCGGCAGCACCGGGAAGGTCGTGCCGCCGAAGTCCAGGATGTCCTGCTTGGCGCGGGCGATGCCCTCGACGACCGGGTCGACGGTCTCCAGGTGGGACGGGTTCGCGGCCAGCGACACCTTGATGGTCTCGCCGTCCAGGCCGGTGAAGGTGCCCTCGGAGCCCAGGTGGTACTTCACGTCGCCCGAGCCGTGCATCGACTTCGGGTCGAGGTTGCCCTCGAACTCGCCGAAGATCTTGCCGAACGGCTTGCCGACGATGTTCGCCAGCACGTTCAGGCGGCCGCGGTGCGCCATGCCGATGACGGCCTCGTCGAGGCGGTGCTCGGCGGCGGCGTCGATGGTGGCGTCCAGCAGCGGGATGAGCGACTCGCCGCCCTCCAGCGAGAAACGCTTCTGCCCGACGTACTTGGTCTGCAGGAAGGTCTCGAACGCCTCGGCCGAGTTCAGCCGGCGCAGGACGCGCAGCTGCTCCTCGCGCTCCGGCTTGGTGTACGGCTTCTCCAGGCGCTCCTGGATCCACTTGCGCTGCGCCGGGTCCTGGATGTGCATGTACTCGATGCCGACGGTGCGGCAGTACGTGTTGCGCAGCAGGCCGAGGATGTCGCGGAGCTTCATCATCTTCTGGCCGCCGAAGCCGCCGACCGCGAACTCGCGCTCCAGGTCCCACAGGGTGAGGCCGTGCGTGGTGACGTCCAGGTCGGGGTGCTTGCGCTGCATGTACTCCAGCGGGTCGGTGTCGGCCATCAGGTGGCCGCGGACCCGGTAGGAGTGGATGAGCTCCATGACGCGCGCGGTCTTGTTGACCTCGTCGTCGTGCGTGGTCGCCACGTCGGTGGCCCAGCGCACCGGCTCGTACGGGATCCGCAGGGCCTCGAACACCTCGTCGTAGAAGTTGTTCGCGCCCAGCAGCAGCTGGTGGATCGAGCGGAGGAACTCGCCCGAGGCCGCACCCTGGATGACCCGGTGGTCGTAGGTCGAGGTGAGCGTCATGATCTTGGAGACGCCCAGGCGGGCCAGCGTCTCCGGGGAGGAGCCCTGGAACTCGGCCGGGTACTCCATCGCGCCGACGCCGACGATGGTGCCCTGGTTCTGCATCAGGCGCGGCACGGAGTGCACGGTGCCGATGCCGCCCGGGTTGGTCAGCGAGACCGTGACGCCGGTGAAGTCGTCCATGGTCAGCTTGTTGGCGCGGGCCCGGCGGACGATGTCCTCGTAGGCCTGCCAGAAGCCGAAGAAGTCGAGCGTCTCGGCCTTCTTGATGGCCGCGACGACCAGCTGGCGGTCGCCGTTCGGCTTGACCAGGTCGATGGCGAGGCCCAGGTTCACGTGCTCGGGCTTCACCAGGTAGGACTTGCCGTCCTCCACCTTGTAGCTGTAGTTCATGCCCGGGTTGGCCTTCACGGCCTGAACCAGCGCGTAGCCGATCAGGTGGGTGAAGGACACCTTGCCGCCGCGGGCGCGCTGCAGGTGGTTGTTGATGACGATGCGGTTGTCGATCAACAGCTTGGCGGGCACGGCGCGCACCGAGGTGGCGGTCGGGACCTCCAGCGAAGCATCCATGTTCGACGCCACGGCCTTCGCCGGGCCGCGCAGCTGGATCAGCTGCGGGCCTTCGGCGGCGGCCTGCGCCGGCGCGGCGGCGGCGGCGGCCGGGGCCGCGACCTTCGGCGCGGGCGGGGCGGCGGGAGCGGCGGCCAGCGGGGCCTGGGCGGCCACCGGCTGCGCGGGCGCCGGGGCGGCGACCGGAGCGGCGGGGGCGACCGCGGCCGGAGCAGCGGCAGCGGGAGCGGCAACGGGGGCCGGCTGGGAGCCGACCGGAGTTGCGGCCTGGGTCACTGGAGTCACCTCGGTACCGGGCTTGTAGTCGGCGAAAAAGTCCCACCAGGCACGGTCGACCGAGGCCGGGTCCTGGAGGTACTGCTGGTAGATCTCGTCGACGAGCCACTCATTGGGGCCGAAGCCAGTGGAGCTTGCCGAGCTGGGGGTTTCTTGGTGTGGCGACACGGGGCAACCGCCCTCTTCCGCTTCCTTTTGGGATGGTGGACAGCGGGGATTAAGGCTACGCCTCCGACCAGTGATCGCGCAGTCCCCGATGCTCAGGCGTCGCCCAGATCACATCGTGGGACCGGATTTTGGCTGGAACTGTGCGTTAGAGATGCCGGAAAGCAGGGAACCGGCGGGTGGGTCGATCTCTGTCATACCGAGTGAAAATCGGACGAACTGGCGGTCCGGGACGGTTCGTTGATCGCCCCGGCCCGGCCTCGAACATGGTTTGTACCGGTTCCGCCACAAACTAAGCGGTGACGACGCTCTCACCCGGCAGGGTGACCTCGATCCGGCAGCCGGCCGGAGCCTCCGCCACCCGAATCCGGCCGCCGTGCAGGTCCACCGCCCAGCGGGCGATCGCGAGGCCCAGACCGGTCCCGCCGTCGCTGCCCGGGCCGAGCGCCGTCGGCGAACCGCTGCGGCCGAACCGCTCGAACACCCGCTCCCGGTCGGCGGGCGGAATGCCCGGACCCTGGTCCTCGACCTCCAGCAGCAGCCCGCCGGCCTCCACCGCCCGGGCCCGCACCGTCACGGTGCCGCCGGCCGGCGAGTGCTTGCAGGCGTTGTCCACCAGATTGGCCACCACCTGGTGCAGCCGCTCCGCGTCCGCCACCGCCGACAGGTCGGCCGGCTGCACGTCGAGCGCCAGTCGCACGTCCTCGCGCCGGGCGTACGCGCCGCCCGCCGTCGCGCCGTCCACCGTCACGCCCCGCAGCACGCCGTCCAGGAACTCCTGCACCTGGAACGGGCGGCAGTCCAACGGGACCACGCCGTCGTCCAGCTTCGACAGGTCCAGCAGGTGGGTGACCAGCCGGCCCAGGCGCTCGGTCTGCTCCAGCGCGGCGCCCAGGTTCTTCGGATCCGGCTTCACCACGCCGTCCACCACGTTCTCCAGCAGGCCGCGCAGCGCCGCGATCGGGGTGCGCAGCTCGTGCGAGACGTTGGCGATCAGCTCGCGGCGGTGCCGGTCGGCGGCCTCCAGATCGCCCGCCATCCGGTTGAAGGTGTCGGCCAGCTCGCCGATCTCGTCCCGCGAGGACACGTCCACCCGGGCGCTGTAGTCGCCCTCGGCCATCGACCGGGCCGCCGCCGTCATGTCCCTGAGCGGCGCGGTCAGGCCGTTCGCCAGGAACTGCATGAACAGCAGCGAGGCGATCAGCGAGAAGATCATGATGATCCGGATCTGGGTCTCCGACCGGATCGCCACCACCACCATGCCGGTGGCCAGCACCACCGAGACGACCACCAGCATCGCCAGTTTGCCCTTGACCGAGCGCACCGGGTCGAACGGGCGGATGTCGGCCCACACCCGGCGCGCGGCGCGCACCGCCAGCGGGGGCTGCGGGGTCGGCTCGGCTTCCCCGTTGCGTTGCTGCGGAAAGGTCATGGTGTCCCCAGTACTCGTCCCCCGTGCACGACCGGAACGCCGCGCGGGCCCCCCGGAGGCCCGGACCGGCGGCGCCGGGTCAGGACAGCGGAGCCTCCAGCGCGTACCCCACGCCGTGCACCGTACGGATCCAGCTGGCGCCGATCTTCCGACGCAGCGCCTTCACGTGGCTGTCGACCGTGCGGGTGCCGGACGCGTCGGTCCAGTCCCACACCTCGGCCAGCAGTTGCTCGCGGGTCAGCACCGCGCGCGGCTGCGCCGCCAGGCAGGCCAGCAGGTCGAACTCGGTCGGCGTCAGGTGCACGTCGCCCGAACCCAGCCGGACCCGGCGCTGCACGTGGTCGATCTCCAGCTCGCCGAAGCGCAGGCTGCCGAGCGCCGGCGTACGGGCCGCCTGCTGGGCGCGCTCCACCCGGCGCAGCAGCACGTTCACCCGGGCCGCCAGCTCGCGCATCGAGAACGGCTTGGTCATGTAGTCGTCCGCGCCGACGCCCAGACCCACCAGCAGGTCCGTCTCGTCGTCCCGCGCGGTCAGCATCAGCACCGGCACCGGGCGCTGGGCCTGGATCCGGCGGCACACCTCCAGGCCGTCGAAGCCCGGCAGCATGATGTCGAGCACCACCAGGTCCGGCTGCCAGGTGTGGAAGCCGTCCACCGCGCCCGGCCCGTCGTGGGCCACCGCCACCTTGAAGCCCTCGGCTCCCAGCCGCGCCGCGATCGACTCCGCGATGGTCGGCTCGTCCTCCACCACGAGCACCCGTCGCTGGGTGCCCACCGGGCCACTGCTGATCGTCTCTTGCTGAATCTCTGTCACGGTCACGCCACCGCCCCCAGGGCTGCGGGCCGGCCGCCTGTGGGGACGGCGGGCTCCGCTTCGTAGTCGTCTTGTTCCGTCGTGGGCTGTTGCCCCGCCCGCCGGTGCTGCTCCTGGCAGCGTACGGACGCCGTCCCCGCCCGGTATGGCGGACCGGAGGATTCCGGCCGCGGACCGTCATGGTTGGCAGGTCCCCGTTCGGACGGGCACGGGCCAGTACCTTACCCGCAGCACTCGCGACCTGTAACGGTACGTGTGCGAGCGGCATATGCACGTGCAGTGGTCTTCACAGGACTTACCCAGACACCTTTCACCCGCCCCCCGTATCGTGGGCCCGACGAGGCGTTCGGGAGGCACCATGACCAGCGCGGAACTGCGACGACGACTGATCAGGCCGGGGCTGCGGGCCGTCCCCACCCCCCGGACGAATCCGTTCGCGCTCGGTTACCTCGCCCTGCTGCTCGGCACCACGCTCTACGCCCGGTTCGGCGACCCCGAGACGGTGCACCGACTCCAGTCGGTGTCCTCCACCGACGCGCACAACCTGACGGTCCATCCCGTGGTCTCCCTCCTCGGCAGCGGGCTGTGGGTCGCCGGATCGGTCTGGATGCCCTACTTCTGGGCCTTCCTCCTCACCGTCGCCCCCCTGGAACGACGGGCCGGCGGACTCCGTGCCCTCGGCGTCTTCGGGGCCGGCCACATCGGCGCGACGCTGCTCTCGCAGGGAGTGGTGGTGGCGACGGTGGCCGGCGGGGCGACCGCGCCCGACGTGCTGGACGCGATGGACATCGGCGTCAGCTACGGAGTGCTGGCCTCGCTGGGCGGGCTGGCCGGACTGCTGCGGCGGCCCGGGCGGGCGCTCGCGCTCGGGGCGGGGCTGGCGCTGATCGGGCACCAGCTGCTCACCGATCCCGACCTGGTGACCTCGGTCGGGCATCCGGCGGCGATGCTGCTGGGCGTGGCGATGTGGCCGTGGCTGCGGCGGGGGAAGGGGCCCCGGGGGCCGGAGCGGGTGCGGGCCTGGAAGACGGCGACGGTCGTGGAGAGCTGAGCCGCGCCGGCCGGCGCCCGCTTCGCTCAGGGTGAACAGCCGGAGGGGAACAATCGATGCGCGCCAAGCCTTAGTCAGGTCGACTCAACTTCACTGACTGGGGAGAGATCATGGCATCGACGTCCGTTCCACTCACTCTGCCTGTGCTGCCGCTCGACGACGAGGTGGTGCTCCCCGGCATGGTGGTTCCGCTGGAGCTCTCGGATCCGGAGGTGAGGGCTGCCGTGGAGGCGGCCAGGGCGGGGAGCAACGGGGGGAAGCCGCAGGTGCTGCTGGTGCCGCGGCTGGACGGGTCGTACGCGGCGGTGGGTGCGCTGGCGACGGTCGAGCAGGTGGGGCGGCTGGCCGACGGGGATCCGGCGGCGCTGGTGCGGGCCGTGCGACGGGTGCGGATCGGCACGGGGACGACCGGGCCGGGGGCGGCGCTGTGGGTGGAGACCACGCCGTTCAAGGAGTCGGACCCGGGGCTGCCGGTGGCGGGCCGGGCGGCCGAGCTGGCCAAGGAGTACAAGGCGCTGTCCACGAAGTGGCTGCGCAAGCGCGGGGCGTGGCAGATCGTCGACCGGGTGGCGGCGATCGAGGACATCGGCGAGCTCGCGGACAACATCGGGTACGCGCCGTTCGCCACCGCCGAGCAGAAGCTGAAGGTGCTGCTGGAGGCGGACCGGCCGGCCCGGCTGGAGTACGCGCTGGGGCTGCTCCGCGAGCACCTCGCGGAGGAGGAGGTCAACGACACCATCCGCAAGGACGTCGAGGACGGCGTCGCCAAGCAGCAGAAGGAGTTCCTGCTGCGCCGCCAGCTGGAGGCCGTCCGCAAGGAGCTGGCCGAGCTGAACGGCGAGGCGGACTCCGAGGAGGACGACTACCGGGCCCGGGTGGAGGCCGCGGCGCTGCCGGAGAAGGTGCGGGAGGCGGCGCTCAAGGAGGTCGACAAGCTGGAGCGCTCCAGTGAGCAGTCGCCCGAGGGCTCGTGGATCCGCACCTGGCTGGACACGGTGCTGGAGCTGCCGTGGAACGAGCGCTCCGAGGACGCGTACGACCTGGCCGGTGCGCGGGCCGTGCTGGACGCGGACCACAACGGGCTGGCGGACGTGAAGGACCGGATCGTCGAGTACCTGGCGGTGCGCAAGCGCCGGGCCGACCAGGGGCTGGGGCAGATCGGCGGCCGGCGCGGGGGCGCGGTGCTGGCGCTGGTCGGCCCGCCCGGTGTCGGCAAGACCTCGCTGGGCGAGTCGGTGGCCCGGGCGATGGGCCGGTCGTTCGTGCGGGTGGCGCTCGGCGGCGTCCGGGACGAGGCGGAGATCCGCGGCCACCGGCGGACGTACGTGGGCTCGATCCCCGGCCGGATCGTCCGGGCGATCAAGGAGGCCGGGACGATGAACCCGGTGGTGCTGCTGGACGAGATCGACAAGGTCGGGTCGGACTACCGGGGCGACCCGGCGGCGGCGCTGCTGGAGGTGCTGGACCCGGCGCAGAACCACACCTTCCGGGACCACTACCTGGAGGTCGAGCTGGACCTGTCGGACGTGGTGTTCCTGGCCACCGCCAACGTCATGGAGGCGATCCCGGAGCCGCTGCTGGACCGGATGGACGTGGTCCGGCTGGACGGCTACACCGAGGACGAGAAGGTCGCCATCGCCCGCGACCACCTGCTGCCCCGCCAGCTCGCCAAGGCGGGCCTGGCCGCGGAGCAGCTGACGGTGGACGAGGAGGCGCTGCGCCGGCTCGCCGCCGAGTACACCCGGGAGGCGGGCGTCCGGAACCTGGAGCGGGCGATCGCGCGGATCCTGCGCAAGGTCGCGGCGCAGACCGAGCTGGGCGAGCGCGAGCTGCCGGCCGCGGTCGGCGCGGACGACCTGCGGGCGCTGCTGGGCCGGCCGCACCACGTGCCGGAGGCGGCGCAGGAGCCGGCCGAGCGGCGCACCGCGGTGCCCGGGGTGGCGACCGGGCTGGCGGTGACCGGGGCCGGCGGTGACGTCCTCTACATCGAGGCGTCGCTGGCGGACGCGGAGACCGGTTCGACCGGGCTGACGCTGACCGGGCAGCTGGGCGACGTGATGAAGGAGTCGGCGCACATCGCGCTCTCCTACCTGCGGTCGCGCGGCGCCGAGCTGGAGCTGCCGGTGACGGGCCTGCGCGAGCGGGGCATCCACCTGCACGTGCCGGCCGGCGCGGTGCCGAAGGACGGTCCGAGCGCGGGCATCACGATGACCACGGCGCTGGCCTCGCTGCTGTCGGGGCGCAAGGTGCGCACCGACGTGGCGATGACCGGCGAGGTGTCGCTGACCGGGCGGGTGCTCCCGATCGGCGGGGTCAAGCAGAAGCTGCTGGCCGCGGACCGGGCCGGGGTCACCACGGTGATCATCCCGAAGCGCAACGAGGCGGACCTGGACGACGTCCCCGCCGAGGTGCTGGAGCGGCTCACGGTGCACGCCGTCGCCGACGTGCGGGAGGTGCTGCGGCTGGCGCTGGAGCCGGCCGAGGTGCTGGTCGCGGCGGCCTGAGGACGGCCGGGGCCCTCGGAGTGTCCACTCCGAGGGCCCCTGGTGGTTGGCGATCCGGGCCCGTGGCAGACTTCCCGCATGCCGTCCCCTACACAGCGCGCGCTGACCGCTATCCCGGAGCAGTTCCGCCCGTTCCTGGTCAAGCACCGCAAGTTGGTCAAGTTCCTCGTCGTCGGAGGAACCTGCTTCCTGATCACCATGGTGATCAACTTCGCTCTGAAGATGACCGTCTTCGAGTCGAAGCCGGTCATCGCGCTGACCATCGCGACCGCGCTCGCCACCGTGGTGTCGTACGTGTGGAACCGCCAGTGGTCCTTCCGGGCGGCCGGCAAGCAGCGCGAGGCGGTGCTGTTCATGGTGGTCAGCGCCCTCGCGGTCGGCGTGAACGACCTTCCGCTGGCGGCCTCGCGCTACGTGTTCGACCTGCGCTACCCGGACGTCAGCAAGTTCACCCAGGAAGTCGCCGACTTCGTCAGCGGCATGCTCATCGGCACCCTGGTGGCGATGGTGTTCCGCTACTGGGCGATGAACCGCTTCGTGTTCACCCGGCTTTCCGACCGGGTGACCGACCAGGAGCAGGGGCGGGAGCCCGAGCGGGTCTGACCCCCGCCCTGTCCGTGACGGCCGCTCACACCCCGTTCGGGGTGGGGCGGCCGAAGAGCGGTCGGCGGGCCGCCGCGACGTAGGTCACCGCGACGCCGAGGACGGCCCAGACCGCCAGCACCGTCAGCGGCAGCGCCATCGCGGAGGAGCCCAGGTAGGCGATGGAGCGGGTGGCCGAGGTGCCGGCGCCGTTCGGGATCCACTCGCCGATCGCCCGCCAGAACGTGGGCAGCAGCGGCGGCGGGTAGACGCCGCCCGCGCTGGGGTTGCCCAGCACCACGAAGATCAGCACGGCCACGCCGATGCCGATGATGTCGAACAGGCACTGCAGCGCCATGGTGACCGCGCCGACCGAGAACACCACGAGTGCGCCGATGGCCGTCAGCGCCAGGATCGAGCCGGGCAGCGCGTTCAGGATCGGGCCGGTGATCAGCGTGCCGCCGAGGCCCGCGGCGATCGAGTACAGCGCCAGGGTGCCCAGGCGCACCGTGGCCCGGTTGGTGTTGGCGGGGCGGGCGCCGGCGCTGACGCCGAGGATCGAGGCGACCAGGTAGCCGCCGACGCACCAGCCGACCACCAGGTAGAAGCTCGACAGGCCCTTGCCGTCGCCGGCGGCCAGCGGAATGGTGTCCTGCACCTCGACGGTGCGGTGCTGGGCGGCCGCGACCTTGGTGACGATCAGCTCGGCGGCGCCGGACGCGGCCGGGCCGCGGGCCTCCGCGACCAGCAGGGTGTCCTGGGTGCCGGCCGGGTCGAACACCCAGGCCGCGTAGATCTTCTGGTCCTTGATCCGGGCCTTCGCGGTCTCCGCGTCGGGCTCGACGGAGGCGCGCACCGCCTCGTTCGGGACGGACTCCAGGGCGGCGGTCAGCTTCGGCGCGACCTCCGGCGGGGCGACCACTGCGATGGACAGCTGGTGCGGCTTCGGCTGGTGGAGCGCGCCCACGTACGAGGTGATGAAGCCGAGCTGCAGCAGCAGGACGGCGACGACCAGGAGGAACGCGCGTGGTGTCACCGCGTCCTTGAGGTCGTTGACGAATCCCTTTGCAGGCTCTGCCATGCGGGGCATCTCCCTATCAATCCGGTGCCAGTACGCAAAACGGATACTTCATATCATGAAACAGTTACCCGTCGGGGGAGGCGCCGCCTGCGCGATACTGAGCGCCATGAACGACCCCGTGGCGCAGCCGGACGCCTCCGAACTGGCATTTCTCGCGGTCGAGCGCGAGGTGGCGACGCTGTTCCGGCGCAGCCGGGCGCGGGCCTCCGAGGTCTCCCGGCTGGTGCATCCGGAACTGGAGGCCGGGGCGTACGTCCTGCTCTCCTTCATCAGGGAGTCCGGGCGGGCCCGGGTGACCGACATCGGGCTGCACTTCGGGGTGGGCAAGGCCACCGTCAGCCGGCAGATCCGGGCGATCGAGGAGCTGGGCCTGCTGCACCGGGAGACCGATCCGCTGGACCGGCGGGCCTCGCTGGTGTCGCTGACCGAGGAGGGCGAGCGGCGGTTCGCGGCGGCCCGGGAGGTGCGGATGGCGCGGTTCCGGGCCTCGCTGGCGGCGTGGGAGCTGGGTGAGCTGGAGCAGTTCGCGCGGCTGTTGGAGCGGTTCAACGAGCTGACCGAGGGGGTCTGAGCGGGGCGTCGGGAGGGTTTCTTTACTTGGGCTTGAAGAAAGTTGCCTTAGTCAACTATCCACGTATAGTTGCTTGAGGCAACGAATCTTCAGTCGAAGGAAGCGCATGTCGACGACCCACCCGACCGCCCCTCAGGCCCAGATGTCCCACCGTCAAGTGCTCGAAGCCCTCTCGGGCCTGCTGCTCGGCCTGTTCGTGGCCGTACTGTCCTCCACGGTCGTCTCCAACGCGCTTCCGCGGATCCTCAACGACCTGCACGGCGGCGAGTCCGCCTACACCTGGGTGGTCACCGCCGCCCTGCTGTCGATCACCGCCGCCACCCCGCTCTGGGGCAAGCTCTCCGACCTGGTCAGCAAGAAGCTGCTGGTCCAGATCGCCATGGTGATCTACGTGCTCTCCTCGGCGCTGGCCGGCCTGTCGCAGAGCATCGGCATGCTGATCTTCTGCCGGGTGCTGCAGGGCATCGGCGCCGGCGGTGTGATCGCGCTCGGCCAGATCTGCCTGGCCGCGATGGTCTCCCCGCGCGAGCGCGGACGCTACAGCGGCTACTTCGGCGCGGTCTTCGCGCTCGCCACCATCGGCGGCCCGCTGATCGGCGGCGTCATCGTGGACACCTCCTGGCTCGGCTGGCGCTGGTGCTTCTACGTCGGCGTCCCGTTCGCCCTGCTCGCCATCCTGGTGCTGCAGCGCACCCTCAAGCTCCCCGAGCAGACCGTCCGCAAGCCGAAGATCGACTACCTGGGCGCGGTGCTGATCACCGCCTCGGTCAGCCTGCTGATGATCTGGATCTCGCTGGCCGGCAAGAACTACGACTGGGTGTCCTGGCAGACCGCGGTGATGGTGCTCGGCGGCCTGGCGCTGGCCGGACTGTTCGTCGCCGTCGAGAAGCGCGCCGCCGAGCCGCTGATCCCGCTCGACCTGTTCCGCCACCGCACCGTCGCGCTCGCCTCGGTGGCCTCCGCCTTCGTCGGCGTCGGCATGTACGGCACCACCACCTTCCTCGGCCAGTACTTCCAGCTCGCCAAGGAGAAGACCCCCACCCAGGCCGGCCTGCTCACCCTGCCGATGATCCTGGGCCTCGCGGTCTCCTCCACCGTGGCCGGCAAGCTCATCACCAAGTACGGCAAGTGGAAGGGCTACCTGGTCGGCGGCACCGTCCTGCTCGCCGTCGGCCTCGGCCTGATGGGCACCGCCCGGGCCGACACCTCCTACGCGCTGCTCGCGCTCTACATGGCGATCGCCGGCGTCGGCCTCGGCCTGACCAGCCAGAACCTGGTGCTCGCGGTGCAGAACACCGTCCCGCGGCACGAGCTCGGCGCGGCCAGCTCGGTGGTCACCTTCTTCCGCACCATGGGCGGCGCGATGGGCGTCTCCGCGCTGGGCGCGCTGCTCGGGCACAAGGTCGCCTCCTACTTGGCGGAGAACCTCGCCAAGGCCGGCCTCCCGGCCGCCGCGGGCGGCGGGGACGGCATCCCCGACCTGTCCAAGCTGCCCGCACGGATCGTCCCGCTGGTCACCGACGCGTTCGGGCACGGCGTCGGCACCGTGTTCCTGGTCGCCGCCCCGTTCGCCGTGGTCGGCTTCCTGCTGGTGCTGTTCATCCGCGAGGTGCCGCTGCGCACCGCCGCCGACGAGAAGCCCGCCGCGAAGCCGGTGGAGCTGGTCGCCGACTGAGCCGCGCGTCGACATGCGAGAAGGGCTCCCGCCGAGGTGGCGGGGGCCCTTCGTCGGATCGGGGGCCGGGCGGGCCGCCGGGCAGCCATCGGTGTGGCGTCGGCGCGGACGGCCGCGGAGGGTGCGGGGCGCGCCAAGGCCTTGCCGGGGCTGGGCTGAGCGCAGTGGGCTGAGCGGTGGTGCTGCCGACGGCCGGTCGTTGCGGGCGGCCTGCGCGCCGTCCCGGCCGTGGGGGTCGGGGCCTGGCGGGCGACCGGTCACGTGTCGGCGGGTGGGACGGGCCGCCGGCGGGCCGGCCGCGGTGGCGGGGTGCGGGGTGGAGAGCGCTCGGCGGGCCGGCCGCAAGGGTTGCGGGTCCGGTGGTGGTCGGGCTGCCGCCGGGAGTGCGAGAAGGGCCCCGGCCGGGTCAGCCGGGGCCCTTCGTCGTGTTCCGGACTACTTGGCGGCGATCAGCGAGATGCCGTAGCCCACCGCCGCCGCGCAGGCGGCGAAGCACAGGACCGCGGCCGCCAGGGCCGGGGTGCCCCTGCCGGTGCCGGCCTCGACGGCCGCCTCCCGGCGGGAGAGTGCCAGGTTGCCCAGGGCGAAGACGGTGACGACGGCGAGGGTGACGGTCAGGCTGACGCCCGCGGTCTCGGCCAGAGCGGCCCACTTGATGTGCATGGTCGTTGTCCTCTCAGGCCGCGATGGTGGTCTGGCCGGTGGTGGTGCCGGCGACCGGCAGGTCGACCGTGGTGCTGTCGCCGTCGTTCACGTTGTCGGCGTGCACCGGCTGGCGGCGGGAGATCAGCCACATCGAGCCGGCGCCGAGCACCAGCGCGACGCCGACCACGGCCACGCCCCAGTTGCCCTGGTCGGCGACCAGCGCGGCCAGCCCGGACACCACGGCGGCGGCCGGCAGGGTCAGGCCCCAGGTGTAGACCATGCGGCGGACCATGCCCCAGCGCAGCTTGCCCGACGGGCCGCCCAGGCCCGCGCCCATGATGCCGCCGGAGCAGACCTGGGTGGTGGACAGGCCGTAGCCCATGTGCGAGGAGGTCAGGATCACGGTGGCGGCCGCGGTCTCCGAGGCGAAGCCCTGCGGCGGCCGGATGTCCGCCAGGCCGGAGCCCATCGAGCGGATGATCCGCCAGCCGCCCATGTAGGTGCCCAGCGCGATCGCCAGACCGGCGCTGACGATGACCCAGGTCGGCGGGCCGTCGCCCTTGTGCAGCTGGCCGGCCGAGATCAGGGTCAGCGTGATGATGCCCATGGTCTTCTGCGCGTCGTTGGTGCCGTGCGCCAGCGAGATCAGCGAGGAGGAGAAGATCTGGCCGCGGCGGAAGCCCTTCTCGGTGCTCTTCTTCGGGCTGCTGCCGGCGATCAGGTACGCGATCTTGGTGGCGCCCCAGGAGGCCACGCCCGCGATGATCGGGGAGGCCACCGCCGGGATGAGGATCTTGGAGACGACGACGCTGAAGTTGACGCCGCCGATGCCGGCGCCGACCACGGTCGCGCCGATCAGGCCGCCGTACAGGGCGTGCGAGGAGGACGAGGGCAGGCCCTTCAGCCAGGTCAGCAGGTTCCACAGGATCGCACCGACCAGGGCGGCGAAGATGATCGAGGGTTGCAGTCCGGCCTTTTCGTTGACGATGCCGCCCGAGATGGTGGTGGCCACCTTCACCGAGAGGAACGCGCCGGCGAAGTTCAGCACCGCGGCGATGGCCACGGCGACCTTGGGCTTGAGGGCGCCGGTGGCGATGGAGGTGGCCATCGCGTTGGCGGTGTCGTGGAAGCCGTTCGTGAAGTCGAAGGCGAGCGCCGTGATGATCACAACGGCCACCAGGAACGTGATGTGTTCCATACCCAAACAATCGTCGAAGTGGTCGGACTGACGTTGCTGTCCGGGGCGACGGTAGGAAGCCTCGGTGAACGGGAGGTTAACTCGGCGCGGAGTTGCGGTTCCTTGAATGGCGCGGGAGTTGCCGGAGCGTCGGTTTTCCATGGAGATCGCGTCAGCGGATGAGAGGGTTGTCACACTCCGGCGCGGGTGAGAATTCACTTCACGCCCCCCGGGAGGCCTGCCGGGAACCCCCCTCCGCATGGCAGGATCGCTTCGATCGCCGACGGAGAACCAGGGGAGGGCCGGCCGATGGGGGCAGGGCAGCGCGCGGAACCGACCGGACTGCGGCCGTGGGTGCGGGCCGCGCTGCGATGCGGGGCGGTGCTGGCCGTCGCCGCACTGGCCCTCCCGTTCGGCGCCGCCGCGTACGCCGCGCCGGACCCGGGCGCCACGCTCACCGTCTCCGCCGGAGCCGACCCGCTGGCCGAGGCCAAGCAGACCCTGGGCCCGCTGCTGGAGCAGCTGCACACCTTCTACCAGCAGGCCGAGGCCGCCACCGAGCAGTACAACGGCACGGTCGCCCGGCTCGCCGAGCAGCAGGCCGCCGTCCAGGACCTGAACGCCCGGGTGGTGCGCCAGCAGGAGGCCGTGGACACCGGCAGCGACCTGGCCGCCCAGCTGGCGTCCGCGCAGTACCGCAACAGCCAGATATCCGGGTACGCCGAAATGCTGCTCGCCAAGGACCCGTACGAGGCGGTGGTGATCGCCGAACTGCTGGACTCCGCCGGGCGCTCGCAGAAGGCGTTCCTGGAGCGGCTGAAGGCCGACCGGGACACCCTGGCCGCCGCGCAGCTGGCCGCCCAGCAGGCGCTGGCCGACGCGCAGACGCTGGCCGCCCAGCAGGAGCAGCAGAAGAACGAGGTCGCCAGGAAGCTGGCCGACGTGGAGACCCTGGTCGGCTCGCTCACCGGCGCGCAGCGCAGTGAGCTGGAGGCGATCGAGAAGCAGCAGGCCGACCAGGCGCAGCTGGCCTTCCTGGCCTCCGGCGCGCTCGGCAAGGGCGAGCGCACGCCATCCGCGATGGGCCGCAAGGCGGTGGCCTGGGCGCTCCAGCAGCTCGGCAAGGACTACGTGTGGGGCGGCGCCGGCCCGGACGTGTTCGACTGCTCGGGCCTCACCTCGCAGGCCTGGCTGCACGCCGGCCGGGCCATTCCGCGCACCAGCCAGGAGCAGTGGGCGCAGCTCCAGCACGTGCCGCTGAACCAGCTGCGCCCCGGCGACCTGGTGGTGTACTACGGCGGCGCCACCCACATCGGGATGTACCTCGGCGGCGGTCTGGTCGTGCAGGCCCCGCGCACCGGCGACGTGGTGAAGGTGTCGAAGGTCGGCGCGATGCCGATCCTGGGCGCCGTCCGGCCCGACCCGGAGGACTCGGCGGACGACGCGGGCGGCGCGTGGAAGGTGCCGGACGTGCCGGTCGGCGAGTCGAAGATCGCGCCCGCCAAGCCGTCCACGCTGCCGCCCGTGCCGGCCCCGACCACCCCCGCCCCGACCACCCCGGCGCCCGGCGGTTCGGCCTCGCCGGACCCGAAGCCCAGCACCCCCGGCACCACGGCCCCGCCGGAGCCCGGCGGCAGCGGCTCGCCGAGCACCGGTTCGAGCGGCTCGCCCAGCGGGTCGGCCGGCGGTTCGACGGGCGGTTCGGCCTCCGGCTCCGGCTCGGCGCCGGCCTCCGGGTCGGGTCCGGCGTCGCTGTCGGCGAGCGCCCATGGCTCGGGCTCGGCCACGCCGTCGGGCGACTGACGGCGCGGCCGGGGGAGCGGCGGGTCCGGCCCGGTCAGGCGGTGGGCTCCAGGCGGACCACCACGGCCTTGGAGGTCGGGGTGTTGCTGATGTCCGCGGTGGAGTCCAGCGGCACCAGCACGTTGGTCTCCGGGTAGTAGGCGGCCGCGCCGCCCCGCGCCACCGGGTAGTGCACCACCCGGAAGCGTGCGGCGCGGCGCTCCACGCCGTCCGTCCACTCGCTCACCAGGTCGACGAACCGCCCGTCGTCGAGGCCGAGTTCGGCGGCGTCGGCGGGGTTGACCAGGACCACCCGGCGGCCGCCGGTGATGCCCCGGTAGCGGTCGTCCAGGCCGTACACGGTGGTGTTGTACTGGTCGTGCGAGCGCAGCGTCTGGAGCAGCAGCCGGCCCGGCGGGACGTCGGGGGCGGTGAGCGGGTTGACGGTGAAGTTGGCCTTGCCGGTGGCGGTGGGGAAAGTGCGGCTGTCCCGCGGGGCGTGCGGCAGGGCGAAGCCGCCGGGGCGGCGGACCTTGGCGTTGAAGTCGTCGAAGCCGGGGATCACGCGGGCGATCCGGTCCCGGATCAGGTCGTAGTCGCGGGCGAAGTCCTCCCACGGCGTGGGGTCCTGCGGGCCGAGCGCGGCGCGGGCCAGCCGGCTGACGATCGCCACCTCGGAGAGCAGGTCGGGCGCGGGCGGACGCAGACCGCCGCGCGAGGAGTGCACCATGCCCATGGAGTCCTCGACGCTGACGAACTGCGGGCCGAGGGTGCTGACGTCCCGGTCGGTGCGGCCCAGGGTGGGCAGGATCAGCGCGCGGGCGCCGGTGATCACGTGCGAGCGGTTCAGCTTGGTGGAGACGTGCACGGTCAGCCGGCAGCGGCGCATCGCGGCCTCGGTGGCGTCGGTGTCGGGGCTCGCGGAGACGAAGTTGCCGCCCATCGCGAAGAAGACCTTGACCCGGCCGTCGCGCATGGCCCGGATGGTGTCGACCGTGTCGTGGCCGTGGGCGCGCGGCGGCTCGAACGCGAACTCCTTGCCCAGGGCGTCCAGGAACGCGGCGCCGGGGCGTTCGAAGATGCCCATGGTGCGGTCGCCCTGCACGTTGCTGTGCCCGCGCACCGGGCAGACGCCCGCGCCGGGGCGGCCGACGTTGCCGCGCAGCAGCAGGAAGTTGACGACCTCGCGGATGGTCGGCACCGAGTGCTTGTGCTGGGTCAGGCCCATCGCCCAGCAGACGATGATCTTCCGTGAGGAGAGCACCAGCCGGTGCAGCTCCTCGATCTGCTCCCAGGGCAGTCCGGTGGCGGCCAGCGTGGCGGGCCGGTCGAGGTCGGCGGCCTCGGCGGCGAACTCCCGGTACCCGGCGCAGTGTTCGGCGACGAAGGCCTCGTCGACCGCGTCGGGGGTGGTGAGCAGCAGGTGGTTCAGCGCCCGGAACAGGGCCAGGTCGCCGCCGAGCCGGATCTGCAGGAACAGGTCGGTGAGCCTGGTGCCGCCGCCGACCAGGCCGCGCGGGGTCTGCGGGTTCTTGAACCGCTCCAGGCCGGCCTCGGGCAGCGGGTTGACGCTGACGATCTTCGCGCCCGCCCGCTTGGCGCGCTCCAGCGCGGAGAGCATCCGCGGGTGGTTGGTGCCCGGGTTCTGGCCGGCGACGATGATCAGGTCGGCCTGGTGGAGGTCCTTGAGCGAGACGCTGCCCTTGCCGACGCCGAGGGTCTCGGTGAGCGCCGAACCCGAGGACTCGTGGCACATGTTGGAGCAGTCGGGCAGGTTGTTGGTGCCCAGCCGGCGGGCGAACAGCTGGTAGGCGAAGGCCGCCTCGTTGGACGTCCGGCCGGAGGTGTAGAACGCCGCCTCGTCCGGGGAACCCAGCGCGGTGAGTTCGGCGGCGATCAGCGCGAACGCCTCGTCCCAGCCGATCGGCGCGTAGTGGGCGGCGCCCTCGTCGAGCAGCATCGGCGTGGTGAGGCGGCCCTGCTGGCCGAGCCAGTAGCCGGAGCGCTCGGCGAGTTCGGCGACCGGGTGGGCGGCGAAGAACTCGGGGGTTATTCGGCGCTCGGTGGCCTCCTCGGCGACCGCCTTCGCGCCGTTCTCGCAGAACTCCGCCAGGTGCGGCTTGTCCGGATCGGGCCAGGCGCAGCCGGGGCAGTCGAAGCCGCCCTGCTGGTTGACCTTGCGCAGGGTGGCCAGCACCCGGCCCGGCGACATCTGGTCGGCGGCCATCCGGAGGGTGTGCCCGATCGCGGGCAGACCGGCGGCGGCACGGGCCGGGGGCCCGACGTGCGGCGCGTCCTGGGCGGGGTCGCGGTGCGGGGGCTGCTTGGCCATGGCGGACTCTCCGGAGGGCTCGGGGTGCTTGGAGCGTATCCGGTGCGGCGGCGGGTGTCGTGGGGCGGTCAGGCCTCTTTCTGGAGCTCCGCCAGCAGTCGCCGGGCGACCGCATCGTTCTGCCGGAACGCCGGGGCGTCGGTGCGGGGCCGGGCGAAGGCGGCGGGGGCGCGGGTGGTGGTGGGGGCGCCGAGGGCGGTGCGGCGCGGGTGCGGCCGGCCGCCGAGGGCGGGGTCGAGCAGCCGGGCGTCGGGGTCGGTGCGGATCAGGCCGGAGCGGTAGGTGTGGCCGTCGGGGTCGGTCAGGTGCTCCTCGTCGATCCGGCCCTCGTCCAGCAGCCGGTGCAGCAGCGGGTCGGCGGTGCGGTCGAGGGAGGGCGGGGGCAGGAAGGCGTCGACCAGGGCGGTGCCGTGGACGTGGTGGCCGGGCAGGGCGGGGGAGGAGGCGCGGAAGGCGCCGTGCCGTTCGTCGAGGTCCACCCGCACGTCCGGGCCGAGGAAGTGGAGCAGTCCGGCGTCGGCGAGGGCGAGCAGCTGGTCGAGGCGGAAGCCGGGCGGGCCGGACGCGTAGAAGGAGAAGAAGCCGTTCCACCAGCCGTCGAGTTCGGCGGCGGTGGAGCGGGCGGTGAGCGGGTGCCGGGGCAGCAGCCGGACCAGCTGGCCGTACAGCGAGAGCAGGGCGTGGAACGCGCCGAGGTCGGCGCTGTGCCGCGGGTCGGAGCGGCGGTCCAGGTCGGCGCGCAGGTACCTGCGCAGGTGGCGCTGGAGTCCGGCGGGGTCGGCGACCCGCAGGCCGGCCAGCGGGCGGTCGAGCCGTTCGAGGTCGAGCCGGTCGTCCGGGTCGGGGACGGCGGCGGCGACCAGCGCCTCGCGCTGCGGGCTGTACCAGTCGAGCGGGTGGTAGGCGGCGAGGAACGCGTCCCACGGCACGGCGGTGCGTCCGGGGTGGCCGTGGAACAGCTCGTGGTAGTAGCCGAAGCCGATCTCCTTGGCCATCGCGGGCCACAGGTCGCGGCGGAACTCCAGTGGCCCGTCCGGGAGTTCGGTGTCCGGCCCGAAGTAGCGGGGCAGCGGCGGGAGCGGGCCCCGGAGCCGGTAGTCGGTCTTGGCGTGGTACGGGACGCCGCGCCGGGAGCCCACGTGCAGCACCGGTTCGCGGCCGGACGGGAGGTAGCGCAGGCCGCCGCAGGGGTGTGCGACGAAGCGGCCGCCGCGGCCCTCGGTGAGCAGCGCGACCAGGTCGACGAAGGCCAGCCCGAGGCCGCGGACCACCACCTGCTCGCCGGGGGCGAGGCCGTCCAGGTCGGCGTCGGCGGTGAACGCGGGCGGCACGTAGGTGCGGCCGTGCCGGGCGGCGAAGGCGCGGGTGGCGGCGGTCTCCGGGCCGGGCGCGGAGTCGAGGTGGCCGAGGGCCAGCACCACCCGGTCGGCGCGCAGCACGGCGCGGCCGAGGTGGACGTGCTGCGGTCCCGCCGGGTCGCCGGTGAGCCGCCACGCGGTGTCCTGGTGGAGGAACAGCCGTACGTTCTGCGGGAGTTCGGCGGCAGACCGGCGCAGCACCCAGTCCAGGTAGGCGCTCTGGGCGCGCCGGGTGGGGAAGTCGGTGGGGGCGAGGGTGCGCAGTTCGTCGGCCACGTCCGGGTCCTCGACCGGGCGGTACGGCCGGTGGGCGGCCGGCTCGGCGGCCCACTCGGCGAGCGACGGGCCGGGGCGGACCGGGCCGAGCAGGGTGGACCGCTCGTCGGTGAACATGGTGACGTCCTCGGCCATCGAGTTCATCCGCAGCAGCGGGGACTGCGCGTGCCGCCAGATCCGGCCGCCGCCGGGCGGGTGCGGGTCGACCAGGTGGATGTCCAACCCGGTCCCGGGGGCGAGCAGTTCGGGGGCGTTGGCGGCGATCCGCTCCAGCAGGCCGGTGCCCCGCGGACCGGCGCCGACGACGACCAGGACCGGCACCCGGCTCACCGCCCGCCGGCCCGGCGCAGCGCCGCCCGGGCCCGCTGCCACGGGGTGGGCGGCAGCTCGGCGCGGGTGGAGCCGCGGGCGAAGTGCCGCTCCAGGTAGTACTGGCCGGCCGAGAGCAGGCTGGTCACCGCCACGTACCAGAGCGTGGCGACCACCAGCAGCGGGATCACCTGGTACGTCCGGTTGTAGATCAGCTGGGCGGAGAACAGCAGGTCGTGGACGGCCAGCACGGAGATCACCGAGGTGCCCTTGAGGGTGCCGATCAGCATGTTCCCGGCGGGCGGCAGGATCGCCCGCATCGCCTGCGGCAGCACGATCCGGCGCAGCACCCGGCCGCGCCCGAGGCCGAGCGAGGCGGCCGCCTCCAGCTGGCCCTGGTCGACCGACAGGACGCCGGAGCGCACCACCTCGGCGGCGAACGCGGCCTCGTGCAGGGTGAGTCCGACGACGGCGGTGAGCGCCGGGCCGAGCAGGTCGACGGTCCGCACCGCGAACAGCTCGCCGGCGAACGGCACGCTCAGCGCGAGCCGCGGGTACAGCGCGCCGATGTTGAACCAGAACAGCAGCTGGACCAGCAGCGGAGTGGCCCGGAAGATCCAGACGAATCCCCAGCTCAGCGTGCGCAGCACCGGGTTGCCGGACAGCCGGGCCACCGCCAGGCCGGTGCCGAGGGCGAAGCCGAGGACCATCACGACGGCGGTCAGCCAGAGCGTCAGCCACAGGCCGCGCAGGATCGCGGACGAGGTCAGGTAGGCGCCCACCACCGGCCACTCGAAGGCCGGGTTGCCGGCCAGCGAGCGCAGCAGCAGCGCGGTGGCGAGCAGCGCCAGGCCGCCGCTCACGTACCGCCAGGGGCGGCGGCGGGGTGCGATCGGCAGCTCGGTGGGCGGCGCGGCAGTGGCGCGGGGAACGGGCGGGGCGGTGGACGGGGCGGCGGGCGAGGCCATGAGGGCTCCATCGGGCGGCGGGGCAGGCGGTGTCCGCATGCCGTCACTCACGCGCGCCGCGTCCCTCAACGCGGCTGGTCCCGGCGGCAGTTCGGCCGGGCCCGGGCGGTACTCGCTCCGCCCCGATGGTACGGGCGGGCGGCGCGGCACTGTCAAGAGCGGCCAGGTTTCGCCCCGTGAACGATGGTTGACGGACCATCGGGGGCACTGCTCAACTGTTCGACATGACTGCCGGACAGCCCGCCCTGGTGACGCGAGGCCACATCGACTTCGGTCGGGTGTGGTCCGCCGCGTGTCGCGGCTGACCCGGCAGCGGGCCGCCTGACCGGCCCTTCTCCCTCCGGGAGTCCTCCCTCGGTCGCCCCGTCGCGGGCCGGGAAGCCGTCCGTCCGGACGGATCGACAGGCGTACGCTGCCGCCCTTCTCCTGCATCCCCGCTCGCTCCGAGAGCCCACCGGCGCCCCGTCACGCGCCGCCCACCCGCCTGCCCGCCCGCCCGGACTCCGGTCGGCTTCCTGCTGACTCCCCGCCGACCCACCCGCCGACCCACCCGTCGTTCCCGTCCCGCCCGCCGAGGCGTCCCCCCGGCATGCCCGGACGCGGAACCGCGCCGACCCGAAGAGGCCTGCCATGCCCGTCGAGTTCCTCGGAATCGCCGCCACCGGCGACGGTTCGGAGACCACCGCCCGCACCACCCACGCCTTCGACCGCGACTACACCCTGCGCCTCGCCCGCGCCCACGAGGACCACGGCTGGGACCGGGTGCTGTTCGCCTACGGCGCCGGCTCCCCGGAGCCCGCCGCCTCCGCCGCGTACCTCGCCGCCAAGCTCGACACCCTGCAGATCCTGCTGGCGCACCGCCCGAACGTCTCCTACCCGACCTTCGCCGCCAAGACCTTCGCCACCCTGGACCGGATCAGCGACGGCCGGATCACCGTGCACTTCATCACCGGCGGCAACGACCACGAGCAGCAGCGCGAGGGCGACTTCCTGCCCAAGGACCGCCGCTACGACCGCACCCGGGAGTACATCCGGATCGTCAAGCGGGCCTGGACCAGCCACGAGCCCTTCGACCACGACGGCGAGTTCTACCGCTTCAACGACTTCGTCTCGGACGTCTTCCCGGTCCAGCAGCCCCGCCCGAAGGTCTCCTTCGGCGGCTCCTCGCCCGCCGCCTACGCCGCCGGCGGCGCCGAGGCCGACATCTACTGCCTGTGGGGCGAGCCGCTGGCCCGCACCGCCGAGCAGATCGAGCTGGTCCGGGCCGCCGCGAGGGCCGCCGGACGCACCGACGTCCCGCGCATCCAGGCGGCGTTCCGGCCGATCATCGCGCCCACCGAGGAACTCGCCTGGGAGAAGGCGCACCGCACGGTCGGCGCGATCAAGGCCCGGCGGCAGAACAACGACCTGGTGCGCCGCCGGCTGACGGGCGCCCACCAGCCGGAGAACACCGGCTCGCAGCGGCTGCTGGAGATCGCCGAGGCCGGCGAGCGCTACGACCGGGCGCTGTGGACCCCGACCGCGGCCGCCACCGGCGGCGCGGGCAACTCCAACGCGCTGGTCGGCACCCCCGAGACGGTCGCCCAGGCGCTGCTCGACTACTACGACCTCGGCGTGGAGATCCTCTCGGCCCGCGGCTACGACCACGTCGACGACGCCGTCGACTTCGGCCGGTACGTCATCCCGCTGGTCCGCGAGGAGGTCGCCAAGCGCGACGCCGCCAAGGCCGTGGAGGCCGCGAACGCGGGGGCCGGGGCCGCGTGAGCACACTGACCGTCGAGCGGGCCGTCCTCGGCGACCCGCTCACCGAACCGCTGATCCGCGAGCTCACCCACGAGTACGTCGCCCGCTACGGCGCGGGCGGCCAGGAGGAGATGGCCGGCCACCCCGCCGAGGAGTTCACCCCGCCGGACGGCCTGCTCCTGCTGCTGCTGCGCGACGGCGAGCCCGTCGCGGGCGGCGCCTTCCGCCGCTACGACGCGCACACCGCCGAGCTGAAGCGGATGTGGACGGCTGCCGCGCACCGCCGCCAGGGCCTCGCCCGCCGGGTGGTGGCCGAACTGGAGTCCGCCGCCCGGGCGGCGGGCTACCGGCGGATCTTCCTCACCACCGGGTCGTTCCAGCCGGAGGCCAAGGGCCTCTACCTGGCGACCGGCTACACGCCCCTGTTCGACGTCACCGAGCAGTCGGCGGAGTTCCACCTGCTGCCGTTCGAGAAAGACCTGGCCGCCCCGACGGCCGGAAAGGCCCAGCTCCGATGAAGCACCCGCAGCACCCGAACCGTCCGAAGCGCCGACTCCTGCTCGGGCCGGCCGTCGCCGCCGTCCTGGTGCTGTCCGGCTGCGGTTCCGACCCGACGACGGGTCCGGCGGCCGCGCCGGTCGGCGTGCAGCCCGACCAGGACGTGCTCGGGCAGGTGCGGAAGGACGACGCGGCGGCCGCCCTGCTGCCCGCCGAGGTGCGGGCCGCCGGCGCCATCAAGCTCGGCGGGTCGATCGGCACCCCGCCCGGCGCGTACTACCCGGACCCGGCCCAGCACCGGCCGGTCGGGCTGGACGTGGACATCGTCGACGGCGTCGCCAAGGTGCTCGGGCTGACGGTGCAGCGCGAGGACGCCGCGTTCGAGACCATCCTGCCCGCGCTCGGCAGCGGCAAGTACGACGTCGGCACCGGCAACTTCGGCGTCACCGAGGCCCGGCTGAAGACCGTCGACTTCGTCACCTACATCGACGACGGCCAGGGCTTCGCGGTGCGTGAGGACAACACCGCGCTGACCGGCGTCACCGAGCTGACGCAGCTGTGCGGACTGACCGTCGGCACCGGGGCCGGCACCACCTTCGAGGCCACGCTGAACGCCAAGAAGGACGTCTGCGCGCAGGCCGGCCGCAAGCCCTACGAGGTGAAGGCGTTCTCCGAGAGCGGCGCCGTCACCACCGGCCTCCAGCAGGGCCGGCTCGACGTGGTGATGTCCACCATCAACGGCCTGCGCTACCAGGCCGCCCAGCCCGGCTCGCACGTCCGCTTCCTCGGCGAGTACCACCGCCTCGACGTGGGCTTCGCGTTCAAGAAGGGCTCGCCGCTCACCCCCGCGTTCCAGGCCGCCGTCAACCGGCTGATCCAGGACGGCAGTTACCGGAAGATCCTGGCCAAGTGGGGCACCGCCGACTCGGCGATCACCGAATCCCGGATCAACCCGCCCGAGCACCCCTGACCCCGGAGCCCCGCGATGACCACCACCACCGCCCAACTGCCCCTCCGACCACCCGCCGACACGACGGCCGAGCTGCCGATCGTCCCGCACCGCCGCCCCTGGCGCCTGGTGGCCGGCCTGGCCGCGCTGGTGCTGGTCGCCCAGTTCCTGCACGGGCTGGCCGTCAACCCGGGCTGGGACTGGCCGACCTTCCGCGCCTTCGTGTTCTCCGACAGCATCCTGCGAGCCGTCGGCGTCACCCTCCAACTCACCGCCTACGGCACGGTGCTGGGCTTCGCCCTGGGCGCGGTGATCGCCGCGCTGCGGCTGTCCGGCAGCCCGATCCTGCGCACCATCGCCTGGACGTACGTGTGGGCGTTCCGCTCCATCCCGCTGATCGTCCAGCTGGTGTTCTGGTTCAACCTCGCCTACCTGTACAAGCGGATCGGCTTCGGCATCCCGTTCGGCCCGAGCTTCGTCTCCTTCGGCACCATGGACCTGCTCGGCGCGCTCGGCGCGGCCGTCCTCGGCCTCGCCCTGCACCAGGCCGCGTACGCCGCCGAGATCATCCGCGGCGGGGTGCTCGCAGTGGACGCCGGGCAGCTCGAAGCGGCGGCCGCGCTCGGCATCCCGCGCTTCCGGCAGGCCTGGCGGATCGTGCTGCCGCAGGCCATGCGCGGCATCCTGCCGAACGCCGCCAACGAGGTGATCTCGCTGTTCAAGGGCACCTCGATCGTCTACGTGATGGCGATCGGCGAACTCTTCTACCAGGCGCAGGTGATCTACGGCCGGACCGGCCGGGTGGTGCCGCTGCTGATGGTCGCTACCGCCTGGTACGTGCTGCTGACCACCGTGCTGTCCCTCGTCCAGTACCGGGTCGAGCGGTACTTCGCCCGCGGCAGCGAACGCACCCCGCCGCCCACCCCCTGGCAGCGCCTGCGCGCCGCCGTCACCGAGATCCGGGAGAAGCAGACATGAGCAGCGGCACGGCGATGGTGGAAGTGCGCGGCGTCCACAAGCGGTTCGGGCGGCTGGAGGTGCTGCGCGGCATCGACCTCGACGTCCGGCCCGGCACCGTCACGGTGGTGCTCGGCCCGTCCGGCTCCGGGAAGTCCACCCTGCTGCGGGCGGTCAACCACCTGGAGAAGCTGGACCGGGGGTACGTCCGGGTGGACGGCGAACTGATCGGCTACCGGCGGGTCGGCGACAAGCTGCGCGAACTGCCCGAACGCGAGGTGCTCAAGCAGCGCACCCGGCTCGGCTTCGTGTTCCAGAACTTCCACCTGTTCCCGCACCTGACGGTGCTGGAGAACCTGGTCGAGGCACCCGTCGGCGCGCTCGGCGTCCCTCGCGAGCAGGCCCGCGCCCGGGCCCGCGAACTGCTGACCCGGGTCGGCCTCGCCGACAAGGCGGACGAGTACCCGCGCCGGCTCTCCGGCGGCCAGCAGCAGCGGGTCGCGATCGCCCGGGCGCTCGCCCTGGAACCCAAGGTGCTGCTGTTCGACGAGCCGACCTCGGCGCTCGACCCGGAACTCGTCGGCGAGGTCCTCGACGTCATCAAGGACCTGGCCCGCACCGGCACCACCATGATCGTGGTCACCCACGAGATCGGCTTCGCCCGCGAGGTGGCCGACACGGTGGTGTTCATGGACGGCGGAGTGGTCGTCGAACAGGGCCCGCCCGCCCAGGTGCTGGACGCCCCGCAGCACGAGCGCACCCGCGCCTTCCTCGCCAAGGTCCTCTGAACAACACCGCCCACTCGTAAGGAGTCGTCCCCATGTCCGCCGTGATCCGCCGCACCGCCGCCCCGGCCGCCCTGGCGCTCGCCGCCGTCCTGCTGCTCACCGCCTGCGGCTCCGGCGGCACCGCCGCCGCCGACCTGGGCGGGACCGGTGCGGGCACCGCGCCCAACGGCGTCAAGGTCAACCTGACGCCGGAGCAGCACCGCGTCACCACGCCCAAGGTCGACGCCGTCGCCGCACTGGTGCCCGAGGAGATCCGCCGAAGAGGCACCCTGCAAGTGGTGGACAACCTCGGCACCGTCCCGCCGCTGGACTTCCACGCCACCGACGACCGCACCATCATCGGCGCCGAACCCGATCTGGCGTACCTGATCGGCAACGTCCTCGGCCTGAAGGTCGAACTCACGCCGGTCTCCTGGGAGAACGTCTTCGTCGGCCTGGACAGCGGCAAGTTCGACGTCGGCATCACCAACATCACCGTCACCGAGGCCCGCAAGGAGAAGTACGACTTCGCCACCTACCGGCTCGACATCCTCGGCTTCGAGGCCAGGAAGGGCGGCGGCTGGAAGGTCAAGGGCCCGGCCGACGTCGCCGGGCACACCATCGGCGTCGCCTCCGGCACCAACCAGGAGAAGCTGCTGCTCGACTGGAACGAGCAGAACGTCAAGGCCGGGCTCAAGCCGGTGGACGTGAAGTACTACCAGAACTCCTCCGACTACTACCTGGCCCTCGCCTCCGGCCGGATCGACGCCTGGCTCGGCCCCAACCCGTCCGGCGCCTTCCACGCCGCGCAGAGCGGCGAGACCGAGATCATCGGCACCTACTCGGGCGCCGGCGACCAGGTTCTCGGCAAGATCGCCGCCACCACCAGGAAGGACAACGGCCTGATCAGGGCGCTCGGCGGAGCCATCGACGAGCTGATCAGGAACGGCTCCTACACCGAGGTGCTGAAGCGCTGGGGACTGGACAACGAGGCCGTGCAGAGCTCCGAGATCAACCCGCCCGGCCTGCCGAAGAACTGACCGCCCGGGCGGGGTGCGGTCACCACCGGTGCGGAACGCGTTCCAGCACCCCGCCCGCGAACACGTCGTACAGCGGCAGCGACTCCAGGTGCACATAGCCGATGTGGCAGTCGCACTCGCCCAACGGGCAGCCCCGGGGCCGCAGTTGGCTCCGGTAGGAGTCGTCGTACAGGTTGCCCAGCGGCGGCCGGACGAAGTGGCAGCGGCGCACCGTGCCGTCCCCGTCCACCGACACCACGCTCTCCCCGGTGCGGCACGGCAGGCCCGCGCTGCGGTGCGGGCGGCGGCTGTAGCCGAACAGCGGGTCCAGCTCCGTCCAGTCGGCCGCCTCCGCGTCGTCGTAGCTGTGCCCGTCCGCCGCGTTCACCCACAGGTAGACGGACGGCGGCAGGGCCGCCCGCAGCCGGCGGGCGTCCGCCAGGTGCTCCGGCTGCCCGACCACGCCGACGCTGAACCGCACGCCCAGCGCCGTCAGCTCGGCGCACTTGGCGAGGAACCGCTGCTCCGTCACCTGGCCCGGGTGGTACGTCACCCAGAGCGCCAGCTTCGACAGGTCCGCCTCGGCCAGCCAGCCGGTCCGGCAGCTCGCGTTGGTCTGGATCGCCACCCGCTCCAGGTGCGGCAGCCGGCTCAGCTCCACCATCGCCCGCCGGTACCAGGACCGCACCAGGCCCTCGCCCCACGGCGTGAACAGCACGGACAGGCGGCCGTGTTCGTATCCGGAGGCCCAGGCGGTGAACCGCTCCAGCGCGGCCCGGTCGGTGCGCAGCAGCTCCGGGGTGTCCCGCCGCTTGGCGAACGGGCAGTACGGGCAGTCGTAGTCGCAGGAGGACAGCGGGCCCCGGTACAGGACGGTCAGGGTGCTCATTTCGGCGCGTACCCCGCCATCCGCTCGCGCACCCCGGCGGAGAACAGCCGCGGGCCGATCGCGTCCGACCAGGCCAGGCCCTCCGGGGTGAGCAGCAGGCGGTCCCCGTCCTCGGCCAGCCAGCCGTTGGCGGCGAACCCGGCCAGCTCGGCCGGGAAGTCCTGCCCGGGCGTGCTGCCGAAACGCCCCCGGTAGGCCGCCAGGTCGACGCCCTCGCCCTGCAGCAGCGACTGCACCAGGTGGCGGCGGCGGGTCTCCTCGTCCGTCATCTCCCAGCCCAGCTCGGCCCGGGAGAAGTCCGGGGCGGCGACGTAGTCGTCGATGATCCGGCGCACCTCGCGGGCGTCCACCGCGTAGTCGAACGAGTAGTGCAGCTTCGAGGTGTACGAGCGGGCCCCGCAGCCCAGGCCCACCATGCCGTCGGTCTGGCAGGCGTACTCGCCGGCGCTCGCGCTCGCCGCGCCGGCCCGGCGGAACATCCGCATCGACACCTGCTCGTACCCGTGCGCCAGCAGGTGGTCCCGGCCGGCCCGGTACAGCGTGAGGCGCTGCGCGTCCCATTCGGGGGAGGCCGCGTTGTCGGCGTGGCGGCCGAGACCGGTCAGCGGGCGGACGTACAGCGGGTACAGGTACAGCTCCTCGGGCTGCCAACCCAGCGCCGCGTCCAGGGACGTGATCCAGCTGGCGGGCGTCTGGCCGTCGATCCCGTAGATCAGGTCGATGTTCAGCACCGGGAAACCGGCGTCCCGGACCCGGCCCAGCGCCGCCTCCACCGCGGCCCGCTTCTGCGGCCGGACCGCCGACCTCGCCTCCTCGTCCAGGAACGACTGCACGCCCAGGCTCAGCCGGGTGGTGCCGCGCTCGGCCAGGACCTGGAGGCGGTCCGCGGTGGCGGTGTCGGGGGAGGCCTCGACGGAGAGCGGGATGCCGCGCAGATCCGCGCCCATCCGGTGCTCGGCGATGTCGCAGAGGCGCTCCAGCTCGGCCGCCGTCAGATAGGTCGGCGTGCCGCCGCCGAACGCCGCGAGCGCGAACCCGGCGGTGCCGGAGAGCGCGTCCCGGACCTGGCCGGCCTGGCGCTCCAACGCGTCCAGGTACGCCGTGGTCAGGCCCTCCGGGCTGCCGATCCGGGTGAACAGGTTGCAGAAGCCGCAGCGCACCTCGCAGAACGGGATGTGCAGGTACAGCGAGAGGGCGTCCTGCTTCTCGTCGCGCCACAGCTCGGCCAGCGACGGGCGGTCCGGCAGCGGGCGGTACGCCGTCTTGTGCGGGTACGCGTAGACGTACGACTGGTACGGGGACTCGGGGGTGGTCGTCATCGGGGTTCCTGGGAGGTGGCCGGGAGGGTGAAGTGCGCGTAGGGCACCGTCCAGACCACCTCGTGGCCGATCCGGTGACCGGTGTAGCCGTCCTCGCCGTACGCCGTGCCGTGGTCCGAGCAGACGATCGCGAAACACGGCCGACGCGCGGACATCACCGCGAACAGCCGCCCGAGATGCGCGTCCACGTACTCCAGCGCGGCGGCGTGGCTGGCCCGGGAGTCGCCGTCCTCGCGGGTCGCGCCCGGCAGGTGGAACCAGTTCGGCTGGTGCAGCGCCGAGACGTTGACGAACAGGAACAGCGGCTGATCGGACGGCTGCTCGGCGGCGACCCGCTCGGCCACCGCCACCTGCGACTCGAAGGAGGTCGGGGACGGGACGCCCAACTCCGGTGCCCAGTGGCTCTCCTGGAACAGTCCGGGCAGGACGGAGCCCAGCGGGCCCTGCTTGTTGAAGAAGCCGACGCCGCCGATGCAGACCGTGCGGTACCCGGCCGCGGCGAGCGCCGTCGGCAGATCCGGCGCGTCGAACACCCAGGTCCGGGACTCGGTCGACTCGGAGCCGGCGAAACGCGCCGCGAACAGGCGCGGGTGCGGGCCGTCGGGCGAGGCCGGCGTGGGCAGGAACCCGGCCAGGATCGCCTGGTGGGCGGCGTACGTGAAGCTGCCCGGGGAGTGGCGGCGCTCCCACCCGCCGTTCGGGATCACCCGGGCGAGGTGGGGGAGGCGGCCGGCGGCGAGGAGCTCCTCGGCGACGTCGAAGCGGAGGGTGTCGAGGGTGAGGAGGAGGAGATCGTGGGTGCCGACGATCTCGTTCATGTTCGGTATGTCGTGGTGCACGGGGGTTCCTTCGGGGTTACGCCGCCGGGGCGTCGACTGGCCGGGGCTGCCCTTGCGCCGCGCGCGGGTGCGGGGCGGGGGCTGCCGCTGTGCTCCGGTGGAGGGCGTTCAGGTATTTCGGTGAAGCCAGTTGGGCCGCATAGGTGTCCAGGCCCGGGGCCGGGCCGTCCGGCAGGCCCGGGAGGTTGGGGAGCAGGTCGCCGAAGGCGTTGACCTCGCCGACCAGGGTGCGGCGCCAGTGGGAGGAGGGGAGGAGGTCGACGCCGACCATGGGGGCCTGCGGGAAGCGGGCGGCGGCGGCTTCCGCGGTGGCGAGCAGGGCGGGCCAGGTGTCGCCGGCGGCGGCGCGGGCGGCGGAGAGCTCGCCGCGGGCGCCGCCGAGGTGGAGGTTGGTCATCGGGTGGCGGCTGGTGCGGACCACCACGTGGGTGGCGCGGCCGCCGACCACCAGGACGCGCAGGTCCGCGGCGCGGCCGTGCTGGCCGGACTTGGGGACCCACTGCTCGACGTGGAGGCCCTCCGGGGTGAGCCGGTCGACCAGGGCGGCGACCTCGGTCGCGCCGCGGTAGCGCCGGACGGTCAGCGAGTTGTGCAGGCCGTCCGGGGTGACCTCCACGGAGGTGGTGGCCTGGACCCGGCCGCGCGGGCCGAACTCCAGGGCCACCACGCCCGAGGCGGAGGAGCCGTGCACCGGCTTGAGGAAGGCCCGGCGCATCCCGGCGGAGGCCATCCGTTCACGCAACTCCTCGAAGGAGTGCGGGAGTTCGCCGGGCAGCGCGCGGGGCACCGGCACCCCTGCGGCGGACAGCGCCGCGTGGGTGCGGCGCTTGTCGAACATCACCGCTATCTCCTCCGGGTCGCCGAGCAGCCGCACCCCGGGCCGGGCGGCCAGCTCGCGCAGGGCGGCGGTGACGCCCGCGTACCAGGCCGGGCCGCCCTCGACCCGGGTGGCGGCGTAGCCCGCGCCCAGGGCGGCGCCGCGCAGCAGCCGGTCGGCCTCCGGGTCCTCACCGGGCGAGTCGACCCGGACCACCGCGCCGGGCGGCAGCTCGTACCGCCCGCGCAGCACCGCGGACCAGGGCAGCACGGCGGGCTCCGGCAGCCCCGCGGCGCGGGCCGCGGCGGCGAACAGGGTGACTCTCCGGTGGCCCGGGCAACCCAGAACGACCAGCTGTGGCGGCGTCAACGCAGGACCTCCGGCTACTCGGAGACGGCGACGTAGCGCCAGTTGTCGTTCGGGTCCTCGGCGTCGGAGAGGTCGATCTCGACGCCGGGCAGGGCGTCCCGCAGGCGCTTCTGCATGCCCTCGGTGAGGTAGTGGTGGTGCAGGTCCAGCGTCTTCAGGTGGGTGAGCGGCTGGCCCTCCAGCAGCGCCGCCGCGCCCTCGTCGGTGAGCGCGCCCATGGACAGCGACAGTCCGGTCAGCCGGGGAACCACCGGGGCGTGGGCGACCTCGGCGGCGATCCGGTCCTGCTGCTCGGCGTTCTGCAGGCCCAGGTACTTCAGCGAGGGCAGGTTGGCGCCGGACAGGAACGGGCCGAGGTCCGCCATCGTCCAGTCGCCGCCGTAGTTGTCGACGCCGAGCCACAGCTCCAGCTTCTCCAGCGCGGGGAAGTCGCAGGCGGCGACCGAGCGGACCACCACGCCCGGCAGGCCGCCGGCCTCGAACCGCAGCGACTTCAGCTTCTCGTGCCGCAGCGGCTTCAGGGAGAGCCGGTCGTTGCCGTCGTAGTCCTCGCCGGCGCCGCGCATCACCAGCTCCTCCAGCAGCGGGAAGGTCTCCAGGACCGGCGTGATGTCGCAGGTCTGGATCCAGGAGATCTCGCACTCCTCCATGACGATGTCGCCGATGAACAGCGCCCGCAGTGCCGGGAACCGGGCGGCGGACGCGAGCACCACCGGCAGCGCCTCGGACAGCGACTCCGGCTCCTCGGAGAACCAGCGGCCGATCACCACCGCGGTGACCTCCTCCACCGCGACGGTCTCCAGGAACTTCGCCCAGTACTCGGCGAAGGCGGTGTCGTCGTCCCAGTCCACCCAGATCTTCCAGGCGGTGGCCGCCGCCGCGGGCAACTTCCCCTCCTCGGAGGCCTTGAGGAAGTCGGTGACCGGAAGGCCGTGGAACTCCTCGATGTGCTGATTGATGGTCATGCGCCGCTCCTCGCTGCTCGTCGTGGGGCCGGACCCTGTCTACCAGCCGCCCCCGACGTTCACCCGCACGGGGAATTGTTCGGGCGTGGTGTTGTCGGTGGGGCCGCCTAGGTTTCCGGTCGGGACGTCCGGCGCCCGGCCGGACCCGACCGCGGGAGGACTCCGTGTACCGCCAGGGAGACGTACTGATCGTGCCGGTCGAGCAGGGCGCGGTCCCGGCCGCGGTGGCCCACCTGCCGCGCCAGCCGCGGGACGGCCGCGGCCGGCTGGTGCTGGCCCTCGGCGAAGTCACCGGCCACGCCCACGCGGTGGTCGGCCCCGGCGAACTGCTGCGCGAGTCCGGCCCGTTCGGCCGCGCCTGGCTGCACCTGCCGGAGGGCGGCAAGGTCGTGCACGAGGAGCACGCGGCGATCGCCCTGCCCACCGGCTGGTTCCGGGTGGTCCGCCAGCGCGAGTACGTGCCCGGCGCGGTCCGGATCGTCGCGGACTGAGCCCGGCCGCCCCGTAAGAGACAGAGGACAGAACTGATGAGCACGCAGCTGACCGGCCGTCCGGCCGACGCCTCGGTGGCGCACTGGCGGGCGGTCGCCGCCGCCACCGGCCCCGCCGACCGGGCCACCGCCGAACAGGCCGTCCGAACCGCCTACCGGGCCGCCGGGCTGGCCGAGCCCACCGACTTCCGCTGGTACCCCTCGCCGCTCGCCGCCGTCACCGAACTGCTCGACCACCGCGAGGAGTTCGGCCGGTCCGTGCGCGAGCAGGTGCGCACCGCCGCCTGGGAGCGGGCCCGCACCGCCGCGTTCACCGCGCTCGGCCCGATCGGCTGGGCCGAGCTGTGGGGCGCGACCGGCGCCGAACTCGCCGCCACCGCCGCACTGCCCGCCGAACGCGTCCGCGCCGCGCTGCTCGACCACTTCGCGCCCGAACCCGAGCCGCTCGGCTGGGAGGAGTCCCGCCTCCCCGCGAACAAGGAACTCCGCCGGGTCGCCGGCGAGACCCGCGCCAAGGTCCGCCTCACCGTGCTGGACGCGGTCGCCGGCCAGCACGACGCCGCCTGGTTCGCGGCCTTCGACACCGCCGGCACCGGCGACGAGACGCTCGCTGCGCTGGCCGGCGTGGCCCGACAGACCGGCTGGTGGTGGCCGTTCGAGAACACCGTGCTGCTCAGCGAACGCCCCGTCGCCCTGCACCGCGACGAGGCGGGCCGCCTCGACCGCGCCGACGGCCCCGCGCTCGCCTACGCCGACGGTTTCGCGTTGTACGCCTGGCGCGGCATGCCCGTCCCCGCGAACTTCCTCGACCGGCTGACCGACCTCACCGTGGAACGCATCCGCACCGAGGAGAACGCCGAACTGCGGCGCGTCATGCTGGAGCACTTCGGCTACGAGAGGTACCTGGCGGAGAGCGGCGCGGAACCGCTGCACCGCGACGCGACCGGCGTCCTGTGGCGGATCCAACTCCCGGACGACGAATCGGTGGTGATGGTCGAGGTGGTCAACTCCACCGCCGAACCGGACGGCACCTTCCGCACCTACTACCTGCGCGTCCCGCCGCACATCCGCACCGCGAGGGCGGGCGTGGCCTGGACGTTCGGGGTCGAGGAGGACGAGTACCGCCCCCAGCGGGAGACCTGAGCACCCGCAGGAGTTGCACCACCGGGGGCGCGTCCTCACATGCCTATGTCCCGAAGGCGGGACACCAGCACCCCCGCAGGGCTCTCGTCCGTCTCCAACTGGAGCCAGCGGTGGAGGACCTCCGCCGTCTGGTCGTCGCGGACGGCCGTCGCCGCGGCCATCACCACGAACTGGTCGACCAGCCACTCGCAGAGGGAGTCGACCGGGATCTGGCGGCCCTCGTCGAGCCAACTGATCGCGGAGGCCTCCACCACGGAGATCCAGGAGCGGACCAGCAGGGTGAGCCGGGGGCCGGCCTCGCGGACGCCCAGGTGGCGCAGGGTGCGCCGAATCGCGGCGCGGCGGACGTCGTCGACGATCGCCGAGGTGCGGGCGGTCTCCACGACGGAGCCGCCGCGCAGCAGCGCGCCGTAGCCGGCGGCGTGTTCGTCGACGAAGTCGAAGTAGCGGTGGAGGACCGCGCCGAGCTGTTCGGTGGGGGTGCCGGTGAAGGCGGCGACCGTGAAACGGGTGGTGAGCTCGGAGGCGGCGCTGCGCAGGGCGGCCTCGTACAGCTGCTGCTTGCCGCCGGCGAAGTAGCGGTAGACGAGCGGACGGGACGCGCCGGCGGCCTCCGCGACGTCGTCGAGCGAGACGTCCTCGGGCGGTCGGGCGGCGAACAGTTCGAGGGCGACGGCGATCAGTTGTTCGCGCCGCTGCTGGACGGGCAGGCGGCGGTAGCCGGTGCGCCGGGGGCGCTCCGCCGCGGCGGGGGAGGGGGTCGCTGCCATGGGTGTCAGGGTAATCGCCGGGCGGGTCCGCGCTCTGCGGGCAGGTCCGGCGGGTCCTTGCCGGGCGACGGCCGTCGTCGACCGCAGACTGTGACCAGGTGTCGGCGGAGTGCGACGAGGAGCGGCCGGTGCGGTGGGTACGGGCGGTCGGGCGGTGGATCGGGAAGTCGCCGGGGACGTACGTGTGGTTGCTGCTGCTCGCGGTCACCAGCTTCGTGGTGGCCCGGAAGGACCCGGCCGCGCTGCACTTCTTCCTGCAGAAGCGCTCCACCAACATCGACCAGCTGAACGCGCATCCGGTGCACGCGCTGCTGGCCAGCCTGATCTGGACCGAACAGGCGAACTTCCTGTTCTACTTCGTGATGTTCCACCTCTTCCACGTCCCGGCCGAGCGCTGGCTCGGCACCGGGCGCTGGCTGACGGTGGCGCTGACCGCGCACGTGCTGGCGACGTACATCAGCCAGGGGGTGGTGGCCTGGGGCGTGCACCACCAGGTGCTGCCGATGAGGATGGCGCGCACCGTGGACGTCGGGGTGTCGTACGCGCTGGCCGGTGTGGAGGGCGTGCTGACGTGGGGCCTGGCGGGCGTCTGGCGGTGGGTGTACGGGTGCGGGCTGGTGGTGTTCTACCTGGTGCCGCTGTTCACCTCGCGCACGTTCACCGATCTGGGGCACTTCTGCGCGGTGCTGATCGGCCTGGCGTTCCGTCCGATCACCCGCGGCCGGCCGGTCTGGGACCCGGGGCGCACGCTGCGCCGGTTGCGAGCTGGACACAGTTGACGGGGTCACTTCCAGATTGGGGTTGAATTCGCCCGGCGCTGCGACAGGATGGCCGGATGGCTCATGAACTGAACGATCGTCACATCGGCGGCCCCACCCCGCGCCGCATCGCCGACTCCTATGTCCACGCCCTCGCCGACCTCGACCCGCTGACCGCGGTCTACCTCGGCCTCAACCCGGAGGACGACCGGCTGACCGACCTGTCCCCGGTGGGCACCGGCGCCCTCGCCGACCTGGCCCGCCGCACCCTCGCCGAACTGGACGCGCTGGAGGCGTCCGGCCCGGTCGAGGACGAGGCGGAGCGCCGCTGCGCCCGACTGCTGCGCGAGCGGCTGACCGCGGAGCTCGCGGTGCACGACGCGGGCGAGGAGTTCCGGACGGTCCGCAACCTGGGCTCGCCGGTGCACAACACCCGCGAGATGTTCACCCTGCTGCCCACCGACACCGACCAGGACTGGCAGCGGCTGGAGCGCCGGCTGGCCCGCTTCCCGGAGGCGATGGCCCAGTACCGGCAGACCCTGGAGGAGGGGCTGCGGCGCGGCCTGTTCTCGGCGCCGCGCCAGGTGGACACCGTGGTCGGCCAGTTCGGCGAGTGGATCGAGTCCGAGCGGCCCGGCGGCTGGTTCGGCGACCTGGTCGCCCCCGCGCCCGAGCACCTGCGGGAGCAGCTGACCGCCACCGCGGTCGCGGCCACCGCGTCGCTCACCGAGCTGCGCGACTGGATGCGCGACGTGTACGGCCCGGCAACCCAGGGCACCCCCGACGCGGTGGGCCGCGAGCGCTACACCCGCTGGGTGCGGTACTGGACCGGCGCCGACCTGGACCTGGACGAGGCGTACCGCTGGGCGTGGGAGCAGTTCCACGACCTGGACGCGCAGATGCGGGTCGAGGCGGAGAAGGTGCGCCCCGGGGCCACCCCGATGCAGGCGATGAAGTGGCTGGAGACCGACGGTCCGGCGATCCGCGGCGAGCAGGAGGTGCAGGAGTACCTGCAGGGCCTGATGGACCGGGCGATCAACGACCTGCAGGGCGTGCACTTCGACCTGGCCGACCCGCTGCTGAAGGTGGAGTCGCGGATCGCCCCGCCCGGCAGCGCCGCCGCCCCGTACTACACCCAGCCGTCGCTGGACTTCTCCCGTCCCGGCCGGACCTGGCTGCCCACCCTGGGCCGGGAGGCGTTCCCGGAGTGGGACCTGGTCTCCACCTGGTACCACGAGGGCGTTCCCGGCCACCACCTGCAGCTCGCGCAGTGGACGTACATGGCGGACCGGCTGTCCACCTACCAGGTCACCCTGGGCGGCGTCAGCGCCAACATGGAGGGCTGGGCGCTGTACGCCGAGCGCCTGATGGACGAGCTGGGCCACCTCACCGACCCGGGCCACCGCCTGGGCTACCTGAACGCGCAGATGATGCGGGCGCTGCGGGTGATCGTGGACATCGGCATGCACGCCGAGCTGGAGTTCCCGGCCGACTCGCCGTTCGCCGCCGGCGAGCCGATGCTGCCGGAGCGCGCCCGCGAGTTCTTCGGCGCGTACTGCGGCCTGTCCGCCGAGTTCCTGGACAGCGAGCTGGTCCGCTACCTGGGCCTGCCCGGCCAGGCGATCGGCTACAAGCTCGGCGAGCGGGCCTGGCTGAGCGGCCGGTCCGCGGCCCGGGCGGCGGCCGCGGCGCGCGGCGAGGAGTTCGACCTGAAGGCGTGGCACATGGCGGCGCTGTCGCAGGGCTCGCTGGGCCTGGACGACCTGGTGACGGAGCTGAGCGCGCTGTAACCGAGGGAGTGTCCCGGGTGGCCGATGCGGCCGGGCACCCGGGTCCTCGTCCCAAATCGTGACAAAAGAACACAGACCGCCTTGCCGATGATCGGATCGAGCGTTTGGCTGGAGAGAGCGCCGTGCGCGCGCCCCAGGCCCATTCCCGATTCGGCGGAAGGCGGTCCTCCGGTGACCTCCCAGCACGCCCCCGACACCCAGCAGGCCGATCCGCGCCGCTGGTGGGCCCTGGCGGTCATCGCCATCGCCCAGCTGATGATCGTCCTGGACGCGACGATCGTGAACATCGCCCTCCCGTCCGCGCAGCACGACCTGGGCATCTCCAACGCCAACCGGCAGTGGGTGATCACCGCCTACACGCTGGCCTTCGGCGGCCTGCTGCTGCTCGGCGGCCGGATCGGCGACCTCTTCGGACGCAAACGCACCTTCATCATCGGCCTGCTCGGCTTCGCCGCGGCGTCCTGCCTCGGCGGCTTCGCCGTCAGCGGCGGCATGCTGTTCGCGGCCCGCGCCCTGCAGGGCAGCTTCGGTGCGCTGCTCGCCCCGTCCGCGCTGTCGCTGCTGTCGATCACCTTCCGCGACGTGCGCGAACGGGCCACCGCGTTCGGCGTCTTCGGCGCCCTGGCCGGCGGCGGCGCGGCGATCGGCCTGATCACCGGCGGCCTGCTCACCGAGTACCTCAGCTGGCGCTGGTGCCTGTACGTCAACGGCCCGATCGCCGCGGCCACCGCGCTCGCCGCCTACTACCTGCTGCGCCGCGACCACATCGACCGCTCCCACCGGGTCCGGCTGGACCTGCCCGGCGCGGTGCTCGGCTGCGGCGGCCTGCTGCTGATCGTCTACGGCACCTCCGAGGCCGTCGACCGCGGCTGGGGCGACTGGCTGGTGCTCACCTCGCTCTGCGTCGGCGCCGCCCTGCTCGCCGTGTTCGCCCTGGTCGAGCGGCGCACCCCGCACGCGCTGCTGCCGATGCACCTGATCCGCGACCGCAACCGGGCCGGCAGCGCGCTCTCGGTCGGCCTCGCCGTGATCGCCATGTACGGGCTGTTCCTGTTCCTGACGTACTACATGCAGGTCGTCAAGGGCTACTCGCCGATCCGGGCCGGCGTCTCGTTCCTGCCGATGACCGGTGCGATCATCCTCAGCTCGGCCGGCATCGGCTCCCGCCTGATGACCCGCATCCCCACCCGCGCCCTGATCGTCCCCGGACTGCTGATCGGCGCGGGCGGCATGGCCTGGCTCACCCAGCTCCGGGTGGACAGCCCGTACCTCGGCCTGGTGCTGCCCGCCGAACTGCTGCTCGGCATCGGCCTCGGGCTGGTCTTCATGCCCGCCATCAACCTGTCCACCCTCGGCGTCGCCCCGGAGGAGACCGGCGCCGCCTCCGCCATCATCAACAGCGCCCAGCAGGTCGGCGGTTCGATCGGCACCGCGCTGCTCAACACCATCGCCGCCAGCGTCACCGCCACGTATCTGGCCACCCGCAACCCGACCGACCCACTGGTCCAGGCCCAGGGCGCGGTGCACGGCTACGCGGTCGCCACCGCCGTCGCGATGGGCATCCTGCTGCTGGCCGCCGTGGTCGCGTTCGTGATGATCACCCACCGCCCCGCCCCGGGCGAGGCCAGGGGCCGGGCCGACCGGAGCGAGGCCAGAGCGGTGGCATGACCCGATCGGCGCGGTGCCGCCGTCCCCGCGTCCGCCCCCCGGCATGAGACCCTGCTGTCCGCCACCGGAAATCTCACGAGTCTCCCAGCCAGGAATCACGGCATTTCCAGCTCGGCGACGCATATTCGAGACAGCTCGGGTCACCCGGTGTCCAGGTCGGCGACGACGTGGACGCCGGCGCGGCCTCCGGTCGGGAGGAACGGGGCAGCATGGGACGCCACTCCAAGCAGCGCAAGCGCCGCTCGCTGCGGCCGGTCGTCCTCAGTTCGGTGCTCGCCGTCGGCGTGGTCGGCGCGATAACGGCCGCCGGGGTGCTCTCCGTCCACCTGCGCGACCCGCGGCAGCGGACCAGCGCGGACACCGTCGCGGCGGTCGGCTCGGCCCCCGTGCCCGCCCCCGTCACCAGCGCTGCCCCGAGCCCGAGCGCGACGCCGAGCGCAAGCCCGAGCGCGAGCACGGGGGCCGAGCCGCCCGGTCCCCAGAACGTCGCGCAGGCCGGCAGCTCCACCGACGGCCTCACCCGGCAGGTCCCGCCCTTCGCGCCGCCGGACGTGAAGCTCGGCGTCACCGGCGCCGCCCCGCTCAACTCCGAGTCGGTCCGGGTCGGCGCGCTGTTCACCGGCGACGTCGCGCCGGGCAACCACTTCTGCACCGCCAGCGTCATCGACAGCCCCGGCCGCAACCTGATCCTCACCGCCGCGCACTGCGTGTCCGGCGTGAGCAGCATCGTCTTCGTCCCCGGCTACCACGACGGCACGGCCCCGTTCGGCAGTTGGCAGGTCACCAAGGTGTACACCGCGGACGGCTGGCAGAACGGCGACGACCCCGACGAGGACTTCGCCGTGCTCGCCGTCGCGCCCACCAACAACCTGCGGATCGAGGACGCGGTCGGCGGCAACCCGATCGGCGTCAACGCCGCGCTGACCGTCCAGACCCGGCTGTACGGCTACTCCGACAGCGCCGAGAAGCCCGTCCTGTGCACCAACGTCACCAGCCGCGAGGACACCTTCCAGCGGCGCATCGACTGCCCGTCGTTCTCCAACGGCACCAGCGGGGGCCCGTTCATCGACTCCGCCACCGGCGAGGTGATCGGCGTCATCGGCGGCTACCAGCAGGGCGGCGACACCGAGGACACCTCCTACAGCGCCTACTTCGACCACACCGTCGCCGACCTGGTCGCCCGCGCGAGCTGACCGGCCCTGGAATCTCCCCTCCCGCGTCACCCACAATGGGGCGACGACGCACACGAGGGGGAGGCGCGGTGTTCCGCCGCTGGTGGTTCCTGAAGGCCGCGAGGCCCGCCCCGACAACCGAGCACCACCCGAGTCGCCGGGAGGTCCGCGAGCACAAGGCGCTGGTGCTGGGGGAGTGGGAAGCGCTCCGGGACCGCCTGCGCGAGCTCGCCGCCGAACGCGTCACCGCCGCCGGCGCGGTCTTCCAGGCCGCCGAACTCCGGCTCCCCACCGAGGAGTCCGCCGCCCGCCGGGCCTACCAGTGGGCGCTGGAGGCGTACGAGGCGGCCGGCCGGCTGCTCGACCGCGCCGACCACCCCGACACCGACCTGCCCGACCTGGCCGCCGCCGTGGTGCTCGCCGAACAGGCGGTCGAACGCCTCGCCGCCGCACACCTGTTGCACGCCGGACAGCGGCCCGGCCCGCTCGCCGTCCGCTGCTACTACAACCCGCTGCACGGCCCGGTCGAGAACGCCGCCGAACCGCCCAAGAACCGCAAGACCCGCCAGCGGGCCCGCACCACCACCCGGGAGGCGGCCGCCGACCGCCGACCCGCCTGCCGCTCCTGCCGCGCCGCGATCCTGGCCGGCCAGACCCCCGACGTGCTGCCCGCGCTGCTCCCCGCCAAGGCCGCCCCCGGCCGCAAGGGCCCCGTCCTGGTCCCGTACTTCGCCGTCCCCCGCCAGTGGTCCCCCTGGTCCACCACCGCCTGCGGCGCCTACGACCCCGCCACCCCGTCCCTCGTCCTGCGCGGCGCCCACCGCCGCCGCCCGCCGCACTGACGGTCCGTCAGCGCCACCTGCGGCGCTCGGCCACCCGCCGCTCGACCTCGGCCGGGAAGCGGGCCGGGACTTCGCCGGTGGCCCGCAGGTGGGCGCGCTCGGCGGCGGTGAGGGCCTCGGCGGCGGTGTCCACGGCGAGGGCGTACGCATGGAGCTCCCCCGAGGCCGTCCCGCGCCGCAGGTCCGCGGCCTCCTCCGCCCAGTGGTTGCCCTCCCAGCCGTCCCGGGAGCCGAGCAGCGCGGTCGGCCGGCCGAGCACACCGCGCCGCGGTCCCGCTTGCTCGGGCAGTGCCCGGCGGCGGCTGTCAGGGGGAAACGAAAAAGGCCCAAGCCGCTTGGACTTGAGCCTCGTTCACGCACTTGCTGCGAAGTGCCCCCGGTAGGATTCGAACCTACGCACCCGCCTCCGGAGGGCGGTGCTCTATCCCCTGAGCTACGGGGGCCCTGGGCGATCTGCGATCACCCGGCCTTGCGGGGAAAACACTACCAGGGAAACTCCGTGGTCCGTGCACGGGTTTCCGGCGGCGGGTTCGGACGGGCCGTCAGCGGCGGGCGGCAAGTGCCCGAAAGACCGGACGGGCGGGGCGGCGCGCGGCTACCCTCGGTGAGGTGGCGGCGACGTCGGGGCGGGTTCTCGTGGTGGACGACAGCGAGGCGATCCGTCGACTGATCAGGGTCAACCTGGAGCTGGAGGGCTTCGAGGTGGTGACCGCCGCCGACGGTGCCGAGTGCCTGGAGGTGGTCCACCGGGTCGCGCCGGACGTGGTGACGCTGGACGTGGTGATGCCCCGGTTGGACGGGCTGCGGACGGCGGCCCGGTTGCGCGCCGCCTGGGAGACCGCGCACCTGCCGATCGCGATCGTGAGCGCCTGTACGCCGGCGGACCTGGAGCGCGGCGAGTCGGTGGGGGTGGACGGCTACCTCGCGAAGCCGTTCGATCCGGCGGACCTGATCGAGCTGGTGTGCCGACTGCGGGCGATGGACCGCCCGGCCGCAGCGGCGGCCGGGCGCCGTTTCGCGTACGACTTCGGCAGCGCGCCCCATCCGGTCGTTCAAACCCTGCGAGATTTCGCCCTGGGCGAACACGCGCAGGAACTTGTTCCGCCGGACGAGTCACGCCCGTGAGATGTGCCGGTCTGCGGCGCTGTCCGACGAGACGAAGCACGCCGCGGGGCACGACGCGCGTCCCGCTCGGCAAACCGAGTGGCGGTCGACCGCCCCCTCTCGCCTAGGCTTGGGCCCGTGACACCCGCAGAACTCTCCCAGGCAGTCCAGGCCGCCGTCAGCGCCGCCATCCAGGCCGGCGAGCTGACCGTCGACGTGCCCGCGCACGTGACGGTCGAGCGGCCCAAGAACAGGGACCACGGCGACTACGCCACCAACGTGGCCCTCCAGCTCGCGAAGCCGGCCGGCAAGCCGCCGCGAGCCGTCGCGGAGATCCTGTCCGCACGCCTGCGAGAGATCACCGGCGTCGCGAAGGTCGACATCGCCGGTCCGGGCTTCCTGAACATCACGCTGGACGCCGCCACCCAGGGCGAGCTGGCGCGCACCATCGTCGAGGCGGGCGAGGCGTACGGCCGCAACGAGGCGCTCAAGGGCCTGAACATCAACCTGGAGTTCGTCTCGGCGAACCCGACCGGCCCGATCCACATCGGCGGCGTCCGCTGGGCCGCCGTCGGCGACTCGCTGGCCCGCGTCCTGAAGGCGTCCGGCGCCGAGGTGTCGACCGAGTACTACCTCAACGACGCCGGTGTGCAGATCACCAAGTTCGCCAAGTCGCTGAAGGCCGCCGCCAACGGACAGCCCGTCCCGGAGGACGGCTACGTCGGCGAGTACATCACCGACATCGCCAAGGCCGTCACCGACGGCGTGCCCGGCATCCTGGAGCTGCCCGAGGACGAGCAGCTGCCGGCCTTCCGCACCGAGGGCCTGAAGCTGATGGTCGCCGAGATCCAGCGGTCGATGAACGAGTTCGGGGTGCACTTCGACACCTGGTTCTCCGAGAAGTCGCTGCACGACTCCGGCGCCGTCCAGCAGGCCATGGAGCGGCTGCGCGAGCAGGGCCACGTCTTCGACCGGGACGGCGCGATCTGGCTGCGCACCACCGACTTCGGCGACGACAAGGACCGCGTCCTGATCAAGGCCGACGGCGAGACCACCTACTTCGCCGCCGACGCCGCCTACTACCTGAGCAAGCGGGACCGCGGCGCGGAGGTCTCGGTCTACATGCTCGGCGCCGACCACCACGGCTACGTCAACCGCCTCAAGGCCATCGCGGCCTGCGCGGGCGACGACATGGACCGCAACATCGAGGTGATGATCGGTCAGTTCGTGAAGATGCTGCGCGACGGCAAGGAGGTCCGACTCTCCAAGCGCGCGGGCAACATCATCACGATCGACGACGTGATCGACTGGATCGGCGTGGACGCCGCCCGCTACATGCTGGTCCGGCAGTCCACCGACTCCACCATCACCATCGACATCGACCTGGTCACCAGCCAGACCAAGGACAACCCGGTCTTCTACGTGCAGTACGCGCACGCCCGGATGTGCTCCGTGCAGCGCAACGCCGTGGAGAAGGGCATCACCCGCAGCGCGGACTTCAAACCGGAGCTGCTGAGCTCCGAGTGGGAGAACGCCCTGCTCGGCCAGCTCGGCGAGTTCCCGCGCGTTCTCGCCAAGGCCGGCGAGCTGCGCGAGCCGCACCACGTCGCCACGTACCTGGAAGAGCTGGCCCGGGCCTACCACCGGTTCTACGACAACTGCCAGATCCTGCCGAAGGGCGACGAGGAGGTCACCGACCTCACGCACGCCCGCCTCTGGCTCGCCGACGCCACGCGAACGACGCTCGCCAACGGCCTCGGCCTGCTCGGCGTATCCGCCCCCGAGCGGATGTAGAAGCACCACAACCCCCAAGCGCAGCACAGCGGGGGCGGCGGACCGGTCGACGGAGACCGGTCGCCGCCCCTCGCCATAGGTCGAGGAAGTTCCGCACATGTCTCGCTCCGCACACCCCGCAGGTCCCCGGCACGGCGACGTGCTGCCCGAGGGCCACTACCAGGCCCCGCCCGCCGACCTGAACGCCCTGGACCCGAAGGTCTGGTCGCGCACCGTCACCCGTGACGCGGACGGCGTCGCCACCGTCGGCGGCGTCGACGTCCGCACCCTGGCCGCCGAGTTCGGCACCCCCGCGTACGTGCTGGACGAGGCCGACTTCCGGGCCCGCGCCCGGGCCTGGCGGGACGCGTTCGGCGACCACGCGGACGTGTACTACGCGGGCAAGGCGTTCCTGTCCAAGGCCGTGGTGCGCTGGCTGCACGAGGAGGGCCTCAACGTCGACGTGTGCTCCTCGGGCGAGCTGCAGGTCGCGCTGGCGGCCGGCATGCCGGGGGAGCGGATCGCGCTGCACGGCAACAACAAGTCGGTGCGGGAGCTGGAGCAGGCCGTGAAGGCCGGCGTCGGGCACATCGTGGTCGACTCCTTCCAGGAGATCGAGCGGCTGGCGGAGATCGCCGAGGCGCAGGGCGTCCGGCAGCCGGTGCTGATCCGGATCACCGTCGGCGTCGAGGCGCACACCCACGAGTTCATCGCCACCGCGCACGAGGACCAGAAGTTCGGCCTGTCGCTGTCCGGCGGCCTGGCCGCCGAGGCGGTCCGCCGGGTGCTGGCCGAGCCCTCCCTGGAGCTGCGCGGCATCCACTCGCACATCGGCTCGCAGATCTTCGACTTCGCCGGCTTCGAGGTCGCCGCCCGCCGGGTGGTCGGCCTGCTGGCCGAGGTCCGCGACGAGCACGGCGTCGAGCTGCCGGAGATCGACCTGGGCGGCGGCCTGGGCATCGCGTACACCCCCGACGACGACCCGCGCGAGCCCGCGGAGATCGCCGTCTCGCTCGGCGAGATCGTCCGACGCGAGTGCGCCGCAGCGCAGTTGACGACCCCTCGGATCTCGGTGGAGCCCGGCCGGGCGATCGTCGGCCCGACCGCGTTCACGCTGTACGAGGTCGGCACCGTCAAGTCGCTGGAGGGCCTGCGGACCTACGTCAGCGTGGACGGCGGCATGTCCGACAACATCCGCACCGCGCTGTACGACGCCGAGTACTCGGTGGCGCTGGTCTCCCGGACCAGCGAGGCCGAGCCGATGCTGGTCCGGGTGGTCGGCAAGCACTGCGAGTCCGGCGACATCGTGGTCCGGGACGCCTTCCTGCCCGCCGACCTGGCCCCCGGCGACCTGATCGCGGTGCCCGCGACCGGCGCCTACTGCCGGTCGATGGCGAGCAACTACAACCACGCCCTCAAGCCCCCCGTGCTGGCCGTCGCGGACGGGGCGGCCCGGGTGATCGTCCGACGCGAGACGGAAGAGGATCTTCTGCGTCTCGATATCGGCTGACGAAATTTTCGTCTCATAACGTGGACCGGCCGTAGATCCGTGCGGAAAGTCCCGGAGACTGGTACGGACAGGAAAGCCCCCGGGGGACACCGAATCACCCCGGCGGGGACGAAGAATGCAGAGCGGAGTCGGATGATGCGTACGCGCCCGCTGAAGGTGGCGTTGCTGGGCTGTGGTGTGGTGGGCTCCGAGGTGGCGCGCATCATGACGACGACAGCCGACGACCTCGCCGCGCGCATCGGCGCCCCGGTCGAGCTCGCGGGCATCGCGGTCCGACGGGCCGGGCGCCCCCGCCCCGGGGTGCCCGAGCACCTGCTCACCACCGATGCCGAGGCCCTGGTCGGCCGCGACGACATCGACGTGGTGATCGAGGTGGTGGGCGGCATCGAGCCGTCCAAATCGCTGATCCTGAAAGCCTTCGGGAACGGCGCCTCGGTGGTCTCCGCCAACAAGGCGCTGCTCGCCAAGGACGGCGCCGAACTGCACGCCGCGGCCGCCGCGGCCGGCGCCGACCTCTACTACGAGGCCGCCGTGGCCGGCGCCATCCCGCTGCTGCGCCCGCTGCGCGAGTCGCTGGCCGGCGACAAGGTGAACCGGGTGCTGGGCATCGTCAACGGCACCACCAACTTCATCCTCGACAAGATGGACTCCACCGGCGCCGGGTACTCCGAGGCGCTGGAGGAGGCCACCGCGCTGGGCTACGCCGAGGCCGACCCGACCGCCGACGTGGAGGGCTTCGACGCCGCCGCGAAGGCCGCCATCCTGGCCGGGATCGCCTTCCACACCAAGGTGACCGCCGCGGACGTCTACCGCGAGGGCATCACCGAGGTCACCGCCGCCGACATCGCCTCCGCCAAGCAGATGGGCTGCGTGGTCAAGCTGCTGGCGATCTGCGAGCGCTCCGCCGACGGCGGCTCGGTCACCGCCCGGGTGCACCCGGCGATGATCCCGCTCAGCCACCCGCTGGCCTCCGTCCGCGAGGCCTACAACGCGGTGTTCGTGGAGGCCGAGGCGGCCGGCCGGCTGATGTTCTACGGCCCCGGCGCGGGCGGCTCGCCGACCGCCTCCGCGGTCCTCGGCGACCTGGTCGCGGTCTGCCGCAACAAGGTCAACGGCACCACCGGCCCCGGCGACTCGGTCTACGCCCAGCTGCCCGCCAAGCCGATGGACGAGGTGGTCACCCGCTACCACGTCAGCCTCGACGTGGACGACCGGGCCGGCGTGCTGGCCCAGGTCGCCTCGGTCTTCGCCGAGCACGGCGTCTCCATCGACACCGTCCGCCAGCAGGGTCGCGACGGCGACGCCGCGCTCGTCGTGGTCACCCACCGCGCCACCGACGCCGCCCTGTCGGCGACGGTCGACAAGCTCCGCGCACTGGACAGCGTGCGCGACGTGGCCAGCATCATGCGGGTCGAAGGGGAGTAGGAACAACCATGAACGCCCTTGCCGAAAACGCTGCCCGAGGCACCCGCACCCACCAGTGGCGCGGCCTCATCGAGGAGTACCGCGGCCGCCTCCCGGTCACCGACTCCACCCCCGTTGTCACCCTGCTCGAAGGCGGCACGCCGCTCGTCCCCGCCCAGGTGCTCTCCGAGCGCACCGGCTGCGAGGTCTACCTCAAGGTCGAAGGCGCCAACCCGACCGGCTCCTTCAAGGACCGCGGGATGACCATGGCCATCTCCAAGGCCAAGGAGGACGGCGCCCAGGCCGTCATCTGCGCCTCCACCGGCAACACCTCCGCCTCCGCCGCCGCCTACGCGGTGCGGGCCGGCATGGTGTCCGCCGTGCTCGTCCCGCAGGGCAAGATCGCCCTCGGCAAGATGGGCCAGGCGCTGGTGCACGGCGCGAAGATCCTCCAGGTGGACGGCAACTTCGACGACTGCCTCACGCTCGCCCGCGACCTCTCCGAGAAGTACCCGGTCGCGCTGGTCAACTCGGTCAACCCGGTGCGCATCGAGGGCCAGAAGACCGCCGCCTTCGAAATCGTCGACATGCTCGGCGACGCCCCCGACATCCACGTCCTCCCGGTCGGCAACGCCGGCAACATCACCGCCTACTGGAAGGGCTACCGCGAGTACGCGGCGGACGGCCTCTCCTCGAAGACCCCCCGGATGTGGGGCTTCCAGGCGTCCGGCTCCGCGCCCATCGTGGACGGCGCCCCGGTGCTCAAGCCGCAGACCATCGCCACCGCGATCCGGATCGGCAACCCGGCCTCCTGGGACTACGCGCTGGCCGCCCGGGACGAGTCCGGCGGCCTGATCGACAAGGTGACGGACCGCCAGATCCTGTCCGCCTACCGCCTGTTGGCCGCGCAGGAGGGCGTCTTCGTGGAGCCCGCCTCGGCCGCCTCGGTGGCCGGCCTGCTGGCCAAGGCCGAGGCCGGCCTGGTCGACCCCGGGCAGCGGATCGTCTGCACCGTCACCGGCAACGGCCTCAAGGACCCGGACTGGGCCGTGGCCGGCGCGCCGCAGCCGCAGATCGTCCCGATCGACCCGGAGGCGGCCGCCCGCCGCCTGGGCCTGCTGGACTGACCCGGCTGATCCGGCGTCAACACCGTTGAGCGGCGGGCCTGATCGGGCCCGCCGCTCAGCGGTTTTCTGCACCGCTTTCAGGTCATCCGACCGGCGCTTTTCCGCTTCTTGTGGCAACACGGAAGATCCGAGCCGGGCGGGGTGTACCGCTCTGGAACCTCTCTTCGATACGCTGGACCCCGGCGGGCCGCGCCACGCTGCGCGCTCCCCTCGACCTCCCGCCGTCGTACCACCGCAGGCCCCGTCGTCCGGGCCGCCCCCACTTTCAGGAGTGTCCACCGCATGGCCGGTCCCGCGTTCCGCGCCGCCGCCGTCCGGGTCCGCGTTCCCGCGACCAGCGCCAACCTCGGCCCCGGCTTCGACGCTTTCGGCCTCGCCCTGGGGCTCTACGACGACGTGGTGGTCCGGGTCGCCGACTCCGGTCTGAGCGTGGACATCGCCGGCGAAGGCGCCGAGACCCTGCCCCGCGACGAGCGCCACCTGCTGGTCCGCTCGCTGCGCGCCGCCTTCGACCGGCTCGGCGGGCAGCCCCGCGGCCTCGAAGTGGTCTGCGCCAACCGCATACCGCACGGTCGCGGCCTGGGCTCCTCGTCCGCCGCGATCTGCGCGGGCATCGTCGCCGCCCGCGCCGTCACCATCGGCGGCGCCTCCGCCCTCGACGACGACGCGCTGCTCGCCCTCGCCTCCGAGCTGGAGGGCCACCCCGACAACGTCGCGGCCTGCCTGCGCGGCAACTTCACCGTCGCCTGGACCGAGGACGGCACCGCCCGCACCATCACGCTCGACCCCGCCGACCGGGTGGTTCCGGTCGTGTTCGTGCCCTCCACCGAGGTGCTCACCGAGACGGCCCGCGGTCTCCTCCCCAGGACCGTCCCGCTCGCCGACGCCGCCGTCAACGCCGGCCGCGCCGCGCTGCTGGTCGAGGCGCTCACCCGCCGCCCCGAGCTGCTGCTCACCGCCACCGAGGACCGCCTGCACCAGGACTACCGGGCCTCCGCCATGCCCGACAGCGCCGCCCTGGTCGCCGCCCTGCGCGCCGAGGGCGTCCCCGCCGTCATCTCGGGCGCCGGACCGACGGTCCTCGCGCTCACCGACGAGGCCGGCGCGGAGAAGCTCGTGAACTTCGCAGGACCGCAGTTCGCGGCACACCGCCTGGAGCTCGACCGCACCGGCGCGACCGTGCTGCCGCTCGACATGTGAGACGGACACGATTGACAAACAAAGGGCTGGGGAATGTGTCAGGGGGTCGGTAGTGTTAACCTCATTGCTGCACCAGATGCCCTCCGGGGACCGGTGCGACGCATCCCGATCCCGTTCCCCCGTCACGGGGGCCGGAAGCTCGGGAGCACGATTCTCCGGGAGCCCGCCACACCGCGTACGCAGCCTGCCTCCGCGACTGCGGCCCATCCCGAAGCCGTGACGGCACCAGACTCCCACCCGCAGCCTCTGCACTGAGGCCCGGCCGGGCGGGGCCCGAACTGCCGCCGCGCGACGGGGGCCCGGGCATCAAACAGGCGCAGCGAGGTCGGTACCGGCCGTCCGCGCCACTTCGCACCACAGTGCACCGCACTTCGCAGCTCCCCGGAAGGACCAGCCTTCCGCGGGAATCCAGCCCCTGACCAGCGCACAGAGATGCTGGGCAGGACAGCACAACCGGTCGCCGTGCCAGACAGGCCGACGTCCGCTCCAGGGAAGGACCCTTAGTGAGCGACACCACCGATCTGATGGGCGCGCGCCCGGACGCCGAGGCGTCGGACGCTGCCGCCGCCCCTGCGGCGCCGGCGCGACGCCGTCGTACCGCTGCCGCCGGCCTGGACGGCCTGGTCCTGGCCGAGCTCCAGAAGCTCGCCTCGACCCTCGGGATCAGCGGTACCGGGCGGATGCGCAAGAGCCAGTTGATCGAGGCCATCAAGGAGAAGAGCGGCGGAGACCCGCTGCTCGCGGGCGGCTCCGCCCCCGCCGCTCCGGCCGCCAAGAAGGCCGCCAAGTCGGCTGCTCCCGCCGAGGCCGCCCCGGCCGCCGAGGAGCAGGCCGAATCGGCGGCTCCGCCGCGGGCTGCCCGCCGCGCCCGCACCGCCGCCGCCACCGAGCCGCAGCCGCAGGCGCAGATCGAGATCCCGGTGCAGGCCGCCGCCGACACCGCGGCCGCCACCACCCGGACCGAGCGTCCGCGCCGCCGCGCCACCGCCGCCGCCGGTGCGCCGACCGCCGAGGCCGCGGCCGCGGCCGCCGCCACCGCCGAGCAGGACCGGCCGGCCGCCGAGGCCAAGGCCGAGGGCCAGCGCCAGGCCGCCGAGGGCGAGGGCCGTTCCGAGCGCCGCGAGCGCCGGGACCGCCGTGACCGCCGCGAGGGCGGCGAGCGCACCGAGCGTGCCGAGCGCACCGAGGCCGGCACGGCCGAGGGCGACAACGAGATCCGCGAGTCCCGCCGGGACCGCCGCAACCGCCGCGAGCGCGACCGCGCCGACCGGCAGCAGGGCGGCGGCCAGCAGCAGGACGGCGGCCAGTCCCGCCAGCAGGGCCAGCAGCAGAGCCAGGGCCAGGCCCAGGGCCAGCAGCAGGGCGGCGGCGCCCAGCAGCAGGGCGGCTACGACGACGACGAGTTCGGCGACGGCCGCCGCGGCCGCCGCGGCCGCTACCGTGACCGCCGGGGCCGTCGCCGCGACGGCTTCGAGGGCGCCGGTGGCCCCGAGGTCCCGCTGAGCGACGACGACGTCCTGATCCCGGTCGCGGGCATCCTGGACATCCTCGACAACTACGCCTTCGTCCGGACCTCCGGCTACCTGCCCGGCCAGAACGACGTCTACGTCTCGCTGGCCCAGGTCCGCAAGCACGGCCTGCGCAAGGGCGACGCCATCACCGGCGCCGTCCGGCAGCCGAAGGACGGCGAGCGCCGCGAGAAGTTCAACGCGCTGGTGCGCCTGGACTCCGTCAACGGCATGGACCCGGACAGCGGCCGCGGCCGCCCCGAGTTCGGCAAGCTGACCCCGCTGTACCCGCAGGAGCGGCTGCGCCTGGAGACCGACCCGGGCGTGCTGACCACCCGGATCATCGACCTGGTGTCGCCGATCGGCAAGGGCCAGCGCGGTCTGATCGTGGCCCCGCCGAAGACCGGTAAGACCATGATCATGCAGGCGATCGCCAACGCGATCACCCACAACAACCCCGAGTGCCACCTGATGGTCGTCCTGGTGGACGAGCGTCCGGAAGAGGTCACCGACATGCAGCGGTCGGTGAAGGGCGAGGTCATCTCCTCGACCTTCGACCGCCCGGCCGAGGACCACACCACCGTCGCCGAGCTCGCCATCGAGCGCGCCAAGCGCCTGGTGGAGCTGGGCCACGACGTGGTGATCCTGCTGGACTCCATCACCCGCCTGGGCCGTGCCTACAACCTGGCCGCGCCCGCCTCCGGCCGCATCCTGTCCGGTGGTGTCGACTCGACCGCGCTGTACCCGCCGAAGAAGTTCTTCGGCGCCGCGCGCAACATCGAGAACGGCGGCTCGCTGACCATCCTGGCCACCGCGCTGGTCGAGACCGGCTCGCGGATGGACGAGGTGATCTTCGAGGAGTTCAAGGGCACCGGCAACATGGAGCTCAAGCTCGACCGGAAGCTCTCGGACAAGCGCATCTTCCCCTCCGTCGACGTGGACGCCTCCGGCACCCGCAAGGAGGAGATCCTGCTCGGCCACGAGGAGCTCTCCATCGTCTGGAAGCTCCGCCGGGTGCTGCACGCCCTGGACTCGCAGCAGGCGATCGAGCTGCTGCTGGACAAGATGAAGCAGACCAAGACGAACGCCGAGTTCCTGATGCAGATCGCCAAGAACACCCCCGGTTCCGGCGACTGATCGCAGCAGTCCCACCGAGACCCCGTACCGCTTCCCGCGGTGCGGGGTCTCGGGCTTTTCTCATGCGGGCTTCAGAACCGGTTCGCCCTACCGGTGCGTCACTTATGCTCGAAAGGTCGCACTGCAGGTGAAATGAGGCGATATGGCCGAACATCGGAAGGACCGCTCCACGGGTCGCCGCAGGCTGCGGATCACGCTGTTCGCGCTGGTGGCCGTCATCCTGGTGGCCGCGGGGCTCGGCGGGCTCGCCTACTGGAAGCTGAACCGGAACCTGCACGGCGTCGACATCTCCGGGCAGCTGGGCAGCGCCCGCCCGCCCGCCTCCACCGACGGCTCGTTCAACCTGCTGGTGCTCGGCTCCGACTCGCGGGCCGGCGCCAACGGCAACCTGGCGGGCGGTGACACCGGCGACACCGCCCGTTCCGACACCGCCATGGTGGTGCACGTCAACCAGACCCACACGGCCGCCTCGGTGGTCTCCATACCGCGCGACACCCTGGTCGCCCGGCCCGCCTGCACCGGCCTCGACGGCAAGCCCGTCCCGGCGGTCCGCAGCGCGATGTACAACTCGGCGTTCGAGGTCGGCGGCCCGGCCTGCGCGGTGAAGACCACCGAGCAGCTCACCGGGATGCGGATGGACCACTTCGTCGAGGTGGACTTCGCCGGCTTCGCCTCGATGATCGACGCGATCGGCGGGGTGGACGTCACCACCACGGTGCCGATAAGCGACCCGGACAGCGGACTGCAGCTGCCGGCCGGCACCCACCACCTGGGCGGGCAGCAGGCGCTGGCGTTCGTCCGCACCCGGCACGGCGTCGGCGACGGCAGCGACCTGGGGCGGATCGAGCTCCAGAAGCAGATGGTGAAGGCCATGCTCGGCCGGATCGACACGCTGGGCCTGGCCACCGACCCGATGGCGGTGTGGAGCCTCGGCGACAAGCTGACCCGGTCGCTCACCACCGACTCCGACCTGGCCTCGGTGAGCTCGCTGGTGGGCCTGGCGCAGACCCTGAAGCGGATCGGCCCGGACCAGCTGACCATGGTCACGCTGCCCGTGGCGTACGCCCCCAGCGACCCGAACCGGGTGCTGCCGAAGAACCCGGAGGCCCAGCAGCTCTGGGCGGCGCTGCGGGTCGACCAGCCGGTGCCGACGCCGGTGGTCTCCGAGCAGCCGACCAATCCGGCGGACGGTTCGCCGTCCGCGACGGCCTCGGCGCACCCCGGCTCGGTGCCGGCGCACGGGGGTGCGGAATAGCGCGCTCCGCCTCCCGGTTTGGGAAGAAGCGGGCAGTGCTGGCACACTGGTCCGTCGGTCCCGGTTCACGTGCGGACGTCCATGTCCGCCGACCCGGTGCCCTCCCGATCAGCTAGGAGAATCCGTTGAAGTCCAACGTTCACCCGGAGTACGTGGTCACCAAGGTGACCTGCACCTGCGGCAACGAGTTCACCACTCGCTCGACCGAGACCAGCGGTGAGATCCGCGCCGAGGTCTGCTCGAACTGCCACCCGTTCTACACCGGCAAGCAGAAGATTCTGGACACCGGTGGCCGCGTGGCCCGCTTCGAGGCGCGCTTCGGCAAGAAGCTTTCCGGCAACAAGTCGGCCTAGCGCTTCCACGGCGCCGGTCTCGGGCGTCCTCGTGTACTCACGGGGGCGTCCGGGCCGGCGCCGTTCGCGTCTCTCCCGCCCACCACCCCTGCTGGGCACCCCCTGTTCGGCACTCACGGAAGTAGGACCACCCGATGTTCGAGGCAGTCGAAGAGCTCCTCGTCGAGCACGCCGACCTCGAAAAGAGGCTGGCCGACCCGTCCGTGCACGCGGACCAGGCGAACGCGCGCAAGCTGGCCAAGCGGTACGCCGAGCTGACCCCGATCACCCGGACCTACCTGGCCTGGAAGCAGGCCGGCGAGGACATCGTCGCCGCGCGCGAACTGGCCGCCGAGGACCCGGACTTCATCGCCGAGGCGAAGGCGTCCGAGGCGCACCAGGGGGAGCTCACCGAGGAGCTGCGGCTGCTGCTGGTGCCGCGCGACCCCAACGACGACAAGGACGTCATCCTGGAGGTCAAGGCGGGTGAGGGCGGCGAGGAGTCCGCGCTGTTCGCCGGCGACCTGCTGCGGATGTACCTGCGGTACGCGGAGCGGGTCGGCTGGAAGACCGAGATCATCGACGCCAACGAGTCCGACCTCGGCGGCTACAAGGACGTCTCGGTGGCCGTGAAGACCAAGGGCAACGCCGAGCCCGGCCACGGCGTCTGGGCGCAGCTGAAGTACGAGGGCGGCGTGCACCGGGTGCAGCGGGTGCCCGCGACCGAGTCGCAGGGCCGCATCCACACCTCCGCCGCGGGCGTGCTGGTCACTCCGGAGGCCGAGGAGGTCGAGGTGGAGATCCACGCCAACGACCTGCGGATCGACGTCTACCGGTCCTCGGGCCCGGGCGGCCAGTCGGTCAACACCACCGACTCCGCGGTCCGGATCACCCACCTGCCGACCGGTATCGTCGCGTCCTGCCAGAACGAGAAGAGCCAGCTGCAGAACAAGGAGCAGGCGATGCGCATCCTGCGTTCGCGACTGCTGGCCGCCGCGCAGGAGGAGGCCGAGCGGGAGGCGTCCGACGCCCGCCGCAGCCAGGTCCGCACGGTCGACCGCTCCGAGCGCATCCGGACGTACAACTTCCCGGAGAACCGCATCTCCGACCACCGCACCGGCTTCAAGTCGTACAACCTGGACCAGGTGCTGGACGGCGACCTGAACGCGGTGATCCAGTCCTGTGTGGACGCCGACGCCGCGGCCAAGCTGGCCGCCGCGCAGGAGAACTGAGCCTAAGGAACCCGAGGCATGAACCTGCTGCTCGCCGAGGTGGCCCAGGCCACCCAGCGCCTGGCCGCGGCCGGCGTGCCCTCGCCGCGCTTCGACGCCGAGGAGCTGGCCGCGCACATCCACGGCGTGAAGCGCAGCCAGCTGCACACCGTGCCGGACGGGGACTTCGACGCCCGCTACTGGGAGGCGATCTCCCGGCGTGAGCAGCGCGAGCCGCTGCAGCACATCACCGGGCGGGCGTTCTTCCGCTACCTCGAACTGGAGGTCGGCCCCGGGGTGTTCGTGCCCCGGCCGGAGACCGAGACGGTGGTCGAGTGGGCGATAGAAGCGGTCCGCGCGATGGACGTCGCCGAGCCGCTGGTGGTCGACCTGTGCACCGGCTCCGGGGCGATCGCACTGGCCCTCGCCCAGGAACTGCCGCGCTCCACCGTGCACGCGTTCGAGCTCGACGAGGGCGCGATCGCCTACACCCGCCGCAACGTCGAGGCCAGCCCCGACCGGGCCCGGGTCCACCTGCACCAGGGCGACGCCACCAAGGCGTTCGCCGACGACCGGGCCTGGGACGGCCGGTTCGACCTGGTGATCAGCAACCCGCCGTACATCCCGCTCACCGAGTGGGAGTACGTCGCCCCCGAGGCCCGCGACCACGACCCGCAGATGTCGCTGTTCTCCGGCGAGGACGGCCTGGACACCATCCGCGGCATCGAGCGGGTCGCCGCCCGGCTGCTGCGGCCCGGCGGCGCGGTGGTGATCGAACACGCGGACACCCAGGGCGGCCAGGTCCCGTGGATCTTCCGCGAGGAGGGCGGCTGGACGGACGCCGCCGACCACCGGGACCTGAACAACCGGCCCCGCTTCACAACGGCCCGAAGGGCGTCGTTGTGAACATCAGGCGCAGGACGACGGCCCGAAGGGCGCCGTTGTGAATGTCAGGCGCGGTACAACGGCCCGAAGGGCGTCGTTGTGAACATCAGACGCAGGACGACGGCCCGAAGGGCGTCGTTGTGCACGTCAGGCGCGGTGCAGCGGCCCGAAGGGCCTCGCTGTGATCATCAGGCGCAGTACGACTGCGCGACGCGCTTCGCTGTAGACCACCACTGAAATCACCGGAAGGGGATTGCTCCGATGAGCCGCCGATACGACTGCTCCGACGCCCAGGACCGCGCCAGCGGGCTGCGTGAGGCCGCCACGGCGATTCGCCGCGGGGAGCTGGTGGTGGTGCCGACCGACACGCTGTACGGGATCGCCGCCGACGCGTTCTCGCCGGACGCGGTGGGCGCGCTGCTGGCGGCCAAGGGTCGCGGGCGGAACATGCCCTCGCCCGTGCTGGTCGGTTCGCCGACCACCCTGCACGGGCTGGTCACCGACTTCTCCGAGCAGGCCTGGGAGCTGGTGGACGCGTTCTGGCCGGGCGGCCTGACCCTGGTGGCCCGGCACCAGCCGTCGCTGCGCTGGGACCTGGGCGAGACCCGGGGCACCGTCGCGGTCCGGATGCCGCTGCACCCGGTCGCGCTGGAGCTGCTGAACGCCACCGGCCCGCTCGCGGTGTCCTCCGCGAACAAGACCGGCGGCCCCTCGCCGTCCACCTGCGACGCGGCCGAGGCGCAGCTCGGCGACGCGGTGTCGATCTACCTCGACGGCGGGACGGCCGACTACGCGACGGCCTCCACCATCGTCGACGTCACCGGCAAGGTGCCGGTGGTGCTGCGGGCGGGCGCGATCAGCGTCGAGCAGCTGAGGGAGGTCGCTCCGGACGTCGAGGCCGGCAGTTGACCGCCGCCCCCTTGTACGGAGCGGGGAGCGCCCTGGCGCCGTATCCGGCGTCCGGGCCGCTCCCGCTGGACACCTTCAAGATCCTCTTCGTCTGCACCGGCAACATCTGCCGCTCGCCGATCGCCGAGCGGCTGGCCCGGCTGGAGCTGGACTCCCGGCTCGGCGTCCGGGTGGGTCGCCGGATCGTGGTGGAGAGCGCCGGCACCTGGGGCCACGAGGGCGCCCCGATGGAGGCGCACGCGGCCACCGTGCTGGGCGAGTACGGCGCGGACAGCGGCGATTTCGCCGGGCGGGAGCTGCTCGACGAGCACGTGATCGACGCCGACCTGGTGCTGACCGCGACCCTGGACCACCGTGCGCAGGTGATCTCGATGGGGCACGCGGCGGGTCTGCGCACCTTCACGCTGAAGGAGTTCACCCGGTTGGTGCAAAGGGTCGATCCGCGGACCCTGCCGGACCCCAGGGACGGCGCGCGACTGACCGAACGCGCCCGCGCGCTGGTCCGCTCGGCCGCCGCCCTGCGCGGCTGGCTGCTGGCCGCCTCACCGGAATCGGACGAGCTGAGGGACCCTTACGGGGCGCCGATCGGCATGTTCCGCAACTGCGGCGAGGAGATATTCGACGCGCTGGACCCGGTGGTGACCGCACTGACCGGCGTGGACCGGTGAGTTGAGCGCCCTCCACTAAAGTTTCGGTGGAGAAATTGTGAAGCCTGTGTGCCCGAGCGATGCAGGTGACCGGGGCGCGGCCGAAAGGCCCAGTCCCGCGCGTGGGGGCGGGCCCGGCGCCCGGGGCCGACCTAGGCTGGAGGAATCTCCGCCCGCACCGGCCCCCTCGCCTTCGGTTGGGGGGACCCCCCACCCGGGAGCTGCAGCATGACGGTTGCCGATGCCCGACAGACCCACTGGCAGGCCGCCGAGGCCCTGCGTGCGGCGGACCCGCTGATCGCCGACCTGCTCACCGCCGAGGACGAGCGCCGGGCCGATTCCCTGCAGCTGCTGGCCGGCGAGAACCTGGCCACCCCCGCGGTGCTGGCGGCGCTGGCCGGCCCGCTGGTCGACAAGTACGCCGAGGGCTACCCCGGCCGCCGCCACCACACCGGCTGCGCGCCCGCCGACACCGTCGAACTGCTGGCGGTCGACCGGGCCCGTGAGCTGTTCGCCGCCCCGCACGCCAACGTCCAGCCCCGGTCCGCGACTTCGGCCGTCCTGGCGGCCTACGCGGCGCTGCTGCGGCCGGGCGACGCGGTGCTGGCGATGTCGCTGGAGCACGGCGGCCACCTGAGCGCCGGCTCGCGGGCCAACTTCTCCGGCCGGTGGTTCCAGTTCCACGGCTACGGGGTGCGCGAGGAGGACGGCCTGGTCGACCTGGAGCAGGTCCGCCGGCTGGCCCACGAGCACCGTCCCAAGGCGATCGTCGCGGGCGGCATCTCCTACCCCCGGCACCTCGACTGGGCGGCCTTCCGGGAGATCGCCGACGAGGTCGACGCCTACCTGATCGCCACCGCCGGGCAGAGCGCCGGCCTGGTCGCGGCCGGCCTGGCGCCCTCCCCGGTGCCGTACGCGGACGTCACCGTGGTGGCCACCCACAAGCTGCTGCGCGGCCCGCGCGGCGGCCTGCTGCTGTGCACCCGCGAGCTGGCCGACCGGATCGACCGGGCGGTGTTCCCGTTCTGCCAGGGCGGGGCGGCGATGAACGAGGTGGCCGCCAAGGCGGTGGCACTGGCCCAGGCCGGCACCCCCGGCTTCGCCGAGTACGCCCGCCGGGCGGTGGCCGGGGCGCGGGCGCTGGCCGCCGCGCTGGCCGCCGCCGGGGCCGCGCCGCTCACCGGCGGCACCGACACCCACCTGGTGACCGCCGAGGTCGGCGGCCTCGGCCTGACCGGCGTGGAGGCGGAACGCCGGTGCGCGGCGGCCGGGTTGATGCTCGGACGGTGCGCCGTCCCGTACGACCCCGCGCCGCCCACCGAGACCTCCGGGATCCGGCTGGGCACCGGGACGTGCGCCGCCCAGGGAATGGCGGAGGCGGAGCTCGGCGAGGTCGGTGAGCTGCTCGGACGGGTGCTCGCCGGGGCCGATCCGGCCTCGGTCCGGGGCCGGGTCCGGGAGCTCGCGCAGGCCTTCGCCGGGCGTCGCTGAGCATTCGCCGGCCGCGGAGGCGAACCGCGATGCGGGGCCCGGGCGTCGGAGTCAATAAGGTGTGCAGCGTGGCGACGCACCTCGAACCCCGAACCTGCGCGGGAGTACCCTGCGTACTCGTCCGTCGGACCGCGACCCTGGAGGCCAGTGGTGCGTGAGTATCTGCTGGTCCTGTTCGTCTCCGCGGCGGTGACCTACCTGCTGGTCAGCCCGGTGCGGAAGTTCGCGATCGCGGCCGGCGCGATGCCCGCCGTGCGGGCGCGTGACGTGCACCGCGAACCGACTCCGCGGCTGGGCGGCATCGCGATGTTCGGCGGCCTGCTGGCGGGCCTGCTGGCGGCCTCCCAACTCACCAACCTGGGGCGGCTGTTCGTCCAGAGCGCGGACGTCAAGGCGCTGCTGTCCGGGGCCGGGATCATGTTCGTGCTGGGCGTCCTGGACGACAAGTGGGGCGTGGACGCGCTGGTGAAGCTCGGCGGTCAGATGATCGCGGCCGGCGTGATGGTCTGGCAGGGCGTCACGGTGATCTCCATCCCGGTGCCCGGCTACGGCACCGTCACCTTCACCCCCACCCAGGGCATGCTCATCTCCGTCACGCTGGTCGTCGTGATGGTGAACGCGGTGAACTTCATCGACGGCCTGGACGGCCTGGCGGCGGGCATGGTGTGCATCGCCGCGATCGCGTTCTTCCTGTACTCGTACCGGCTCTGGCTGGGTTACGGGATCAACGACGCCGCTCCCGCCGCGCTGTTCACCGCCGTGCTGATCGGCATGTGCCTGGGCTTCCTGCCGCACAACCTGCACCCGGCGCGGATCTTCATGGGCGACTCCGGCTCGATGATGCTGGGCCTGATGCTGGCAGTCGCCGCGATCTCCATCACCGGCCGCGTCGACCCCGACCTGATCTCGGCCCGGACCGGTTCGCAGACCAGCGCCATCCACGCCCTGGTGCCGATCTACATCCCGCTGATCCTGCCGCTGACGGTCATCGCGCTGCCGCTGGCGGACCTGCTGCTGGCCGTGGTGCGCCGCACCTGGGCGGGCAAGTCGCCGTTCGCGGCGGACAAGCAGCACCTGCACCACCGGCTGCTGGAGGTCGGGCACTCGCACAGCCGGGCCGTGCTGATCATGTACTTCTGGGCCGCGCTGATCGCCTTCGGCACCGTCGCGGTGTCGGTCACCAACACCGGCCGCACGGTGGTCCTCGCCATGGCGGGCCTGTGCCTGGTGGGCCTCGCGGTGCTGCTGATGCCGCGCTTCCGCCCGCGCGCCCCGAAGGCCGTCCAGCCGTTCGTGCCGCCCCGCTACCGCAGCGGCGAGCGGGCCGCAGGGCCGGTCGGGGCGGAGACCGGCGTCGAGGACGCCGAGGACGGCGCCGAGGCGTCCGCGATGGCCGAGCTGTCGGCCGAGGACAAGGCCCTGCTGGGACGAATCGGGACGGGTGCGACGGCGTCCGGCCGACGGGGTGAGCGGCAGGACTGACGAATCGTCAACTCCCGTTGGGCCGTTCGGCGGCACCCGTTCGGCGGCACTCGCGCGCCCGCGGTGTGACAGGTGCCACACGTTCATGGTAAAGCTCTCATCAAATAGTTTGTGATACCGTTCACGAGTACCGAGAACACGCCGAAAGACCTGACAGGTGGAGGACTTCCGTCCCTGGTCGGTCTCCCTCGACGGGCTCGCCGAAACGGGCGGTCCGCGGCGTGGTTCTCGCCCTGAGTTCACTGCCCCTTGCCACCGACATGCCTGCGGAGCTGCCGACATGCCGTCCCACGACGCCCGGATCCTCCGTGGCGCCGCAATTCCCACTGCGGCCGCCGGAGTGATCGCCATGGCGATCTCCTTCGCCGTCGCCCAGGGGAAGGGCCTGCTCGGCGCGCTGCTCGCGACCGTGGTGGTGCTGGGCTTCTTCAGCTTCGGCCAACTCGCGCTCGACCGTCTGACCCGGAACAACCCGCAGATGATGATGGCCGCCGGGCTGCTGGTCTACACGACCCAGATCTTCGCGATCGGCATCCTGCTCGCGGTGGCCAAGCATCTGACGTTCTTCGACCGCAAGGTCTTCGGGTTCACCCTGCTCGGCCTCGCGATCATCTGGACGGCGTTCCAGGTGAGGGGCGCGCTGAAGGCGAAGATCTATTACGTGGAACCCGACGGCAAGCCGAAATCCGGGCGTCAACCGTGAGCGGGGCCGGCTGTCCCCCTCGCGAGGGGGGCGGTGTTTATGCCCTCCTGACGGACTGCTATCGTCCGTCCCAACGGCGGAGTACGGGATGCGGCCAGGTCTCTCCGAGAATCGGACGGATCGCCCCCCGGCTCCACGAAGCTTTCGAAGATCCCGCGGCGGAGATACACGCCGTGTCGGGTCCGCGAGAAATCCAACTAGTTCCAGTGCCGCACCGTGGCCGCAGGCCACGCCGACACACCGAGGTTGCCGTAACCATGCGTCAGAACGAAGGAGTCTGTGGTGGGTGCTGACGTCCAGCTCGCCTCCGAGGCCGGTTGCCACCTGAACTCCGGCTGCGGCTTCCCGGCCCCCGGCCTGAACGAGTTCGACTTCAAGCCGATCTTCACGGTCGGTGGCGTCGACTTCACCAAGCCGATGCTGCTGTCGATCATCTGCGCACTCCTGGTGGTCGGCTTCTTCTGGGCCGCGTTCGCCAAGCCGAAGCTGCTTCCGGGCAAGCTCCAGCTGGTCGGCGAGATCGGGTACGACTTCGTCAAGCGGAGCATCGTGCTCGAGACGATCGGCAAAAAGGGCGAGAAGTACGTCCCGATGCTGGTCTCGATGTTCTTCTTCGTGTGGATCATGAACATCATGTCCATCATCCCGTTCGCCCAGTTCCCGGTGATGTCGCGCATCGCGTTCCCGGTCGGGCTCGCGGCGATCGTGTGGATCACCTACATGACGCTGACCTTCAAGAAGCACGGCTTCGTCGGCGGTATGAAGAACCTCTGCTGGCCGTCGGGCATCCCCGGCTGGGTCATGTTCATCCTGGTGCCGATCGAGTTCTTCTCGAACATCTTCGTGCGCCCCTTCACCCTCGCGGTCCGAGCCTTCGCGAACATGTTCGCCGGTCACCTGCTGATCGTCGTCTTCTCGGTGGCCTCGTGGTACCTGCTGAGCCCCAGCATCGGCGCCCTGTACGGCTCGGTGTCCTTCGTGGTGGCCGTCGGTCTGACCGGTTTCGAGCTGCTGGTGCAGTTCCTGCAGGCGTACATCTTCGTGATGCTCGCCAGCAGCTACATCGCCGGTGCCCTGGAAGAGGCGCACTGAGCCCCGCGGCCCCGGCCGCGCCCTGAACTCCCGGTGGCCAACACCCACCGGTATCCCATCCCCGCAAAGGATTAGCTGAGATGTCCGCTCTCGCCGCTGGTGTGTCCGGTTCCGTTGCTTCCATCGGCTACGGCCTCGCTGCGATCGGCCCCGGCATCGGTGTCGGTCTGATCTTCGGTAACGGCGTGCAGGCGATGGCCCGTCAGCCCGAGGCTGCCGGCCTGATCCGCTCCAACATGTTCATCGGCTTCGCCCTGACCGAGGCCCTCGCCCTGATCGGCATCGTCATGCCGTTCGTCTACGGCCAGTGAGCCAGGCGCACCGGTAGTCAATTCCGACGAAAGGTTCTGATATGACCCCCGAGGTTCTCCTCGCGGCTGAAGAGAAGATGAACCCTCTTCTCCCCGCGTGGCCCGAGGTCATCATCGGCCTGCTCTGCTTCTTCATCGTCTTCGGTCTTCTCGGCAAGAAGCTCCTCCCCAGCATCGAGAAGGTGCTGGAGGAGCGCCGTGACGCCATCGAAGGCGGCATGAAGCGCGCGGAGACCGCTCAGGCCGAGGCCCAGGCCATGCTTGAGCAGTACCGTGCCGAGCTGGCCGAGGCGCGACACGAGGCCGCTCGGATCACCGAGCACGCCCGTGAGCAGGGTGCTGTCCTGATCGCCGAGATGCGCGAGGAGGGCCAGCGTCAGCGCGAGGCCATCGTCGCCGCCGGCCACGCGCAGATCGACGCCGACAAGAAGCAGGCGACCGCCGCCCTGCGCCAGGACGTGGGCTCGCTGGCCTCCCAGCTGGCTTCCCGCATCGTCGGTGAGTCCCTGGAGGACCACGCCCGCCAGAGCGGTGTCATCGACCGCTTCCTGGACGAGCTGGAGTCCAAGGCCGCCGCTGCCCAGGGTGCGTCCAAGTGATCGGCGCGAGCCGCGAGGCCCTCGCCGCCGGTCGCGAGAACCTCGAGAGCCTGACCGACAACACTTCGGTGGACGCGGCCAAGCTCGCCGAGGAACTCGCTGCCGTCACCGCGCTGCTGGACCGTGAGGTGTCGCTGCGCCGCGTGCTGACCGACCCGTCCCGGTCCGGTCAGGACAAGGCCCAGCTGGTCACCTCGCTGCTGGCCGGTCAGGTCTCCGGCGAGACCGTCGACCTGGTCTCCGGCCTGGTCCGCTCGCGCTGGTCGGGTTCGCGTGACCTGGCCGACGCGGCCGAGCAGCTGACCGCGTACGCCGAGGTCATCGCCGCCGACAAGGCGGGCGCGCTGGACGACGTCGAGGACGAGCTGTTCCGGTTCGGCCGGGTGGTGGCGGGCTCGCACGAGCTGCGTGCCGCGCTGACCGAGCCGAAGGCCGACACGGCCGCCAAGAAGGAGCTGATCCGCAAGCTCCTCGGCGGCAAGGCCAACGCGGGCACCGTCCGCCTGGTCACCAGCCTGGTCACGGTCCCCCGGGGCCGTAGCCTGGAGGGTGGCCTGGAGTCCTACTCCAAGCTCGCCGCCTCCCGGCGTGGCCGCGTGGTGGCCCTGGTCACCACCGCCGTGCCGCTGTCGGACCGCCAGAAGGAGCGGCTCGCCGCTGCCCTGGCCGGCCTGCACGGCCGTTCGGTGCACCTGAACATCGACGTGGACCCCGGGGTCCAGGGCGGTGTCCGGGTCCAGATCGGCGACGAGGTCATCGACGGCACGGTCGCGAGCCGCCTCGAAGGCGCTCGCCAGGGCCTCGAAGGCTGAGCACCAGCACTATCCGACCCTCGGTCGGGCGTCGGTCCACACCAGGTGGGCCGGCAAAACGTACGGCCGGTTCACTCGACCCGGCCGAGAGTCGAGCACTTGCGGCCCTCAATGGCGGGCCGAGGATCGCAAACTAGGAGAGCAGGGAAGCCTGATGGCGGAGCTTACGATCCGTCCGGAGGAGATCCGGGACGCGCTGGCCGACTTTGTCCAGTCGTACCAGCCGGACGCCGCTTCTGTGGAAGAGGTCGGCAAGGTCACTGACGCTGCGGACGGCATCGCGCATGTCGAGGGCCTGCCCTCGGTCATGGCGAACGAGCTGCTGAAGTTCGAGGACGGCACGCTCGGCCTCGCGCTGAACCTCGACACCCGCGAGATCGGTGTCGTCATCCTCGGTGAGTTCGGCGGCATCGAAGAGGGCCAGACCGTGCGCCGCACCGGCGAGGTCCTCTCGGTTCCGGTCGGCGACGGCTACCTCGGTCGCGTCGTGGACCCGCTGGGCAACCCGATCGACGGCCTGGGCGACATCGCCTCCACCGGCCGTCGCGCCCTGGAGCTGCAGGCCCCCGGCGTCATGGCCCGCAAGTCGGTCAAGCAGCCGCTGCAGACCGGCATCAAGGCCATCGACGCGATGACCCCGATCGGCCGCGGCCAGCGCCAGCTGATCATCGGTGACCGTCAGACCGGCAAGACCGCCGTCGCCGTCGACACCATCATCAACCAGCGCGACAACTGGCGTTCGGGCGACCCGGAGAAGCAGGTCCGCTGCATCTACGTCGCCGTGGGCCAGAAGGGCTCCACCATCGCGTCCGTCCGCGGCGCCCTGGAGGAGGCCGGCGCGCTGGAGTACACCACCATCGTGGCTGCTCCCGCCTCCGACCCGGCCGGCTTCAAGTACCTCGCCCCGTACACCGGTTCGGCCATCGGCCAGGAGTGGATGTACGACGGCAAGCACGTCCTCATCGTCTTCGACGACCTGTCGAAGCAGGCCGAGGCCTACCGCTCCGTCTCCCTGCTGCTGCGCCGCCCGCCGGGCCGCGAGGCCTACCCGGGTGACGTCTTCTACCTGCACTCCCGCCTGCTGGAGCGCTGCGCCAAGCTGAACGACGCCCTCGGCGGCGGCTCGATGACCGGTCTGCCGATCATCGAGACCAAGGCCAACGACGTCTCGGCGTACATCCCGACCAACGTCATCTCCATCACCGACGGCCAGTGCTTCCTGGAGTCCGACCTGTTCAACGCCGGCATCCGCCCGGCCGTGAACGTCGGTATCTCGGTCTCCCGCGTCGGTGGCTCCGCCCAGATCAAGGCCATGAAGTCGGTCGCCGGCCGCCTGCGCCTGGACCTGGCCCAGTACCGCGAGCTGGAGGCGTTCGCCGCCTTCGGTTCCGACCTGGACGCGGCCTCCAAGGCCCAGCTGGAGCGCGGTGCGCGCATGGTCGAGCTGCTGAAGCAGGGCCAGTACCAGCCGTTCGCGGTCGAGGACCAGGTCGTCTCGATCTGGGCCGGCACCACCGGCAAGCTGGACGACGTCCCGGTCGCCGAGATCCGTCGCTTCGAGCGCGAGTTCCTGGACCACCTGCGCCTGGAGCACAAGGGCATCCTGACCGGCATCGCCGAGACCCAGAAGCTCGAGGACGGCACCATCGACGCGCTGACCGCGGCGATCACCTCGTTCAAGCAGGGTTACACCACGGCGGACGGCAAGCTGCTCTCCGAGCAGGCCTGAGTCCGGTAGCGAGGGAAAGGACGTAACGACCCATGGGAGCACAGCTTCGGGTCTACAAGCGCCGCATCCGCTCCGTCACCGCGACGAAGAAGATCACCAAGGCGATGGAGATGATCTCCGCGTCGCGCATCGTCAAGGCGCAGCGCGCGGTGGCCGCCTCCACCCCGTACGCCGATGAGCTCACCCGTGCGGTGACCGCGGTGGCCACCCGGTCCAACGCGAAGCACCCGCTGACCACCGAGAACCCGAGCGCCTCGCGCGCCGCCGTGCTGCTGGTGACGGCGGACCGCGGCCTGGCGGGCGGCTACTCGACCAACGCCATCAAGCAGTCGCTGGCGCTCGCCGCCCGCCTCCGCGAAGAGGGCAAGGAAGTGGTCACGTACATCGTCGGCCGCAAGGGCGTCGGGTACTACGGGTTCCGCAACCTCGCGGTCGCGAACTCGTGGACGGGCTTCTCGGACAAGCCGACCTACGGGGACGCGAAGGCCGTCGCGGCGGACCTCATCGAGGCCTTCACCGCGGAGACCGGTGGCGTGGACGAGCTGCACCTGGTGTCGACCGAGTTCGTGTCGATGCTGACGCAGACCGCCGTGGACGCCCGACTGCTGCCGCTGAAGCTCGACGAGGTCGAGCTCAGCGACAAGTCGCCGGCGAAGAACGAGATCTTCCCGCTGTACGACTTCGAACCGTCGGCCGAAGGCGTCCTCGACGCCCTGCTGCCGCGGTACGTCGAGAGCCGGATCTACAACGCTCTCCTGCAGTCGGCCGCCTCCGAGCACGCCGCCCGCCGGCGTGCGATGAAGAGCGCGACGGACAACGCCGGCGAGCTCATCAAGTCGCTGACGCGGCTTGCCAACTCGGCCCGTCAGGCCGAGATCACCCAGGAAATCAGCGAGATCGTCGGCGGCGCCAACGCCCTCGCCGACGCTAGCCGCGGGAGCGAATGAGTATGACCACCACTGTTGAGCCGACCACGGCGACGGGCCGCGTCGCGCGGGTCATCGGCCCGGTCGTCGACGTGGAGTTCCCCGTCGACGCGATTCCGGACATGTTCAACGCCCTGCACGTCGAGGTGGACAACCCCGACGGCACGGGCAAGAAGACCCTGACCCTTGAGGTTGCCCAGCACCTCGGCGACGGCCTGGTCCGCGGCATCTCGATGCAGCCGACCGACGGCCTGGTCCGTGGCTCGCAGGTCACCGACACCGGTTCGGCGATCTCCGTCCCGGTCGGCCAGATCACCAAGGGCAAGGTCTTCAACGCCCTCGGTGAGGTGCTGAACGTCGACAAGGCCGAGTTCGAGGCCTCCGTCGAGGTCAAGTGGCCGATCCACCGCAAGGCCCCGAACTTCGCCGAGCTCGAGTCGAAGACCGAGATGTTCGAGACCGGCATCAAGGTCATCGACCTGCTCACCCCGTACGTCCAGGGTGGCAAGATCGGTCTGTTCGGTGGTGCCGGTGTCGGCAAGACCGTTCTGATCCAGGAGATGATCTACCGCGTCGCCGAGAACTTCGGTGGTGTGTCGGTGTTCGCCGGTGTCGGTGAGCGCACCCGTGAGGGCAACGACCTCATCGACGAGATGGTCGACTCGGGCGTTCTGGACAAGACCGCGCTGGTCTTCGGCCAGATGGACGAGCCGCCGGGCACCCGTCTGCGCGTCGCGCTCTCCGCGCTGACCATGGCGGAGTACTTCCGCGACGTCGAGAAGCAGGACGTGCTCCTCTTCATCGACAACATCTTCCGGTTCACCCAGGCCGGTTCCGAGGTGTCGACCCTGCTCGGCCGTATGCCCTCCGCGGTGGGTTACCAGCCGAACCTGGCCGACGAGATGGGCCTCCTGCAGGAGCGCATCACCTCGACCCGCGGTCACTCGATCACCTCGATGCAGGCGATCTACGTCCCCGCGGACGACCTGACCGACCCGGCGCCGGCCACCACCTTCGCCCACCTGGACGCGACCACCGTTCTGTCGCGCCCGATCTCGGAGAAGGGCATCTACCCGGCCGTCGACCCGCTGGACTCCACGTCCCGCATCCTCGACCCGCGGTACATCGCGCAGACCCACTACGACACGGCCATCCGTATCAAGGGGATCCTGCAGAAGTACAAGGACCTGCAGGACATCATCGCGATCCTCGGTATCGACGAGCTGTCCGAGGAAGACAAGATCACGGTGCAGCGTGCCCGCCGCATCGAGCGCTTCCTCTCGCAGAACACCTACGTGGCGAAGCAGTTCACCGGTGTCGACGGTTCGACCGTGCCGCTGTCGGAGACCATCGAGGCCTTCAACGCGATCGCGGACGGCAAGTACGACCACATCCCGGAGCAGGCCTTCTTCATGTGCGGTGGCATCGACGACCTCGAGCGCAACGCCGCCGAGCTGCTGAAGAAGTAACCGCAGACCGGTCGCACCGCAGACCCAACCGTTGAGGGGTGGTCCCCGGCTCTCGTCGGGGGCCACCCCTCACCGCTGGAACTGCTGTGATCCCGGTCATTTACCCGCCCTTGGTTTCGTTCCGGGGGCGCGTGACCGTTATTCTTACCGAAACTGCCGAGAGCTCAGCCGCCCGTTCGCCCGGGTGGCCGAGGCCCGGCAAGAGCCAAGGAGCCCACGTTGGCTGAGCTGCACGTCGAGCTGGTCGCAGCCGACCGCAAGGTGTGGTCCGGTGCGGCCACCATCGTTGTTGCCCGTACGGCCTCCGGCGACACCGGCATCATGCCGGGTCACACCCCGGTGCTGAGCGTGCTGGAGACCGGTCCGGTCACCATCCGCACCGTCTCCGAGGGCACCATCATCGCGGCGGTGCACGGCGGCTTCATCTCGTTCGCCGACAACAAGCTGTCGATCCTCGCCGAGATCGCCGAGCTGGCCGACGAGATCGACGTCGCCCGCGCCGAGCGCGCGCTGGAGAACGCCAAGGCCGACGCCGACTCGCACGCCGAGCGTCGCGCCGAGGTCCGACTGGTCGCCGCCGGCGGCCTGAAGACGCATCACTGAGCCTGGTCTCAGCGACGGTCCCGGGGACGCCTGGAGCGTGTCCTCGGGACTGTCGTATCAGTTGGTAGGAATGGGCGGCCGTCGTCGGCCGTCAACGGGGATGAAGGCAGCGAGGAGGTAGGTGAGCGTGGTCCTCGCCCTTGTGGTGTGCGCGTCGGTAGTGGTCCTCGCCATCGCGGGCCTGGTCGGCTTCGCGGTACGCCGCCGCCTCATCCAGCGGGTGGGCGGCACCTTCGACTGCTCCTACCGCTTGAAAATGCCGGCGGACGCCTCCACGCAGCCGGATCTCGACGAGAACGGCCAACCCACCTCGGCCCCGGTCCCACAGACCGACGGCAAGGGGTGGGTTTTTGGTATCGGCCGGTACAGCGGCGACTCCATCGAGTGGTTCCGGGTGTTCTCCTACGCGCCCCGGCCGCGACGGGTCCTGCCGCGCACCGAGATCGAGGTGCTGGGCCGCCGCTACCCGCAGGGGCAGGAGGAACTCGCCCTGCTGTCCGGCTCGGTGGTGCTGCGCTGCCTGCACCGGGGCGCGCCGTTGGAGCTCGCGATGAGCGACGACGCGCTGACCGGCTTCCTGGCCTGGCTGGAGGCCGCCCCGCCCGGGCAGCGGGTCAACGTCGCGTAGCGACGAGACCCTCGGGGTGGGGGTCCCCCCGGCCGGAGGCTGGGGGAGGGTCAACGTCGCGTAGCGACGAGACCCCGGGGAGGGCCGACCTCGCCCGGGCCGCGGTCGGGGGAGCGTGACGCGGCTCGCGTCCACCGCTTCGGACGTGCGCGCTAGGCTGCGGGCATGGTGAACCTGACGCGCATCTACACCCGCACCGGGGACGACGGCACGACCGCGCTCGGCGACATGAGCCGGACCACCAAGACCGACCCGCGGCTGATCGCGTACGCCGACACCAACGAGGCCAACGCGGCGATCGGCGTGGCACTGGCCGCCGGGGCGCTGGACGGCGAACTGGTGACGGTGCTGACCCGGATCCAGAACGACCTGTTCGACGTGGGCGCGGACCTGGCGACGCCGATCGTCGAGGACCCCAAGTACCCGCCGCTGCGGGTCGAGCAGTCCTACATCGACCGGCTGGAGGGGGACTGCGACCGGTTCCTGGCGGAGCTGGAGAAGCTGCGCAGCTTCATCCTGCCCGGCGGCGCCCCCGGCGCCGCGTACCTGCACCTGGCGTGCACCGTGGTGCGGCGGGCCGAGCGGGCCACCTGGGCGGCGATCGAGACGCACGGCGACGACATCAACCCGCTGACCGCGAAGTACCTGAACCGGCTGTCCGACCTGCTGTTCATCCTGGCGCGCACGGCCAACAAGGAGCGCGGCGACGTGCTGTGGGTGCCCGGCGAGAACCGCTGACCTCCGGCTACTTCGCCCGCTTGGGGAATACCGTGTAGCTGGCGGCGACGACCAGGTTGATGCCGACCACCAGGGCCATCCTCGGGTACCAGGGATCCAGCGCCGCGGTGCGCGCGGCGTCGCCGACCAGCCACTGGACGGCGGCGACCAGCGCCACCGTGACGGCCGCGGCCAGCAGCGTCAGCAGGAACACGCCCCACTCGTAACGGGCCCGCGGCGCACCGTACTTGGGCATGCCGGGAGGCTTGGGGCCGCCGGCCAGCCGGTGCGCGGCGTGGCCGTCGGCCCAGCGGACCAGGCGGTGCCCGTAGGCGACCGAGAAGCCGACGTAGGCGGCGGCCAGGCCGTGCGTCCAGTCGGCGGTGGCGCCGCCGCGCAGATCGGCGACGGTGGCGCCGAGGATCACCAGATCGACCACCGGCAGCAGCGCCAGCAACGCCAGACCGGTGCGGCGCAGACGCAGCGCGTAGCGGGCCAGCAGCCCCGCCGCCAGCACCACCCAGAAGCCGGCCTCGCCGGCCACGATCAGGGAAACCATGCTTCGATCCTCCTCGCGCGCGGGTGCGCCGTCGTCGTCCGGCCGGTGGACCGGGGTGTCAGACGTTCGTCGGACGGCGGGTCGTCCGAGCGGTCGTCCCGGCGGGCCGGAAGGGGTGCTGGGATGGGTCGGGTGAGACTCTCCGAGCGCGGGCAGGACGTGGCCATCGCCGTGGCCGGGCTGCTCGGCGGCCTGCTGCTGATCGCGGTCGGCGCGTACGACCGGCGGCCCGAGTGGTCGGCGTGGGCGTCGGTGCTGCCGCTGGCGGCGATGGCCGGGCTGTCGCTGGTGCGCCGCCGGTGGACGGTGTGGACGGTCAGCGTCGGCGGCGTGGTGTTCGGCGTCGCCGTGTACTTCGGCTCGCTGGTGCCGACGATGCTGCTGTACACCGACCTGCTGTACGCGGCCGTGCTGTACGGCCCGGCGCGGATGAGCCGGGTCCTGCAGCTGTCGGGCGCCGCCACCACCGTGGTGCTGACCGGCCTGACGTGGCGGTACGCCTCGCTGCCCGAGGCGCTGCTGGTCGCCGTGTTCTGCGGGCTGATCTTCCTCTCCCCGGTGTGGACGGCGGACCTGCTGCGCCGGCACCGGGAGGTCGCCGAGGCGGAGCGGCTGCGCGCCGAGCAGACCGCGCTGCTCGCGGAGCTGGACCGGCGCGGCGCGGTGGTCGCCGAGCGGGCCCGGATGGCCCGCGAACTGCACGACGTGATCGCCAACCACCTGTCGGCGATCGCCATCCACGCCACCGGCGCGCAGGCGGTGGCGCGCCGTCAGGTGCGGGCGGCGGACGAGCCGTTGGTGGAGGCGCTCGCGGTGATCCGCGAGAACAGCGTGCAGGGCCTCGCCGAGATGCGTCGGATGATCGGCCTGCTGCGCGAGGCCACGCCCGAAGAGCCCTACGCCGCGCCGCGGTTGGCGGCGGTGGACGTGCTGCTGGAGCAGGCTGCGGCGGCCGGGCGGTCGGCCGGGCTGCGGTTCGGGGCGGAGCAGCACGGCGAGCCGGGCGAACTGCCCGCGCCGGTCGAACTCGCCGCGTACCGGATCGTCCAGGAGTCGCTGACCAACGCCGTCAAGCACGCCGCACCCGGCCCGGTCCGGCTGTGCATCCGGTACGGGGAGCGGGAGTTGGAGATCACCGTGGAGTCCCCGTACCGGGCCGGCGAGGGCCGGGCGGTGCCCGGGGCGAGGGCCGGGCTGGTCGGCATGGGAGAGCGGGCCCAGCTGCTCGGCGGCGAGTTCGACGCCGGGCCGGACGGGCAGACGTGGCGGGTCCGGGCGGTGCTGCCGCGGACGGCGAGCGGGGAGCGGGAATGATCCGGGTACTGGTGGCGGAGGACCAGGCGGCCGTCCGGGCGGCGCTGGTGATGATCCTGCGGGCCGAGGACGACCTGCAGGTGGTCGGCGAGGCCGCGGACGGCGAACAGGCGGTGCGGCTCGCGCTGGAACTGCGGCCCGACGTCGTGCTGATGGACGTCCAGATGCCCCGGCTGGACGGCGTCGCCGCGACCCGCCGGGTGGTGGAGGCCGGGGCGGCGCAGGTGCTGGTGCTCACCACCTTCGACCTCGACGAGTACGTGTGGGGCGCGCTGCGGGCCGGCGCCGCCGGGTTCCTGCTCAAGGACCTGGAGGCGGACACCCTGGTCGAGGGCGTCCGCACGGTCGCCCGCGGCGACGGCATGCTCGCGCCGTCCGTCACCCGGCGGCTGATCGCCTCGTTCGCCCGGCCCGCGGCGGCGCAGGCCGCGGACGCGACGGCCCTCGGCGCGCTGACGCCCAAGGAACGCGAGGTGCTCGGCTGCCTCGGGGCGGGCCTGTCCAACGCGGAGATCGCCCACCGGCTCGGCACGGCGGAGGCCACCACCAAGACCCACGTCACCCGGATCCTGGCGAAGCTCGGGCAGCGCAGCCGGGTGCAGGCCGCGATCCTCGCGCAGGAGTGGGGAGTGCCCGTTCCCGGGGAGCGGTGACGGCCGACGGCGCAACCCGGGGGAGGGGCGCAGATCACACCCGTTCCGGTGCAGATCACACTGTCGGAACGCACCACGGGGCGCGTGCTGCTACTAGAGTCCGGCGCAGAGCGATGTGGCTCCCCGTCGGGCGGTCGGTGCCGCCCCGGCCCGGGCGAGCCCTCCGCGTGCCCCCGGGAGGACCAGATGACCGCACGACCGGCCCCGCACGGGCCGCCCGCACCCTCTGGGTGAGTTTGCTCACGGAGCACCGCGCAGACGGGTGATTTGGGCGGTAATCGAGCGTAGGTACCAGGTGTTCCTGCGTATATTCCCTCGGACGGGTGAAGTTGAGGGGCAGTCCGCCGGGTGACAGCAACCTGCGGAACTGGTCGACCGTCAGATTCAGGAAGGGGCCGGTGCACAACCGGCCCGGAACATGGCGCGGTCGATCCCTGGGGCACGGGACGGGCGGCAGGCGCAACGCGGCGGACGGACAACGGCACACGGCCGAGGAGGAGGACAGCGTGCGCATCAGCGGCGACCACACCGGACTGGCCGTCGAAGGGCGGCTCGACGTGCGCAGCGCCGCCGATGCCAAGGCGCTGCTGCACGCCGCGGTCGACGGCGGCGAGGGCGACTTCGTCCTCGACCTCGGCCGGCTCGAATCCTGGGACGCGACCGGCCTCGGCGTCATCATGGGCACCCACCGCCGGGCCGGCCGGGCCGGGCGGCGGCTGGTCCTGCGGGACGTGCCGATGCAACTCCAGCGGCTGCTGGTGGCGACCCGACTGCACCGCATCCTGGCGGTGGAGGGGGCGGTTCAGGACCCGGTGGGGACGACGTTGCCCGCGCTGGGCTGATCGCCCGTCTGAGTTCTCCCCTCCCCACAACTACCCGGTGTGTTGACCCGGTTCGGTCATGTGGGAAAGTCTCCGGTCAGGTGTCCGAGTGGCGGGGAGCAGCGACGTGGGTCAGCCGAGTGGGATACGCCCGCGGGGTGGGGAACTGGTCAGCGGTGAGCGGCTGGTGGTGGTCGGGGGTCCGGAGGGGTCGGAGGCGCGGCACTGTCCGGACGAGTGGCTGCCGCAGCCTCGGCGGATCCGCGGGTCGGTGCAGGCGCGGCCGGAGTTGGGGCCGACCGCCGCGGTGGGGCCGCTCGCGTTGGGGGCCGGGCCCGGCGACCTGCCGCTGCTGGACCGGGACGGCGACGTCGCGGCGGTGCTCGGGCAGCTCCGGGAGGGCCGTTCGGTGCGGCTGGTCGGGCAGGCCGGTTCGGGCCGCTCCGCGTTGCTCGCGGCGGTCGCCGAGGTCGCGGGGGAGTTGGCGCCGGACGGCGTGGTGCGGCTGAGCGGCTACCGCAGGACGTCCGCCGACCTGTTGCAGGACCTGTTCGCGGCGACCCACCACGCGCCGGACTTCCGGCCCGACCGGGAGCAGCTGGTCGAACTGCTGGCCGGGGTGGCCGCGGTGGTGGTGATCGACGATGTGGAGCCGGCCGGTGAGGAGCTGGAGGAGCTGCTGGCGATCGCCCCCGAGTGCGCGTTCCTGATCAGCACCGCGCCGGACGCGCCGCCGTCGCCGCCCGGTTCGCGGCTGCGGGAGCACCTGGTGGCGGGCCTGTCGCGGCCGGCGTGCCTGACCCTCGCGGCGCGGCTGGCGGGCCGTCAGCTGGACGAGGCGGAGCGGGCCTGGGCGGTGGACCTGTGGTTCGAGTCGGAGGGCCTGCCGTTGCGCTTCGTCCGGGCGGCGGCGCTGCTGCGGCAGCGGGACGTCGCGGTGGACGCGCTGGTCGCCGCGCAGGAGGACCGGCGGAGCGTCTTCGGGTTCGCGCAGGAGTACGAACTCCCGGGCGATCCGGCCGAGTTGGAGACCGAGTTGCGGGCCGGGGTGCCGCTGCCGTCGGTCGGGGAGAGCGCCGCGCCGGCCCGGTTGCTGCTGCAGGGGCTGAGCGAGCCGGCCCGGCGGGTGCTGCGGCTGGCGCTGGCGCTGGAGGGGGAGTGCCCGACCGCGCCGCACCTGCCCGCGCTGATCGACGTCGGTCTCGGCGAGAGCGCGCTGCAGGAGCTGGTGGACCACGGCCTGGCGGTGTCGGTGGGCGGCCACCACCGGCTCACCGAGGGCGTGGTGGCCGTGCTGCTGCCCGAACTGGAATCCGACGCGGACGGGCAGCCGGCCCCGTTCGCCGCCGGCGGGGTCGCGCACGGCGCGGCCGAGCACCTGTCCTGGTGGGTCGGGCACGCCTCGGTGACGACCCGCCAGATCGCGGCCGAGGCCGAGGTGATCCTCGCGGTGCTGCGCGCCGAGCGGAACGCCGACCGCCCCGAGCAGGTGCTGCGGCTGGCCCGGGCCGCCGCGCCCGCGCTCGCCCTGTCGCTGCGCTGGGGCGCCTGGGAGCGGGCCCTGCAGCTCGGCCTGGAGGCCGCCCGGATGCTCGGTGCGACCGCCGAACAGGGCTGGTTCCACCACGAGTTGGGCGTGTACGCGCTGTGCGTCGGCAATCCGCAGCGGGCCGTCGGCGAGCTGGAGGCGGCGCTCGCGCTGCGGGCCGCCGCCGGTGACCAGCGCGGCGGGGCGGTGGCGCGGCGGATGCTCGACGTGATCCGGCTGGAGGAGACCGCGGCGCTCACCGTCGGCGACACCCAGCCGGTGCGCGGGCGGCGCACCATCCGGGCGATCGCCCAGGTGCCGGCCCGGCTGCGCAAGCGGGCCCCGGCCGGGGCCCGGAAGACCGCCCTGGCGGCGGGCGCCGCGGTGATGGCGCTCGGCGTGCTCGGCACCGCGATCGGCGTGGCCGTCAGCAGCGAGGACGCCCCCGCCGGCAAGCGGCCCGGCAGCTCCGCGGACGACATCCCCGTGCCGGACGCGACCACCAGCCCCCGGCCCAGCGCCAGCCCCCGGCCGTCGGCGAGCGACAGCGCGACGCCGTCCGAGAGCCCGACCGAGTCGGCCAGTGACAGCCCCTCCGCCACCCACCGGCCGAGCAGCAGCCCGACCGGCACGAAGTCGACCGCGACGGCGACCAGCACCAGGACCTCGCCGCCGCAGACGAGTCCGCCGCCGCAGAACACCAAGCCGGCCACCCAGCCCGCCAGCCCGCCGCCGTCCAGCACTCCGCCGAGCTCCCCGCCGGCGACCTCCCCGGATCCGTCGGGCAGCCCGGCCGGCTAGACGTTGAGCCGGAGCCGGAGCCGGCAGCCGCCGGGGCGGTCGTCGGTGTCCACGGTGAGCGGCACCGGGTGGCCCGGGGCGGCGGTGAAGCGGTCGTTGGGGAGTGCGCCGCCGCACTGGCGGACGTCGCCGTTCCCGGCGTACTGGACGTCGAGGGAGACGGACGGGGTGTCCGCCACGATGAAAGTGAGGACGCACCCGCCCGGTCGGCTGTCGGTGTCGACGCGGATCGACGGGCCGAAGGCGCGGGCCGTGGGCGAGGCGGGCATCCGGTAGTCGCCCTGGTTGTCGCACTGGCCCGGGCCGGTGCCGGGCAAGGTCGTCCAGGCGTACCGGACGGAGGCCGAGCCCAGCTGGTTCTGCGGGTCGAACAGGCCGAAGGCGAGCAGGCAGCCGCCCGGGCGGTCGTCGGTGTCGAGGACGATCTCGTCGGTCCACTCGCCGTCGGGGTGCCACTGCTCGCCCTGGCGTCCGCCGCACCGGCCCGGGTCGCCCTCCGGACCGAACCGGATGCCGAGCGCCGCCGGGCCGAACAGCGCGGGCGCGGCATGCGCGGGCGGCGCGGGAAGGACGGTCGCGACGGCGGTCGTCGCGACGGCGACGGCGAGCGGGGCGAACCTGCGGATGACGTGGTGCACGCTGACGGCTCCCTTCGGTGGGGGCCTCGCGGCCCCCTGCCGTTCAGGGATTCCGGCAGCGTGGGCACGCCCAACCGAATCGGGGGGCCCGGGCGGGCAGATCCACTGGAAGGGCGGCGGGGTCAGTCGCGGAGCCAGGCGTCGACGGTCTCCGCGGAGAGCCACCCGCCCGCGGCCTGGTCGGCGTACCAGGACCAGGCAGGGCAGTCGAGCATGGCCGCGCCGAGGTGCTCGGGGGCGGCGGGGCCGAGGGCCTCGGCGGTGAGGCGGTGGGCCAGCTGGAGCGGTGCCTGGCGGGCGGCCAGCCAGGCCTGGGCGGCGGCGAAGCCTTGTTCGGCGTGCAGGCGGCGGACGGGTCCGAGCCAGCCCTCGCGCCACCAGGCTGCGCGGTCGGCGTCGGGGACCTCCGCGAAGGTCGGCGCGAGGGCCTCGGCCAGGTGGCGGGCGTGGTCGGACTCCTCGCCGGCCAACTGCGGGTACTCGGCGGCGAAGTTCGACCAGTCGGTTTCGGAAGGGACGCTGTCCGGGCCCACCGGCTCCTCGGCGTAGTGGGCCTCGCCGGTGACGAAGACGTCCCGCAGCACCTGGTAGCGCAGGCCGGTCGAGCGGGCCAGCAGGGCGGCGTCGTACAGGTCCTTGCCCTGCGGGTAGCGGTCGGTGGCGAGCCACAGGAGCTTCCAGGCGAGCGAGAGTTCGCGTCCGGCGACGTTCAGCACCGCGCCGGGGGCGACCTCCAGGGGTTCGGCGGGAAGGGGCAGGTCCTCGTTGAAGACGAAGTCGAGCTGGACGGTGCCGTCGGGCAGGCCGTCGGCCGTCCAGACGAGCATCAGGCGACGGCCGGGGGCCCTTTCGTACGTCCAGATGTCCTCGGTGGCGGTCTGCTCGGCCAGGAAGCGGACGGGGCCGGTGGTGGCGCAGACGGCGCGGGTGAGGTCGTCGAACAGGTCCCCGGTGCGCGGGTCGTCGAGCATCCGGTCGGCGGGGGTGACGACGAAGTCCAGGTCGCCGGGCTCGCGGGCGGCGTCGCCGAACCAGGCCTTCAGCACCACGGAGCCGCGCAGCACCAGGTGGTCTGCCCAGGCGGAGGCGGCGACGGCGGCGAGGACGGTGTCCATCGCGGTGCGGCGGGCCGCGTACCAGGCGGCGGCGAGGTCGGGGTCGGTGAACTGCGGGTCGCCGGCCCGGTAGGCGTTGTCGAACTGCTTCAGGGCCGGGTCGAAGACCGCGGACTGGGCGGCCCGCGGGTCGTCGATCGCGAGGTGCGTGCTCGGCCGGTGGCGGCGGTCCTCGGGCAGCAGGCGGTGGTCGGTCACGGGAGCTCCTCGATCAGGCGGTGGTCGGGGCGTCGTCGAGCCAGCCGGAGTCCAGCGTGAGCGCCGAGTCGTGGACCACGTACTCGCGGGTGACCTTCAGCGGCGGGAAGCCCGCGGCGGTCAGCGCGGCGGTGAGGCGGTCCAGGCGGGCGCCGGCGGTGGTCAGGCCGAGGCGGTGGCAGCGCTGGGTGACGAAGTACTGGCGGTGGCCGCCGGGTTCGGTGCGACGGGCGTTCCAGGAGACGTGGGCGTGGTGGCCGTCGGCGGCCCGCACCAGGGCGTCGCGAGGGACGTCCGGGGCCAGTCGGACCTTCACGTGGTGCTCGAAGTAGCAGGCGGCGTCGGCCTGTTCGGCCTCCGCGTCGGTGCCGGGGACGCCCGGGGTCCAGGGCGCGGCCTCGATCTTCACCCGGACCGGGGTGAACCCGGCGGCGCGCAGGCGGGCCGTCTCGGCGGCGGCGCGGCGGTGCTGGGCGGCCAGGGTGCCGTCGCTCTGCCAGGACAGCATCGGCTGCGAGGGGTGCCGGCCGCGGGCCAGCAGGATGTGGGTGAACTCCAGGCCGTGCGCGGCCGCCCATGCGGCCAGTGCGTCGACCTCGGCCGGGGCCAGCGTGAGATGGGTCTCGTACCGGCCGACCGGTTCAGCGCTTCGCACGGGCATGCGGTGATCCTGGCAGGCGGGCGCGGGCGGCGGCCCGCCGGGGGGCCCGCCGCAGGTTCGTCGCCGCCGGGGTCAGAACAGCTTGAGCTTGTCGTCGTCGATGCCGCGCAGCTCGTCGTAGTCGAGGACGACGCAGCCGATGCCGCGGTCGGTGGCCAGCACGCGGGCCTGCGGCTTGATCTCCTGGGCGGCGAAGACGCCCTTGACCGGGGCGAGCAGCGGGTCGCGGTTGAGCAGGTCGAGGTAGCGGGTGAGCTGCTCGACGCCGTCGATCTCGCCGCGGCGCTTGATCTCGATGGCGACGGTGGCACCGTCGGAGTCGCGGCAGAGGATGTCGACGGGGCCGATCGCGGTGGGGTACTCGCGGCGGATCAGCTGCCAGCCGGCGCCGAGGACCTCCATCCGGTCGGCGAGGAGCTCCTGCAGGTGGGCCTCGACGCCGTCCTTCACCAGGCCGGGGTCGACGCCGAGCTCGTGGCTGGAGTCGTGGTGGACGTCCTCCAGGGTGATGATCAGCTTCTCGCCGGCCTTGTTGGTGACCGTCCACACCCCCTCGGTCTCCTTCAGGGAGCACGGCGGGGACATCCAGTTCAGCGGCTTGTAGGCCCGGTCGTCGGCGTGGATGCTGACGCTCCCGTCGGCCTTCACGATCACCAGGCGCACGGCGGAGGGCAGATGTGCAGCGAGGCGGCCCGCGTAGTCCACGGTGCACTTGGCGATTACAAGACGCATGGGGACAAGCCTACGGCCCGCCGGGAGTGCCCCTGTCCCTGTTCGATTTTGGCGGGCGCAGGGAGGGGGCGTGCGAAGGGGAGGGGTGCGCCGGCGTGCAGTGGGTCGAGGGGGCGCGATTCCCGAGACAGGCGGCTGTCGGGAGGCGGGCCCGGAGGCCGTTTGAAGCGAGTGTCCGCAGACCGGGTGTGGGTCGGCCGGGAGGGGCGAAACATGGTGATCGCACGGCCACCACCGGTGAGCCGGGCCAGCTCGGCGTACAGGGTCGGTGCACAACTGATTCCGGCCAATCTCGGCTGTGGCACGGCGATTCGGGTGGCAATCCCCGGATTCTCCAGCCGGGTCCGGGAAGGACTGACACGCTGGTCTGACCCCCTGGCCAGGACCTCGATTACGCGGCGGCATCCCCCAGCCCCGTCGCGCCGTCGGCATTCGAACATCGCGCGTGGTCCACCGTACGTCCAACGCACCCTCAGCACCCCGGTACGACCGCCCCGTCGAATCCGTCGGGGCGGACCGTGAGAGGAGAACCCATGTCGCTCGACGTCTCACCGGCCCTGTTGGAGAAGGCCGAACGAGGCGAGGTCGACGAGCGGGAGTTCGTCGACTGTGTCCGCACCTCGCTGCCCTACGCCTGGGACATGATCAGCTCGCTGGTGGCCCAACTCAAGGTCGACGGAACCGACTTCGCCGACAACGAGGTCCCCCCGCCGAGTGAGCAGGAGCGCGGACAGCTGCTCCGGGCGATGGCCAGCGACGCCATCCGCGGAGCCCTGCAGCGCCACTTCGGCGTCCAGCTGGCCTTCCAGAACTGCCACCGGGTCGCGGTCTTCGCCCCCGGCCCCGACACCGCCGACCGGCTCGCCCGATTCACCTCGGTCCGGGCCCAACTGCTCAACCAGTCGCCGGAGTTGCGCGACTGCTGACGCCGACTCGGCGTCGCCCGGCACCGGGCCGCCCCGGACCTGACCGGCCGGGGCGGCCCGCGGGCATGCGTTCAGCGCAGCTGCGGCAGCACCTCGTCGCCGATCCGGTCCAGGTTGTGCAGCGTCGCCGCGGTGTCCCCGGAACCCTCGGCGAGCAGCGCGAAGCGCCGGATCCCGGTGCCCTCGGCGGTCGCCAGCAGCCGGTCCGCGCACTGCCGGGGCGTGCCCACCGCGTGCAGGTCGCACAGCAACTCGGTGTACGCGCGGGGGTCGCGCATCGACCGCTCCCGGCCGTCCACCGTGCGGTGCGCGCCCAGCCCGTACGCGAAGAAGTCCGGCATCGCCCGCAGCAGGCTGGCCCGGGCCGCCCCCGCCCGGTCGTCGACCTGCACCACGCCGGCCGCCACGTGCTCCCGCTGCACCCGTGCCAGCTGCTCCTCGCCGCGCCCCGCGGCCCGCCAGGCCGCCCGGTAGGCGGCCAGCATGTCCCGCTTGTCCTCGTCGCCCGAGTGCATGCCCAGCAGCATCGGCAGGCCCCGCTCGGCGGCCGTCCGCACCCCGGCCGGGGAGGTGCACGCCATCACCACCGGCGGGCCCGACTGGGGCTGCTGGGGCGGCTCCTGGCGCTGCCGCGGAATCACCGCGGCGGCCGGGGCGGGCCCGTCCAGGCCCAGCCAGCCCGTCAGGTCCGTCCGCCGGGCGGGCTCGACGGCCCGCGGCACCACCGCCACCTCCGGGAAGTCGAACTGCGGCCCCGAGCCGCCCACCCGGGCCCCGTGCAGCCAGCGCAGCAGCAGGTCCAGGCGCTCCGGGAAGCCCCGCTCGTACGCCTCCAGGCCGCCGCCGAACACCGCCAGGTCGATCCACGGCCCGCCGCGGCCCACCCCGAGGGTGAACCGGCCGCCGGAGGTCAGGTGCAGCAGCGCCGCCTGCTCGCCCAGCGCCACCGGGTGGCGGGTGCTGAGCACGCTGACCGCGGTGCCCACCCCGATCCGCCGGGTGCGGCCCAGCAGTATCCCCGCCAGCGTCGCCGCGTCCGGGCAGACCCCGTACGGCACGAAGTGGTGCTCGGCCAGCCACACCGCGTCCAGGCCCACCCGCTCCGCGGTCAGCGCCGCCGAGACGGTCCGGTCCAGCACCTCCCCGTGGCTCTGCCCGGGGAACTGCGCGGACAGCAGGAAGGCGCCGACCCGGATCGCGTCCGTGTCGGCCCCCGGCCCCTGCTCCGGGGCCGGCTGGGTGGCCGTCGCCACTCCTCGGCCGGTCGGTCGCCGTTCGGAGCGGGCGTGCGGTCGGGCGGTGGTCTTCGTCATGGGGCGTGCCTCCTCGGTGCGCGCAGGGTTCGCGAGCCCCGCCGTGTCACCTCGTGAGTAACCCATGTCATGTGCCAATGGCACGCCGAACCCTCAATTTGCCCAAGGGAAGGGTGGATTACCGTCGAATCGCTGAAGCCGGACGGTGATCCGTGCTAGTGGAGCAGGAGGGGTCGGTGGGGCGCGCGTGACCCCTGGGACGAAACGTCCCGGCCACGGCCGCCCACCGGTGACGCGGCGGCCCGTACCCTGGAAGGACAACGCGCCGGAACGAGGGGTAGTCACGTGTCACCGCGACGCAACCGGATCCAGAAGTCCGAGGACCGAGAGAGCGCCGCGCCGATGGGCGGGTCGCTGCGACGGGTGGAGTCGTACCGGGGCGAGGACTGGGTCGTGCAGACCGTGGCCGGGACGGCCGGGCGGTACTACCGGTGCCCGGGGTGCGACCAGGAGATCCCGCCGGGCGTGGGGCACGTGGTGGCGTGGCCGGACCACAGCAGCGGAGTGGACGACCGGCGGCACTGGCACCGGGCGTGCTGGGGAGCGCGGGAGCGCCGCGGCTCCAACCTGCTGCGGGGCCGCGGCGCTCCGAAGTACTGACGAACCGTCAGGCGTCGCGCTTCTTCAGGACCAGGTAGCCGCCGAGCAGGGCGGCCGCCGCCCACGCCGCGCAGATCAGCAGGCCCGTCCACGGGCCGTACGGGTGGTCCCCGGTCGGGTAGACCTGGAGCGCCGCGGAGCCGGCCCGGTCCGGGAAGTAGCGGACCACGTCCTTCACCTTGGGGACGATCGACAGGATCGGCGAGACCAGGAAGAAGAACGGGATCAGGATGCCCAGCGACAGCACCTGGTTGCGCAGCATCATGGTGACGCCGATCGAGAACAGGCACAGCAGCGTCAGGTAGCAGGCCGCGCCGAACACCGCTCGCAGCACGTGCGGCTCGCCGAGGCCGGTGGAGTACTGGCCGAGCGCCGCCTGCCCGAGGAAGAACGCGACGAACACCGTCACCAGCGAGACCAGGAACGCGAGGACGCCCAGCACCGCGGTCTTCGCTCCCATCAGGACGCCGCGCTGCGGGACCGCCGCCAGCGACACCCGGATCATGCCGCTGGCGTACTCGTTGCCGACCGCCAGCACGCCGAACACCACGATCGCCAGCTCGCCGAGCGAGATCCCGGCGAGCGAGGTGGTCGTCGCGTCGAACGGGGCGGTGTTGTGCTCGGTGAACTGGTCGTAGTTCAGCTTGGTCAGCAGCGAGATCGCGAAGCCCATGGCGACCACGATCAGGAAGGTGAGGACCAGCGTCCACACGGTGGAGCGGATGCTGCGGACCTTCGTCCACTCGGACTGCACGACTGCGGGGAACGCGGCCATCTCAGCTCTCCTTTCCGGCCTGGCGGGCGTCCCAGCCGGCGCCCCATCCGGGCTGCTGCTGCGCCGGCTGCGGGGTGGCGGCGCCGGTGGCGCCCGTGGTGGCGGCGACGTCGGTGCGGTACTCCACCGAGTCGGCGGTCATCTGCATGAACGCGTCCTCCAGCGAAGCCTGTTGGGGGCTCAGCTCGTGCAGCGTGACGCCGTGCGCGGCGGCCAGGTCGCCGAGCAGGGCCGGGTCGCCGTCGACCACCTCCCAGGCCCCGTCCGGGCCCGGCTCGGCGGTCAGGCCGGCGCCGCGCAGCGCGTCCAGCAGCTGCTCCGGCTGCGGGGTGCGCAGCCGCACCGCGGAGCGCGAGTTCTGCCGGATGAACTCGGCCATCGGCAGGTCCGCCAGCAGCCGGCCGCGGCCGATCACCACCAGGTGGTCGGCGGTCAGCGCCATCTCGCTCATCAGGTGCGAGGAGACGAACACCGTGCGGCCCTCGGCGGCGAGCGCCTTCATCAACTTCCGGATCCAGACGATGCCCTCGGGGTCGAGCCCGTTCACCGGCTCGTCGAACATCAGGATCTTCGGATCGCCGAGCAGCGCCGAGGCGATGCCCAGCCGCTGCCCCATGCCCAGCGAGAAGCCCCGGGCGCGCTTCTTCGCGACCGCGGTCAGGCCGACCACTTCGAGCACCTGGTCGACCCGCTCGCGCGGGATCCGGTTCGACTGCGCCATCCACAGCAGGTGGTCGTAGGCGGTCCGCCCCGGGTGCACGCCCTTCGCCTCCAGCAGCGCGCCGATCTCGCGCAGCGGGTCCTGGACGGAGGCGTAACTGCGGCCGTCGATGGTCACCTTGCCGGCCGTCGGCCGGTCCAGGTCGAGGATCATCCGCATGGTGGTGGACTTGCCGGCGCCGTTCGGACCGAGGAAGCCGGTGACCACGCCCTCCGGAATCCGGAAACTCAGGTCGTCCACGGCCAACTTGTCGCCGTAACGCTTCGTCAGATGGTGCAACTCGATCATGTGCCACTCCTAGGTCTGCCGCCAGGGTAGGACAAAAAACGGATGATTTGGACGATCGTCGTCCGGGGCGCGGCCCCCGGGCCCTACGGTGGAGCCATGACCTCCCCCAGCGCACCGGTCGTCCGCGAGAACGGCACCGGCACCCCGCTCGTCCTGCTGCACGCCTTCCCACTCTCCGCGCGCATGTGGGAGGGACAACTGGAACGCGTACCCGGTCCGGCCGGGGACGATGCCCGGGTGGTCGCGCCGGACCTGCGCGGCTTCGGCGCCGCCCCGCTCGGCGAGGAGCCGCCGTCCCTGGACACCGCCGCCGACGACCTGGCGCACCTGCTGGACGACCTCGGCATCGAACAGGCCGTGCTCGGCGGCCTGTCCATGGGCGGGTACGTGGCGATGGCCTTCGCCCGCCGCCACCCCGAACGGCTGGCCGGCCTGGTCCTCGCCGACACCAGGGCCACCCCCGACACCGACGCCGCCCGCGCCAACCGCGAACGCATCGCCGCCGCCGTCCTCGAACACGGCAGCGTCGACCTGCTGATCGAGGAGAACACCGCGAAGAACCTGCTCGCCCCCGGAACCGATCCCGAACTCGTCGACACCGTCCGCCGGATGATCGCCGAGGCGGACCCGGCCGCAGTCGCCTGGGCGCAGCGCGCGATGGCCGCCCGCCCCGACTCGCTGGAGGCGCTGGCCGCGCTGGACGTGCCCGCCGCGGTCATCGTCGGCGAGCTCGACACCGTCACCCCGCTCGGCGAGGCCCGGATGATGGCCGACGCCCTGCAGGACGCCGAGCTGACGGTCATTCCGGCGGTCGGCCACCTCTCCTCGCTGGAGGCCCCGGAGACCTTCAACGCCGCCGTCCGGGCCTTCCTCAAGCGCCTGAAGCAGCACAGCTCCTGATGCGCCGAAAGGGCCCGGAGCAGCAGGCTCCGGGCCCTTCACGGTCGGTCGGACCCCAGCGGCCCCGACGGGACGTCAGCGCGACTGCTGCGCCGGGACGCCCAGCGAGTCGTCGGTCGGCAGCGTGGCCGCGGCGACCGCCGCACCGGTCAGGGTGGCCAGCATCTCGCGGACGTTGGTCAGCTGCGCGTTGATCGAGTCGCGGCGGTTGGTGAGCGCCGCCAGCTCGCGCTCCGACTCGCTGCGGACCCGGTCGGCCTTCGCGTTCGCGTCGGCCACGATGTCCTCCGCCTGGCGCTGCGCGGTCTCGATGGTCTGGCGGGAACGGCGCTCCGCGTCGGTGCGCAGCTTCTCCGCCTCCAGGCGGAGCTGCTCGGCGCGGTGCTCGATCTCGGCGAGGCGCTTCTCCGCCTTGGCCTGACGGGCCGCCAGGTCGCGCTCGGACTGCTCCCGGCGCTTGGCCAGGTTGGTCTCGAACTCCAGCGCGGCCTGCGCGGCCTTGGTGCGGGTCTCCTCGAAGAGGGCGTCCGCCTCCTCGCGCTTGTTCTGCGCGTCCTTGTTGGCCTCGGCGCGCAGCTGCGCCGCGTCCGACTTGGCCTTGTCGACGATCCGCAGGCCCTCGTCCTCCGCCTTGGCCTTGCGGTCCTTGGCGTAGTTCTCGGCCTCGGTGCGGACCTGCTGCGCCGCGGCCTCGGCCAGCTCGCGGTGCTGCTCGGCGGCGCGGTGCGCCTCGTCGCGCAGGTCCTTCGCCTCCTCCTCGGCGAGGCGGAGGATCTTCTCGACGCGGGCGCCGAGGCCGGCGTACGACGGCTCCGCCTCGGTGACCGCGGCCTGCGCGGTCTGGGTCTCGAGGTGGAGCTCCTCGATGCGCTTCTCCAGCGCGCTGATCCGGGAAAGCGCGCTGTCTCGGTCGGCCACCAGCTTGGCGATCCGCTCGTCGACCTGGGCGCGCTCGTACCCACGGCGTACCAGGTCGAAGCCGTGCGGGGAGTGACTGTCGCTCATGGGATTTCTGGGCTTCCTGTCGTCAAACCGCTGAGATGGTTGAGGGAATCCTGACACGGTACCGGAGTGTCAACGACGAAACGCCGTTGGTTCGCGGACAATGTCCGCTCAATCGGGTGGCGCGCCCCCGGAGCGATTGCCTCCCGATCGTGGAGAGCCCACCCCGGCACCGGCCTTGGGCCCTCCGTCCTTCTTACTGCCCCCGTTGCTCTGAGCCACCGGCGCGGGCGCCTCGAACGCCTCCAACGCCGACAGCACGTCCTGGACCCGAGAGATCTCGGTGTTGATGTCCTTGCGGCGGCGCACCAACTCGTCCAACTCCCGCTGGCCCTCGTCGGTCACGCGCTTCGCCTCGGCCTTTGCCTCCGCGAGCAGTCGCTCCGCCTCCTCGGCGGCCAGCCGCAGCTGCTCCTCGGCGTCCGAACCGGCCCGCCGGATCCGCTTCTCCGACTCGTCGTCGGCGCGCTTGAGCCGGGACGAGGCCTCGTCGGCCGCCGCCTCCAGCTTCTCCTCGGACTCCATCTCGGCGGCCTTGAGCTTCGCCTCCGCCTTGATGATCAGCGCCTCGGCCCGGGTGGTGGAGTCGGCGAGCTTGTTCTCCGCCTCCTTCAGCAGCGTCTCGGCCTTGCGCACCGCCGAGATCCGCACCCGGCCGGCCTCCGCCGACGCCTCCGACGTCAGGTCCGAGGCCCGGGTCTCGGCCGCCTCGATCAGCTTCGCCGCCCGCTCCTCGGCCTCCGCGACCTGCGCCTGCGCCTGCTCCTCGGCCTCGGTCAGCTGCTCCTGGGCCGCCGTCACCAGCGCGTCCACCCGCTCGCCGGCGGACTTCATCGCCTGCGCGTTCTCCTTGCGGGCCCGCTCGTGCAGCGCCTCGATCTCGGAATCGGTGCGCTCGCGCAGCTCCTCCGCGCGGTCCCGGATCGCCGTCGAGTCCCGACGGGCCTCCTTCAGCAGCGCGTCCGCGTCCGAACGCGCCTTCTCCACCTCGGCCTTGCCCTGCGCGTCGGCGATCGCGACCAGCCGCTCGGCCTCCTTGCGGGCCGCCGTCACCAGCGCGTCGGCCTGCTCCTCGGCCGCCGCGGCCGCCGCCAGCGCCTCCGACTGGGCCTGCTCGGCGAGCTGCTCGGCGTCCGTGAACGCCTTCTCCAGCACCGACTTGGCCTGCTCGCGGGTCGCCTTGTCGTACGCCTCGGCGGCCTCCCGCAGCTCCGCGTCGAAGGACTCCGCACGGGACCGGATGTCCGCGTCGAACTCCTCCGCCAGCGTGCGGGTCGCCAGCGCGTACTCCTCGGCGTCGCCGCGCAGCGCCGTCGACCGCTCCTCGGCGTCCGCCAGTGCGGCCGCCGCCAGCTCGTCCGCCTCGGCCAGCGTGCGCTGCGCCCCGGCCTCCGCCGCGGCCCGCTGCTGCTCGGCGAACTCGGCCGCCGCGGCGTGCAGTTCGGCGATCTCGCGGTCGGCGGTCGCGCGGAGCTCGGCGACCTCCTGCGCGACGACGGCCCGGATCTCCGCGGTGTCGCGGTCCGCGGTCTCCCGCAGCTCGCGGTCGTAGGCGGCCGCGGTCTCGCGCAGCTCCCGGTCGAACGCGGCGGCCTGCTCGCGCAGTTCGGTGGTCTCGCGGTCGGCGGTGGCGCGGAGCTGGGCGACCTCCTGCTCGGCGGTGGCGCGCAGCTCGGCCGTCTCCCGGTCCGCGACGGCGCGCAGCTCGGCGGTGTCGCGGTCGGCGGTCTCCCGCAGTTCGCGGTCGTACGTGGTCGCGGCCTCGCGCAGCTCTGCGGTCTCGCGGTCGGCGGTGGCGCGGAGTTCGGCGACCTCCTGCTCGGCGGTGGCGCGCAGTGCGGTGATCTGCTTGGTCGCCGTCTCGTGCAGGCCCGCGACGGACTGCCGGACCTCGGCGGCGTCCTGCTCGGCCTGTGCGACCAGCTCGGCGGCCTGCGTCGCACCCTCGGCCCGCAACTCCTCGGAGGCCTGTGCGGCGTCCCGGCGCAGCTCGGTGGTCTCGCGCTGGGCGGTGGCGCGGAGTTCGGCGACCTCCTGCTCGGCGGTGGCGCGGATCTCCGCGGTGTCGCGGTCGGCGGTCTCCCGCAGTTCGCGGTCGTAGGCGTCGGCCTGCTCGCGCAGTTCGGTGGTCTCGCGGTCGGCGACGGCGCGCAGTTCGGCGGTGTCCCGCTCGGCGGTGGCGCGGAGCTCGGCCGTCTCCTGCTCGGCGACGGCGCGCAGTTCGGCGGTGTCCCGCTCGGCGCCGGCCCGGAGCTCGGCCACCTCCTGCTCGGCGACGGCGCGCAGTTCGGCGGTGTCCCGCTCGGCGCCGGCCCGGAGCTCGGCCACCTCCTGCTCGGTGACGGTCCGGAGTTCGGCCGTCTCCTGCTCGGTGATGGCGCGCAGTTCGCGGTCGAAGACGGTCGCGCTCTCCCGCAGTTCGCGGTCGAAGACGGCGGCCTGCTCGCGCAGTTCGGTGGTCTCCTGCTCCGCGACAGCGCGCAGCTCGGCCGTCTCCCGGTCCGCGACGGCGCGGAGTTCGGCCACCTCCTGCTCGGCGGTGGCGCGGAGCTCCGCGGTGTCGCGGTCCGCGGTCTCCCGCAGCTCGCGGTCGTAGGCGTCGGCGTCCTCGCGCAGCTGCGTGGCCTCGGCCCGGTCGGCGGCGGCTTCGGCGGCCAGCGTCCCGGCCTCGGTGCGGGCGGCGGTGAGCTGCTGGTCGGCCTCGGCGCGGACCCGCTGGGCGTCCTGCGCGGCGGCCTTGCGGACGGAGGCGGCCTCGCCGTCGGCGGCCTCCCGGATCGTGGTGGCCTCGGTCAGCTTCTCGGCGGTCAGCGCCCGGTCGCGCTCCAGGTCGCCGCGGGCCGCCTCGCGGGCGGCGGTGGCCTCGTCGCGCAGCGCCTGGGCGGCGGCCTCGGCCTGCTCGGTGACGGTACGGGCGACCTGCTCGGCCGCCTCGCGCACGGCCCGGCAGGCGTCCTCGGTCTCGTCGCGGTGCTGTTCGGCCCAGTGGGTGGCGTCGGCGCGGGTGGCCTCGGCGGTGGCGTCGGCCTCGGCGCGGACGGTCGCGGCGGCGGCCTCGGCCTGCTCGCGGGTCTGGGCGGCGTCCCGTTCGGCGTCGGCGCGGGTGGCCTCGGCGGCGGTCTTCGCGGCGGCCAGCACCTCGTCGCGGGCCTGCGCGGCGGAGGAGGTGAGCTTCTCGGCCTCGGTGCGGGCCCGGGTCAGGGTCTGCTCGGCCCGGCCCTGGACGGCGGCGGCCTGCTCGCGGGTCTCGGTGCGCAGCCGTTGGACCTCGTCGGCGGCGCCGGAGCGCAGCGCGTCCGCGTCGGTCTTGGCGCCCGTCAGCAGTTCCTCGGCCTGCTTGGCGGACTCCTCGATCTGCACGGCGGCCTGCCGGCGGGCCTCGGAGCGGACCCGTTCGGCCTCGGCGGCGGCGGCGGAGCGGTGCTCCTCGGCCTGCTCGCGGGCCCGGGCGGCCTCGGCCTGCATCCGCTCCAGCTGCTCGCGGATCGAGGCGGCGTCCTCCATGGCGGCGTTCTGCGCCTGCTCGACGGCCTGGCGGGCCTGCTCCAGCAGCGTGCCGGCCTCGGACTTGGCGTGCTCGACCCGCCGCTCGGCCTCGGCGGCGGCCTCGCCGCGGGTGGCCTCGGCGTCGGTGGTCGCGCGGGCGAGCACCTCCTCGGCCTGCTTGGCGGCCCGGGCCAGGCGCAGCGCGGCGTCCTTGGCCCCCTCGGCGCGGCCGGTCTCGGCGGCCTCGGCGCGCAGGCGTTCGGCTTCGGCGGCGGCCTGCTCGTGGAGCTCGACGGCCTTGCGCTCGGCGGCCGTCCAGTGCTCGGCGATCTCCTTCTCGGCGTCGGCGCGCAGCTCGTTGGCGACCGACTCGGCGGCGCCGCGCAGGCGTTCGCTCTCCTCGGCGGCGGCGGCCTTCGCGGCGTCCGCCTCGGCCTGGGCGGTGGACGCGGCGGCCTTGATCAGCTCGGCCTCGCGGGTGGCGGCGGCCACCATCTTGGCGATCTCGGCCTTGGCGGTCTGCGAGCGCTGTTCGCTGGCGGCGTCGCCGTCGGCGACCTTGCGCTCGGCCTCGGCGGTGGCCTCGGACTGGAGGCGTTCGGCGGCGGCGAGGGCCTCCTCGCGCATCCGGGCGGCCTCGGTGCGGGCCCGCTCGGCCTCGGCGAGGGCCTCGGCGCGCAGCCGCTCTATCTCGGCCTGGGCGCCGACCAGGGCGGCCTCGGCGCGCTCCTGGTCGGCGAGGGCCTGCCGCTTGAGGGCGGTGATCTCGGCTTCGGCGGCGGCGAGCTTCTGCTCGGCGGCGGCGTGCGCCTCGGCCAGCTGCTGCTGGGCGGCGGCGGTGGCGGCGACGCGCTGTTCCTCGGCCTGGGCGCCGGTCTGCTGGGCCTGCTCGGACGCGGCGCGCAGCAGGCGCTCGGCGTCGGACTGGGCGCGCAGCAGGGCGGCCTCGGCGCGGGCCTGGGCCTCGCCGCGGGCGGCGTCGACGTCGGCGGCGGTCTGCGCGCGGGCCTGGTCGGCGAGCGCGGTGGCCTCGGCGCGGACGGCGGCCATCATCCGGTCGGCCTCGGCGCGGGCCTCCTGGAGCAGGCGCTGGGCCTCCTGCTCGGTTCCGGCGCGGGTCTGCTCCGCCCAGTTGACGTTTTCGTTGACGTGGCGTTCGGCGGCGGCCCGGAACTCGGCGAGTTCCTCCTCCAACCGGCGGCGCCTGGCGTTGAATTCGGCTTCCAGCTGGGCCGTGCGCTCGGCGGCCTCGGCCATCATCCGCTGGGTGGCGGCCTGCGATTCGCGGAGCTGGCGCTCGGCGTCGGCGCGCAGCGCCTCGGCCTGCATCTCGGCGTTCCGCAGCAGCTGTTCGGCCTGGCCGGAGACGGAGTCGAAGGCTCGCGGCTGGGCGAGTTGCCGACGGGCCTCGTGGAGCTTGGCCCGGAGCACCTCCACCTGGTAGGCGAGGTCGTCGGCGTGCTCGATCGTCTTGTCCCGCTCCTTGCGGGCCTTCTCCAGCTCGGCCTCGAACTTGGAGAGGTGATCCTCAACGCGGTCGTAGCCCCGCACTCCGCGGTCCCGCCCATCTCCTGGTCGCGTCCTCGACCGGTCCGTTCCGCTCCCGGGCAGGTGCCGGGGCCGGACCGGGCGGTCCTTGCCATCGCTCCGCCGTCCGGGTGGACTCCTGAGCGATCTGTTGCCTCTGGAGAATGGTGACAGATCCGAACGGCGACCGTTCGGCCGTGCCCGCGTCGTGGACTCCCCTGCGGTGCGCGGACCGGAGGTACCTGCGCACCTGGGCATTGTAGTGGGAGCCGTGCCGGGGGGAATGGGGGCGAGGTCCTTTTCGGAAGTTACCGACCGGTTCGTTACTGCTTGTTCGCCCCCCGGCCAGGCCCCGTACCGGCCCCGACCGGGGCCCGTACGGCCTGCGGTCAGTGCTCGCCCGGCTCCGCGGCGGTGACCAGCTCGGTCAGCACGCCGCCGCAGTCCTTGGGGTGCAGGAAGGTGATCCGCGAGCCCATCGAACCGCGCCGGGGCTCGTCGTACAGCACCCGTACGCCCTTGCCCCGGATCGCCGCGGCGTCCCCGTCGACGTCCGCGGTTCCAAAGGCGATGTGGTGCACGCCCTCGCCGTTCTTGGCCAGCCACTTGGCGACCGTGGAGTCCTCCCGGGTGGGCTCCAGCAGCTGCAGGTAGGACGCGCCGCCGTCCCCGGTGTCGTTGATCTTCAGCATGGCCTCGCGGACGCCCTGCTCCTCGTTGACCTCCGAGTGGAACACCTCGAACCCGTACGTGTTCCGGTAGAACTCGACGGTCCGGTCCAGGTCGAAGCAGGCGATGCCGATGTGGTCGATGCGGGTCAGCACGGGGGCCTCCGAAGGCGTGTGAAGGGTGGCACTCAGTGCAGCGCATCGCGGCGACCGCACGCCAGCGGCACGCCTTGCGAGTCTGCTCACATCGGAGTTTCCCGTGGTGGAACTTCCCGGAACTGGCACGGTGTTCACTTGAAGGTGCCAGTAGCGCTGATCACATCCTCGCGGCGGTGACGCGGAGGTGACCGATCAGTACATTGACCGCATCCCCATACCCTCTGGTCCGACGCGCGAAGGGGCTCGTCCATGACTACTTCTGTGATCGTCGCAGGTGCGCGCACGCCGATGGGTCGGCTGCTCGGCTCGCTCAAGAGTTTCTCCGGCGCGGAGCTGGGCGGCTTCGCGATCAAGGCGGCACTGGAGCGGGCCGGTGTGACCGGCGAGCAGGTCCAGTACGTGATCATGGGCCAGGTGCTGCAGGCCGGCGTCGGCCAGATGCCGGCCCGGCAGGCCGCCGTGAAGGCCGGCATCCCGATGAGCGTGCCCGCGCTCAGCATCAACAAGGTCTGTCTGTCCGGCCTGGACGCCATCGCCCTGGCCGACCAGCTGATCCGGGCCGGCGAGTTCGACATCGTGGTGGCCGGCGGCCAGGAGTCCATGACCAACGCCCCGCACCTGCTGCCGAAGTCCCGCGAGGGCTTCAAGTACGGCGCGATCGAGATGCTCGACGCGATGGCGCACGACGGTCTGACCGACGCCTACGAGAACATCCCGATGGGCGAGTCCACCGAGAAGCACAACACCCGTCTGGGCATCGGCCGCGAGGTGCAGGACGCCATCGCCGCCGCCTCCCACCAGCGGGCCGCCAAGGCGCAGGCCGACGGCGTGTTCGAGGCCGAGATCGTCCCCGTCGCGATTCCGCAGCGCAAGGGCGACCCGGTGCTGTTCAGCCAGGACGAGGGCATCCGGGCCGACACCACGGCCGAGGGCCTGGCCCGGCTGCGCCCCGCCTTCACCAAGGACGGCACGATCACGGCCGGCACCTCCTCGCAGATCTCCGACGGCGCCGCCGCGGTCGTGGTGATGAGCAAGGCCAAGGCCGAGGAGCTGGGCCTGAGCTGGATCGCCGAGATCGGCGCCCACGGCAACGTCGCGGGCCCGGACAACTCGCTGCAGTCGCAGCCGTCCAACGCGATCAAGCACGCCCTCGCCAAGGAGGGCCTGGAGGTCGCCGACCTCGACCTGATCGAGATCAACGAGGCGTTCGCCGCCGTCGCCCACCAGTCGATGAAGGACCTCGGCGTCAGCGACGGGATCGTCAACGTCAACGGCGGCGCGATCGCGCTGGGTCACCCGATCGGCATGTCCGGCGCCCGCGTGGTGCTGCACCTGGCGCTGGAGCTGCAGCGCCGCGGCGGCGGCGTCGGCGCGGCCGCGCTGTGCGGCGGCGGCGGCCAGGGCGACGCCCTGATCGTCAAGGTCCCCGCGCAGGGCTGACCGATCGTCAAGTCCCCGTGAGGCGGCAGCCGCCGCCTCACGGGGATCCCGTCTTTTCTGCTGCGAGGAGCAACCCGATGGCCGATGTGGCGACGCTGGTCGAGCAGGCCCGGCAGGGCCGCCCCCGGGCGGTGGCCCGGCTGATCACCCTGGTGGAGAACGCCGCCCCCGAGCTGCGCGAGGTGATGGCCGCGCTGGCCCCGTACAGCGGGCGGGCGTACACGGTGGGCCTGACCGGCTCGCCCGGGGTGGGCAAGTCCACCTCGACCTCCGCGCTGGTGACCGCCTACCGCCGGCTCGGCAAGCGGGTCGGGGTGCTCGCCGTCGACCCGTCCTCGCCGTTCTCCGGCGGGGCGCTGCTCGGCGACCGGGTGCGGATGCAGGAGCACGCCACCGACCCGGAGGTGTTCATCCGCTCGATGGCCACCCGCGGCCACCTGGGCGGCCTGTCCTGGGCGGCCCCGCAGGCGCTGCGGGTGCTGGACGGGGCGGGCTGCGACGTGATCCTGGTGGAGACCGTCGGCGTCGGCCAGTCCGAGGTGGAGATCGCCGCGCAGGCCGACACCTCGGTGGTGCTGCTCGCGCCCGGCATGGGCGACGGCATCCAGGCCGCGAAGGCGGGCATCCTGGAGATCGGCGACGTGTTCGTGGTCAACAAGGCCGACCGGGACGGCGCGGACGCCACCGCCCGGGAGCTCAACCACATGCTCGGCCTCGGCGAGTCCCGGCAGCCCGGCGACTGGCGGCCGCCGATCGTGAAGACCGTGGCCGCCCGCGGCGAAGGCGTGGACGAGCTGGTCGACGCGCTGGAGAAGCACCACGGCTGGCTGGCCGAGACCGGCGAGCTGGCGGCCCGCCGCCGGCGCCGGGCCGCCCAGGAGGTCGAGGCGATCACGCTGGCCGCGCTGCGCGCCCGGATCGGGGACCTGCGCGGCGACCGCCACCTGGACGCGCTGGCCGGTCAGGTCGCCGAGGGCACCCTCGACCCGTACACGGCCGCCGACCGGCTGGTGGCCGAACTCACCGGCTGAGCGGCGGTGTTCAGCTCCGGCCGCGCAGCGCCCGCAGGTGCTCGGCGATCGGGGCGAGGGCGTCGTACATGGCGTCCAGCTGCTCGTCGGTGAGGCGGTCGACGAAGTGCTCGCGGACGCTGCGCACATGGTCGGGGGCGACCTTGCGCAGCGTCTCCCAGCCGAAGTCGGTCAGGTGCGCGTAGAGGCCGCGGCGGTCGCCGGGACACTCCTGGCGCAGCACCAGGCCGGCCGTCTCCATCCGGGTGATCTGGTGGGAGAGGCGGCTCTTGGACTGCATGGTGGCGGCGGCCAGGTCGGTCATCCGCATCCGGCGCTCGGGGGACTCGGAGAGCACCACGAGGATCTCGTAGTCGTTGATGGCGAGGTTGTGCGCCTGCAGTTCCCGGCTCAACTGGTGTTCGAGCAGCTTCCCGACCTCCAGGTGGGCGCGCCAGAACCGCTGCTCACGCGTGTCGAGCCACGGAGTGTCCTCCTCGGCGGGGGAGAGGGAGACCGCCGGCGCTCCGGTCACAGGTGTATCCATGGGACCGAGTATAGCTCGTGTTGTTCAATCTTGTACAAGTTCACACGGGCGGGCCGGTGTATGGTCGCCGTTTCGAAGATCGGAATGCTCCGTACCCGCACAACCGCCCTCCCGCCTGGCCGAATTGAAACGAGCATGTTCAATTCTCGGGGCGCACTCGGCCGGTGACGGTATGTTAGGCATAATCGCGCCCATGACGACGCGGAGCGCGAACTTCCATTCGATAGCCGACGGCGTGTACGCCTGGCAGCCGGAGCAGCGCGGATGGGGCCTGGCCAACTGCGGCCTGGTCGCCTCCGGCAACGCCGCACTGTGGATCGACACTCCGTACGACCGCACGCTGGCCGGCCAGTTCCTCGACCGCACCCGCGCCGTCCTCCCGCGCGGCGTCACCGTCGACCGGATCGTCGTCACCCACGCCAACGGCGACCACATGTGGGGCGCGGGCGTCCTGCCCGACGCCGAACTCATCACCACCCACGAGGCGCTGCACCACATCGCCTACGAGCCGACCCCCGAGGAACAGCACGCCCTGCTGCAGAGCCTCGACCCGGCCACCGACACCGGCTCCTACCTGCACGAGCACTTCGGGTGCTTCGACTGGGCCGACACCCCGCCGATCCGGCCCGACACCGTCTTCACCGGCGAACTCGAACTGCGCGTCGGCGACATCCCGGTGCAGGTCAGCAGTCTCCCGCCGGCCCACACCAGCGGCGACCTGATGGTCCACCTGCCCACCCGCTCCACCGTGTTCACCGGCGACATCGTCTTCGGCTCCACCGCCGACCGCCCCGGCGACCACGCCGTGCACTGGGCCGGCCCGCTCGGCAACGTCATCGACGCCGTCGAACGCATCCTCGCCACCGGCGCCGAGAAGATCGTCCCCGGCCACGGCCCGCTGCTCACCCGGCACGACCTGCGCGCCCACGCCGAGTACCTCGGCCACGTCCGCGACCGCGCGCACGCCCTGCACGCCGCCGGCGTCCCGGCTGCCGAGGCCGCGCGCACCGTCATCGACGAACGCCGCTACCCCGAACTCGGCCTGCCCGAGCGGCTGCTGATCACCATCGCGACCGAGTACCGGCACCTCGACGGCAGCGAGCCGCCCGCCATGATGGAGGTCTTCGGCCGGATGGCCGGCCTCGCCCGGCAGCGCGGCGCCGAGACCGCCGCCAGCACCGCCTGACCCCCGACCCGCGACGACGACACCCCCGAGGATCCGATGGTCGTGATCGTGTACGTCCTGGCCGGCGCAGCCGCGGCCGCAGCGCCCCTGCTGTGGCTCCTCCGCCGCGCCGTCCGGGCCACCCGGGCCGCCGAACTGCGCGCCGGCGACGCCGAGACCTCGGCCCGCGCCGCGGGCGCCCGCGCCGACGCGGCCGAGCAGCGCTCCCGCGCCGCCGACGGCACGGCCCGCGCGGCGGAGGCGACCGCCCGGGCCGCGGAGGACCGCGCCGGCGCGGCCTCCGCCCGGGCCGACGCGGCCGAGGAACGCACCCACGCCGCCGACATCGCGGCCCGCACCGCGGAGGCCCACCGCACCGTCGCCGACGCCCGGTACGCCGCCGCGGTGCGCGAACTCGGCCACCTCGCGCACGAGCGGCTGCCCGCCGCCACCACCGCGCTCACCCACCCCAGGACGCCCGTCCCCGGGCCGCTCGACGTCACCGGCGGCACCGAGGAACTCCAGCACGCCCTGGAGAGCGCGCTCACCGCCGCCGTCCGCGCCGTGCTCGCCGAACGCGACCGCACCGACGCCGCCGCCCGGGCCGCGCTGCGCGGCGCCGCGTCCAAGATCCAGGCCCTGCTGATCCAGGTCCGCTCGCTGCTGGAGGAGATCCAGCTCAGCGTCGACGACCCGCGACTGCTGGCGCTCGACTTCCGCAACGAACTGACGCTGCGCCGGGTCCAGTCCCTCGCGGTGCTCTCCGGCGCCTGGCCCGGCATGACCCGGGAGGACTCGCCGCTCGCCGAACTCTGCGTCGGCGCACAGTCCCGGGTGGCCGGCTACGCCCGCATCGAGATCACCAACCACCTGCGCGAACCGCGCCTCGCGGTGGCCGCCCGGGCCGCCGAACCCGTCGCCATCGCGCTCGCCGAGATCCTCGGCAACGCCGCCGCCTACTCGCACCCCGAGACCCGGGTGGTGGTCTCCATCGAACAGGGCAGCTCCGGCGCCCTGGTGGTGGTCGACGACATGGGAGTCGGCATGGAACCCGACCAGCTGGAACGGGCCGGCGACCTGCTCGGCGGCCAGGCCGAGGTGCTGCTCACCGAACTCGGCGACCCGCCGCAGGCCGGCTTCGCCGTGATCGGCCTGCTCTGCCGGCAGTTCGGCTTCGGCTGCCGGGTCGAGCCGTCCCCGTACGGCGGCGTGCGCGCCATCCTGCGGCTGCCCGCCGACCTGCTCACGCTGACCGACCCGGCCGCCCCGCTCTCCGCGCTCGCCCCCCGCCCGATCACCCAGACCACACCGGTGTTCGACGAGGGCGACGCGCTGCCCACCCGCAAGCGCCGCAGCCCGCGCGTCCCGCAGCAGGACGCGCCGCCCGCCCTCCCGTCCCCGGCAGGCAGCACCCCCGACCGGGCCCGCTCCGCGTGGTCGGCCCTGCAGTCCGGCACCCTCGCCGGCCGCAGCGCCGTCCACCACAGCCCGGGCCCCGACGGACCCGCCGCACCCGAAGGAGTCGAAACCCCGTGACCACCCAGCTCCGCCGCCACACCGAGGACCTCTCCTGGGTCCTCACCCCGCTGCTCGACCTGCCCGGCGTGCAGAACGCCGTCATCGCCACCGGCGACGGCCTGGTCACCGGCCACTCCGCCGACCTCGGCCGGGACAACGCCGACCGGGTCGCCGCGATGACCGCCTCGCTGCACGCCGCCGCCCGCGCGTTCACCGTCGCCTTCACCGAGGCCGAGCAGGTCCGGCTCACCCAGACCGTCGTCGAGTCCGACCTCGGCTACGCCGTGGTCACCCCGGCCGGCGCCAACTCCTCGCTCGCGGTGTTCGCCCTCCCCGGCGCCGACCTCGGCACCATCGCCTACCAGATGCAGGTCCAGGTCGCCGCGCTCGCCAGAGCCCTCGCCAGCCCCGCCCGGGAGGCGAGCGGGACATGACCACACCCAGCGGGCCCCGTCGCCGGCTCGTCCCGGCCTACCTCGCCACCCAGGGCCGCACCGCCGCCGCCGGCCGGCACAGCCTCGACCGGCTCAGCATCCTGCACGCCGCCGCCGACCTGCCCGCCGGACTCGGCGGCGAACACCGCCAGTTATGGGAGCTGGTCCGCCCCGGCGCACTGACCGTCGCCGAGGCGGCCGCCCACCTCAGGCTCCCGGTCAGCGCCACCGTCTTCATCGCCGCCGACCTGGCCGAGCGCGGCGCCCTCAAGGTGCGCGCGCCGATCCCCTCCGCCCAGCCGGTCAACCGGGACCTCGCCGAAAGGCTCCTCAGTGGACTCCGCGCCCTCAAGTAGCACGGGCAGCAGCCCCGTGTACCTCCCCGCCACCGACCCGATCCTGATGAAACTCATGGTCACCGGGCCGTTCGGGGTCGGGAAGACCACCTTCGTGCGCTCGCTGTCGGAGATCCCGACACTGCACACCGAGGAGACCATGACCGCCCACGGCGTCCCCGTCGACGACATCAGCCGGACCCCGGGCAAGACCGCCACCACCGTCGCCGTCGACTTCGGACGGCTCACCCTGCCCGCCGGCGACCTCGTCCTCTACCTGTTCGGCACCCCCGGCCAGCGCCGCTTCCTGCCGCTCTGGGAAGACCTCGCCCGCGGCGCCCTCGGCGCGCTGATCCTCGCCGACACCCGCCGCCTCGCCGACGCCTTCGACGCCATGGACCTCATCGAGGAAGCCGGACTGCCCTACACGGTCGCCGTCAACCGCTTCCCCGACACCCCGCCGATCGAGCTCGACAAGATCCGCGCCGCACTCGACCTCGACCCCGCCACGCCGCTGATCGAGTGCGACGCCCGGGAACGCGCAGGCTGCCTGGACGCGCTGATCGCCCTCACCGAGCACGTCCTGGACCGCCTCCCCCAGGAGACCGCCCCATGACCCGCACCGCCCTCTACGGCCCGCAGTTCGCCGCCCAGCCGCACGCCCACTACGCCCGGCTGCGCGACCGCGGACCGCTCGCCCCCGTCGAACTCGCCCCCGGCATCGACGCCTGGCTGGTCACCGATTACCACGTCGCCCTGGAAGTCCTCCGCGACACCGAGACCTGGACCCGCGACTCCCGCGTCTGGCAGGCCACCCAGCCCGCCGACTCCCCGATCATGCCGATGCTCGGCTGGCGCCCCACCGCACTCTTCAACGACGGCGCCGTCCACGCCCGCTACCGGCAGGTCATCACCGACAGCGTCGGCATCATCGAACCCCACCTGCTGCAACGCGACACCACCGCCGTCGCCGAACAGCTCATCGCCGAATTCGCGCACGCCGGCAAGGCCGACATCCTCGCCCAGTACGCCTACCGGCTGCCGCTGCTGATCCTCTGCTCCTGGTACGGCATCCCCGACCAGGACCTCGACCGGATCAGCGCCGCGATGAACCGCTCCTTCGAGTCCTCCACCGGCGCCATCGCCGCGTACGCCGACCTGGTCGCCGTCGTCACCGGCCTGGTCGCCGAACGCCGCACCGCACCCCGGCACGACCTGATCTCCGCCTTCATCAACCACCCGGCGCGACTCGCCGACGACGAGGTCGTCCGGCACATCACCCTGACCCTGATGGCCGGCCACGAACCCACCGCCAACCTCGCCGCCAACGCGCTGCTGCGGATGCTCTCCGACGACCGCTACGCCGGCTCCCTGCACAGCGGCGCGCTCAGCGCGCACGACGCCGTCAACGAGGTGCTCTGGACCGACCCGCCGCTGTCCAACTTCGCCCCGCACTACGCCCGGCACGACATCGTCTTCCACGGCACCGCCATCGCCCCCGACCAGCCCGTGCTGATCTCCTACGCCTCCGCGAACGCGCAGGCCGCGCTCCCCGCCTCCGAGAGCGAGTCCCTCGGCGGCTCCTACGCCCACCTCGCGTGGGGCGCCGGCCCGCACCGCTGCCCCGCCCGCCAGCCCGCCGTCCTGATGGCCGTCACCGCGATCGAATACCTCATCAGCCGCCTCACCGACCTCCGCCTGGCCGTCCCCACCGACCGGATCCGCTGGCGCCAGGGCCCGGTCCACCGGGCGCTCGTCTCCCTCCCGGTGACATTCACGGCCCTGTGAGGGGGATGCACCACCAGGGGCGCGGGGAGCTGCGCGACAAGCGCACATCACGTCCGCAAGGTCGCGATCAAGTGCAAGTCATTGTCCTGCGTCGCGATCTTGCGGCGGGTGCCTTCCGCTTCGCGCAGTTCCCCGCGCCCCTGTCTGCTCGCCAGGTCTCGCTTACAGCCCGAACCGTCGTCCCAGCTCCCCAAGACCCGGAATCGCCTGCGTGGTCGGCTGCTGGTGCGGAACGCTGCTCTCGCCGACGACGCCGACCGACTTCTCCGCCAGCACCGTCTCGGACGACTGCATCAGCACCTGCCCCGCGCCGATGAACTCGAACTGGTGCTCCTCGCCGCTCGCGCCGCCGATCCCGGTCAGGTGCCGGATGCCGCCCAGGACGCCGTGCAGGTAGCTGTGGTCGTAGTGGTGGCAGGGGGCGGGGCAGTCGGCCCAGCCGACCAGGGCCTGCGGGTCCACCCGCAGCGGCGGTTCGACGAAGTGCACGGGCCCGTTGGAGGCCGCGACGAACTTGCCGGTGCCGATCAGGGTGAGGAACCCGGGGATGATCGACTGCTTGAGGCGGAGGGTGGGCTCGAAGGCCAGCAGGTTCCCGGACCGGACGGTCAGGTTGCCGTCCTCCAGGTCGTACGAGTTGAGGTCGTACGCGCGGTCGGCGAGGAGGAGCGTGCCGCGGCCCTCGGCGACCACCCAGTCGGAGGCGTGCAGCGGGGAGTTGAAGTTCTGTTCGAGGACCCGGTCGAGGACGCCGCGGCCGATCCCGGAGAAGCGCATCTCGCCGTAGTAGGCGATCATCTTGCCCTTCTGCAGGTAGTACGCGCCGTTCAGGTTCACCGAGAAGCAGTACGGGTTGACGTTGTCGTTGACGGGCAGCGTGTGCGGGTCCCAGATCTGCGGGCCGTCGCCGCCGGGGGTCTGAAGGATCGGCGGGTAGGTCATCAGAGCTTCACCTCGCTGGCCTGCACGTACACCATGCCGTGTCCGGAGAGTTCGAGTTGGAAGGCCTCGCCGGAGCCGCGTCCGATCATGTCGCGCCAACCGAGCGCGCTGGAGAGCTTGTTGGTGACCTGGCCGCGGTGCGCGACGTAGGCCTGCGGGTCGACGTGGACGGGGAGGCCGGGGGAGATCGGGAGTTCGACGACACCGCCGTGGGCCATGACGGCGACGGCGCCCTTGCCGCTGAGCTGGGTGGTGAACAGGCCCTGTCCGGTGACCTGGCCGCGGACCACGCCCATCAGGCCGCCCTGCTGGCCCATGAACATGGTGGACTGCTGGAGGCTGTCCTCGAAGGCGAGCAGCCGGTCGGCCTCGACGTAGAGGGTGTCGCCGGCCAGGTCGATGACGTGGACGTGGTGTCCGCCGTGGCCGAACATCACGGTGCCGTGGCCCTCGACGGTCATCAGCGGGGTGTCCTCGTTGGCGACCCGGCGGCCGATCATCGACATCACGCCGCCCTGGCCGCCCATCAGGTTGGGCCGGAAGGTGACTTCGCCGGTGTAGCCGAGCATCGCGCCGCGCTGGGACAGGATCCGCCGGCCCGGGAACACCTGGGCGGAGACCATCTTGTGGTTGATCAGGGTGAAGGCCATCAGGCGTCGCCTCCGAAGGTCAGGCGCTCGGAGGGCTGGACGTAGACCAGGCCCTCGCCGGTGAACTCGACCTGCATGGCCTCGCCGCCGCCCTCGCCGATCAGCGTGGTCCAGCCGGCGCCGGACTTGAGGGCGCGGTTCAGGTTGCCGGTGTGCGCGATGTACGCGCCGGGGTCGACCCGCAGCGGCAGGCCCTGGGCGACGCGGAGTATCACCGCCGGGCCGTTCGAGGTGACGGCGGCCCAGCCCTGGCCCTCGACCTTGGTGGTGAACAGGCCGTTGCCGCTCGCCATCCCGTTCAGGCCGGTGAAGGAGGTGCCGGTGCGCAGCGTCGCCTCGGTGCAGAGCAGGTTGTCGGACTCGACGAACAGCGTTTCGCCGTTCAGCCGGACCAGATTGATTTCGGTGGCCTTGTCGGCGAAGTAGCAGGTGCCCTGCCCCTTCACCTCCATGACCTCCATGCGTTCGCCGGTGAGCCGGCGGGTGACCATGCCGCGCAGGCCGTCGCCGCCGCCGGTGAGCTTTTTGAAGCCCATCTGTCCGGTGTAGGCGACCATCGAGCCGTTGCGTGCCTTGACGGTGTCCCCGGCGAGATCGACGGCGAGGACCTTGGACCCCTGGAGTCGGAACTGTGCCACGTTCCGGAATGTAGCGGCCCTCGCCCCGATATGGGGAGAGGGCCGGGCCGGGCTGGTACGGAACCGGCACATCGGACGGGCCGTCAGGCGGCCTGCGGCAGCGCCCCGGCGGAGGTCTCCACCTCCAGCAGCGAGGCGGAGTGCCGCTCGGCCTCGAACGCGACGACGCCGCCGCGCAGGCCGAACAGCCGCTTGGAGAGCATGATCCAGAGCACCGCGGCGATGTTCAGCAGCAGCGTGCAGATCTTCAGCACGCTGACGTGCTCAGTGAGTTCGTAGACCTCCAGCGGCAGGAACGCGGCGGTGGCGACCACCGTCAGGTACTCGGCCCAGCGCTGTCCCCACCACAGGCCGAACGCCTCGACGATCTCGACCGCCGCGTACACCACGAGCGCGACGGCGACGTAGACCAGGGTGTCGTGCCGGTAGTCGAAGGTCTTGCGGATGGTGTCGACGATCGGCGAGTGGTCGAGGTCGTAGTGGAAGTGGTCGGTGACGGGCTTGAAGACGGTCAGGTTCTCGTCGAAGATCCGGTGCACCGCGTCCTGGCTGTTGGAGAACTTCCACACCGCCCAGGCGGCGACCACGATCAGCAGGCCGCGCAGCAGCCGTTCGACGGCCAGGAAGCGCAGGATGAACAGGTCGCGCAGGGCCTTGCCGCGGGGCACCAGCGGCGCCTCGTCGGCGGGGCCGGAGCCGTGCGGCTCGCCGAGGGCGAAGTCGCCGCAGCGCAGGCAGCGCCAGGCGGTGCCGAGGGCGGTGCTCGCGTGCAGCCGTGTCCGCAGGTCGGTCTCGTCGGGTGCGTAGGTGATGTGGCCGCGCCGGGCACAGGTGTGCCGGTCCCAGTCTCGCCTCAGCATGTCGTGCGTCCCCCCGTGGGTTCGCGGGCCTGCCGGTCAGGCCGCGCGCAGCACAGCAGGATAGGGGGTCCGGGGTCGGCCGGAACGGGGGTCGGTGATAATAGGCATGGTTTGTGCATCCGTTCACAAACACCGCCGCCCGCCGTGCCTGTGAGGAATCCCGTGAAGAGCATCGCCGCCGTCCACCGCCTGCGCCTGGTCTCCGGCCCTGAGGGCCTGTCGTTCATCCTGCTGCTGATCTGCTCGGTGCTGAAGCGGACCACCAGCTTCAACGGCGTGCCGGTGATGGGCATGGTGCACGGCGTGCTGTTCGTGCTGTACGTGGTCTTCCTGGTGCAGGCGTACCAGGCCCGCCGCTGGGAGCCGAAGCGCGCGCTGCTGATGTTCGTGCTGTCGGTGCTGCCCACCGGCGGCTTCTTCGCCGAGCGGATGCTGGCCAAGGAGGAGCGCGGCGAGCTGGACGCGGCGAAGCCGGCCACTGCCTGACCCCACGACGTGGTGCGCGGCGGTCGGGCCTCTTCGTGGGAGGCCCGGCCGCCGCGAGCTTTTGCGCTACCCGCTGGGGGTCAGTTGACGTTGACGCCGGTCCAGGCCGCCGCCACCGCGTTGTACTGGGTGGAGGTGGCGCCGTACAGGTCCTTCGCCGCGTTCAGGGTCGCGGTGCGCGCGGCCTTGTAGTTGGTGGTGGAGGTCATGTAGACGGTCAGCGCCCGGTACCAGATCTGCTGGGCCTGGGACCGGCCGATGCCGGTGAGGGTCGCCCCGTTGTAGGTGGGCGAGTTGTAGCTGACGCCGTTGATGGTCTTGGCGCCGCTGCCCTCGGCCAGCAGGTAGAAGAAGTGGTTGGCGACGCCCGAGGAGTAGTGGACGTCCTTGTTGCCGACCGTGGAGGACCAGTAGTCGGCGGACGCGCCGTCCTTGGAGGGCTTGTCCATGTAGCGCAGCGGCGTGCCGTTGCCGTTGATGTCGATCAGCTCGCCGATCAGGTAGTCCGGCACGTCCTTCGACAGGTTGGCGTAGAACTCCACCATGGAGCCGAAGATGTCGGAGGTCGCCTCGTTCAGGCCGCCGGACTCGCCCGAGTAGTTCAGGCCGGCGGTGTTGGAGGTGACGCCGTGGCTCATCTCGTGGCCGGAGACGTCCAGCTCGGTCAGCGGGTGGGTGTTGGAGGTGCCGTCGCCGTAGGTCATGCAGAAGCAGCTGTCGTCCCAGAACGCGTTGACGTAGTTGCTGCCGTAGTGGACCCGGCTGTAGGCGCCGACACCGTCGTTGCGGATGCCGTTGCGGCCGAAGGTGTTCTTGTAGAAGTCCCAGGTGACGGCCGCGCCGTACTGGGCGTCGACGGCCGCGGACTCCTTGTTGGAGGCCAGCCCGTTGCCCCAGGAGTTGGTGGTCTTCGAGTACAGGGTGCCGCTGCCGGAGGTCTTGCCCGCCAGCGTGGTGGTGTACTGGTTGCCGCGGGTGGCGTCCTTCAGCGTGTAGTTGCTGCCGGTCAGCGTGGTGGTCAGCGAGACGTTGCCGACGAAGACGCCGTTGCCGGTGCCGGTCGCGTTGGCGGTCTCGATCTCCTCGTGGGTGGAGAGGACCTCGCCGGTGTTGGCGTCGGTGACCAGCTTCTGGCGGCTCGGGGTGCCGTCGGCCCGCACGCCCTCGACGGTGGTGCGGTAGGCCAGGCGCGGGGCGCCGTCGGCGGCCCAGACGACCAGCTCGGCGTTGCCGGTGGCGCCGGAGACCGAGGTGAGGGCGGCCTCGGAGTCCTTGCTGATGCCGACGGTGGACTGCACTGCGCCGGTCGCCTTGCCGGCGGCCTGGGCGGCCGTCAGCTTCGGGCTCAGCGAGGCCGGGGCCAGGCTGCCGGTGACGGCCTTGTCGGAGGAGCGGACCTGGCCCTTGGCGTCCTGGTGGACGACCAGGTCGCCGCCGAGCACGGGCAGTCCGTCGTAGGTGCGCTCGTAACGGAAGTGACGGGTACCGTCGGCGTCGACGATGGCGTCCTTGACCACCAGCTTCTCCTGGGCGCCGAGGCCCAGGGCCTTGGCGGCGGAGGGGGCCTGCGAGGCGGCCAGGGCCAGCGCGTTGCCGCGGTTCTGGGCGGCGGCGTTCTGGGCGGCCGGGTTCGGGGCGGCCTGCGCGATCCCGGCACTCACCTGGATCGCGCCGGCCAGCAGGGCCGAGGCAGAGAGAACGGCTCCGACAGCGAGCTTTCGCTTCACGTACGGGTTCCTTCCGGATCAACCGCGTGCGCGGTTGCACCACGTTCCGGGGCACCGGGGGTCAGTGCCTGCTGGGGCGGATACGGGTGCTGACGTGCAGCTCCGTGCGGTCTGAACGACGGGCGCCGGTGGGGTGGGGCCGACGTGTCGAACGGGGCTGGGCAGAAGCATGACAACCGTTTAAATCCGGGAACAGCGCCCCGGCAACTATTGGCAAACTCTCGCCAGCGCCCCGGCAATGGAACGGTCAGGAAATCGGAGGTTTCACCGCGAACGATGCGCTGCGGGCTGGGCCTCGACCCAACTCCCGGGTTTTCACTGAATAGTGACGGAATATCCGGTGTAAAAGACGGCCAACCGGTGGCGGTCGTCTGTTTGGCGCGAACCCGCCAACAGGCGGGCCTTGTCCACCATCGTGGACACCTGCTACCCCCGCCCCGCCCCGCGGGTACGGTGGGGTCGTGCCCAAGCCCCTCGCCCTCGACTTCGACCCGATCGCCCGCGCCGACCAGCTCTGGACCCGCCGCTGGGGCAAGGTGCCGGCCATGGCGGCGATCACCTCGGTGATGCGCGCCCACCAGATCCTGCTGGCCCGGGTCGACGCGGTGGTCAAGCCCTACGGCCTGACCTTCGCCCGCTACGAGGCCCTGGTGCTGCTCACCTTCAGCCGCTCCGGCGAACTCCCGCTGTCCAAGATCGGCGAGCGGCTGATGGTGCACCCCACCAGCGTCACCAACACCGTCGACCGCCTGGAGCGCGCCGGACTGGTCGCCCGCCGCCCCAACCCGCTCGACGGCCGCGGCGTTCTCGCCGCCATCACCGACCGCGGCCGCCAGGTCGTCGAACACGCCACCCGCGACCTGATGACCGTCGAATTCGGCCTGGAGGGCTACGACGAGGACGCCTGCCGCGAGGTGTTCGAACTGCTCCGCCCACTGCGGGTCGCGGCCGGCGACTTCGACCTGCCGCACCAGGAGGGCCCGGGCCGGGAGCACTCGTAGGGCCGGTTACCCTCGATGGCATGAAGCAGAGTGTGCTGACCCGCTACCGCGCCATGGCCTACATCACCGGCGTCCTCCTGATCCTGCTCACCGCCGGGGTGATCGCCAAGTACGCCCTGGACATGTCGGGCGCCGCGGGCTTCACCACCGCGGTCGGCATCGCGCACGGCTGGCTGTACGTGATCTACCTGGTGCTCGCCTTCGACCTCGGCACCAAGGCCAAGTGGCCGATCGGCAAGCTCGCCTGGGTCCTGCTGGCCGGCACCATCCCCACCGCCGTGTTCTTCGTCGAGCGCAAGGTCAGCCGCGAGATCGCCCCGCTGATCGCCGCGGAGCCGGCCGCCGCCTGACCCGCCGCACACCGCTCTGCCGGGCGCCCCTCCCCTCGGGAGGGGCGCCCTTCGTGTGTTCGATTCCGGCCGCCGGGCATCGACAGATAGTAGGACGTCCGAGTAAATTAGTAGGACATCCAAGTAGTTGTGCCGCCCACCCACCGGGCGGCCGCACGGAGCGGAGTCGGAGCCGATGGACGCCGAGCAGATCGAAGCCGGCCGGCAGCGCTGGCAGCAGCGGTACGACAAGGCGCGCAAGCGCGACGCCGACTTCACCACGCTGAGCGGCGAGACCGTCGAGCCCGTCTACGGGCCGCCCGCCGGCCAGCCGGTCGAGGGCTTCGAGCGGATCGGCTGGCCCGGCGAGTACCCCTACACCCGCGGCCTGCACCCCACCGGCTACCGCGGCCGCGCCTGGACCATCCGCCAGTTCGCCGGCTTCGGCAACGCGCAGCAGACCAACGAGCGCTACCGGATGATCCTCGACGCGGGCGGCGGCGGCCTCTCCGTCGCCTTCGACATGCCCACCCTGATGGGCTACGACTCCGACGACGCCAAGTCGCTCGGCGAGGTCGGCCACTGCGGCGTCGCCATCGACTCCGCCGCCGACATGGAGGTGCTGTTCGCCGGCATCCCGCTCGGCGAGGTCACCACCTCGATGACGATCTCCGGCCCCGCCGTCCCGATCTTCTGCATGTACCTGGTCGCCGCCGAACGCCAGGGCGTCGACCCCGCCGTCCTCAACGGCACCCTGCAGACCGACATCTTCAAGGAGTACATCGCGCAGAAGGAGTGGCTCTTCGCCCCCGAGCCCCACCTGCGCCTGATCGGCGACCTGATGGAGCACTGCGCGAGCGGCATCCCCGCCTACAAGCCGCTCTCGGTCTCCGGCTACCACATCCGCGAAGCCGGAGCCACGGCCGCCCAGGAACTCGCCTACACCCTCGCCGACGGCCTCGCCTACGTCGAGCTCGGCCTCTCCCGCGGCCTCGACGTGGACGTCTTCGCCCCCGGCCTGTCCTTCTTCTTCGACGCCCACCTCGACTTCTTCGAGGAGATCGCCAAGTTCCGCGCCGCCCGCCGGATCTGGGCCCGCTGGATGCGCGACCACTTCGGCGCCCGGACCGAGAAGGCGCAGTGGCTGCGCTTCCACACCCAGACCGCCGGCGTCTCCCTCACCGCCCAGCAGCCGTACAACAACGTGGTCCGCACCGCCGTCGAGGCCCTCTCCGCCGTCCTCGGCGGCACCAACTCCCTGCACACCAACGCCCTGGACGAGACCCTCGCCCTCCCCAGCGAGCAGGCCGCCGAGATCGCGCTGCGCACCCAGCAGGTGATCATGGAGGAGACCGGCGTCACCAACGTCGCCGACCCGCTCGGCGGCTCCTGGTACGTCGAGGCGCTCACCGACAAGATCGAGGCGCAGGTCGAGGAGATCTTCCGCCGCATCCTCGACAAGGGCGCCGCCGACCACCCGATCGGCCCGATGACCTCCGGAATCCTGCGCGGCATCGAGGAGGGCTGGTTCACCGGCGAGATCGCCGAGGCCGCCTTCCAGTACCAGCAGGCCCTGGAGAAGGGCGAGAAGAAGGTCGTCGGCGTCAACTGCCACCCCCGCAGCGTCACCCCCGAGCTCGAAATTCTCCGCGTCAGCCACGAGGTCGAACGCGAGCAGGTCCGCGTCCTCGCCGACCGCAAGTCGCACCGTGACGAGACCGCCGTCCGCGCCGGCCTCGACGCGATGCTGGCCGCCGCCCGCTCCGGCGCCAACATGATCGAACCGATGCTCCGGGCCGTCCGCGCCGAAGCCACCCTCGGCGAGATCTGCCACGCCCTGCGCGACGAGTGGGGCACGTACCGGGAGAACGCCAGCTTCTGACAGACCCGGAAGCACGGGGAACCGTGCGAAGCGGAAAGCGCCCGTCAGCAAGATCGCGATGCCGGACAATGCCTTGCACGTGTTCGCGACCTTGCCGGCGGGCGCTCGGCTTGTCGCGCGGTTCTCCCCCGGCCCCGGCGGGCCGGGAGGCGCTCCCACGCGCCCCTGTCCTCGCGCCCGCCGGCTCGCACGGTTTCGAAGGGATGTGACGGATGAGCGGGGGAGCTCTTCTCGCGGAGCGGTTCGAGGCGCAGCGGCCCAGGTTGCGGGCGGTGGCGTACCGGATGCTGGGGTCGTTGGGGGAGGCCGAGGACGCGGTGCAGGAGGCGTGGTTGCGGCTGGACCGGCACGCGGAGGAGGTGGAGAACCTCGGCGGCTGGTTGACCACGGTGGTGTCGCGGGTGTGCCTGAACGAGTTGCGCAGCCGTTCGCGGCGGCGGGAGGAGGAGCTGGACACCCAGGTGCCGGATCCGGTGCTGGCCGCGCCGGAGCGGGACGATCCGGAGGCGGCGGCGCTGCTGGGGGACCGGGTGGGGATGGCGCTGCAGGTGGTGCTGGGGACGTTGGGGCCGGCGGAGCGGTTGGCGTTCGTGCTGCACGATCTGTTCGCGGTGCCGTTCGAGGAGATCGCGCCGTTGTTGGAGAAGTCCCCGGCGGCGGTGCGGCAGTCGGCGAGTCGGGCGCGCAAGCGGGTGAAGGAGCGGGCGCCGGAGCCGGATCGGGATCCGGCGGTGCAGCGGGGCGCGGTGGAGGCGTTCCTGGCGGCGGCCCGGGAGGGCGATTTCGAGGCGCTGGTCCGGGTGCTGGCGCCGGACGCGGTGCTGCGTTCGGACGGCGGGGCGCTGGTGGAGCTGTCCCGGGTGCTGCGCGGCGGTGCCGCGATCGCCGCCTCCGCGGCCGGGTTCCGGAGCCTGGCGCCGTTCGCGCGGCTGGTGCTGGTGAACGGCGCCTACGGCGTGCTGACGGTCCGGGAGGGCCGTCCGGTGTCGGTGATGGCGTTCACCGTGGTGGGCGGCCGGGTGGCGCGGATCGACGTGCTGAACGATCCGGCGCGGTTGGCCGCGCTGGCGCTGCCGAGCTGATCCGCCCTCAGCGCAGCAGCCCCGGGAAGGGGTTGAGGAGCAGGGTGGTGAAGCGGTGGATCCAGTCCGGGGTGACGGGTTCGCCGCTCACCAGCAGGCGGTGCTCGACGGTGCCGGCGATGGTGTCGAAGATGATGTCGATCTCCTCGTCGGCGGTGGCCGGGTCCCGGTCGGGGTCCATCTCGCCGCGGGCCTGGGCGTTGGCCCGGCCGAGTTGGACCAGGACCTTCTGCGGCTGGACGATCCGTTCGCGGATGCGGTGGCGGAGTTGGACGTCGCGGCTGCCCTCGGCGAACAGGGCGAGCAGGGCGGCCTGGGTCTCGGGGAGGGTGAGGAGCTCGGCGAAGCGGGCGACCACGGCCTCGATGTCGGCCTGCAGGCTGCCGCGGTCGGCGCACTCCAGTTGGTCGAAGAGGCTGGCGATGGCGTCGACGACGAGCTCGCTCTTGGACGGCCAGCGGCGGTAGAGGGTGGTCTTGGCGACGCCGGCCCGCTGGGCGACGTCGCCCATGGTGAGTCCGCCCCAGCCGAGTTCGGCGAGTGCCTCGCGGGTGGCGTCCAGGATGGCCTGGTCGGCGGCGGCGCTGCGGGGGCGGCCCTTGCCGCGGGTGGGCGGCGGGGTGACGGCGGCCGGCGGGTCCGGGTGCTCGGCGGGCTGCCGGGTGGTGGGGGCCACCGCGCCTCCTCAGCGAATTTACTCAGAAGTAACTTGGTGGGCCCACGGTAGCGACCTGCGGCGCTGCCCGACACCCGCCCGGGGTCGGAAAGTGGGACAGCTCACGCTTCCGGAGGGCGGTTGGGGCTTGCGGGGGGAGCCCGTCGGGCAGATACGCTACGACCAGTAGCGAAAGAGCGACAACCAACGTGCCCTGCCCTCTGGGATCGGGCGGGCACCGGGCGTGGATGGGGATCCGCGCCCGAACGGTCGGGCTCCGCCGGGGGAGGCGGGTCGTCCGGGTTTCGGCATTTCCGGGCGGATGGCGTCCGGTACCGGCTCCGGCGGGGGAGGATAGAGCCATGCAGTCACGGAATTCGCGTCTCAACAGCTCCGCCCTGCGCGGTGCGGTGGACCTCGCCGCGGTGAAGGCGGCCGGAGAGGCCGCCCAGAAGGCGGAGCAGACCCGGGCCGAGCGGGCCCGGCAGGCGGCGGCGGGCGAAGCCCCGGCGCTCGTGGACTACCCCCTGGTGCTGGACGTCACCGAGGACACCTTCGAGTCGGAGGTGGTCCAGCGCTCGACCGAGGTCCCCGTGGTGGTGGACTTCTGGGCCGAGTGGTGCGGTCCCTGCAAGCAGCTGAGCCCGATCCTGGAGCGCCTCGCCGAGGAGTACGCGGGCCGGATCGTGCTCGCCAAGATCGACGTGGACGCCAACCCGCTGATCGCCCAGCAGTTCGGCATTCAGGGGATCCCGGCCGTGATGGCCGTGGTGGCGGGCCAGCTGGTGCCGCTGTTCCAGGGTGCCGAGAACGAGTCGAACGTCCGCAAGGTGCTGGACCAGCTGATCGCGGTCGCCGAGCAGCGCTTCGGCATCGTCGGGACCGCCGCGGGCGGCGCGGGCGCGGGCGAGGAGGCGGCGCCGCGGGTGCCGGCCGACCCGGCGCTGGAGGCCGCGCACGACGCGCTGGACCGGGGCGACCTGGGCGGCGCGGTGCAGGCGTACCAGAACGTGCTGAGCGAGCGGCCCGGCCACGTCGAGGCGAAGCTCGGCCTGGCCCAGGCGCAGCTGCTGCAGCGGGTGGAGAAGCTCGACCCGCAGCAGGTGCGCTCCGACGCGGCGGCCGACGCGAAGGACGTGCAGGCCCAACTGCGGGCGGCCGACCTGGACTTGGTCGGCGGGCACGTCGAGGACGCGTTCGGCCGGCTGGTCGACACCGTGGCGAAGACCTTCGGCGACGACCGGGACACCGCGCGGCTGCGGCTGCTGGAGCTGTTCGAGGTGATCGGGTCCGAGGACCCGCGCACCGTGGCGGCCCGTCAGGCCCTGGCCCGGGTGCTGTTCTGACGGCACTCGGTGACACGTCGGATGACCTGCGGTGTCGTCGGCGATTTGACGACTTTCGCGGGTGAACCGGGCAGGTTTACCAAATCTTGATAACACCCCTTCTTCGTCGCGGTGCGTGACGGAGGAGGGGTGTTTCGTCTGCGTTTGCGGGGGTCACGGCTCCGACGGGCCGAGTCGTTCGTCACGCTGCGCAGTCGCGCCTTCGATCCCCTGAGCGAACGCGTTCACTGTTGGATTACCCGTCAGTAACGCACCCCTTGTGCTCCGCCCGGTATTCGAGCACGATCGGCGACGCCCGGTCCCTCCACTGCGAGGGTCCCCACCGGGTGAGGGCAGGGGGGTAACCGCAGATCCCACGCGGCGGTTCCTGGCCTCGGCGGTCGCGCATCCCGCGCGTTCGCACGGTTGTCGCTCGGGGTGATCGCCCATGCCGTCCCCACGGCGCCAGGCGCTCTCCGCTACCGAGGACGTAGCTCTCTCCCATTTCGGGTCGAACCGGGTGCGGGACGCACCGGAACGGCCGGAGATGTACGTCCTAGAAGGAGGACTCGCATGTCCACGTCTTACGGCAAGACCCGCTGGAAGCGCTTCGCCCTGGTGATGGTGCCCAGCGTCGCGGCCACCGCCGCGATCGGCGTCTCCCTGGCCAACTCGGCGCTCGCGGCCTCGTTCGCGGTCTCCGGCCAGCAGTTCAAGGTCACCGTCGACCAGCTGCACGGCGAGAACTTCTCGCAGTTCGGCGGCGTCGACATGCAGGCCGACGGCAAGACCGCGCACCCGGTCGCCATCTCGGCGTTCGACACCGCCCGGCTGCAGAACCTGTGCCAGTCGGTCGTCACCGACCTCGGCCCGCTCGGCAAGTGGACCCTGGTCCTCAAGGCCGGCAACAGCCCCGACGAGGCCAAGCAGGTTCACGCCCAGCAGCTGCTGATCGACATGAACCAGCTGAACGCCGACGCCGAGTTCCACAGCATCAACATCGGCCAGGACGCCGGCACCCTGCAGGGTTCGGCCATCGACAAGCTCAAGAACGACGGCGGCAAGGTGCCGACCGGCGCGCAGGGCTTCGCGCAGTCCGCCAAGTCCGCGGACCTGTCGAAGGTCCAGCAGACCGCCTGGGCCACCTCGGCGGGCACCTTCACGCTCCCGGGCCTGAACCTGAACATCACCCAGGGCGCCAACGAGTGCTACTAGTCCGCGACTGACGGCCCGTCAGGCGGGCCCGACCGTGGACCACCGGTCCGAGGGGGCGGCATCGCGCCGCTCCCTCGGGCCGCACCCCGGCGTACCCGGGGCCATCCGTATTTCCCCCTCGGACCCACCATCGAGGAGTCGCACCATGTCCAGCGCAACCGTCGAAGCCTGGCCCGAGGACCCGGCCGGCCTGGTCCGTCGAGGCCGGCGGGGGTTCCGCGCCTGGCGGCGCACCCGGCCGTTCTGGGGTGGCCTGCTGGCCGTGATCGCCGGCCTCCCGATCCTGTACTTCCCGTACGCCCACCTCAAGCTGGGCGGCCTGACCGTGGCGATGGCCACCACCGCCGGGGCCGGCTCGCTGCTGATCGGCCTCCTGATGATGGTGCTCGGCGTCACCGTCTGGTTCCAGCCGGTGGTGCGGGTGTTCTGCGGGGTGGCGACCACCATCCTGGCGCTGATCTCCATCCCGGTCTCCAACCTGGGCGGCTTCGGCATGGGCGCGATCCCGGGCCTGATCGCCGGCGGCCTGCTGGTCTCCTGGGCGCCGCTGCAGCCGCTCCCGGCCGCCGGGCCGGAGGCCGCCGAGACGGCGGCCGGGATGGCGGCCGGGATGGCCGCCGCACCCCAGGACGCCGCGCCGACCGCGCAGCTGCCCGCGCAGGCCGCGGCGGAGCAGCCGCTGGAGTACGGAGCCGCACCGACAGCGCACGCGGAGGGGGAGCAGCGGTGACCGACTCGGAGAAGCCGGCGGTTCCCGGTCCGCGGCACGCGGTGCCACGCGAGGGCGTGCGGTCCCGGCTGCGCGGGCGGGCGCTGGCGATCGCCGCCGTGCCGACCGCGCTGCTGGTCGGCGCCGCCTACGCGCCGACCCTGGCGGTGGCGGCCGACCCGCAGTCCGGGGCCTGCGCGAGCAGCCCGGACGCCGTGCTCAAGGAGACGCCCGTCCCGAAGAGCGAGATCGCGGTGCAGCCGGACTCCTCGGTGAGCCAGGCGATGGCCGCGCAGTCCGGGCAGGCGCCCGCGGGCAGTGCCGCCGCGGTGCCGGCGGTGTTCACCGGCTCGGCCGGCGTGCAGTCCGCCGCCCACGTGACGCCGAACGGCGCTCCGGCGGGCACCGGGGTGCAGCAGGCCGGGGCCATCGACGACTGGTGGAACAACCTGATCCACCCGGGCGCCGCCGCGACCGCCACCCCGTCGACCGCGCCGAAGGCCGCGTCCCCCGCGCCCACCGCCACCCCGAGCCCCACCGCGAAGCCGTCCGCCGCCCCGAGCCCCTCGGCGACCGGGCGGCCGGCCACCGGGGCGCCCGCCGCGCCGGACGCCCCGGCCGGGCCGTCGGAGCCGGCCGCCACCGGCACGAAGGCCCCGTCGAGCAAGGCGCCGAAGTCGTCCGCGTCCGCCTCGGCGTCGGCGTCGGCCGACCCGAACTGCCTGGTGAGCACCCGGGGCCTGGCGGCGAAGGCCGCGCCCAAGGGCCACGTGGTGCCGGACCAGAACTGGGTGCTGCACTCGACCCGGCTGGCGCTGCACGGCTCGGTGTTCAACGGCGTCTACGACGTCACCACGGAGAGCGGCACCAAGCGGGTGCTGAAGTTCACCACCGACAGCGTCGACATCGAGAACCTGGACATGTCGACCATCCAGATCCCGGGCCTCACCTTCCACGTGAAGAGCCGCGAGGGATCGACCTCCACCATGCGCAACGGCCCGATCACCATGTACGTGGAGAGCCTGTCCGGGCACCTGGCGGCGATCTACGGCCTGCCGATACCGATCGACCTGGGCGAGATCACACTGACCCCGGACACCCTGCCGAAGTGGCTGTGGGACCTGCTGGGCGCGGTGCCGATCCCGCTGGACCTGACGCTCACCGGCGCCAAGGCGGTGCAGGCCGGCCAGTTCGGCGGCGACCTGAAGATCCCGGGCATGCGGCTGTTCAACGACAAGGAGCCGTACGACGGCTGAGCCGTCGTCAGCTGCGAGGAAGGCCCCCGACGGCGAACCGTCGGGGGCCTTCTCGTGCGGGTGCCGCCGGTGTCAGCGGCCGCCGCGGGTGCCCAGGTGGTGGACCTGGACCATGTTGGTGGTGCCCGGGATGCCGACCGGCACGCCGGCGGTGACGATCACGGTGTCGCCCTCGGCGAGGCGGCCCAGCTTCAGCAGCTCGCGGTCGACCTGCTCGACCATCGCGTCCGTGGTGGCCACCTGCTCGGTGACGTACGCCTCGACGCCCCAGCTCAGCGAGAGCTGGTTGCGGGTGGCGACGTCCGGGGTGAAGGCGATCACCGGGATCGGCGAGCGGTAGCGGGACAGCCGGCGGGCGGTGTCGCCGGACTTGGTGAAGGCGATCAGGGCCTGGCCGTTGAGGAAGTCGCCCAGCTCGCACGCGGCGCGGGCGACCGAGCCGCCCTGGGTGCGCGGCTTGCGGCCCGGGTTGAGCGGCTGGAGGCCCTGCGAGAGCAGCTCCTCCTCGGCCTTCTCGGCGATCCTGCTCATGGTCTTGACGGTCTCGACCGGATACTTGCCGACGCTGGACTCGGCGGACAGCATCACGGCGTCCGCGCCGTCCAGGATTGCGTTGGCGACGTCGGAGACCTCGGCGCGGGTCGGGCGCGAGGCGTGGATCATCGACTCCATCATCTGGGTGGCGACGATCACCGGCTTGGCGTTCCGACGGGCCAGGGTGACCAGCTGCTTCTGGACCAGCGGCACCTTCTCCAGCGGGTACTCGACCGCCAGGTCGCCGCGGGCCACCATGATCGCGTCGAAGGCGAGGACGATCTCCTCCATCGCCTCGACGGCCTGCGGCTTCTCGATCTTGGCGATGACCGGCACACGAATGCCGACCTCGTCCATGACCTTGTGGACGTCGTCGATGTCCGCGGCGTTGCGGACGAACGACAGCGCGACCATGTCGACGCCCAGTCGCAGGGCGAAGCGCAGGTCGTCCTTGTCCTTCTCGGACAGCGCGGGCACGTTGACCGCCGCGCCGGGCAGGTTGATGCCCTTGTTGTTGGAGAGCACACCGCCCTCGACCACCACGGTCCGCACCCGCGGGCCGTCGACGCTGACGACCTCCAGGGCGATGACGCCGTCGTTGATCAGGATCGGGTCGCCGGGCTTCACGTCACCGGGCAGGCCCTTGTAGGTGGTGCCGCAGATGTACTGGTCACCGGGGACGTCCTCGGTGGTGATGGTGAACGTGTCGCCGTTGTCAACGGTCACCGGGCCGTTGGCGAAGGTCGCCAGACGGATCTTGGGGCCCTGCAGGTCGGCCAGCACGCCGATGGTGCGGCCGGTGTCCTCCGACACCTGGCGGACGCGGCGGTACCGGTCCTCGTGCTCGGCGTGGGAGCCGTGGCTCATGTTCAGTCGGGCGACGTTCATGCCCGCTTCGACGATGGCCTTCAGCTGTTCGTAGGAGTCCGTGGCGGGACCCAGGGTGCAGACAATTTTCGCTCGGCGCATATCCGTCAGTCTATCCGTTCGTGTTATCGATGCATTCGGCTCGAATCGTCAGATATCGCCAACGAACATTCCGAGGGATGGGATACTGACGGGTAGTCAGCCCGCGTCGGCCCTACACCTCGTGGACCAGCGCGAACGTCTGCTGGGCGATCTCCAGTTCCTCGTCGGTGGGCACCACGGCGACGGTCACCCGGCCGTAGGACGGCGAGATCACCCGGGCGTGGCGCGAACGCACCGCGTTCAGCTCCGGATCCACCGAAATTCCCAGCTCCTCCAGATTGGCACAGACCGCCGCCCGGACCTCCGCGGAGTTCTCGCCGACACCGGCGGTGAAGGCGACGGCGTCCACCCGGCCCAGCACCGCGTAGTAGCCGCCCAGGTAGCGGCGGATCCGGTGCACGTACGAGTCGAAGGCCAGCTTGGCGTCCTCGTCGCCGTCCTGGGCCCGGCGCACCACCTCGCGCATGTCGTTGTCGCCGCACAGGCCGAGCAGGCCGCTGCGGCGGTTCAGCAGGTCGTCGATCTGATCGACGGTCAGGCCGCCCACCCGGTGCAGGTGGAACACCAGGCCCGGGTCCACGTCACCGGAACGGGTGCCCATCACCAGGCCCTCCAGCGGCGTCAGGCCCATCGAGGTCTCCACGCACACCCCGCCGGCCACCGCCGACACCGACGCGCCGTTGCCCAGGTGCAGCACGATCACGTTCAGCTCGGCCGGGTCGCGGCCCAGCAGCCGGGCGGTCGCCCGGGAGACGTACTGGTGCGAGGTGCCGTGGAAGCCGTAGCGGCGCACCCGGTGCTCGTCGGCGGTCTTCCGGTCGATCGCGTACCGGGCCGCGTGCTCCGGCAGGGTGGCGTGGAAGGCGGTGTCGAACACCGCGACCTGCGGCAGGTCCGGGCGCATCGAGCGGGCCACCTCGATGCCGGTGATGTTCGCCGGGTTGTGCAGCGGCGCCACCGGGATCAGCCGGCGGATCTCCGCCACCACCGCGTCGTTGATCAGCGTCGGCCGGGTGAAGCGCAGACCGCCGTGCACCACCCGGTGGCCGATCGCCGCCAGCTCCGGCGAGTCCAGGCCCATCAGGTCCGCGGCCAGCTCGTCGGCGACCGCCCGCAGCGCCCCGTCGTGGTCGGCGAACCGCCGCACCGACTCGCGCGGCTCCCCGGTCAGCGGCAGGTGCAGCAGCCGGCCCTCGACCTCGCCGATCCGCTCCACCAGGCCGGACGCCAGCCGGGAGCCGTCCAGCATGTCGATCAGCTGGTACTTCACCGAGGACGACCCGGCGTTCAGCACCAGGACACGGGTACCGGTGGTCACTGCGCGCCTCCCTCGGCGGACTGGGTCTGGGACTGGATCGCGGTGATCGCCACGGTGTTGACGATGTCCTCGACCAGGGCGCCCCGGGACAGGTCGTTCACCGGCTTGTTCAGGCCCTGCAGCACCGGGCCGACCGCGATCGCGCCGGCCGACCGCTGCACCGCCTTGTAGGTGTTGTTGCCGGTGTTGAGGTCCGGGAAGACCAGCACGGTGGCCCGGCCCGCCACCGGCGAGCCCGGCAGCTTGGTCTGCGCGACGCGCGCGTCCACCGCCGCGTCGTACTGGATCGGCCCCTCCACCAGCAGGTCCGGGCGCAGCGCGCGGACCAGCTCGGTGGCCTTGCGGACCTTGTCCACGTCCGCGCCGGAGCCCGAGGTGCCGGTCGAGTACGACAGCATCGCCACCCGCGGCTCCACCCCGAACTGGGCGGCGGTCTCGGCGGACTGGACGGCGATGTCGGCCAGCTGCTGGGCGTCCGGGTCCGGGTTGACCGCGCAGTCGCCGTAGACCAGCACCTTGTCGGCCAGGCACATGAAGAACACCGAGGAGACGATCGACGCGTCCGGCGAGGTCTTGATCACCTCGAACGCCGGGCGGATGGTCGCCGCCGTCGAGTGCACCGCGCCGGAGACCATGCCGTCCGCGATGCCCTCCTGCACCATCAGGGTGCCGAAGTACGAGACGTCGGTGACCACGTCGAGCGCCCGCTCGACCGTCATGCCCTTGTGCGCCCGGGCCTTGGCGTACAGCTCGGCGAACTGCTGGCGCAGCGGGCTGGCCGCCGGGTCGACGATCCGCAGCCGGGAGCCGGAGTCGCCGGCCTGCGGGAACTCGATGCCGAGCGCGGCGGCCCGGCGGTGCACCGCCTCCGGCTCGCCGAGCAGGGTCAGGTCGCAGATGTTGCGGCGCAGCAGCACTTCGGCGGCGCGCAGCACCCGGTCCTCGGCGCCCTCGGGGAGCACGATGTGCCGGCGGTCGGCGCGGGCCCGTTCCAGCAGCGCGTGCTCGAACATCATCGGGGTCACCCGCTCGGAGCGGGTCAGCTCGATCCGGCTGGTCAACTCGGCGGTGTCGACGTGCAGTTCGAACAGGCCGAGGGCGATCTCGGCCTTGCGCGGGCTGTTCGGGCCGATCCGGCCCTCCAGGTGGGTGAGCGTCGTGGCGGTCAGCCAGGAACCCTCCTCGACCTCCGCCACCGGCGTGCCCGGGGCGAGCCGGGAGGCCAGCGCCATCACGTCCGGGCCCGGGTGCTGGCCGAGCGTGAGCAGCACGCCGGCGATCGGCGGGGAGCTCGCCGCGTGCGCCGCCAGCGCGCCGATCAGCAGGTCCGCCCGGTCGCCCGGGGTGACCACCAGGGCGCCGTCGGACAGCGCGTTCAGGAAGGTCGGCAGCATCGCGCCGCCGAACACGAACTTCCGCACGTCCCGGGACAGCCCGGCCGCGTCGCCGAGCAGCACCGTCGCGCCGGTCGCCTCGACCAGCTGCGCCACGGTCGGCGCGGCCAGCGACGGCTCCTCCGGGACGACGTACACCGGCACCGGGAGCTTCTCGGTCAGCGCCCGCTGCACCTGCTGCTTGACGCCCGGCGCCACCCGGTTGGCGATCATCGCCAGGATCGAGCAGCCCAGGTCGCGGTAGGCCCGGTGGGCGTTGCGGACCTCCGCGACCACGGCCTGCGGGTCGTCCTGCCGCCCGCCGACCACCGGGAGGACGGCCGCCCCGAACTCGTTCGCCAGCCGGGCGTTGAAGGCCAGCTCGTCCGGGATGTTCGTGTCCGAGTAGTCGGTGCCGAGCACCAGCACCGCCTGGCAGCGCCGCTCCAGCTGGTGGAACCGGTCGACCAGGACGGAGACCAGCTCGTCCTGGCCGCGGGCGGCCTGCAGGGCCGCCGCCTCGTCGTAGGTAAGCCCGTACAGCTCGGTGGTGGGCAGGTCCAGCCGGTAGCGGCTGCGCAGCAGCTCCACCACGTGGTCGGTGGCCGGCTGTCCGCCGTCCGAGGTGTGCACCAGCGGCCGGAACACCCCGACCCGGTCCACCTGACGGGTCAGCAGTTCCATGACCCCGAGTTCCACGACCTGTCGGCCGTCCCCCCGGTCGATCCCGGTCACGTACACGCTGCTCGCCACGGTGGAACTCTCCGTCCGTCTTTCTCAGGCTGCGGTCATCTTGACCATACCTTCGTACGACATTCGGACCGGGCTGCGGCACTGCCGTTAGGGCCGCCCGGGGGTGCCGGAAGTCCTCCGTGTCCGACCGACGGCGCGTCGGGCCGTCAACGGGCCGGACGGAGCCAGACGGTGGCCAGCGGCGGCAGCACCAGCTCCGCCGAACGGGGCTGGCCGTTCCACTGCGCGCCCTCCGCCTTCACCGGCAGGGAGTTGGCGATCCCGCTGCCGCCGTACCGCTCGGCGTCGGTGTTCAGCGCCTCCTCCCACAGCTGCTCGCCGCCCTCCAGCCGGGGCAGGCCGACCCGGAAGCCGTGCCGGACCACGGGGGAGAAGTTGCAGACCGCCACCAGCGGGCCGCCGTCGGCGGCGAACCGGACGAAGGAGAACACGTTGTCGTCGGCCGCGCCGCCGTCCAGCCAGCGGAACCCGGCCGGGACGGTGTCCTGCTCGTACAGCGCGGGGGTGTCCCGGTAGACCCGGTTCAGGTCGCCGACCAGCCGCTGCACGCCCCGGTGGTCGGCGTGCGCCTCCCACGCCTCGTCCAGCACCCACCACTGCGGGCCGCTCTCGTGCTCCCACTCCGCGCCCTGGGCGAACTCCTGCCCCATGAACAGCAGTTGCTTGCCCGGGTGGGCCCACATGAAGCCCAGGTAGGCGCGGTGGTTGGCGCGCTGCTGCCACCAGTCGCCGGGCATCTTGGAGACCAGCGCCTGCTTGCCGTGCACCACCTCGTCGTGCGAGATCGGCAGGATGTAGTTCTCCGAGTACGCGTAGACCATCGAGAAGGTCATCTCGTTGTGGTGGTACCTGCGGTGCACCGGCTCCTTGGACATGTAGACCAGCGAGTCGTGCATCCAGCCCATGTTCCACTTGAGGCCGAAGCCCAGGCCGCCGGTGTCGGTGGGCCGGGTGACGCCGTCCCAGGCGGTGGACTCCTCGGCGACGGTCAGCACGCCCGGGCAGCGCCGGTAGACGGTGGCGTTCATCTCCTGCAGGAAGGACGCCGCGTCCAGGTTCTCCCGGCCGCCGAACCGGTTGGGCGACCAGCCGCCGCCCTCGCGGGAGTAGTCGAGGTAGAGCATCGAGGCGACCGCGTCCACCCGCAGGCCGTCCACGTGGAACTCCTCGCACCAGTACACCGCGTTGGCGACCAGGAAGTTGCGCACCTCGGTGCGGCCGTAGTCGAACTCCAGCGTCCCCCAGTCCGGGTGCTCGGCGCGCTGCGGGTCGGCCGGCTCGTACAGCGGCTCGCCGTCGAAACGGGCCAGTGCGAAGTCGTCCTTCGGGAAGTGCGCGGGCACCCAGTCGACCAGCACGCCGATGCCGTGCCGGTGCAGGGTGTCGACCAGGTGGCGGAAGTCGTCGGGGGTGCCGAGCCGGGCCGTCGGGGCGTAGAAGCCGGACACCTGGTAGCCCCAGGAACCGCCGAACGGGTGCTCCATCACCGGCATGAACTCGACGTGGGTGAAGCCCAGTTCGGTCAGGTAGCCAGGCAGCGCCTCGGCGATCTGCCGGTAGGACGTCAGATCCGGCCGCCAGGAGGCGAGGTGCAGCTCGTAGACCGACATCGGGGCCCGGTGGTGGACGGTGCGCGCCCGCGCCGCCATCCACTCGGCGTCCTGCCACTCGTACCGGGAGACCGTCACCACCGAGGCGGTGTCCGGCGGGCACTGGGCGGCGCGGGCCAGCGGGTCGGCCTTCTCCACCATCCGGCCGGAGCGGGTCAGGATCTGGTACTTGTACTGCGCGCCCTCGCCGAGGCCCGGCACGAACAGCTCCCACACGCCGGACGAGCCCAGCGAGCGCATCGGGTGCGCGGTGCCGTTCCAGTGGTTGAACGAGCCGACCAGCCGCACCCCGACGGCGTTCGGCGCCCACACCGCGAACGAGGTGCCGGCCACCCCGTCCACGGTGCGCACGTGCGAGCCGAGCGCGTGCCACAGCTGCTCGTGCCGGCCCTCCGAGATCAGGTGCAGGTCCAGCTCGCCGAGCGTCGGGGCGAACCGGTAGCCGTCCTGCTGCTCCAGCGGCTCCCCGCCCGGGTACGTCACCTTCAGCGAGTAGGCGGGGAACTGCCGACCCGTCAGCAGGCCGGTGAACAGGCCCGCCTGCTGGTGCGTCAGCTCGGCCGGGCCGAGCGCGGTCTCCACCACCACCCGCTCGGCGAACGGGCGCAGCACCCGGATCGCGGTGCCCGTCGGCAGCGCGTGCGCCCCCAGCAGGGCGTGCGGGTCGTGGTGCGCGCCGGACACCAGGCGCTCCACCTCGCCGGGCGGCAGCGGCGCCTCCGGCAGGCGCAGCGCCGAGCCCGGAGCGGGCCGGGCGGGCGCCGGACGGGACTTCGTCGGGCGTTCGGCCCTTCGGGGAGCGGCCGCCGCCGGGCTCTCCGGCGCCGCGCCGGCCGGCCGCGCGGGCTTCGTCGGGGACTGCCGGCCGGCCCCCCTGCCGTGCTCGCCGTTCCGGAAGGTGGCCGGGACAGCCGGTTGGCGGTCGGCCGGCAGGGACGGGTCGAGCGGACCGAGCGGGGTCACGGCGGAGGCCTCCTGGATTCCTGCGAACGGGTCGGGGTTACTGCCGGGAGAGCGGACCGCCCGGCCGGGGAGGCCGGGCGGACTGTCAGGCGGAGTCGGCCAGCCGGTTGATCGCGGCCAGCGGGATCGGCAGCCAGCTCGGCCGGTGCCGTGCCTCGTACACCACCTCGTACACGGCCTTGTCGATCTCCAGCGCGCGCATCAGCTCCGGGGACGCGGACGGATCGGCGCCGCCGCCCGCGGTGTACCCGGCGCAGTACGCGGCCCGGTTGCGGACCGCCCAGGCGGCGGCCAGGTGGGCCAGTTCCGGGTCCTGGGCGGGGGCGCCGGCCAGCAGGTGGGCGGCCGCGTAGTCGAAGGAGCGGAGCATCGCGGCGACGTCCCGCAGCGCGGGCTGCGGCAGGCGGCGCTCGGCCAGCGGCTTGGCCGGCTCGCCCTCGAAGTCCAGCAGCACCCAGCCCTGCGGGGTGCGCATCGCCTGGCCCAGGTGCAGGTCGCCGTGGATGCGCTGGACCAGCAGCCCGTCCAGGTGGGCGGCCGTCAGCTGCTGGAAGGCGGAGCGCAGCGCGGAGCGGTAGCGCAGCAGGCCGGGCACCGCGGTGACCGCGGCGTCCAGCCGGTCGGCCATCGCGCCCGCCAGCTCCGCGATCCGCGGCCGGTCCAGCCGGGTGGTGGGCATCGAGCGGGCCAGCACCCGGTGCACCTCGGCGGTGGCCCGGCCCAGCCGGTGCGCCTCGATCGCGAAGTTGCCCGGCGACGGGTCGCCCTTCAGCCGGGCGACCTGGTCGAGCGCCAGCTCCCAGCCGTCCTCGGCGTCCGGCAGGTAGCGCTGCAGCAGGCCCAGGGTGGCGGGCTCGGAGCGCTCCAGCCGGCACTCGAACCAGGCGGCGACCCGGGGGATGCGGGTCGAGCCGGCCCGGGACAGCGCCAGCGACAGTTCCAGGTCGGGGTTGGTCCCGGGACTGATCCGGCGGAACAGCTTCAGGATGAACGCGGTGTCGTAGATCACCGAGGAGTTGGACTGCTCGGCGGTGGACGCCCGTCCCGGGATGTTGCCGGGCAGGCCCGGGCCCGGGGTGCGGCGGAACGACAGCGAACCGAACCGGTCGCCGGTGGCCAGGTGCTCCAGCAGCCGGCCCGTCAGCTCCGGGTCGTGCACCGCGTCGTAGAGCGTCGCGCCGTCGTAGGTGCCGCCCGCCAGTCGGCCCAGCACCGCCCGCTGCCCGACCGCCGCGGGCCGCTCCGAGCGGATGCCCAGCAGCAGCTGGTAGACGTCGCCGGGGCCGGCGGCCGCCCCGCCGTGCTCCACCCGCAGCAGCAGGTGCAGCAGCGCCGGGTCGCCGACCTGGAGCGGCGTGCCGATCACCGGGACCAGGGCGGCGATCGGCCGGCCCTTGCCGGCGTACCAGCGCTGGGTGGGAAGCCATTCGGCGATCAGCGGCAGGGCCGCCTGGACCAGCTCGCTGACTCCCGCGGCGGTTCTCCGGGCCCCCGGCGCCCGCGTGCCGACCGGCCCGGGGGCGGCGGACGGATCACGGTGCAGGTGGGCTTGAGAACGGGAGGTTTCGGACATGACTCCCTTTCCCCGGAAGCGGGCGGCTGCCCGACGGGTCGTGGCCGGGCCCTTCACTCTTCCGGATTTCGACGGCGCGGCGGCGACGGCACGCGAGCCGCTGGCTCGGTGTCACGCCTTCGTGTGGATGGCCGTTGGGCTGTTCTCCGTACGCGGTGGTGCGAAGACCTCCGGGGGCGCGCGGAACAACTCGCGCGCCCGCGGAACGGGTGTCCCGATCGGGGCCTGTCGGGGCCTGGGGATCGTTCGGTGAACGAGCGTGGCGCAGTGGCCCCCGCCGCTACTTCGCCCCGGACGCCTTCGCCGGGGACTGGCGCAGCTGGAACCAGTAGAAGCCGTGGCCGGCCAGCGTCAACAGGTACGGCCACTCGCCGATGGTGGGGAACCGCACGCCGCCGATCAGCTCGACCGGGTACCGCCCCCCGTACTGCCGCAGGTCCAGTTCGGTCGGCTGCGCGAACCGCGAGAAGTTGTTCACGCACATGACCAGGTCGCCCTCGTACTCGCGCACGAAGGCCAGCACCGCGGGGTTGCTGGAGGGCAGCTCCGTGTAGCCGCCGAGGCCGAACGCGGGGTTGAGCTTGCGAATCTCGATCATGCGACGCGTCCAGTGCAGCAGCGAACTCGAACTGCTTTGCTGCGCCTCGACGTTGGTCACCTGAAAGCCGTACACCGGGTCCATGATGGGCGGCAGACTGAGCCTGCCCGGGTCGGCGGACGAGAAACCCGCATTGCGGTCCGGCGTCCACTGCATCGGGGTGCGTACGCCGTCCCGGTCGCCGAGCCAGATGTTGTCGCCCATGCCGATCTCGTCGCCGTAGTACAGCACCGGGCTGCCGGGCAGCGAGAGCAGCAGCGCGGTGAACAGCTCGACCTGGTTGCGGTCGTTCTCCAGCAGCGGGGAGAGCCGGCGGCGGATGCCCACGTTGGCCCGCATCCGCGGGTCCTTCGCGTACTCCGCGTACATGTAGTCGCGCTCCTCGTCGGTGACCATCTCCAGGGTCAGCTCGTCGTGGTTGCGCAGGAAGATCCCCCACTGGCAGCCGGAGGGGATCGCCGGGGTCTTCGCGAGGATCTCGGAGACCGGGTAGCGGGACTCCCGGCGGACCGCCATGAAGATCCGCGGCATCACCGGGAAGTGGAACGCCATGTGGCACTCGTCGCCGCCGGAGCCGAAGTCGCCGAAGTAGTCGACCACGTCCTCCGGCCACTGGTTGGCCTCCGCCAGCAGCACGGTGTCCGGGTAGTTGGCGTCGATCTCCTTGCGGACCCGGCGCAGGAAGTCGTGCGTCTCCGGCAGGTTCTCGCAGTTGGTGCCCTCGCGGGCGTACAGGTACGGCACCGCGTCCAGCCGGAAGCCGTCGATGCCGAGGTCCAGCCAGAACCGCAGGGCCGCCATCACCTCCTCCTGCACCCGCGGATTGTCGTAGTTCAGATCCGGCTGGTGGCTGAAGAAACGATGCCAGTAGTACTGCTTGCGGACCGGGTCGTACGTCCAGTTGGAGGTCTCGGTGTCGACGAAGATGATCCGTGCGTCCGGGTACTGCTTGTCGTCGTCGGCCCACATGTAGAAGTCGCCGTACGGGCCGTCCGGGTCGCTGCGGGAGGCCTGGAACCACGCGTGCTGGTCGCTGGTGTGGTTCACCACGAAGTCGATGATCACCCGCATGCCGCGGGCGTGGGCCGCGTCGACGAACTCCACGAAGTCGGCCAGGTTGCCGAACTCCGGGAGCACCGACTGGTAGTCCGAGACGTCGTAACCGCCGTCCCGCAGCGGGGAGTTCATGAACGGGGGCAGCCAGAGGCAGTCCACACCCAGCCACTGGAGGTAGTCGAGCCGCGAGGTGAGCCCCTTGAGGTCTCCGACGCCGTCGCCGTTGCTGTCCTGGAACGAACGCACCAGGACCTCGTAGAAGACCGCGCGTTTGAACCACTCGGGGTCGCGGTCCCGGGCGGGGGTGTCGGCGAAGGTGTCGGGGACGGGCTCGTTGACTGTCACTGCGGGTTCCTCCGAACCGTGAGGAGGTGGGCCGGCCCGGTAGAGGGATCGAGCCGGACGTAGTTGTGACGGCCCCAGGCGTACGTCGCGCCGGTCAGCTCGTCGTGCACCGTCAGCGGCCCCGGCACGTCGAGCGTGACGGTGGCCTCCTGGACGTGGTGCGGGTCCAGGTTGACCACGCAGATCACCCGGTCCTCCAGGCCGTCCTCGGTGACGGCGCTCTTCGAGAACGCGATGATCCGCTCGTTGTCGACGGGGTGGAAGCGCAGGTCCCGCAGCTGCTGCAGCGCGGGATGCCGGCGGCGCAGCCGGTTCAGGGCGGTCAGCAGCGGTGCGAGGGAGTCCGGCCTGGTCCAGTCGCGCGGCCGCAGCTCGTACTTCTCCGAGTGCAGGTACTCCTCCGAACCGGGCTTCGCGGGCTCGTTCTCGAACAGCTCGAACCCGGCGTACACCCCGAAGGTCGGCGACAGCGCCGCCGCCAGCACCGCCCGCACCGCGAACGCCGCCGGGCCGCCGGTCTGCAGGTACTCGGGCAGGATGTCCGGGGTGTTGGCGAAGAAGTTCGGCCGCATCCAGGCGGCGGCCTCACCGGTCAGCCCGGCCAGGTACTCCGTCAGCTCGGCCTTGGTGTCGCGCCAGGTGAAGTACGTGTAGGACTGGTGGAAGCCGACCTTGGCCAGCGTGTGCATCATCGCCGGGCGGGTGAACGCCTCCGCCAGGAACAGCACGTCCGGGTCGGTGCGGGCGATGTCCGCGAGCACTTTCTCCCAGAAGTTCACCGGCTTGGTGTGCGGGTTGTCGACCCGGAAGATCCGCACCCCGTGGCCCATCCAGAACCGCAGGATCCGCACCGTCTCGCGGACGATCCCGTCGAAGTCCTGGTCGAAGTTGACGGGGTAGATGTCCTGGTACTTCTTCGGCGGGTTCTCGGCGTACGCGATCGTGCCGTCCGCGCGGTGGCTGAACCACTCCGGGTGCTTGTGCACCCACGGGTGGTCCGGCGAGCACTGGAGCGCGAAGTCCAGCGCCACCTCCAGGCCCAGCGCACCGGCCTCCGCGACGAAGTGGTCGAAGTCCTCCAGGGTGCCCAGGTCCGGGTGGACGGCGTCGTGGCCGCCCTCCGGGGAGCCGATCGCCCACGGCGAGCCGACGTCCTGCGGACCGGCCTCCAGGGAGTTGTCCGGGCCCTTGCGGTGGGCCCGGCCGATCGGGTGGATCGGCGGCAGGTAGACCACGTCGAAGCCCATCGCGGCCACCGCGGGCAGCCGCTCGGCGGCCGTCCGGAAGGTGCCGGAGACCGGCGGCTCCACCCCGTTCGGGTCGACCACCGCGCCCTCCGAGCGCGGGAAGAACTCGTACCAGGCGCCGAACAGCGCCCGCTTGCGGTCCACCTGGAGCGGCTGCGGGCGGGTCGCCGAGAGCAGCTCGCGCAGCGGGAAGCGGTCCAGCAGCGACGTCACCTCCGGCACCAGCGCCGCCGCGTAGCGGCTCAGCGGCGGCAGGCCGGAGTCGCGCAGCGCGTCCACCGCGGCCAGCACCTGGGCCCGGCCCTCCTTCTTCGGCACCCCGGCCGCCGCCCGCTCCAGCAGCAGGGCGCCCTCCTCCAGCACCAGCGCGGTGTCGATCCCGGCCGGCAGCTTCACCGCCGCGTGCCTGCGCCAGGTCGCCACCGGGTCGCCCCACGCCTCCACCAGGTACGACCAGCGGCCCGGCGCGGTCGGCGTCACGTACGCGCCCCAGCGGTCGCTGCCCTCGGACAGCTCGCGCATCGGCGTCCACGGTCCGGACCGGCCGCGCGGGTCGCGCAGCACCACATTGGCCCCCACCGCGTCGTGGCCCTCGCGGAACACCGTGGCGGAGACCAGGAAGCGTTCGCCCTCCACGGCCTTGGCCGGACGCCGGCCGGCGTCGACGAGCGGGGTCACGTCAAGCACGGGGATGCGGCCGATCACGGTGTCGCTCTCTGTTCTGGTGCGGGTGGGGCGGGTCGGGGATTTGTGCGGGGACGACGTGCCGCCGGCGGCGGGCGCGGCGGGTGCGGAGGTAGCCGAGGGGGCGCCGGAGGGCGGGGCCGCGGCGGACCTGACGGTGGTGGTCCGTTTCGACGCGGCCTTGCGCGGGGTGCTCGCGCGTTTGTCGGCCGGTGCGGCCGCCCGCCTGCGGGCCGCCGCGGTGCGCGGGGCCGGCACCGGGGGCTCCCCGGTCGACGGTCCGTCAGGGGTGTGGTCCGTCGGTACCGTGGACTGGTCCCGCGTGTCGCCGTGCATGCCAAGCTCCTGCCCGAGATCGGCGGCAGCTCTGCCCGGCGGACGACGCCGGGAGAGTACCGGGAGGACTACTGGGTGAGGAAGGACGTGCGGCCCGGGCCGGCCCCGCGCCGACGGACCCGGACACCTCGCCCGCCGACCGCCGCAGCGGGACCCGCCGCGCCGAACGCACGTGTCCCGGCGCGCGTCGCCCGGTGCGCGCCCCCGCGTGACCCAGCCCACCGGAAAACGACCGGTCGGGGAACGAGGACACGCAAAGACACGCCTACTGGGGCCGAATGGGCTAAGGAGTGTGGTGGCACGTCAAAACCGGACCTGCACCGGCCGGAGGCAGCGGTGGGACGACCGTCCGATCGTGCACCAGCGGCACCCACGACCTTGTTGCATCCTCGCACCGCGGGCAAGAGGTACGGCCGGGTAGGCACGCGGTTTCAGCCGGTATGCAGCGCCGAAACAGGCCCCCGCAACACCTCCGTTCCCAGGAGTTCACACCCGACGGCGCGTGTTTTACCTGCCTGCGCCTGTCGTGCGCCGGGATTTGCCACCACGCGCCCGGAACGATCTCAACGCTGCTCCGAACGGGTGCAGCGACCGCAAGTTGACGCCCCGTCAGGCGTACGGGCGGGGCTACGCTTCAAGCCGTGAAGGCAATCCGCAGGTTCACCGTCCGCACCGTCCTGCCCGAACAACTGCAGCCACTGCACGAGCTCGCGCTGAACCTCCGCTGGTCCTGGCACCCCGAGACCAGAGAGCTGTTCCGCTCCGTCGACCCGGACGTCTGGGCCGCCGTCGGGGAGGACCCGGTCCGACTGCTGGGCGAAGTCCCCGCGGCCCGACTGGCCGCGCTGGCCGGCGACCGGCGGTTCCTGCGCCGGCTCGGCGACCTCGCCGACGACCTGCGCGACTACCTCACCGGCCCGCGCTGGTACCAGAGCGCCGCCGACCCCGAGAGCGGCCTGCCCGCCGGCATCGCCTACTTCTCGCCCGAGTACGGCATCGCCGCCGCCCTCCCGCAGTACTCCGGCGGCCTCGGCATCCTGGCCGGGGACCACCTCAAGGCCGCCTCCGACCTCGGCGTCCCGATCATCGGCGTCGGACTCTTCTACCGGCACGGCTACTTCCGCCAGTCGCTCAGCCGGGACGGCTGGCAGCAGGAGCGCTACCCCCTGCTCGACCCCGACGCGCTCGCCGTCACCCTGCTCCGCGAGAGCGACGGCGCCCCCTGCCGGATCGACCTCGCCCTGCCCGGCGGCCGCACCCTCGCCGCCCAGGTCTGGCGCGCCCAGGTCGGCCGCGTCCCGCTGCTGCTGCTCGACTCCGACATCGAGGCCAACAGCCCCGCCGAGCGCGACGTCACCGACCGCCTCTACGGCGGCGGCAGCGAACACCGGCTGCTGCAGGAAATACTGCTCGGCATCGGCGGCGTCCGCGCCGTCCGCACCTACGCCCGACTCACCGGCCACCCCGAACCCGAGGTGTTCCACACCAACGAGGGCCACGCCGGCTTCCTCGGCCTGGAACGGATCGCCGAACTCACCACCGCCCACCCCGGCCTCGGCTTCGCCGACGCGCTGGAGGCCGTCCGGGCCGGCACCGTGTTCACCACCCACACGCCCGTCCCCGCCGGCATCGACCGCTTCGACCGCGACCTGGTCGCCCGCCACTTCGGCGGCGACGCCGCACTGCCGGGCGTCCCGGTCGACCAGGTGCTCGCGCTCGGCGCCGAGAGCTGGGCCGGCGGCGACCCCAAGCTGTTCAACATGGCCGCCATGGGCCTGCGGCTCGCCCAGCGCGCCAACGGCGTCTCCACCCTGCACGGCGCCGTCAGCCGGGAGATGTTCCGCGGCCTGTGGCCCGGCTTCGACGCGCCCGAGGTCCCCATCACCTCGATCACCAACGGCGTGCACGCCCCCACCTGGATCGACCCCGCCGTGGTCCGCCTCGGCGCCACCGAGATCGGCCAGGAACGCGCCGAGGAAGCCATGGCCGTCGGCACCGCCGGCCAGTGGACCGGACTGGAGCGGATCGGCAACGCCGAGGTCTGGGAACTGCGCCGCACCCTGCGCGCCCAACTCGTCGACGAGGCCCGCCGGCGACTGCGCGCCTCCTGGCAGCAGCGCGGCGCCGGCGCCGCCGAACTCGGCTGGACCGGCGCCGTCCTCGACCCGGACGTCCTCACCATCGGCTTCGCCCGACGCGTCCCGTCCTACAAGCGGCTCACCCTGATGCTCCGCGACCCCGCCCGGCTCCGGGCCCTGCTGCTGCACCCCGAACGGCCCGTGCAGATCGTCGTCGCCGGCAAGGCGCACCCCGCCGACGACGGCGGCAAACGACTCATCCAGCAACTCGTCGCCTTCGCCGACGACCCCGCCGTGCGCCACCGCATCGTCTTCCTGCCCGACTACGACATGGCGATGGCCAAGGCCCTCTACCCCGGCTGCGACGTCTGGCTGAACAACCCGCTCCGCCCCCTGGAGGCCTGCGGCACCTCCGGCATGAAGGCCGCGCTGAACGGCTGCCTCAACCTGTCCATCCTCGACGGCTGGTGGGACGAGTGGTACGACGGCCAGAACGGCTGGGCCATCCCCACCGCCGACGGCGGCACCGGCGAGGGCGTCCTCGACCCGGAGAGCAAGGAGGCCGAACGGCGCGACGACATCGAAGCCGCCGCCCTCTACGACCTGATCGAACACCAGGTCGCCGCCCGCTTCTACGACCGCGCCGCGGACGGGCTGCCGCACCGCTGGATCTCGATGGTCCGGCACACCCTGGTCACCCTGGGGCCCAAGGTGCTCGCCGGACGGATGGTCCGCGAGTACGTCGAACGGCTCTACGTCCCCGCCGCGACGGCCCGCCGGCGGCTGACGGGCGGGGCCGGCGACTACGCCGGCGCGAAGGACCTCGCCGCCTGGAAGGCCACCGTCCGCGACGCCTGGCCCTCCGTACGGGTGGAGCACGTCGAGGCGGACGGCGTCGGCGAGGCCCAGGAACTCGGCGTGACACTCGCCCTCCGGGTCCAGGTCGCCCTCGGACGCCTCGGCCCGGACGACGTCGAAGTACAGGTCGTCGCGGGCCGGGTCGACGAGAGCGACCGGATCTCCGAGGCGACGACGCTGGCGCTGAAGCCCGCCGTCGGCGGCCCCGACCTGGACGGACGCCTCCGCTACGAGGGACACCTGGAGCTGTCGCGAACGGGCCCGTTCGGGTACACGGTGCGCGTGCTTCCCGCCCATCCGCGACTCGCCTCGATCGCGGAGCTGGGCCTGTTGGCGGTGCCGGTGGAACTGGGAGGTCTGGAGGCGGGCGTGCTCAGGTAAGGCAGGCGAAGGGGGACAGACCAGGGGCTCGGGGGCCCCTGGTTCCGCACTCGTCAGCGCCTGGGCGTTCTATCCCTGCCAGGAGTGCCAGAGCTTCGCGTACGGGCCGTCCGTGGTGACGAGGGTTTCGTGGGGGCCGAGGTCGGTCAAGTGGCCCTGGGTGAGGACGGCCACGCGGTCGGCGTCGTGGGCGGTGTGGAGGCGGTGGGCGATGGCGATGACGGTGCGGCCGGTGAGGGTGGCGGCGAGGGCGCGTTCGGTGTTGCGGGCGGCGGTGGGGTCGAGGAGGGCGGTGGCCTCGTCGAGGATCAAGGTGTGGGGGTCGGCCAGGATGACGCGGGCGAGGGCGAGTTGCTGGGCCTGGGCGCCGTTGAGGCGGTGGGCGGGGCCGAGGTCGGTGTCGAGGCCGTGGGGCAGGACGTGGTGCCAGCCGACGGCGTCGAGTGCGGCGGTGAGGGTGGGGTCGTCGGCGTCGGGGGCGGCTATCCGCAGGTTGTCGCGGAGGGTGCCGAGGAAGACGTGGTGCTCCTGGGTGACCAGGACGACCTGACGGCGCAGCCGTTCGGGGGAGAGGTCGGCGAGCGGGACGCCGCCGACGGTGACGGTGCCGGTGCGGGGCCGGTCGATGCCGGCCAGCAGGCGGCCCAGGGTGGTCTTGCCGGAGCCGGACGGGCCGACCACGGCGAGGCGTTCGCCGGGGCGCAGGTCGAGGTCGAGGCCGTGCAGCACGTCGGGCCCGTCGGGGTAGGCGTAGCGGACGTCGGTGACCCGGATCCGGTCGTCGGCGGGTTCGCGGTCGGCGGTCGGGGCGGCCGCCGCCGCGGGGGTGGCGGCGAGGCCCTCGACCCGGGCGTACGCGGCGGTGCTGCTCTGGACGGATTCGAGCAGGACCACGATGGTGTCCAGCGGTTCCTCGATGCGCCGCAGGTACAGGACGGCGGCCACGGCCGCGCCGAGGGTGACGATGTGGTGGGCGACCAGGACGGCGCCGAGCGGGAGGACCAGGACGACGGGCAGGGTGTAGGAGAGGTTGATGACGGCGAAGAAGCGCAGCCGCAGGTGCAGGGTGCGCAGCCGGGCGCGGTTGGCGGCGTCGACGGCCCGGTGGCCGGCGTCGAGGCGCTGCTGCCGGAGGCCGAGGGCGTCGATGGTGCGGGCGCCGTTCGCGGTGGCGGAGAGGGTTTCGGCGAGGCCGGCGTTGGCGGCCCGGTCGGCGAGGTAGGCGGGGCGGGCGCGGCGCAGGTACCAGCGGGCGCCGAGGGCGACGCCGACGACGCCGAGCAGGCCGCAACCGCCCAGCAGGGGGCTGACGGTGAGGATCGCGCCGAGGATGAACAGGGACTGGGCGGCGGCCACGAAGAGTTCGGGGGCGGCGTCCCGGAGGGTCTCGCCGACGGCGGTGGCGTCGGTGGTGCCGCGGGAGGTGAGGTCGCCGGTGCCGGTGCGCTCGGCGGTGGCGGCGGGCAGGGCGAGGATCCGGTCGAGGAGCTGTTCGCGGACCCGGGCGGCGGCCCGTTCGCCGAACCGGTGTGCCAGGTAGCGGGCCTGGCGGTTGGTCAGGAGCTGGGCGGCGGCGCAGCCGAGCAGCAGCAGGCCGAGGCGGTCGATGTCGGCGGTGGCGGCGCCGTCGGTGACCCGGTCGATGATCCGGCCGAGCAGCCAGGGTCCGGCCAGGCCGAGCAGGGCGGCGAGGCCGTTGAGGGCGAGGACGGCGGCGAAGGCCCGGCCGTCCTCGCGGACCAGCCGGGTGGCGGCCTGCCGGACCTGGCGGGCGGTGGCGATCGGCAGGGTGCTCATCGGGCCACCTCGGAGGGGGAGTCGGGGCCGCGGGTGACCAGGGCCCGGTAGCCGGGCTGGGTGCGGAGCAGCTCCCGGTGGGTGCCGCTGGCGGCGACCTTGCCGTCCACCAGGTAGTGCACGGTGTCGGCCTGGTCGAGCAGCAGGGGGGAGGTGCTGGTGAGGGCGGTGGTGCGCCCGGTGCGGGCGGCGCGCAGTCCGGCGGCCATCGCGGCCTCGGTGTGGGCGTCCACCGCGGAGGTCGGTTCGACGGCCAGCAGGACGTCCGGTTCGGCGGTCAACGCGCGGGCCAGGCGCAGGCGTTGGCGTTGCCCGCCGGACAGGTTGCGGCCGTCGGCGGCGATCGGGGCGTCGAGCCGGCCGCCGAGCGAGCCGAGCACGTCGAGGGCGGCGGCGGCCTCCAGCGCGGCGCGCACGGTGCCGTCGGGGGCGTCGGTGCGGCCGCGGACGGTGTCGCGCAGGGTGCCGGTGAACAGCGTCGCCTCGTTCTCGGCGAGGGTGATCCGGGAGCGGACCTCGGCGAGCGGCAGGTCGGCGAGCGGGGCGTCGCCCCAGTCGGCGGTGGTGGGGGTGAGCCGGGCGAGGCGTTCGGCGACGGCGGCGGTGTCGGCGGGGCGGGCCGCGGCGAGCACCGTCAGCTCGCCGGGGGCGAGTCGGACGCCCGACTCGTGGTCGATCAACTCGGCAGGGGCGGACGGGAATCGGGCGGTTCCCAGGTCCGGGTCGGGGGCCAGGGCGAGGAAGTCGGTGACCCGGCGGGCGCAGACCAGGGCGCGGCCGATGTCCTGGCTGTTCTCGATCAGGAAGTACACCGGGCCCACCAGGACGGCGGCGTAGCCGAACGCGGCCGCCAGCTGACCGGGCGTCAACTGGCCTTCGGCGGCGAGCCGGGCGCCGAGCCAGGTGACGGCGGCCAGCAGCAGCACCGGCAGGCCGCCGCCGAGTGCCTGGATCCAGCTGACGGCCGCGCCGACCCGGTAGCCCTCGGCGCGCAGCGCCTGGGAGTCGGCCCGGTAGCGGGCCGCGTACACGTCCTTGCCGCCGAGGCCGTTCAGCACCCGGAGCCCGCCCGCGAGGTCCTCGAACCGGGCGGTCAGTCGCCCCTGGTGGTCGCGGAAGCGGCTCTCGGCGGTCTGCTGACGGGCGATCAGGGGGCGGAGGGTCAGGGCGAGGAAGGGCAGTCCGAGCAGGACGGCCAGGGCCAGCAGCGGGGAGAGGGTGAGCAGGATCGCGGCGACCGTCAGGTAGCAGACCACCGCGCCCACACCGGGGCCGACGAAGGTGAGCGCGAGGGCGATCCGGGACACGTCGGAGATGCCGATGGTGACCACCTCGCCGGCCGAGACCTGGCGGGGCAGCGCCGCGCCGAGCCGCACGCTGTGCCGCAGCACCACGCCGATGGTGCGGAAGGACGCGTCGTTGCGGATCAGCGTCATGGTGCGGTGCCGGCACCAGGCCAGCACCAGGTTCAGCAGCCCGAAGCCGAGCATCGCGGCCGACCAGCCGAGCACCGTCCCCAGGCGGCCCGGTCGCAGTCCGTCGTCGACGGCGCGGGAGAGCAGGTAGGGCTGGACGGTCAGGCCGAGCATCCAGGCGGTGCCGAAGAAGGTGCCGGCCAGCGAGCGGCGGCGCTGGCTGAGTACCAGCCACCACAGGAAGCGGAGCGGGCTGCGGGCGTCTGGGGGGCCGGCTCGGCCGGCGGTCGGGTCGTCCACGGGCCGAGGCTAGTGGCGGCGGCCGGAGCGGGTCGATCGATTTCGGGCCCGCCCGGGACGCCTCGGGCCCCGGTGGCGTGCCGGGGCCCGAGGGGCGTCAGTTGACGACGAAGGTGTAGTAACCGCCGGCCAGTCGGATGCCGTCCTTGGTGGTCGCCCAGACCTCCATGTCGGTCCAGCCGCTCGCGGTGGGGGTGTGGACGAAGTCGGCCTCGCCGTTCGGGCCGGCCGGGACGGTCTGCTCGGTGCCCCACCCGAAGGAGTAGGTCCAACTGGCGATCAGCGAGCCGTCCACCTTCGGGGCGAGGTGGAAGGTGCCGGCCACGCCGACGCCGCCGGCGGGTTCGTACTCCGGGTAGTCGGTGGAGGTGATGGTCGGGGTGGTGTCGAGGACGGCGCTCCAGCGCGCATTCGAACTCTTCCAGCCGTTGGCGCTGGTGGAGGTGACCTCCAACCGCTCGCCGTCCGGGTCCTTCAGCAGCAGGGTGGTCTCGGCGGTGCCGTCGGGTCCGGCCGGGACGACCGTGTCCTGGTACGTCCTGAGGTTGTGAACCGTGTAGGAGACCACCGGGCTGATCGCCTGGGTTCCCGCGTCCGGGGTGAGCCTGAGCGTGACGGGCCGGCCGAACTGCGGCGTGGTCAGCGAGGTGACGGTCGGCGAGGTCGACAGCACGAAGATCATGCGGTTGGTGATCGGCGACGGATGCCCGGCCCGGTCCAGGCTGCGGACCGTCAGCTGGAGCGGGCCGCTGCTCCATCCGGCCGGAGGCGTCAGGTGCAGGGTGGCCGGGGCGCCGAGGCTGTCCGCGCGGACGGCGGACTCCGGGTCGTCGTACACGCCGTGGTAGGTCGGAATGCCGTGCGGGCCGATGTCCGCGGTCGGCGCCGGGAAGTCGCCGCGCCAGCTGAACTGGTACCCGGCGACATCGGTCACGCCGTTCGGATCGATGCGGACCTCGATCGGCGCGCCGCCCGGGTACCACTGCTCGTCGGGGTAGCCGGGAGTGGTGACGATCGGAGCGGCCGACGGCGGGGTGCTGTCGACGGTGAGGTAGCAGGACGCCGTCCAGTCGGAGCCCGTGCCGTTCGCCGGGTCGACCGTGCGCATCTGCCAGGCGTACGTGGTGTCGTCGGCCAGCGAGGAGAGCCGGGTGGCCGCTTCGTCGCCGGGTATCGCGTACGGCCGGTCCACGGTGCTGACCTGCGTCGGGTCGGCGACCGGCCAGTACCGGAACTGCGCGGTCACGCGGGTGACCGACGGGTCGGTGTGATGCGTGATGCCCTCCACCTCGACGCCGTTGCCGACGAACAGCGGGGCGTTCGGGTCGGTCGAGCAGGCCCGGAGAGCGTTGTAGAGATCGGTCGGAACGGTCGGAGTTCCGGCGGCGGCCCCCGCGGAACCGGGGGCGAGCAGCGCCAGCGAGACGGCGGCGGCAGCGGTCAGGGCGACACGGGCGCGCCTGCCCGGAGTGTGTGACATCGGGATTCCCCTCCTGTGATGACCTGCGGAAATGCTCCGTCCGCGCAGGTGGTGGGAATCGTACGGTGTGCGATCGATCTGCGGAACGCATTATTCCGCCGCCGTGGATGCCGGGCCGGGCCCCGGCCTGGTGCGCCGGGGCCCGGTGGGGCGTCAGTTGACGCCGAACCAGTAGGAGGTGTCGGCGAGTTGGACGCCGTCCTTGGTGGTGGCGTGCACCTGCAGGTAGTACCAGCCGCTGTGCGGCGGCGTCCAGGCGACGTCGAGTTCGCCCTTCTTGCCGGCGGGGACGGCGACGGGCCGGTCGCTCCAGCTGAAGGAGTACGTGTAGCCGGCGATCTGCGAGGGCTCGGTCTTCGGGGCGAAGTGGAAGGCGCCCGGGACCGCGTCGCCGGAGGCGCCGATCGGGTACTGCGCGGAGGTCACCGTGGTGCTGGTGTCCGTGTCGTCGCGCCACCAACCGCGCTGGCTGGTCCAGCCGTTGGCACTGGTGGAGGCGACCACCAGGGTCTCGCCCGGCTGCAGGGCGAGGGTGGTGGTGGCGACGCCGCTCGGCTCGGCCGGGACAACGGTCGGCTCCGAGCTGCCGAACCGCCAGATGCTGTAGCCGGTCACCGGGCCTGCGGCCTGCACGCCCGGGTCGGGGGTGAACTTGAAGGTGATCGGCTTGCCGACGGGGGCGTGCGACAGCGCGGTGATCTTCGGGGCGTCCGGCTTGACCCGGACCCGGAAGCGGTAGGTCTCCGACGGGTTCAGCGCGCGGTCGACGCTGCGGACGTAGAGCTCCCGGATCCAGCCGATGCCGTCGCTCGGCGGAATCAGGTCGACCGAGGCGCCGCCGCCGAGGCCGTCCGCGCGGACCGTCGAGGCGGGGTCGGCGAACGGGTCGTGGTAGACCGGAATGCCGTTCTCGCCGATGTCGGCGCCGTTGACCGAGAAGGTGCCGGTCCAGGAGAACTGGTAGCCGAGGACGTCGGGGACGCCGTTCGCACCGAAGTCGAAGTGGATCGGTGCACCGCCCTGACTGGCCTGGTCCTCCGGGTAGTTGGGGGAGACCACGGTCGGCGGTCGGTCCGGGAAGGTGTCGTCGGCGGTGACGTAGCAGGACGCCGTCCAGTCGGAGGCCGCGCCGTTCGTCGCGTCGACGGTGCGGGCCTGCCAGGCGTACGTCAGTCCGTCGGTGAGCTCGGGGAGCCGGCCCTCCTCCTCGCGCCCCTGGTGGGCCCAGGGACGCTCGACGGTGCCGACCTGCGACGGGTCGGAGACCGGCCAGTAGCGGAACTGCTCGGTCAGGTGGTCGGCCGTCGGGTCGGTGTGGTGCACGATGCCCTCGACCGTGACACCGCCGCGGCCGGCCAGCACCAGCGGCGCGTTCGGGTCGGTGGCGCAGGGCTGGTACTCGTTGTACAGGTCGGTCGGCACGGTCGGCGTGCCCGTGGCGGCGCCGGCCGCGCCGGGGACGAGCAGCGCCAGGGTGAGGCCGGCGCCGGTGGCCAGGGCGATGCGGGCGCGGCGTCCCGGTGAAACCTTCATGGTGATCCCCCTCGATCAGGGCCCGCGTGCCGTACCGGCAGGGCGGGCGCGGGGGAATCGTACGGCATGCGATCGATCGCCCCGGAGGGGTTTCCCGCAGTCGGGCCCCGGCAGTGCACCGGGGCCCGACGGTGCGTCAGTTGACGGTGAAGTCGTAGTAGCCGTCGGTCAGTTGGAAGCCGTCCTCGGTGGTGGCCCAGGCGTTGATGTCGTACCAGCCGCTCTCGGTCGGGGTGTAGCTGACGTCGGCCTCGCCGTGCGCGCCGGCCGGGACGGTGACGGTGTGGGCGCCCCAGTCGAACGAGTACGTCCAGCCGGCGATCTCCGAGCCGCTGATCTTCGGGGACAGGCGGAAGGTGCCGGGCGTGCCGACCGTTCCGGCGCCGTCCGCGGGGAAGTCGGTGGCGCGCCCGGGTCGGCGGCGCACGGCTGGAAGGCGTTGTACGGGTCGGTCGCGGTGTTCGGCGTGCCGGTGGCGGCCCCGGCGGCGCCGGGGACGAGCAGCGCCGGCGAGAAGGCGGCGGCGGTGGCGGTCAGGGCGGCACGGAGGCGTCTGCCCGGCCGGCGTGCCATGCGGGTTCCCCCTCGGCGGCGCCAGCGGAGCCGGTCCGGCCGCGGGCGGTGGCGGCGTACGGTGCGCGACCGTCGGGTGGGCCGTTCTTCCCAAGGTATGGGAAACGCGCTTGTGGGGGCGGGGTCGATCCGATTATCGTCACTTCGACGTAAAGCCTGGAGGAGGGCACACATGACGGAGTGGCTGGGGTTCGTCACCGGCGCGATCTGCGTATGGCTGACGGTACGGACCAACGTGTGGACCTTCCCGGTCGGCATCGCCAACAACGGCTTCTTCCTGGTGGTGTTCGCCACCGCCGGCCTCTACGCGGACGCCGGACTCCAGGTGGTCTTCCTGGCGCTCGCCGCCCACGGCTGGTGGCAGTGGCTGCGCCGCGGCGCCGACGGCGAACGACTGGTGGTGCGACGCGGCGGCCCGGCCGCGATCGGCGTCGCACTCGCGGCCGTGGTGCCCGCCACCGCACTGCTCACCTGGCTGCTGACGGCCGTTCACGACACCGCGCCGTTCTGGGACGCGCTCACCACCGCGCTCTCGCTCGCCGCGCAGTGGCTGCTGAACGCCAAGCGGATCGAGACCTGGTACCTGTGGATCGCCGCCGACCTGATCTACATACCGCTGTACGCCGCGAAGGGGCTGTACCCCACTGCCGCCGTGTACGTCCTCTTCCTCGGCCTGTGCCTCTACGGCCTGCGCGCCTGGCAGCGTGAACTCGGCCTCCCTGCTCCGAAGTCGGTGGCCGCATGAGCCTGTTCCGGCACGCCCTGGTGATCGGCAAGTTCTACCCGCCGCACGCCGGCCACCACTTCCTGATCCGCAGCGCGGCCGACGCCGCCGAACACGTCACCGTGGTGGTGATGGCCGCCGACAGCGAGACGATGTCGCTCGACGGCCGGGTCGACTGGATCCGCGAGGTGTGGCAGGCCGAGGCGCACGTCCGGGTGGTCGGCACCGTCGACAACATCCCCGTCGACTACGACGACCCGGAGATCTGGGACGGCCACGTCGCCCTGATGCGAGCGGCGCTGCGGCCCGGTGAAAGCATCGACGCGGTGTTCTCCTCCGAGGACTACGGGCACGAACTCGCCCGCCGCTTCGACGCCGCGCCCGTGGTGCTCGACGTCGACCGCGCGACCTTCCCGGTCTCCGGCACCGAGGTCCGCGCCGACCCCGCCGCGCACTGGGCCGACCTCGAACCCGCCGTCCGGGCCGGACTCACCCGCCGGGTGGTCGTCCTCGGCGCCGAATCCACCGGGACCACCACGCTCTCCCGCGACCTCGCCCACGCGATGCGACTGCGCGGTGGCGCGCACGCCCTCACCGGCTGGGTGGCCGAGTACGGGCGGGAACTCACCGCCGCGAAACTCGCTTCCGCCCGGGGCCGGGCGGCGCTGGCCGGGACGGCTGCGCCCACGGTGGACCAACTCGACTGGGACGCGCGGGACTTCGCGCTGGTCCGAAGGCGTCAGGCGGAGGCGGAGGAACGGGCGGCGAGGGCCGGTGGGCCGGTGCTGATCTGCGACACCGACCTGCTGGCGACGGCCGTCTGGGAGGAACGCTACTGCGGGGCCACCGCACCGGAGACCTGGACGGCGGTGGCCGGGCAGGCGGCGCGTGAACTGTACGTCCTCACCTCGCACGAGGGGGTCGCGTTCGAGGACGACGGGCTGCGGGACGGGGAGCACCTGCGGGAGTGGATGACGGGGCGCTTCCGCGAGGTGCTGTCCGCGAGCGGGCAGCGGTGGATCGAGGTCCGGGGCGGACGGGAGGAGCGGGTCGCCGCCGTGATGGGGGCACTTCGTTTCTAGACGGCTGAGGGGTGCAAAACCAGGGGTGGTGCACCCCTCAGCGCTCCCTACACCAGGCTGTCCTTCCAGGTCTGGTGGAGCGTCGCGAAGCGACCCTCGCCGGCGACGAGGGCGGCCGGGGCGCCGTCCTCGACCACGCGGCCCTGGTCCATGACGAGGACGCGGTCGGCGATCTCGACGGTGGAGAGGCGGTGGGCGATGATCACGGCGGTGCGGCCGGCCAGGACGGTCTGCATGGCGTGCTGGACGGCCTGTTCGCCGGGGACGTCGAGGGAGGAGGTGGCCTCGTCGAGGATCAGGACGGCGGGGTCGGCGAGCAGGGCGCGGGCGAAGGCGACCAGTTGGCGTTGGCCGGCCGAGATGCGGCCGCCGCGCTTGCGGACGTCGGTGTCGTAGCCGTCGGGGAGGGCGGCGATGAACTCGTGCGCGCCGATCGCGCGGGCCGCGGCCTCGATCTCGGGGCGGGTGGCGTCCGGCTTGCCGACGGCGATGTTCTCGGCGACCGTGCCGGAGAACAGGAAGGACTCCTGGGTGACCATCACCACGTCGGCCCGCAGGTCGGCGGTGGTGAGGGCGCGGAGGTCGACGCCGTCCAGGGTGACGGTGCCCGCGGTGGGGTCGTAGAAGCGGGCGAGCAGCTTGGCCAGGGTGGACTTGCCCGCGCCGGTCGCGCCGACCACCGCGGTGGTCTGTCCGGCGGGGAGGACGAGGTCGAACTCGGGCAGGACCTCCTTGCCGTTGGCGTACGCGAACCGGGTGCCGCGGAAGGCGACTTCGCGGCCCTTGCCGGTGGCGGCGGGCAGCGGGGCGGGCTCGGCGGGCTCGGGGACGGAGGGTTCGTGGGCCAGCAGGCCGGCCATCTTCTCCAGGGCGGCGGCGGCCGACTGGTAGCTGTTCAGGAACATCGCCAACTGGTCGATCGGGTCGTAGAGCCGGCGCAGGTACAGCACGAAGGCGGTGAGCACGCCGAGTTCGAGGCTGCCGTCGCTGACCAGCAGGGCGCCGAGGACGACCACGCCGGTGATCCAGGTGTTGGCGGTCATCCGGGAGAGGAAGACGTACCGGGCCATCTCCAGCAGGCCGTCCGCGGTGGCGGTGGCGGACTGCTGGTTGACGGTGTCGAAGGCCCGGTTGTTGGCGGACTCGCGGCGGAACGCCTGGACCGGGCGGATGCCGTTCATGGTCTCGGTGAAGCGGACGATCAGCGCGGCCACCGCGGTGCGGGAGCGGCGGTAGACCTGCTGGGAGCGGCGCCGGAACGAGCGGATGATCAGGTACATCGGCAGGAAGGACACCAGGGCGGCGAGGCCCAGGCGCCAGTCCATCAGGCAGAGCACCACCGTGATGTAGCCGACCGACAGACAGACCATCAGGAGTTCCTGCAGGCCCTCGGCGAGGAGTTCGCGCAGGGTGTCCACGTCGCTGGTGGCGCGGGAGATGATCCGGCCGGAGGTGTAGCGCTCGTGGAAGTCCAGGCTGAGCCGCTGGGCGTGCCGGAAGATCCGGCCGCGCAGGTCCAGCAGGATGTCCTGGTTGATCCGGGCCGCGTACCGGATGAAGGAACGTTGCAGCAGGGTGGCGACGAGTGCGCAGCCCAGGTACGCGGCGGTGACGGCGATCAGCGGGCCGGCGTCGTGGTCGCGCAGTGCGGGGATGCCGCGGTCGATGGCGAGGGCGACCAGCAGCGGTCCGGCCTGCAGGGTGGCCTGCTGGACCAGGACGGTGAGCACGGCGACGGCGATCCGGCGGCGGTGCGGGGCGAGCAGCGAGCCGAGCAGGGCGCGGGGGGCGCCGGGCGGGACGGGGATGTCCTGGTCGTCGGCGGCCGCGGGGAGCAGGTCGTCCTCTTCGAGGGCGGGTTCCGCGACGGCGGTGGTCATCGGGCCAGTGCCCCTTCCAGTTCGGATTCGCCGGACATCAGGGCCCGGTAGGCGGGACAGGACTGCAGGAGCTCGTGGTGGGTGCCGACGGCGGTGATCCGTCCGTCGGCGAGCAGCGCGACCCGGTCGGCCAGCAGCACGGTGGACGGGCGGTGCGCGACGACCAGGGCGGTGGTGTCCGAGAGGACCTGCCGCAGGGCGCGTTCCACCAGCGCCTCGGTGTGCACGTCGAGCGCGGACAGCGGGTCGTCGAGGACCAGGAAGCGGGGCTCGCCGACCACGGCGCGGGCCAGCGCGAGGCGCTGGCGCTGGCCGCCGGACAGGCTCAGGCCCTGCTCGCCGACCTCGGTGTCCAGGCCCTCGGGGAGCCGGTCGACGAAGCCGGCCTGCGCGGTGTCGAGGGCGCGGGCGAGGCGCTGCTCGTCGGCGGTCGGGGCGCCCATCAGGACGTTCTCGCGGACGGTGGCGGAGAACAGGGTGGGTTCCTCGAAGGCGACGGCGACCTCGCGGCGCAGTTCCTCGCGCGACAGGTCGCGGATGTCGGCGCCGTCCAGCGTGATCGAGCCGGCGGTGGGCTCGTACAGGCGGGGGAGCAGCGCGGTGAGGGTGGTCTTGCCGCTGCCGGTGGCGCCGACCAGGGCGAGCGTCTCGCCGGGGCGGATGTGCAGGTCGATGCCGGCGAGCAGGTCGGGGGTGCCCGCCGGGGCGTCGGGGTAGCGGAAGCGGACACCGGTGAAGCGGATGCCGCGGTCGTCCGCGGGGGCGTCGCCGGAGGGCACGTCGGCGGGCTCCGGCTCGTCCATCACCTCGAAGTAGCGGTTGGCGGCGCTGGCGGCCTCGGCGGCGAAGCCGAGCAGCCAGCCGATCGACTCGACCGGCCAGCGCAGGGCGAGTGCGGTGGAGAGGAAGGCGACCAGGGTGCCGGCCGAGAGCTCGTCGTGGGCGACCAGCACGGCGCCGGTGGCGAGGGCGGCGCCGAGGGCGAGTTCGGGCAGGCCGACGATGGCCGCCCAGAGGTTGCCGAGCAGATCGGCCTTGCGCAGTTCGGTGTCGCGCAGGGCGGCGCTGTGCCGGCGGAACTCCTCGGCCATGGTGCGGTGCCGGCCGAAGGCCTTGAGGATGCGGATGCCGAGCACCGACTCCTCGACCACCGTGGCCAGGTCGCCGTTCTGGTCCTGGGCGAGCCGGGAGGCGGCCGAGTACCCGGCCTCGAAGCGCCGGGTGTAGATCATCAGCGGGACCGCCGGGACCAGCGTGATCAGGGCGAGCCGCCAGTCCAGCGTGAACATCAGCACGGTGCCGGTCAGGAAGACGGTCGAGTTGACCACCAGGAAGACCAGCGGGAAGGCGAGGAACAGCCGCATCACGAACAGGTCCGAGGTGGCCCGGGAGAGCAGCTGCCCGGACGGCCAGCGGTCGTGGAAGGAGATCGGCAGCCGCTGGAGCTTGGCGAACAGGTCGCCGCGCAGCCTGGTCTCCACCTTGGCCAGCGGGCGGGCCACGATGATCCGGCGGACGCCGAACAGGCAGGCCTCGGCGAGGCCGAGCACCAGCAGGGCGGCGGCGAGCGGCCACAGCCCGGCCAGGTCGTGATGGGCGATCGGTCCGTCCACGATCCCGCGCAGCACGATCGGGACGGCCAGCACGCTGAGCGAGGCGAGCCCGGCGGCGGCCATCGAGCCGAAGATCCGCCAGCGGGCCTCGCGGGCGTACGGCCACAGGCGCAGCAGGGATCGCACCGGCGATCGGGGTACCGATTCGGGTGAACTTCCGGTGTCGCCGGTTGACGGAGTATTCGATTCCGCGGGGGTGGGCGGAGCAGGGTTCTGGTTCTCGGCCATCGCCGTGAGGGTAGGCGCAGGCACTGACATTTCTCATCTGCTTTTTTGCCCCTGTCGGTGAGATCCGGCCAGGCCGGGCGGGGCGTCACCCCAGGTGGTGGCGCTCCCGGTTGCGCCGTTCGGGTCGCTCCGGGCGTCGCGCGCCGCGGGCGGGAGCCCCTCGACGCGGGGGCGTACACCGGCTGTGGGCCGGCGTGAGGGGCGCACTCTGTCCGAGCGACTCGCTCTGAGCGCCCCCTTGCAGGCCCCCTGCCCCCGCAGTGTCTGATCTGGCCGAAGTGATCGCGGTGGATCACCTGAGCAGCCAGGAGAACCAGCATGTCGGTCGAGACCGAGCCCGTCCCCGAGGCCGAGGCCCCGGCGCAGCAGAGCCTGAGCACCGCGGCGGCGCGCAACCTCGCCACCACGACCAAGTCCAAGCCGCAGATGCAGGAGATCAGCTCGCGCTGGCTGCTGCGCAAGCTGCCCTGGGTCCAGGTCTCGGCCGGCACCTACCGGGTCAACCGGCGGCTCAGCCATGCGGTCGGCCGCGGCCGGGTGTCCTTCGTGCAGACCGGCCGGGAGGTCAAGGTGGCGGGGCCCACCCTGAGCGAAGTCCCGGTGCTGCGCGGCTACCAGGACTTCGCGGTGCTGAACGAGCTCGCCGGGCGCTTCGTCCAGCGCGGCTTCAGCGCGGGCGAGGTGCTGGTCCAGGAGGGCGCCCCGATCGCCGAGGTCTTCCTGATCGCGCACGGCAAGGTCGAGCGGATCGGCACCGGCAAGTACGGCGACGACACCGTGCTCGCCGTGCACGCCGACGGCGACCACCTCGGCGACGAGGCGCTCGACGTCGCCGACGGGCGCTGGCCGTACACCGTGAAGGCCGCCACCGCGGGCACCGCGATGTCGCTGCCCTGGTCCGCCTTCCAGGAGGTCGTGGACCGCTCCCCGTCCCTGCAGGCGCAGATCGCCCGGTTCCAGGCCGGGCAGGCCGCCGCGCAGAACCCGCACGGCGAGGCGCGGATCGACATGTCGGCCGGCCACGAGGGCGAGTACGAGCTCCCCACCGCCTTCGTCGACTACGAACTCGGCCCCCGCGAGTACGAGTTGAGCGTCGCCCAGACGGTGCTGCGGGTGCACAGCCGGGTCGCCGACCTCTACAACCAGCCGATGGACCAGACCCAGGAGCAGCTCCAGCTGACCATCGAGGCGCTGCGCGAGCGCCAGGAGCACGAGATCGTCAACAACCCCGAGTTCGGGCTGCTCGCCAACTGCGCCTTCGACCAGCGGATCCAGACCCACGCCGGCGCGCCCACCCCCGACGACCTGGACGAGCTGCTCGCGATGCGCCGCGACACCGACTACCTGTTCGCGCACCCGAAGGCGATCGCCGCGTTCGGCCGGGAGGCCAACCGGCGCGGCGTCTACTTCTCCACCGCCGAGGTGCACGGCCACCGGGTGCCCGCCTGGCGGGGCGTCCCGCTGCTGCCCTGCGGCAAGATCCCGGTCCGCGGCGGCAGCACCTCGATCCTCGCGATGCGCACCGGCGAGCACAACCAGGGCGTGGTCGGCCTCACCCAGGTCGGCATCCCCGACGAGGTCGAGCCCGGCCTGAACGTCCGCTTCATGGGCATCGACGAGAAGGCCGTCGCCAACTACCTGGTCTCCGCGTACTACTCCGCCGCGATCCTGGTCCCCGACGCGCTGGGCGTGCTGGAGAACGTCGAGGTCGACCACCCCCGGTCCTGACCGCCCCCACGCCGAAAGACGACCGACATGCCCTCACTGCTCACCCGGACGCTCGCCCCGCAGGGCACCCACGAGCTGGCGGCGCTGATCTCCGCCATCCTCACCCACCCCGGGCGCCCCGCCCCCGGCCGGCTCACCTGGCACGCCCCCGGCCCCACCGGGCTCGGCACCAGCGGCCTGCTGACGCACCGCCCGACCGTCCCGAACCAGGCCACCGGCGACATCGTCCGGGACGCCCCCGCCGCCCGGCCGATCACCAACGGCAAGGCCCCCGCGCTGTACTGCCCGCCCGCGATGCGCGACGACCCGGCGCTCGGCGACCTGGTCAACGAGCGGCTGATCGAGTGGGCCGAGCGGATCGGCATCTACCCCGGCCGCACCGACATGCTGCGCAAGGCCAACTTCGGCCGGCTGATGATGCTCGCGCACCCCGAGACCGACGACCCCGACCGGCTGCTCGCCGCCGCCAAGTGCGGCCTGTCCGAGTGGTCGGTGGACGACCACATCGTGGACGCCGAGGTGGAGGAGCCGCACCACGAGGTGATCGGCCAGCGGCTGGCGATCTGCCACTCCGTCATCGACCAGGCCCAGCTGCCGCTGCGCTACGCCCCCCAGCTGGAGGCGCACGTCCAGGGCGACCCGGTCGCCATGGCGCTCCGCTCCGCGCTGGGCGACCTGGCCGCGTACGCCAGCTGGAACCAGGTCCGGCGGCTGCGGCACGAGCTGGCGATCATGTTCGTCGCGTACGGCCAGGAAGGCATGTGGCACACCACCGGGCACCGCCCGCCGGTGTGGGAGTACCTGATGCACCGCCACGAGAACTCCTTCATCCCGTGCATGGTGCTGGTCGACGCGATCGCCGGCTACGAGGTCCCGCAGGCCGAGTTCGCCGACCCCGCGGTGCGCCGCACGTTCAACCTGGCCGGCACCGCCACCGTGCTGATGAACGACCTGTACTCGATGGGCAAGGAAGACCCCAGCGACTTCAGCCTGCCGATGCTGATCGCCACCGAGGAGGGCTGCTCGCTGGAGGAGGCCGTCCAGCAGAGCGTGGCCGTGCACGACGAACTGATGCACACCTTCGAGGCCGAGGCCTCCGCCCTCGCCCTGACCGGCTCGCCCGAGCTGCGCCGCTTCCTGGCCGGCACCTGGGCCTGGGTCGGCGGCAACCGCGAGTGGCATGCGGGCAGCGCCCGCTACCAGACCGACTGACCCACGTTCACCGCCAGTTGAGGAGCATTGCGTCCATGACCACCACCGTCCCGAGCGCCACCAACGTGCTGCGGACCGCGTTCCAGAAGTCGGTCGCCAACTACTGGAACCTGGAGAAGGACCCGGTCAACATCAAGCTCGGTGAGGTCGACGGCCTCTACCACCACCACTACGGCCTCGGCCCGGTCGACCCCTCGGTGTTCGAGGGCCCGGACGAGACCCGCGACGAACGCATGATCAAGGAGATGCACCGGCTGGAGACCGCCCAGGCGGACGTGCTGCTCGACCACCTCGGCGACATCGCGCCCACCGACGCGCTGCTGGACGCCGGCTCCGGCCGCGGCGGCACCAGCATCATGGCCAACCACCGGTTCGGCTGCGAGGTCGACGGCGTCTCCATCTCCGAGCAGCAGGTGGCGTTCGCCAACGGGCAGGCGCACGAGCGCGGCATCGCCGACCGGGTCCGCTTCCACTTCCGCAACATGCTGGACACCGGCTTCCAGACCGCCTCCCGCCGGGCGATCTGGACCAACGAGACCACCATGTACGTGGACCTGTTCGAGGCGTTCGGCGAGTTCTCCCGCCTGCTCGCCCCCGGCGGCCGCTACGTCTGCATCACCGGCTGCTCCAACGACGTGATGGGCCTGCGCTCGAAGGCCGTCAGCCGGATCGACGAGCACTACATCTGCAACATCCACCCGCGCAGCCAGTACTTCAAGGCGCTGGCCGCGAACAACCTGGTGCCGATCAGCGTGGTCGACCTGACCGCCGACACCATCCCGTACTGGGAGCTGCGCGCCCGGTCCTCGGTGGCCACCGGCATCGAGGACCCGTTCCTGACGGCGTACAAGGAAGGCAGCTTCCACTACCTGATGATCGTCGCCGACCGGGTCTGACGGCCGATCGGCAGGGAGGCCCGGGCCGCGCGCCCGGGCCTCCCCGCGTGTCGGCCCAGCCGTCCCGCCGGGTCGCCACCCCGCCACCCCGTCATGCCGTCAGCAGCATCGCCGAGCGGCCGGTCAGCGTCGCCCCGGTGACGGGGGCGGGTTCCGGCGGACCGGCCAGGGCGGTGTCGACCAGCGGGCGGTGCGGGCCGGGCAGGGTGAAGTGCCGCGGCTCGGGGCCGGCGTTCAGCAGCAGCAGGAAGTCGGCGTCGTGCACCGGGCGGCCGTGCTGGTCCCGCTCGGACATGGCGCTGCCGGACAGCCGCAGCGCCAGCGCGTGGGTCGGGGCGAACCAGTCCGCCTCGGTCATCTCCCGCCCGTCCGGGGTGAGCCAGCTCAAGTCCCGCGGGCCGTCCGGCCCGGCGGGGCGGCCGGAGAAGAACGCCCGCTGCCGCAGCACCGGGTGAGCCCGACGCAGGTGGACCAGCCGGGCCGTCAGCTCGGTCAGCGAGCGCCACTGCGGGTCGTCCAGCAGCGACCAGTCCAGCCAGCCGGTCTCGTTGTCCTGGCAGTAGGCGTTGTTGTTGCCGCGCTGGGTGCGGCCCAGTTCGTCGCCCGCCGTCAGCATCGGCACGCCGCTGGACAGCAGCAGCGTGGTCAGCAGGTTGCGCAGCTGGCGCACCCGCAGCTCGCGGATCGCCGGGTCGTCGGTGTCGCCCTCCGCGCCGTGGTTCCAGGACCGGTTGTCGTCGGTCCCGTCCCGGTTGTCCTCGCCGTTGGCCAGGTTGTGCTTGCGGTCGTAGGAGACCAGGTCGCGCAGCGTGAAGCCGTCGTGCGAGGTGACGTAGTTGACGGAGGCGTAGGGGCGCCGGCCGCCGCGCTGGTACAGGTCCGAGGAGCCGGCGACCCGGGTGGCCAGCTCGCGCACGTCCGGCCGGGCGCCGCGCCAGAAGTCGCGCACGGTGTCCCGGTAGCGGTCGTTCCACTCGCCCCACAGCGGCGGGAAGCCGCCGACCTGGTAGCCGCCCGGGCCGACGTCCCACGGCTCGGCGATCAGCTTGACCCGGCTGAGCACCGGGTCCTGCGACACCGCGGCCAGGAACGGGTGCTCCATCTCCACCGCGTCGCTGCCGCGGGCCAGCGCCGCCGCCAGGTCGAAGCGGAAGCCGTCCACGCCCATCTCCGCCACCCAGTAGCGCAGCGAGTCGGTGATCAGCCGGATCACCTGCGGACGGCGGGTGTCCAGGGTGTTGCCGCAGCCGGTGTAGTCGGCGTAGCCGCGGCGCGAGCGGTCCAGCCGGTAGTAGCCGGCGTTGTCGAGGCCGCGGAAGGACAGCGCCGGGCCCATCGCCCCCGCCTCGGCGGTGTGGTTGAACACCACGTCGAGGATCACCTCGATGCCCGCCGCGTGCAGCGCCCGCACCATCCGCTTGAACTCGCCGACCTGCTGGCCCCGGCTGCCGGAGGACGAGTAGCCGGCGTGCGGGGCGAAGAAGCCCAGCGTGTTGTAGCCCCAGTAGTTGACCAGGCCGCGCTCCTGCAGGTGGTCCTCGCTGACGTGGTGGTGGACCGGCAGCAGCTCCACCGCCGTCACCCCCAGCCCCGTCAGGTGCGCGATCGCCGCCGGGTGCGCCAGGCCCGCGTAGGTGCCGCGCAGCTCCGGCGGGACGTCGGGGTGGCGCATGGTGAAGCCGCGCACGTGCAGCTCGTACAGCACCGTCTCGGCCCACGGCGTCTTCGGGCGCTGGTCGTCGTACCAGTCGTCGGCGTCGTCCACCACCACCGCCCGGGGCACGTACGGCGCCGAGTCCCGGTCGTCCCGGACGGTGTCCGCGACGTCCCGCTCCGGCCAGCCGCGGACCGCCGAGCTCACCGCGTCGTGCGTGGTGCAGCCGCCGTCGACGGCCCGGGCGTACGGGTCGAGCAGCAGCTTGGCGGGGTTGTACCGGGCGCCCGTCCACGGGTCCCACCGGCCGTGCACCCGGTAGCCGTAGCGGGTGCCGGGCAGCACGCCCGGCAGGTAGCCGTGCCAGGTCTGGTAGGTCTGCTCGGTCAGCCGGTGCCGGCTCTCCCGGCCGCTCTCGTCGAACAGGCACAGGTCGACGGCCTCCGCGCCCGGCGCCCAGAGCGCGAAGTTGGTGCCCCGGCCGCCCTCGCCGTCGGTGCGGAACCGGGCGCCGAGCGGCTGCCAGCTGCCCGGCCAGGGCGGCGCCGGGGCGGGCCGGGGGGCCGAGCCGTTCAGCCGGGCGGCCGCGCGCGCCTCCCGGGGCGTGCCCGTACCCAGCTCCTGCCACGCCGTCATGGCGACCCTCCCAGCCATCCGGGGGCCCGTCCCCGTTCTTCCGGTTGTTCCCTGTGCGACGGTGCGCGTCACCCTCGCCCGGGGTTCGTGACGCACCGTGACCAATCCTGTGCCCCGCGGAGCCGGGTGGGGAAACCATCCGGTCGTGTCCGGGAGGCTCGATCGGTCGTTGAGCCCGGCATCGGGTGGTTTCGCGCGACGGCGGGAGGACGGCATGCACGCCGCGGCACGGCTCTGGGCACGCTGGGCGGCCGCGGCCGGACTGGTCCTGCTGACCGGCTGCTCCGGCCTGTTCACCTCGGCCGACGCCGGCCCGCCGGTCTCCCGCGCCAGGCTCGTGCTCAGCCCCGCCGACGGCGCGCAGGGCGTCCCGGTGGACGGCGCGGTCGAGGTGAGGGTCGCCAGGGGCCGCCTGCTGGACGTCCGGCTGACCGACGGCAAGGGCGTCCCGGTGCCCGGCGCCCTCGCCGCCGACGCCACCCGCTGGACGCCCGACGGCCGGCTCGACACCGCCACCGCCTACAGCCTCGACGTGACCGCCGAGGACGCCGACGGCCTGCGCGCCGTCCAGCACTCCGGGTTCGCCACGGTGCCGCCCGAGCACACCTTCGTCGCCTTCTTCACCCCCGAGGACGGCTCCACCGTCGGCGTCGGCATGCCGGTCTCGCTGCGCTTCTCCCGCCCGATCGAGAACCGCGCCGTCGTCGAGCAGGCCGTCTCGGTCACCGCCGACCCGCCGCAGGAGATCGCCGGCCACTGGTTCGGCGACCAGCGCCTCGACTTCCGCCCGGAGGGCTTCTGGCCGCCCGGCACCAGGGTCACGCTGGGGCTGCGGCTCAAGGACGTGGAGGGCGCGCGCGGCTACCTGGGCACCCAGCGCAAGGACGTCCACTTCACCGTCGGCCGGGCGCTGATCGCCGCCGTGGACCTGGACCGGCACCTCATGACGGTCCACCAGGACGGCCACCTGATCCGCACCCTGGAGGTCAGCGGCGGCAGCCCCGAGCACACCACCTACCTGGGCACCATGGTGGTCTCCGAGCGCTTCGAGGTGACCAGGATGAACTCGCAGACCGTCGGCCTCGGCGACGAGTACGACATCCAGGACGTCCCGCACGCGATGCGGCTGACCGCCTCCGGCACCTTCGTGCACGGCAACTACTGGTCCGACCGCGCCGTGTTCGGGGCCGCCAACACCAGCCACGGCTGCATCGGCCTGGCCGACCTCAAGGGCGGCAACGCCGACTCCCCGGCCGGCTGGCTCTGGCGGCACTCCCTGGTCGGGGACGTGGTGCAGGTGCACGGCTCGCACGGCGACCGGGTCTCGCCCGACAACGGCCTGAACGGCTGGAACCTGCCGTGGTCGCAGTGGACGGTGGGGCGGGCCGCGGCAGTTCACTGAACTGGCACCCGGCTCCCTCCGAAGATTCACTCAGCTTCGCCGGTTATCCTTGCCCCCGCGCATGCCCGACCTGATCGGGAGCGCGGTGAGCGCATCCGACCCGGCGGAACATTCCCGGGCGTCACACGTGTTATCGCTGTGCAGACCTGGAGGGGAGCAGCGCGGTGAAGGCGGATCAGAAGGCCGAGTCCGGAATAGTCGTGGTGGGGAACGGGCGGCGTGCGCGTCGGGCCGCGGCGGCCCTGCTGGTGGGCGGCGTCATGCTGCTCGGGACGGCTTGCAGCAGCAGCGGCGGCAGTGGCGGCGGTTCGACCGACGCCAAGGGCGGCGGCTCCTCGTCCGCCTCGGACGCCGCGCCGAAGGTGTCGACCGCTCAGCTGACGGTCACTCCGGCTGACGGCGCCGCCGACGTGGCGCCCAAGGACGGCCTGCAGGTGGCGGTGGCCAGCGGCAAGCTGACCGCGGTCACGGTGACCGACAAGAACGGCAAGGCGGTCACCGGCGAGATCGCCGCCGACGGCCTGAGCTGGAAGCCCGGCGAGCAGCTGGCGGTCGGCACCACGTACACGGTGAACGCGCAGGCGGTGGACTCGGCCGGCCTGGTGGCCGCCTCCACCACCACCTTCACCACGCTGACGCCGGCCAAGAAGATCGCCACCAATGACAACATCGCCGACAACGGCCAGTACGGCGTCGGCATGATCGTCTCGGTGAACTTCAGCAAGGCCGTCCAGAACAAGGCCGCGGTGCTGGCCGGCATCACGGTCGAGGGCGCGGACGGCACGGTGGCCAAGGGCCACTGGTTCGGCTCCTCCCGGCTGGACTTCCGGCCGGAGAACTACTGGAAGCCGGGCACCAAGGTGACCGTCAAGTACCGGCTGAAGAACGTCGAGGTCTCGCCCGGCGTGTACGGCGACGTCGACAAGGACGAGCCGTTCACCATCGGCCGCTACCAGGTCTCGACGGTCGACGCCGCGACCCACAAGATGACGGTCTCGCGCGGCGGCAGCGACACCCAGGTGATCCCGATCACCGCGGGCAACGACCAGAACCCGTCCTGGAACGGCACCATGGTCGTCGCCACCAAGGAAAAGATGACCCGGATGAACTCCGCCACGGTGTCCAACATCAAGGGCGACGAGTACGACGTTCCGGACGTGCCGCACGCGATGCGGCTGACCACCTCCGGCACCTACGTGCACGGCAACTACTGGAGCAGCGCGTTCGGTTCCACGAACGCCAGCCACGGCTGCATCGGCGTCTCCGACGCCAAGGGCGGCAGCGACAGCTCGGCGGCCGGCAAGTTCTTCAACTCGTCGATGGTCGGCGACGTGGTCAAGATCGTGAACTCCAAGGGCCAGACGGTCTCCGGGGACAACGGCCTGAGCGGCTGGACCATCCCGTGGAGCAAGTGGTAGCCCGCACGCTCAACCCGCAACGACGGCCCGGCGATTTCGATCGCCGGGCCGTCGGCCGTTCGTGACCGTACCGGGACACATGGCTCGCAACGTTTCCCGCACTCGACCCGTCATATCAACAGAAAGACCTGTCAGCCGACAGGCCGGTGTGTGGGGAGAGCGGAACGTGAAGGCTATACGCGGGGGTTACGCGGTTGTGGGTGCGCTCGCGGGCGCCCTGGTGCTGATGGCCACGGCCGGCTGCAGCACGGACACGGCCAAGGCCGACAGTCCCAAGGCGGCCCCCAGCTCGGCCAAGCCGACGGTGTCGGCCGCGACCATCGCCATCGAGCCCGCCAACGGCACCACCGACGTCAAGCCGTCCGGCGCGGTCAAGGTGTCCGCCGCCAACGGCAAGCTGACCTCGGTCAAGGTCACCGGCCCGGACGGGGTCGAGGTGAAGGGCGCCCTCGCCGCCGACGGCGCCTCGTGGGCGCCGTCCGACAACCTCAAGGTCTCCACCGCCTACACGGTGGACGCGCTCGCCGAGGACTCCCAGGGCGTGGTCGCCAACTCGCGTTCCACCTTCACCACCCTCACCCCGGAGAAGGACGCCGGCGTCAGCGACAACATCGCCGACAACGGCCAGTACGGCGTCGGCATGATCGTCTCGGTCCGGTTCGACCGGGCGGTGAAGAACAAGGACGCGGTGCTGGCCGGCATCTCCTTCGAGGCCGCCGACGGTACCGTGGTCAAGGGCCACTGGTTCAACGACAAGCGGCTGGACTTCCGCCCCGAGAAGTTCTGGAACCCCAACACCAAGGTCACCATCCACTACAAGCTCAAGAACGTGGAGACCGCCCCCGGCGTGTACGGCGGCGTCGACAAGGACGAGCCGTTCACCATCGGCCGCTCGCAGATCTCCACCGCCGACGTGAACACCCACCGGATGGCGGTGGTCCGCGACGGCCAGCAGACCGACTCCATCCCGTTCACCGCGGGCAAGGCCGGCTTCGACACCTGGAACGGCACCATGGTGGTCGAGGGCATGGAGGGCAAGACCCGGATGACCTCCGCCGGCGTCACCAAGTCGGGTTCCGGCGACGAATACGATCTGGTGGTTCCGCACGCCATCCGGTTGACCGACACCGGCACCTACGTGCACGGGAACTACTGGAGCGGCAGCGTGATCGGGCGCTCCAACGGCAGCCACGGCTGCATCGGCCTGACCGACACCGAGGCCGGCAGTTCGAGCAGCCCGGCGGGCAAGTTCTACGACTCCACGCTGGTCGGCGACGTGGTCACGGTCGTCAACTCCAAGGGTCCGGTGGTCGACGCGGTCAACGGACTGGGCGGTTGGAACCTCGGCTGGTCGCAGTGGTAGTCGTAGGGCGTCTGTTCGGTTGCTAACGGCATATGCCAAATGAGCCGTGATCGTTTGCTCATTGTCCGTACGCGGCCGCCCACGTTCCGCAATGATGGGCCCCATGGCGGGATGGGGCGAAGCGGAACGGGCACTTCCACCGGTCGACACCCGCGGTGACGGCTCGTCAGGAGTCGGCGCCGTGGTGGTGCTCGCCGAACTGGAACGGATGACCGCGAACGAGATGGAACGCGCCTTCCTCGGCGTACTCGGCGACCCCGAGGCCGGCGAGGAGGTGCGACTTCCCTCCCGCCCGGAGTCGGCCGGCGTCGCGCGGCGACTGGTGCTCTCTGTCCTGGCGTCCTGGAAGCTCCACCACCTGCTGGAGGTCGGGGAGTTGCTCACCGGCGAACTGGTCGCGAACGCCGTGCGGCACGCCGGCGGGCGCATGATCGGCCTCAAGCTGGTGCGACGCCCCGGCTGGCTGCGGATCGAGGTCCGCGACTCCTCGCGGGCGATGCCCTGCCTGATCCTCGCCCCCGAGATCGGCCGCTACCAGAACGGGCACGGCCTGCGCGTGGTCGACGAGCTCTCCGACCGCTGGGGGGCGGATCTGCTGCCACGCGGCAAGGGCGTCTGGTTCGAGGTGAAGACCCGCGACCGATCGGTCCCCTGAACCCTCTGAACCCTCTGAAAAAACGATGCGGGGCCCCTGTCCGCGGTTGTTCGCGGTCCGGGGCCCCTGCGCGTCATCCGGCAGCCAAGGGGGTGCGTGCCGCCGGATGGAAGTGGCCGGGCGGTACCGCCCGACACCCATAACTATCGCACGTCTCGACGCCAAAAACAAGCCGAAACCAAGGTTTGCATCGCGCTTGACCTTAGGATTCCAGGTGACCTCCGGATCATCTCACAATCCGGACTTCCGCCACCAGCCTCCGAAGGTCCCCGAACCCGGGACCTTCTAGCCATACCCCACCCCCGGCGGAGCCGGGCAGGCGCCGCCGGGGGTGGGGCAGGTGTCAGCACTCGATGACGTTGACGGCGAGGCCGCCGCGGGAGGTCTCCTTGTACTTGATCTTCATGTCGGCGCCGGTCTCCTTCATGGTCTTGATGGCCTTGTCGAGGGAGACGTGGTGGCGGCCGTCGCCGCGGAGGGCCATGCGGGCGGCGGTGACGGCCTTGACGGAGGCCATGCCGTTGCGTTCGATGCAGGGGATCTGGACCAGGCCGCCGACGGGGTCGCAGGTGAGGCCGAGGTTGTGCTCGATGCCGATCTCGGCGGCGTTCTCGACCTGTTCGGGGGTGCCGCCGAGGACCTCGGCGAGGCCGCCGGCGGCCATCGAGCAGGCGGAGCCGACCTCGCCCTGGCAGCCGACCTCGGCACCGGAGATGGAGGCGTTCTCCTTGAAGAGCATGCCGATCGCGCCGGCGGCGAGCAGGAAGCGGACGATGCCGTCCTCGTCCGCGCCGGGGATGAAGTTCAGGTAGTAGTGCAGGACGGAGGGGATGATGCCGGCCGCGCCGTTGGTGGGGGCGGTGACTACGCGGCGGCCGGAGGCGTTCTCCTCGTTGACGGCCATCGCGTAGAGGGTGACCCACTCCATCGCGTTGCCGGGGCCGATGCCCTCGGCCCGCATCGCGCGGGCGGCGCTCGCCGCGCGGCGGCGGACCTTGAGGCCGCCCGGCAGGATGCCCTCGCGGGACATGCCGGCCGCGACGCACTCCTTCATGACCTCCCAGATCTCCAGCAGTCCGGTCCGGATCTCGGCCTCGGTGCGCCAGGCCTTCTCGTTCTCCAGCATCAGGCCGGAGATGGACAGGCCGGTCTCCCGGGCGAGCCGGAGCAGTTCCTCGCCGGTGCGGAAGGGATAGCGGAGCGCGGTGTCGTCGGGCTTGACCCGGGCCTCGCCGATCGCCGCCTCGTCGACGACGAAGCCGCCGCCGACCGAGTAGTAGGTCTTTTCGAGCAGCACGGAGCCGGAGGCGTCGTAGGCCCACAGGGTCATGCCGTTGGCGTGGTACGGCAGGGCCTTGCGGCGGTGCAGGATCAGCTCGGTGTCGGGGTCGAAGGCGATCTCGTGCCGGCCCAGCAGGTTGAGGCGCTTGGCGGCGCGGATCCGCTCGACGTCGAGGTCGGCCTGGTCGACGTCGACGGTGCGGGGGGAGTTGTTCTCCAGGCCGAGCAGGACGGCCTTCGGGGTGCCGTGGCCGTGGCCGGTGGCGCCGAGCGAGCCGTACAGCTCGGCGCGGAGCGAGGCGACCTGGTCGAGGAGTCCTTCGGTGGCGAGCCGGCGGGCGAACATCCGGGCGGCGCGCATCGGGCCGACGGTGTGGGAGGAGGACGGTCCGATGCCGATGGAGAAGAGGTCGAAGACGCTGATGGCCACGGGGTGACGTCCTTGTCTGGTCTCGTGGAGTGGTCCGTCCGGTGGGACGGGGGCTGCGCATGGAACGGGGCACCGCGCGCACGTCTTCCAGTGTGCGCGGTGCCCCGGGGGTTCCGGGCGGCCGCCGGGTGCCGGCGGACGCGGGGAGGGTTTACAGCTCGGGGTACAGCGGGTGCTTGGCGGCGAGCGCCGACACCCGGGCCTTGAGCGTCTCGGCCTTGGCGGCGTCGAAGCCAGGCTTCAGGGTCTCCGCGATGACGTCGGCGACCTCGGTGAAGTCCTCGGCGTCGAAGCCGCGGGTGGCCAGCGCCGGGGTGCCGATGCGCAGACCCGAGGTGACCATCGGCGGGCGAGGGTCGTTCGGGACGGCGTTGCGGTTGACGGTGATGCCGACCTCGTGCAGGCGGTCCTCGGCGTCCTGGCCGTTGAGCTCGCTGTTGCGCAGGTCGACCAGCACCAGGTGCACGTCGGTGCCGCCGGACAGGACGGAGACGCCGGAGGCGGTCACGTCGTCCTGGAGCAGGCGCTCGGCGAGGAGCTTCGCGCCCTCCAGGGTGCGGCGCTGGCGGTCCTTGAACTCGTCGGAGGCCGCGACCTTGAAGGCCACCGCCTTGCCGGCGATGACGTGCTCCAGCGGGCCGCCCTGCTGGCCGGGGAAGACCGCGGAGTTGATCTTCTTGGCGAACGCAGCCTTGGAGAGGATGACGCCGCCGCGCGGGCCGCCCAGGGTCTTGTGGGTGGTGGTGGTGACCACGTCCGCGTACGGCACCGGGGAGGGGTGCAGTCCGGCGGCGACCAGACCGGCGAAGTGCGCCATGTCGACCATCAGCAGGGCGCCGACCTCGTCCGCGATGCGGCGGAACTCGGCGAAGTCCAGCTGGCGGGGGTAGGCGGACCAGCCGGCGATGATCAGCTTGGGCTGGTGCTCCTTGGCGAGGCGCTCGACCTCGGCCATGTCGACCTGGCCGGTCTTCTCGTCGACGTGGTACGCGGCCACGTTGTAGAGCTTGCCGGAGAAGTTGATCTTCATGCCGTGGGTCAGGTGACCGCCGTGGGCCAGGTTCAGGCCCAGGATGGTGTCGCCCGGCTGGATCAGCGCGAACATCGCCGCGGCGTTCGCCTGCGCGCCGGAGTGCGGCTGCACGTTGGCGTGCTCGGCGCCGAACAGCTCCTTGACCCGGTCGATGGCGATCTGCTCGACCACGTCGACGTGCTCGCAGCCGCCGTAGTAGCGGCGGCCGGGGTAGCCCTCGGCGTACTTGTTGGTGAGCACCGAGCCCTGGGCCTCCATGACCGCCACCGGGGCGAAGTTCTCGGAGGCGATCATTTCCAGGGTGGTCTGCTGGCGGTGCAGCTCGGCGTCGACCGCGGCGGCGATCTCCGGGTCGAGCGCGTGGAGGGACTGGTTGAGAACAGTCATGGGGGGACTCCCGGTCAGGCGCCGATGAGGGCGTTGTAGCCGTCGGCGTCGAGCAGCGCGTCGGTGGCCTCGACCCGGACCTTGAACAGCCAACCGCCCTCGAAGGGCTCCGAGTTGACCAGGGCCGGGTCGTCGATGACCTCCTGGTTGACCTCGGTGACCTCGCCGGTGGCGGGGGAGAAGAGGTCGCTGACCGACTTGGTGGACTCGAGCTCGCCACAGGTCTCACCAGCGGTGACGGTGTCACCCACCGCGGGGAGCTGGACGTAGACGATGTCGCCGAGGGCGTCGGCCGCGTGCGCGGTGATGCCGATCGTCGACACCCCGTCCACGGCGGCGGTCAGCCACTCGTGCTCCTTGGTGTACTGCAGGTGCGTGGGGTTGCTCATGACGTCATTCTCCAGGATCGCAAGAGGGGAGGGCGCGGCCGTCCGCTGTGCGGACGAACCGGAAAGAGCTGCTCGCGGCAGGTGAAGGGCCGACCTGGGGTCAGCGGGCGCGCTTGTAGAACGGCAGGGCGACGACCTGGACCGGCTCGGCCTTGCCGCGGACGTCCACCGCGACGGTGGCGCCCGGCTCGGCGTGCGCGGCGTCCACGTACGCGATGGCGATCGGCTTGCCCAGGGTCGGGGACGGCGAGCCGGAGGTGATCCGGCCGATCACGGCGCCCTCGGCGTCCACGACGGAGTACTCCGCACGCGGGACGCGGCGGCCCTCGGAGACCAGGCCGACCAGCTTGCGGGGCGGGTTGGCCTCGGCCGCGGCGGCGGCCTCCTCCAGCGCCTTGCGGCCGACGAACTCGCCGCCGTTGGCGGTCTTGTCGAAACGCACCACCCGGCCGAGGCCGGCGTCGAACGGGGTCAGCTCGGTGGACAGCTCGTGCCCGTACAGCGGCATGCCGGCCTCCAGGCGCAGCGTGTCGCGGCAGGACAGGCCGCACGGGACCAGGCCCTCGGCGGTGCCGGCCCCGGTCAGCGACGTCCACAGGTGCTCGGCGTCGGCCGGGGCGCAGAAGATCTCGAAGCCGTCCTCGCCGGTGTAGCCGGTGCGGGCCAGCCAGACCTGACGGTCCGCCACGGTGGCGGGCAGCAGGGCGTAGTACTTGAGGCCGGGCAGGTCGGCGTCGGTGAGCTTGGCCAGGATGCCGTTGGCCTCCGGGCCCTGGACGGCGAGCAGCGCGTAGGCGTCGCGGTCGTCGCGGACGGTGGCGTCGAAGCCGGCCGCGCGCTCGGTCAGGGCGTCCAGCACGACCTGGGCGTTGGAGGCGTTGGCGACCACCAGGTACTCGTCGTCCGCGGTGCGGTAGACGATCAGGTCGTCCAGGATGCCGCCGTCCTCGCGGCAGATCATGGTGTAGCGGGCGCGCAGCACGCCGAGGGCGGAGATGAAGCCGACCAGCGCGTGGTCGAGCAGGTCGCCGGCCTGCGGGCCGGAGACGGTGATCTCGCCCATGTGCGAGAGGTCGAACAGACCGGCCTTGGTGCGGACGGCGAGGTGCTCCTCGCGCTCGCTGCCGTAGCGCAGCGGCATGTCCCAGCCCGCGAAGTCGGTCATGGTGGCGCCGAGCGAGCGGTGCAGCGCGTCGAGCGCGGTCAGGCGGAGGGACACGACAGGACTCCCGGGATCTGGAAACGGGCAGGCTGGGGCGAATCTCCCCGTCTGTCGTCGAACCTGAGAGCTTCACCGCATCCCGGACAGGATGGCGGTTTGCACCGTGGGTGGGCGCACGGCGCGGCCGTGTCCACTTTCCAGATCTGCCTCGCCCGGGCGGTAGGGGGGCCTGAGAGATTCCGGGGAGGACTTGCTCCTTCGGCGCCGGTCGCGACCGTGGTGACGGTCGTTCCGGCTCTCCCGCGCGGGTTCGAGCGGCCGGTATGAAGTTTGGGCGGGCCCATCATGGCATGCCGCGAGCCCCTGGTGGGAGTGGGGTTCGCCGACAGTCGCCGCCGGGCGCCCGCGCGCGCCGCTAACCTGATCGCAACCGTGAGTGTGGAGGGGCGAGATGGGGTTCCCGCTGGGTCAGGTTCCGGAAGGCGGGAGCTGGCCGGCCAACGAGCTGGAGCAGGTGCTGATGGCGGCCCTGGGCGATCCGGGCGCGACGCCCCGGGTGATCGAGGTGCTGGCGCGCAGCCAGGTGTGGATCCCGCTGCCGTCCGGCGCCGACCCGCAGTCCGGCGCGCTGGACCTGCCGACCCTGGAACTCGCGGGCGCGCCCTACGTGCCGGTGTACAGCTCGCAGGAGCTGTACCTGCAGCACGCGCCGGGCATCCCGTTCGCGATCGCCCCGATGTGGGAGTTCGCCCGGGGCCTGCCGCTGGGCATCGGCATCGCGGTCAACCCGGAGGCGCCGGTGGGCATCCCGGTGCCGCCGGAGGGCGTCGGGGAGCTGCGGCGCGGCCCGCGCGGCGACCAGTGGGAGGCACAGGGCGTCACCGAGGGGGCCCGGGTGGCGCTCAAGGAGCCCGAGCCGCACCAGGAGCCGTTCGCCTTCCTGGCCGCCGCCACCGGGGAACTCGCCGCCCTGCCCGGCGTGCTGACGGCCCGTCGGGCGCTGGCCCGGGTGGAGGGCGAGTCGACGCTGCTGTACATCGGCGTCCAGCTGGACCCGGTGGACCCCGCCGACCCCGGCGACGTCAACCTGGCGCTCGGCCGGGCGCTCGGAACCGCGGCGCCGAGCTGGGGCGTCCACCTGGTGCTGCTCGACCTGGTCGCCGACCCGGTGGTGGACTGGCTGCTGGGACGGGTACAGCCCTTCTATGCGCGGTCGTGACCCCGGACGTCTTTTCGCGGGCCCGGATCCGGGACGGCGGCATGACGGCTGTCGGGCGCGCCCCATAGGGTTGCCCCGGCACACCGCGGCGCGGTGGACGTGGACGAGAAAGAGGGCGGCGACGTGACGGGAGCAACCGGCGACCCGGGCGCGATCGAGCGCGCCCTCGCAGCGGTCGCACCGGAGCGCTGGGAGGCGTACGAGGGGCTGCTGCGCGCCCTCGCCAACGGGCAGGTCTGGATGCTGCTGTGGCACGGCAGCCCGGGCAGCCCGGACGCCCAGTACGGGAACATGGACGTCGGCGGGCACGGCTATGCGCCCTGCGTGACGTCCCCCGGGCAGCTGGCGGCCAGTGGCTGGTCGCGCGGCCACGAGGTGGTGTCCGGGCCGGAGATCGCCGGCTCGCTGTACCGCTCCCGCTGGGGCCTGTGGCTGGACCCGCACCGCCCGGGCGGCGGCGTCGGCGTGCCGTGGGCCGACCTGCGGCGGATCGCCGTCGGCCTGGACCGGCTGCCGGCCGGGCCGCTGCGGATCTCCGAACCGGCGGTGCAGGCACCGCAGTTCTTCGCCGTGCTGGACCAACAGGCCGCCGAGGTGCGCCCGTTGCGCGCGCTGTGGCGGGCCTGGGTGCAACCGGTGCTGGGCGAGCCGTACTTGGCGATCGGGCTGGACCTGTACGACACCTCTCCGCCGGCCGTGGAGGCCGCCCGGGCGCTGGTGCAGCGGGCCGCCGCGCAGGCCCCCGAGGGGCCGGCCGTCTCCACCGTGCTGATGGCCGACGAGTTCGACCCGGTGGTGATGTGGCTGCGGGCCAACGCCCGCCCGTTCGTCGACCGGCAGGGCGCGCCGGGGCCCTACCCCACCGGTTTCGGTTACGCAGCGCAACCGCCGGCCGGGCCCGCGCCGGGCTGGCCGCAGCCTCAGTGGCCGGGATATCCGGGGCGCTGAGACCGTCCGGGCAGAACGCAGGAGGACCCCCGTACGAACCTTCTTTTCGAGGTCGGCGGGGGTCTTTTGCTGTGCCGTGATCTACGCGTGCCACCCGACGCGCCACCTGGCGTTTCCTCGCCACTGGCGGGGTGTCGTCAGTGCATGCCTTGACGTGCCCTCGGCACCTGTGTGAAGAGCGATATACCAGCGCAACGAATGTGCATGCCTACAGATCACAGTTAGGCATCCTTCGGGATGAGGGTCTTCCGTCCGGTACTCGCCATGACAGAGAGTGCTGCCCAATGCGGAGCGCGAGACGATCCTCACGAAGGTGAACGTGCCGCCGCCACAGCATGAACCGCACGATGCGCATCTCCGTGCGGCAGCACCATGCGCGCCGGGGCACTCCGCCCGGCGTCGAACGGCACCACCCCGCAACGCCCTGCTTGCCAAACGCACTTCTGCACCGCCGCATCGGCACCCGGCACCACCGCAACCGCTCTGCCTTCCGCACCAAACGCGACTCTGTGGGCCGGCCACCGTCGGCGAGGGGAACGAACTGACTCATGACCACACCCACCGAGACCTCGGGTCCGCCGGCCGGCGCGCAGCCTGACGGCGCGTCAACTGACCTGCCGGCCAAGAAGATCGAGGGTCGCTCCCCGGGCCGCATCGCCTGGGACCGCCTCAAGCGCGACAAGGTCGCGCTGGCCGGCGGTGTCGTGGTGATCCTCCTGGTGCTCGCGGCGATCTTCGCGCCGGTGCTCTCCGCGCTGTTCGGACACCCGCCGAACGAGCCGCACGCCGACCAGATCAACCCCGATCTCGGCCTGCCCAAGGGCGCGTTCGGCGGTATGAGCAGCGAATTCCTGCTCGGCGTCGACCCGGTGTTCGGCCGCGACGTGTTCTCCCGTGTCCTCTACGGCGCGCAGATCTCGATGCTGGTGGCGCTCGGCGCGGCCCTGCTGTCGGTCAGCATCGGCGTGGTCATGGGCGTCACGGCCGGTTACTTCGGCGGCTGGGTGGACGCGTTCATCAGCCGGCTCATGGACATCCTGCTGTCCTTCCCGCAGCTGCTGTTCAGCATCGCGCTGGTGTCGGTGATCCCCAACTCGGTCCTCGGCCTGGGCGACACCACCGTGCGGGTGTGCGTGCTGGTGCTGGTGATCGGCTTCTTCGGCTGGCCCTACATCGGACGCATCGTCAGAGGCCAGGCCATGTCGCTGCGCGAGCGCGAGTTCGTCGACGCCGCCCGCAGCCTGGGCGCCGGCCGCGCCCACATCCTGTTCCGTGAACTGCTGCCCAACCTGGTGGCGCCGATCCTGGTCTACGCGACCCTGATCATCCCCACCAACATCCTGAACGAGGCGGCGCTCAGCTTCCTCGGGGCCGGTGTCCGGCCGCCCAGCGCCTCGTGGGGGCAGATGCTCTCCGACGCGGTCCGGATCTACCAGGCGGATCCCACCTACATGGTGATCCCCGGTCTCGCCATCTTCATCACCGTGCTCGCCTTCAACCTGTTCGGCGACGGCCTGCGCGACGCGCTCGACCCCAAGGGCAACTGAGCCCGCAACTCTGGAGGTTCCCCAACCCATGAAGCGAAACAGGACGCTCGCGGTCGCCGCCCTCGCGGCCACTCTCGCGCTCACCGCCACCGCCTGCGGCGGCAGCAAGGACGAGTCGAACGACGGCGGCGCCAAGGGCACCGCGGCGGGCTTCAACGCGGCCGTCGACAAGGTGGTGAACCCGTCCGACAAGAAGGGCGGCACCCTCAACATGTGGACCACCACCGACGTGGACTCGCTCGACCCCGGTCGCGCGTACTACGCCTCGGTGTGGAACTTCGAGCGCTTCTACACCCGCACCCTGCTGTCCTTCGACGGCAAGCCGGGCAAGGAGGGCCTGAAGCTGGTCCCCGACCTGGCCGCCGCCCAGCCGGAGATCTCCGCGGACGCCAAGACCTACACCTTCAAGCTCAAGCCGGGCCTGAAGTTCGAGGACGGCTCCGTCATCACCTCGAAGGACATCAAGTACGGCGTCGAGCGCATCTTCGCGCAGGACGTCATCTCCGGTGGCCCGACCTACCTGATCAACGAGCTCGACCAGGGCCAGAACTACAAGGGCCCCTACACCGACGCGGACCCGAACAAGCTGGGCCTGAAGTCGGTCACCACCCCGGACGACAACACCATCGTCTTCTCGCTGGCCAAGCCCAACTCGGACTTCCCGTACCTGCTGGCCATGGGCTCCGCCGCCCCGGTCCCGCAGAAGCTGGACACCGGCTCCCAGTACGGCCAGAAGCCGGTCTCCTCCGGCCCGTACAAGTTCAAGTCGGCCGAGCCGGGCAAGGGCTACGAGCTGGTCCGCAACGAGAACTGGGACGCCGCCTCCGACCCGTTCCGCAAGGCGCTGCCGGACGTCGTCAAGCTGACGGTCACCACCAACGCCGACGACATGGACACCCAGCTGCTGGCGAACACCGCCGACCTCGACTGGGCCCAGACCGGCCTGTCGCAGGCCGCGCAGGTCAAGGTGCTGCAGGACCAGGCGCTGAAGGCCAACACGGACGACCCGTACAACGGCTTCATCCGCTACATCACCGCCGTCCCGACGGTCGCCCCGTTCGACAACGAGCACTGCCGCAAGGCCGTCCTGTACGCGGCCGACACCACCGCCCTGCAGACCGCCCGCGGCGGCTCGGTGGCCGGCTCGCTCTACGGCTCGATGCTGCCCCCGAACATCCTCGGCTCGGACGACTACGACCCGTTCAGCCTGGCCCAGGGCAAGCCGAACCTCGACAAGGCCAAGGAAGAGCTGAAGGCCTGCGGCAAGCCCGAGGGCTTCAAGACCAACATCGCGGTGCGTGGCAACAAGCCGAAGGAGGTCAACTCCGCGGTGGCGCTGCAGACCGCCCTCAAGGCCGTCAACATCGACGTCACGGTCCAGCAGTACGACGGCAAGCTGATCGCCTCCGAGATCGGCGCGCCCGACGTGGTCAAGGCCAAGGGCTACGGCCTGATCGTGATGGGCTGGGGCGCCGACTTCCCGACCGGCTCCGGCTACCTGCAGCCGCTGGTCGACGGCCGCTTCATCCCGAGCAACGGCAACAGCAACTACGCCGAGATCAACGACCCGGAGATCAACGGCTGGTTCGACCAGGCCGCGGCGCAGACCGACCCGGCCAAGGCCGCCGAGCTGTACAAGAAGATCAACCACAAGGTCGTCGACGGCGCCTACTACCTGCCGATCGTCGCCGACAAGGCCCTGAACTGGCGCAACCCGCGCCTGACCAACGTCTACATCACCGACGCGTTCGGCGAGGTGGACTTCCAGGCCCTCGGCGTCTCCGACGGCAAGTGACCTGACCTTCTCCCTTAGTTCGCACCGCTAGTCCGAAGGGCAGGTGAAGGCCCTGCCCGGGCCGGCCGGGAAACCCCTACCGGGGAACCCCGGCCGGCCCGTGGCAGGGCCGACCGCAGTGCTCGTGTATCTCTTCAGGCGACTGATCAACGTCGTCCTCATGCTGCTGGTGGTCGCTGCGGTGACCTTCGGCATCTTCTTCATGGTGCCCAAGCTCACCGGAACCGACCCCGCGCTGCTCTACGTGGGCAAGATCGCGGACAAGGTGGCCGTCGAGGGTATCCGCCACAAGATGGGCCTCGACAAGTCGATCGTCGAACAGTTCTGGCTCTTCCTGAAGGGCATCGTCGTCGGCCGTTCCTACAACGCCGGTACCGACGTCACCCACTGCTACGCCCCCTGCCTGGGTTACTCGTTCAAGACCGAGCGCGAAGTCTGGCCGCTGCTGCTCGACCGGGTCGGCGTGGACTTCTCGCTCGCCATCGGCGCCTCGATCCTGTGGCTGGTGCTCGGCACCGCCACCGGCATCGTCTCCGCGCTGCGCCGCGGCACCGCGCTGGACCGCATCTCGATGTCGGTCGCGCTGGCCGGCGTCTCGCTGCCGATGTACTTCACCGGCCTGGTCTCGCTCGCGATCTTCGTCGGCCAACTCGGCTGGTTCCCACGCAAGTACACCGACTTCACCGCCGATCCGGTGGCCTGGTTCCAGGGGCTGGTGCTGCCGTGGGTCACCCTGGCCTTCCTGTTCGCGGCGACCTACGCCCGACTCAGTCGGGCCACCCTGCTGGACGTGCTCGGCGAGGACTACATCCGCACCGCGCGCGCCAAGGGCCTCAGGGAACCGGTGGTCATCGGCAAGCACGCCCTGCGCTCCACGCTGACGCCGATCCTGACCATCTTCGGCATGGACCTCGGCGGCCTGCTGGGTGGCGCGGTGCTCACCGAGAACACCTTCAACCTGCGCGGGCTCGGCTACGAGGCGGTCCAGTCGATCGCCTCCAGCGACCTGCCGGTGATCATGGGTGTGACGCTCTTCGCCGCGTTCTTCATCGTGATCGCCAACCTCCTGGTTGACCTGCTGTACGCCGTCGTCGATCCCCGGGTGAAGCTGGCATGAGCAACACTGACAAGCCTTTCCTCTCCGTCCGCGACCTCAAGGTGCACTTCCCGACCGACGACGGACTGGTCAAGTCCGTCAACGGCCTGAGCTTCGACCTGGAGCGCGGGAAGACCCTGGGCATCGTCGGCGAGTCCGGCTCCGGAAAGTCCGTCACCTCGCTGTCGATCATGGGCCTGCACCGCACCGGCACCAAGCGCGGCGCCCCGCAGATCTCCGGCGAGATCTGGCTGGACGGCCAGGAGCTGGTCTCCGCCGACCCGGACCAGGTGCGCAAGCTCCGGGGCAAGAAGATGGCGATGATCTTCCAGGACCCGCTGACCGCGATGCACCCGTACTACACGGTCGGCGCCCAGATCATCGAGGGCTACCGGGCCCACCACCCGGGCACCTCCAAGAAGGTCGCCCGCACCCGCGCCATCGAGATGCTCGACCGGGTCGGCATCCCGCAGCCCGACAAGCGGGTCGACAACTACCCGCACGAGTTCTCCGGCGGCATGCGCCAGCGCGCCATGATCGCCATGGCGCTGGTCAACGACCCCTCGCTGCTGATCGCCGACGAGCCGACCACCGCCCTGGACGTCACCGTCCAGGCGCAGATCCTCGACCTGATCCGGGACCTGCAGAAGGAGTTCGGCTCCGCCGTCATCATCATCACGCACGACCTGGGCGTGGTCGCCGAGATCGCCGACGACATCCTGGTCATGTACGGCGGCAAGCCCGTCGAGCGCGGCCCGGCCGCGACCATCTTCGAATCCCCCGAGCACCCCTACACCTGGGGCCTGCTCGGCTCGATGCCCCGTCTCGACCGGGAGCTCCAGGACCGGCTGATCCCGGTCAAGGGCACCCCGCCGAGCCTGATCAACGTGCCGTCCGGCTGCGCGTTCCACCCGCGCTGCCCGTACGCCGAGCTCACCGGCGGCCGCTCCACCGGCGAGGTGCCCGTGCTCGCCGAAGCCGTACCCCGGCACTACGCCGCCTGCCACCTGCCGATCGCCGAACGCCACCGGATCTTCACCGAAGAGATCGCGCCCCGGCTGTGAGCACGTACCACCCACTTGGAGACAACCGATGACGGACAGCCAGACGGCGGCCCCGCAGGCCGCGAAGGTGCCCGCCCAGGCACCCGGCCCGGACCGTGAACCCCTGCTGCGGGTCACCGGGCTGACCCGGCACTTCCCGGTCACCAAGGGCCTGCTGAAGCGTCAGGTCGGCGCGGTGCGCGCCGTCGACGGCATCGACTTCGAGGTCATGGCCGGCGAGACGCTCGGCGTGGTCGGCGAATCCGGCTGCGGCAAGTCCACGATGGGGCGCCTGGTCACCCGGCTCGACGAACCCACCAGCGGGAAGATCGAGTTCGAGGGCGCCGACATCACCCACCTGGGAGTCTCGGCGATGCGGCCGTACCGCCGCGACATCCAGATGATCTTCCAGGACCCGTACTCCTCGCTGAACCCCCGGCACACCATCGGCACCATCGTCGGCGCGCCGTTCCGGCTCCAGAACGTCCAGACCGAGCACGGCGTCAAGAAGGCAGTCCAGGACCTGCTGGAACTCTGCGGACTCAGCCCGGAGCACTACAACCGCTACCCGCACGAGTTCTCCGGCGGCCAGCGCCAGCGCATCGGCATCGCCCGCGCGCTCGCCCTCCGCCCCAAGATGATCGTCGCGGACGAGCCGGTCTCCGCCCTGGACGTCTCCATCCAGGCCCAGGTGGTCAACCTGCTGGACGACCTCCAGAAGGAGCTCGGCCTGACCTACCTGATCATCGCGCACGACCTCTCGGTGGTCCGGCACGTCTCCGACCGGGTCGCCGTGATGTACCTCGGCAAGGTGGTGGAGATCGCCGACCGCGACTCCCTGTACGCCGAGCCGATGCACCCCTACACCAACGCCCTGATGTCCGCGGTGCCGGTCCCCGACCCGCGACGCAAGGAGCGCCGCGAGCGGATCCTGCTCACCGGTGACGTCCCGTCGCCGCTCAACCCGCCGTCGGGCTGCCGGTTCCGCACCCGCTGCTGGAAGGCGCAGGACGTCTGCGCGAGCCAGGAGCCCCCGCTCAGCGCCGCGCGGCCGGGGCACCAGGTGGCGTGCCACTTCCCGGAGAACGCGGGCGAGTAGTCGGACCCCCGAGGTCCGTCCCGGGAGGGGGTTCCCTCCCGGGGCGGACCTTCGCCGTTCACGGGCGGCGGCCGGCGCCCGCCGGCCTGACAGTGCCGGGTGGGAAAGTGGCGGACATGCTTCAGATCGCGGTGCGGGACCAGGCGGACGTGGTGCGGGTGCGGGTGTCGGAGGACGAACTCGTCGACACGGTGCGGGACATGGCGTACGCCGGCGGGACGTTCGTGGTGCTGCAGCGGGTGCCGGACCTGCCGGACACGTATGCGCAGGCGTGCCCGGAGAACGGGGCGTGGACGGTGGAGTACCGGGCGGGGAGCCCCGCGCGGCACTACGGGACGCAGGTGGAGGACGTGGAGCAGGTCGCCGCGCTGCTGCTCGGGTGGGCGCGGGAGGACGAGGGCTGGGACGCCGGGGCCGCGTGGGAGCGGATCGACTTCGGGCCGGATCCGGAGCCCGCGCCGCTGGAGCTGTCCGAGCAGGACGAGCGGACCCTGGTCGCCGAGGTGCGGCGGCTGCTGGTGGAGGGTTACACGACCCTCGCGCAGGCGGCCGAGGCCGCGGAGGAGTACCTGGTCGACAAGGGCGTCCGACCGGTGACGAAGGCCCAGGCGAAGCAGCTGGTCGACCGGATGTGGCTGGAGCGGGTCGCCGAGCAGCGGAGCTGGGTCGGCGAGACCGATCCGGAACGGGTGGCGCGGGCGTTCGCCGCGCTGGAGTCGAGCGGCATCACGGCCCGGGAGAACTTCACCTGCTGCCGCAGCTGCGGCAACGGGGAGATCGGGGCGGAGAACCCGGAGGCGCGCGGCTTCGTGTACTTCCACTCCCAGTGCACCGAGGGCGCGGCGTCCGGCCAGGACCTGTGGCTGCTGTACGGCGGCTTCGACGACTCGGCGGAGACCACGGCGGCCGTCGGCCGGGAGGTCGTGGCGGCGCTGGAGGAGTGCGGCCTGACGGTCCGTTGGGACGGCGGCCCGGACGAGGCGATCCGGGTCACGGGCCTGGACTGGCGGCGTCGGCTGGTCGGCTAGTCCGAGTGCGGCAAGGCCGTCCTTCGTCCGGCGCAGCAGGGGGCGCGAGCTGTTGCCCGGGCGGTGGGGGTGCCTTGAGCTGGACCGGAATGTCCCGGCTCCCGCGCGAGGGGTAGGTCCACCATGCTGTCGGCCCGCAGTCTGTTCCAGGAGATCCACGACGACGACCGGGCGTTCCGGCTGTTCTGCTCCATCGCGGCCAAGGGGGAGGACCAGGGCGGCTGGGAGAACGGCCGGATCGCCCGGCTGGTGCCCGATCAGGAGCTGGCGCCGAAGGTGGCCCGGCACGGCGCGGACGAGGACAAGCACGGGCGGATCTTCAAGGCGCTGATGCACAAGCGCGGCCTCGATCCGGCCGAGGTCCCGGACGAGACCGACTACACGATGATCCTGGAGCGGCAGGGCATCGGCCTGGCGCACGCCCGGCTGCGCCGGGACGAGCCGCTGACCGAGCAGGACGTGATCACGTACCTGGCGCACAGCAGGGTGACCGAGCAGCGGGCGTCCGAGCAGATGCTGATGCTGAAGCGGATCTTCGGCGACCACCCGGAGCTGGGCCGGGCGGTGCGGATGATCTCCAACGACGAGGACAACCATCTGGCGTTCTGTCACGAGGAGTTGCTGCGGCTCGCGTACCACGGGCACGGCCGGCTGATCCTGGACACCCTGCAGGAGACCGCCCGGGCGGAGATCCGCACCTACCGGGACGTCAGCCTGGCGGTGATGGCGCACCTGGGGGAGCTGTTGCGCTGGCCGCGGGCGAAGTCGGCGGCGCTGGCGGCGGGCATCCACGCGGTGCACGGGTTCGAGCGGGCCGGCGGGTGGCGGCGGATGACGACGCTGCGGATGCCCGCCAAGCTGAACGCGCTGGGCGGGCCGGCGCCGCACGAGTCGTTCGTCTGACCGCCCGGCGATCGGCGCCGGTCGGGCGACGTGGACACTGACCAGGTGACATCCGAGATCTTCCCGCACGACGTCCAGCAGATCCTCGACCTGGTGGGCATTTTCGTCTTCGCGCTGTCCGGCGGCCTGATGGCGGTCCGGAAGAACATGGACATCTTCGGCATCTGCGTGCTGGCCGAGGCCACCGCGCTGGGCGGCGGCGTGCTGCGGGACCTGGTGATCGGCGCGCTGCCGGTGGCCGCGTTCACCAACTCCGGCTACCTCCCGACCCCGTTGGTGGCCGGGGTGGTGGTGTTCTTCCTGCACCCGGAGGTGGAGCGGATCACCCGGGCGGTGATGGTGCTGGACGCGGCGGGCCTCGGCCTGTTCGCCGTCACCGGCACCATCAAGGCGCACGACTACGGGCTCGGCGCGGTCGCCTCGGTGGCCTGCGGCATGCTGACCGCGGCGGGCGGCGGCGTGGTCCGTGACGTGCTGGCGATGGAGCCGCCCTCGCTGCTGCGCTGGGACCGGGAGATCTACGCGGTGCCGGCGCTGATCGGCGCGGCGATCACGGCGCTGCTGATCGGCATCGGGCAGCTCACCCCGGTGAGTGCGGCGCTGGCGGCGGTGGCCGCGTTCACGGTGCGGATGCTGGCGCTCAAGTACGGCTGGCGCGCACCGCGTGCTTGGCACCGCAACGGTTCTCGCACCAGCGAGGAGTAGGGGAGCCGCCGTACGCCAGCGAGATCGCCTCGACCGTGCAGAGCAGTTCCGGCAGCAGCTTGGAGAGCTCGACGACCGAGGCGACCCGGACCGGGGCGGAGATCGAGCAGGCGGCGATCGCGGTGCCCTCGGTGCCGGCGATCGGGGCGGCGATGCAGTTCACCGACTCGTGGTACTCGGCCTGGTCGGCCGCCCAGCCGAGCCGCTGCACCTCGGCGAGCTGGTCCCGCAGCGCCTGCGGGTCGCGGATGGACTGCGGGGTGCGGGCCGGGAACTCGGCCTCGGCGAGGAAGGCGGTGAGCCGGTCCGCGGGCAGGTCGGCGAGCAGCACCTTGCCGGCGGCGGTGGCCACGGCGGGGGCGCGCCGGCCGATCCGGCTGTCCTCGCCCAGCCAGCCCTGGCCGGTGTCCGGGTAGCGGGCGTCGACCTTGTCCAGGTAGAGCACCTCGTCGCCCTCCAGCACCGACAGGTGGACGGTGTGCCCGTACCGCTCGTTCAGCACCGCCAGGTAGGGGGCGGCGACCTGGCGGATGTCGATGCCCTCCAGCGCCTGGTGGGCGAGGGCGAAGAGCCGGCCGCCGAGCCGGTAGCGGTGGTCGGACTGCCGGGTGACGAAGCCGTGTTCCTGCAGGGTGCGCAGCAGCCGCAGGGCGGTGGACTTGTGCACCCCGATCCGGGACGCGGCCTGCTCCAGCGAGGCCGGGCCCTCACCGAGCGAGGCCAGGATGGTCAGCGCGCGGTCGACCGTCTGGGACATGGCCCTCCCCTCTCACAGCGGCGTGGCCGGAAGGCTAACGGCGCGTTGCAGAGGGTGCAATGGCCAAATCGTGACCCGTGGGCCGCCTACACTGGTCCCGCTATGGCTTACCTCGACCACGCCGCCACCACCCCGATGCTGCCCGAGGCGATCGCCGCGATGACGGCGCAGTTCGGGGTCGTCGGCAACGCCTCCTCGCTGCACACCGCCGGGCGGCGGGCCCGCCGGGTGATCGAGGAGTCCCGGGAGTCGCTGGGCGAGTCGCTGGGCGCGCGGCCCAGTGAGATCGTGCTCACCGCGGGCGGCACCGAGTCCGACAACCTGGCGGTCAAGGGCCTGTTCTGGTCCCGGCGGGCCGCCGACCCGGCCCGCCGCCGGGTGCTGAGCAGCCCGGTCGAGCACCACGCGGTGCTGGACGCGGTGCACTGGCTGGCCGAGCACGAGGGCGCCGAGGTCGAGTACCTGCCGGTGGACGCGGTCGGCCGGGTGCACCCGGAGTCGCTGCGGGAGGCGATCGGGCGGGCGCCGGAGACGGTCGCGCTGGTCACCGTGATGTGGGCCAACAACGAGGTCGGCACCGTCCAGCCGGTCTGCGAACTCGCTGCGGTGGCCGCCGAGTTCGGCATCCCGATGCATGCGGACGCGGTGCAGGCGCTGGGCCAGGTCCCGGTGTCCTTCGCGGATTCCGGGCTGACCGCGCTCACCGTCACCGGCCACAAGATCGGCGGCCCGTACGGGGTCGGCGCGCTGCTGCTGTCGCGCTCGGCGACGCCCGTTCCGCTGCTGCACGGCGGCGGCCAGGAGCGCGACGTCCGCTCCGGGACGCTGGACGTGCCCGGTGCGGCCGGGTTCGCGGTGGCGGCGGAGCTGGCCGTCGAGCGGCAGCCCGCGTACGCGACGGGCGTCGGCATGCTGCGGGACGACCTGATCGCGGTGGTCCGGGCGGTCGCGCCCGACGCGCTGCTGAACGGCGACCCGGATCCGGCGGGCCGGCTGCCCGCCAACGCGCACTTCTCCTTCCCCGGCTGCGAGGGCGACGCGCTGCTGATGCTGCTGGACGCGGCGGGCGTGGAGTGCTCCACCGGCTCGGCCTGTTCGGCGGGCGTCCCGCAGCCCAGCCACGTGCTGCTGGCGATGGGCGTGGCCCCCGAACTCGCCCGCGCCTCGCTGCGGTTCTCGCTCGGCCACACCTCCACCCGGGCGGACGTGGAGGCGCTGGCCGCCGCGCTGCCCGGCGCGGTGGAGCGGGCCCGGCGGGCCGGGCTGGTGCGCTCCGTCCGCTGACCCGGTTCGTTCCACAGCGGAACCGTCTGCTGGCGGACGTATTCTGGGGGCATGAGCGCACCCATTCCCGAGCGCACCGTCCGTGACCTCACCGGGTTGCTGGTCCAGGCCGCGCACGCCATGAACACCCGTCTGTCGCTGGCCCTGGCCGAGATCGACAGCTCCCCGCGCAAGCACTGCGTGCTGCTGCACGCCATCGAGGCCGAGCGCACCCAGTCGCAGCTGGCGGCGATCGCCGGGCTGGACAAGACCACCATGGTGGTCACCGCCGACGAGCTGGAGCGGGACGGCCTGGCCGAGCGCCACCCGTCCGCGACCGACCGGCGGGTGAAGGTCATCCGGGTCACCCCGGTCGGCGAGGATTTGGTCCGGCGCGGCGAGGTGATCGTCGACCGGGTGCACGGCGAGGCGCTGGGCGAACTGTCCGCCGGGGAGCGGCAGGTGTTCGTGGACGCGCTGGACCGGCTGCAGAAGGACGTGGAGTTCCCGATGGCAGGGGAGGGCGGCGCGGTGCGGAAGCCGCGGCGGGCCCGGCAGGGGTAGCGGCGGCCCGGCCAATCGGTCCGTTCTGGATCGTCTATTACGAAACCATCTGCTACGGTCTCTCTTGTTGAGGGAGCGCGTCCCCGCGCGCCCCGGGGGAGGGAGACACCCATGTCCGAACACCCGTCACGCGCCCGCTGGTCGGCCCTGGCGGTGGTCTGCGCCAGCATGCTGATGGTGATCCTGGACGGCTCGATCACCACCGTCGCGCTGCCCGCCATCCAGGACGACCTGCACATCGGCCCGGCCGGACTGGCCTGGGTGGTGGACGCCTACGTGATCGCCTTCGGCGGCCTGCTGCTGCTCGCCGGACGGCTCGGCGACCTGCTCGGCCGCCGCCGGATCTACCTGGCCGGCATCGCCGCCTTCACCGTCGCCTCCGTGCTGTGCGGCCTCGCCACCGGCCCCGCGACGCTGATCTCCGCCCGCTTCCTGCAGGGCGTCGGCGGGGCGATGGCCTCCGCCGTCGGCCTCGGCATGGTGGTCGGCCTGTTCCCCGAACCCGCCGACCGGGCCAAGGCGTTCGGCGTCGTCGGCTTCACCGGCTCGGCCGGCGCCTCGCTCGGCCAGGTGCTCGGCGGCGTGCTCACCGAAGGCCTCGGCTGGCACTGGATCTTCTTCATCAACCTGCCGATCGGCGCCGCCGCGCTGCTGGCCGGCCTGCGCCTGCTGCCCCGTGACGCGGGCGGCGGCGCCGGGGGCGGCGTGGACGTCCCCGGTGCGGCGCTGGTCACCGGCGGGCTGATGCTCGGCGTCTACAGCATCGTCGAGGGCGGCCCGCACGGCTGGACGTCCGCCGGCACCCTGGGCCCGGCCGCCGCCGCGCTCGCCCTGCTCGCCGCGTTCGTCCTCCGGCAGGGCCGCGCCGCCACCCCGCTGCTGCCGCTGCGGGTCCTCGCCCGGCGCACCACCGCGCTCGCCAACCTGGTGCAGATCCTGCTGCTGGGCGCGCTGTTCGGCTTCCAGGTGCTGGTGGCGCTCTACCTGCAGAACGTCCAGCACTACGGCGCGCTCGACACCGGACTGGCCATGCTGCCCGCCGCGCTCGCCATCGGCGCCGTCTCGCTGCTGGTCGCGGCCCGCGCCATCGGCCGGTTCGGCGAACGCCGCACCCTGCTGCTCGGCCTGGCCCTGCTCACCGTCGGCCTGGCCCTGCTGGTGCGGCTGCCCGCCGGCCGTTTCGACTACGTCGCCGACCTGCTGCCCACCATGCTGCTCGGCGCCGGCTTCGGACTCGCCGCCACCGCGCTCACCGCCCTCGGCATGGCCGACGCCCGGCCCGAGGACGCCGGACTGCTCTCCGGGGTGCTCAACACCACCCAGCAGGTCGGCGCGGCGCTCGGCGTCGCCGTCCTCACCGCGCTGGTCGGCGGCTCCGGGGACGCCGTCGACGGGTTCCACCTGGCCTTCGGCGTGGGCGCGACGCTGCTGCTCGCGGCCTTCCTGCTGGCCACCGCGCTGCCGGCCCGCACCGCCCCGGTCCCGGCCGCCGCCGAGCCGCCCGCCCCGGTGCCGAACTGACCGTCGGGCGAGCGCCCGGCCCCCGTTACGCTGGACTCCTTATGACTGACTTCCCCGGCGCCCCGACCACCCCGTCCACCGGCCGTCTGCGCGTGCTCGCCGCGATGTCCGGCGGCGTCGACTCCGCCGTCGCCGCCGCCCGGGCCGTCGAAGCAGGCCACGAGGTGACCGGCGTCCACCTGGCGCTCGCCAGCAACCCGCAGTCCTTCCGCACCGGCGCGCGCGGCTGCTGCACCCTGGAGGACTCCCGGGACGCCCGCCGCGCCGCCGACGTGATCGGCATCCCGTTCTACGTCTGGGACTTGGCGGAGCGCTTCCGCGAGGACGTGATCGAGGACTTCGTCGCCGAGTACGCCGCCGGGCGCACCCCCAACCCGTGCCTGCGCTGCAACGAGAAGATCAAGTTCGCCGCGCTGCTCGACAAGGCGATCGCACTCGGCTTCGACGCCGTCTGCACCGGCCACTACGCCCGGATCGTCGACCTGCCCGACGGCGCCCGCGAACTCCACCGGGCGGTCGACGGCGCCAAGGACCAGTCGTACGTGCTCGGCGTCCTCGACGCCGACCAGCTCGCCCACTCGCTGTTCCCGCTCGGCGACACCACCAAGGACGTCATCCGCGAGGAGGCCGACCGGCGCGGCCTCGCCGTCGCCAAGAAGCCCGACAGCCACGACATCTGCTTCATCACCGACGGCGACACCCAGGGCTTCCTCGCCGAGCGCCTCGGCACCGCCACCGGCGACATCCTCGACACCGACGGCACCAAGCTCGGCGAGCACGACGGCGCGTACGGCTTCACCATCGGCCAGCGCAAGGGCCTCCGCCTCGGCCGCCCCGCCGCCGACGGCAAGCCCCGCTACGTGCTCGACATCTCGCCGGTCGACAACACCGTCACCGTCGGCCCCGCCAGCGGCCTCGACGTGCACGCCCTCACCGCCATCCGCCCCCGCTGGTGCGGCGCCCCCGCCACCGGCGAAGGCCGTTATACCGCGCAGCTGCGCGCCCACGGCGAAGAGGTCCCCGTGACGGCCGTCCTGACGGACGACCAGCTGCACGTCCGCCTCGACACCCCGGCCCGCGGCATCGCCCCCGGCCAGGCCGTGGTGCTGTACGACGGCACCCGGGTGGTCGGCTCGGCGACGATCGCGAGCACCGAGCGGGCCGTCGAGGCCCGGGGCGTCTAGCGACTGCCCGGCGGATTATCGGCTTGACCCGGGTGTGTCGGCCGGTGATAGGACTGGTTGCACTATGAACATCACGGTCTTCTGTTCGGCGAACCTGCTCGATGCCAAGTACACCGCCCCGGCGGCGGAGTTCGCCCGGCTGCTCGGGGCGGCCGGGCACACCCTGGTGTGGGGCGGGTCGCACACCGGGCTGATGGGGCTGCTGGCCGACGAGGCGAAGGAGGCCGGGGGCCGGCTCGTCGGGGTGTCGGTGGAGTTCCTGCGGCACAAGGCGTACGAGGGCGCCGACGAGCTGGTGGTGATGCCCGATCTGCCGACCAGGAAGGCCGAGTTGCTGGCCCGCGGGGACGCGCTGGTGGTGCTGGTCGGCGGGATCGGGACGCTGGACGAAGTCACCGAGGTGCTGGAACTGAAGAAGCACGGTCAGCACGACAAGCCGATCGTGCTGCTCGACACCGAGGGCTTCTACGCCGGGATGCGCACCCAGCTCGAACGGATGGACCGCGACGGGTTCCTGCCGCGTCCGCTCGCCGAGCTGGTGTCCTTCGCGCAGACTCCCGCCGAAGCCCTCGCCCACGCGACCGTCCAGCAGAACTGAGGAATCCCATGGGTGCCCACCTGATCACCGGAGCCGGCTCCGGCATCGGCTCCGCCGTCGCCGACAAGCTCACCGCCCGCGGCGAGGAAGTCTGGCTGCTCGCCCGCGACGCGCGCCGTGCCGCGCAGCTGCGCGAGCGCTACCCCGAGGCGCGGACGCTGGTCGGCGACCTCGACGACCCGGCCAAGCTGTCCTGGGCGTTCGGCCACCAGGCGCTGCCCGTCGAACTCGACTCGCTGCTGCACATCGCCGGCGTGGTCGAACTCGGCACCGTCGGCGAGACCCCCGTCAAGGCGTGGCAGCAGCAGCTGAACGTCAACACCGTCGCGCCCGCCGAGATCACCCGGCTGCTGCTCCCCTCGCTGCGGCTCGCCCGCGGCCACGTGGTCTTCGTCAACTCCGGCGCCGGCCAGCGCGCCGACCCGACCTGGGGCTCGTACGCGGCCAGCAAGTTCGCGGTGCGTGCGCTCGCCGACGCGCTGCGGCAGGAGGAGCACGCCCACGGGGTCCGGGTCACCAGCGTCTACCCCGGGCGCACCGCCACCGCGATGCAGGTGAAGGTGCACCAGCAGGAGGGCAAGGAGTACGACCCGGCGAAGTGGATCGCCCCGGAGTCGGTCGCCACCGCGATCCTCGCCGCGCTCGACCTGCCGCGCGACGCGGAGATCACCGAGATCACCGTCCGCCCCGGCCAGTAGCCGGGGGCCCGCGCCTGCGGTCCACTGGAGGGACGGGGCCGCGGTCGCGGCTCCACGGCGCGAGGAGTGCGCGCATGCCTCTGGCCCGGGTGAACGGCGTCGGCCTCTACTACGAGCTGGCGGGGGACGGCGACCCGCTGGTGCTGGTCCACGGGTCGTGGAGCGACCACCTCACCTGGGGCTCCGTGGTGCCCGGCCTCGCCGAGCGGTACCGCGTCCTGGTCTACGACCGGCGGGGGCACAGCCGGAGCGAACGCCCCGACGGGCAGGGGTCCAGGACCGAGGACGAGCAGGACCTCGCCGCGCTGATCGAGACGTTCGACCTGGCTCCGGCGCACGTCGCGGGCAACTCCTTCGGGGCCTCGACGGCGCTGGGCCTGGCCGCCCGGCGCCCCGAGCTGTTCCGGAGCCTGGCGGCGCACGAGCCCCCGCTGATGGGGATCGTGGCGGAGGACCCGGACCTCCGGCCGCTGATGCGGGCCATGGAGGAGAAGCTGGAGTCCGTCCGCGCACATCTGCGCGCGGGCGAGGACCTCGCGGGCGCCGAGCAGTTCGTCGACGAGGTCGCCCTCGGCCCGGGGAACTGGGAGCAGCTCCCGGACTGGCTCCGGGACGCCCTCGTCACCAACGCCCCCACCTTCCTCGACGAACTGGCCGACCCCGACTGGCTGTTCCTCGACCTCGCCCGGCTGCCCGACTACACCGGCCCCGCCCTGCTGACCAACGGCACCGAGAGCCCGCCGTGGTTCCCGGCCATCATCTCCAGGCTCGGCGAGGCCCTGCCCCGGGCCGAGGTCCGGGAACTGGCGGGAGCCGGCCACGTCCCGCACGTCTCGCACCCCGAGGACTACGTGCGCAGCCTGACCGGCTTCCTCGACGCCGCCTGAGGCGCGAACGACCGGCCGGGGCTGCGTAGGCTCTGTCCCGTGACTGACGTGGACGTTTTCGGAGAGCTGGCCGGGGCCGCGACCGGCGTGGGGTCGATGCCCGGCGGGGATGTGCGGGAGATGGCGCGGGGGGTGGCGGCGGAGCTGGAGCAGCTGCCGCACCTGCCGGAACTGCCCGGGCGCGGGCCCGGGGCGGACATGATCGGGCGCGGGGCCGGCCTGCTGACCGAGCTGTTCGTGCAGACCGAGCCGAGCGGGTGGCGGTTCACCGACCACCCGGGGCGGGACACCAAGCGGGCCCGGTCCTGGCTGGGGGAGGACCTGGACGCGCTGGAGGAGTACACGCAGGGTTACGAAGGACTGCTGAAGATCCAGGCCGTCGGGCCGTGGACACTGGCCGGGTCGATCGAGCTGAAGCACGGCGAGAAGGCGCTCAGCGACCCGGGCGCCTGCCGCGACATCGCGGAGTCGCTGACCGAGGGGCTGCGCCGCCACCTGGAGGACGTCCGCCGCCGGGTGCCCGGAGCGACGGTGGTGCTGCAGCTGGACGAGCCGCTGCTGCCCGCCGTGCTGGCCGGATCGGTGAAGACCGCCAGCGGCTTCCAGCGGCTGCGCGCGATCGACCGCCAGCTCGCCGAACAGGCGCTGCGGGACGTGATCCAGGGCGTGAACACGCCGGTGCTGGTGCACAGTTGTGCGCCCGAGGTGCCGATCCCGCTGCTGCGCCGGGCGGGGGTGGCCGGGATCAGCCTGGACTTCGGGCTGCTGACGCAGCGTCACGACGACGACCTCGGCGAGGCGATCGAGGGCGGGACGCTGATCCTCGCCGGCGTGGTGCCGTCCACCGACGCCGCTGCGGTTCAATCAGAAGCGCTGTCGGACCCGGCCGGTAGTGTCCGGAGTGTCAGGACGTTGTGGCGCAGGCTCGGGCTGGCGCCGGAGCTCCTGGGCCGCCGGGTGGTGGTGACGCCGACGTGCGGGCTCGCGGGGGCGTCCCCGGCGTACGCGCGGCGGGCGTTGGCCGCGGCGGTGCGGGCGGCACGGAGCCTGGTGGACAACCCGGAGTGACGAGCGAGGAGGACGGCGCGGTGGCGGCTGTGGAGGGCTGGGAGGAGATCCCGGCGGAGGTGCGGACCCGGCACGCCGAATTGGCGACGGAGATCGAGGAGCACCGGTCCCGGTACTACGAGCTGGACGCACCGACCGTCAGCGACGCCGAATTCGACCGGCTGATGCGGGAGTTGGAGGCGCTGGAGGCCGAGCACCCGGCGCTGGTGACGCCCGACTCGCCGACCCAGAAGGTCGGCGGCGCGCCGACCGTGCTGTTCGCGCCGGTCGAGCACCGCGAGCGGCTGCTCAGCCTGGACAACGCGATGGACGCCGACGAGCTCGCCGCCTGGGCCGAGCGGGTCGCCGGCGAGCTGGCCGGCATCGAGTACCACTACCTGTGCGAACTGAAGGTCGACGGGCTGGCCGTCAACCTGACGTACGAGAACGGGGTGCTGGTGCAGGCCGCGACCCGCGGCGACGGCCGGGTCGGCGAGGACATCACGGCCAACGTCCGCACCATCAAGGAGATCCCGCACCGCCTGCACGGCGACGACGTCCCCGCGCTGGTGGAGATCCGCGGCGAGGTGTACTTCCCCAGCGAGGAGTTCGACGCGCTGAACGCCTCGTTCGCCGAGGAGAACGAGCGCCGCCGGCAGGAGAACGAGGAGCGCGCCAAGGAGGGCAAGCGGCCGCGGGCGATGATCCGGCTGTTCATGAACCCGCGCAACGCCGCCGCCGGTTCGCTCCGCCAGAAGGACCCGCTGATCACCGCCGCCCGCCCGCTGCGGATGGTGGTGCACGGCATCGGCGCCCGGGTCGGCTTCGACATCGACTGCCAGTCGCACGCCTACCAGCTGCTGCACGACTGGGGCCTGCCGACGGCCAAGCACAACAAGGTCGTCGGGACGCTGGACGAAGTGCGGGCGTTCATCAAGCACTTCGGCGAGCAGCGGCACTCCGTCGAGCACGAGATCGACGGCGTGGTGGTCAAGGTCGACGAGATCGCCCTCCAGGGCCGGCTCGGCTCCACCTCCAAGTCGCCGCGCTGGGCGATCGCCTGGAAGTACCCGCCGGAGGAGGTCACCGGCAAGCTCGCCGAGATCAAGATCGGCATCGGCCGCACCGGCCGGGCCACCCCGTACGCGGTGCTGGCCGAGCCGGTGAAGGTGGCCGGCTCGATGGTGCAGTACGCGACGCTGCACAACCAGCAGATCGTCAAGGCCAAGGACGTGCTGCTCGGCGACACCATCGTGCTGCGCAAGGCCGGCGACGTGATCCCGGAGATCCTCGGCCCGGTCTACGACCTGCGCGACGGCGCCGAGCGGGCGTTCGAGATGCCCACCCACTGCCCGGAGTGCGGCAGCGAGCTGCGCCCGATGTCCGAGGGCGACATCGACCTGCGCTGCCCGAACGCCCAGCACTGCCCGGCGCAGATCCGCGAGCGGATCGCGTTCCTCGGCGGTCGCCAGTGCCTGGACGTCGAGGGCCTGGGCTACGTCGCGGCGACCGCGCTCACCCAGCCGCTGGAGCCCGCCGACCCGCCGGTCAAGGACGAGGGCGACATCTTCGACCTGACCGAGGAGCAGCTGCTGCCGATCAAGGTGCTGGTGCGCGACCCGAAGACCGGCATGCCCAAGCTGGACGACAAGACCGGCAAGGAGAAGAAGGTCTCCTTCTTCGCCACCACCGCCGGCGCGCCGAAGAAGAACACCGGCGTTCTGCTGGACAACCTGCGCGGCGCCAAGGACCGCCCGCTGTGGCGCTTCCTGAACGGCCTGTCGATCCGCCACGTCGGCCCGGTGGCGGCGCAGGAGCTGGCCCGCGAGTTCCGTGACCTGGAGCGGATCTTCGCCGCCGACGAGACCGAACTCGCCGCCGTCGAGGGCGTCGGGCCGACCATCGCCCGGTCCGTCAAGGAGTGGTACGCCGAGGAGTGGCACCGCGAGATCCTCCGGAAGTGGAAGGACGCCGGGGTGCAGTTCACCGAGGAGGCCGGCGAGGAGCAGGGCGAACGCCCGCTGGAGGGCATGACCGTGGTGGTCACCGGCACCCTCGCCGGGCACACCCGGGACGGCGCGAAGGAGGCGCTGACCTCGCGCGGCGCGAAGGTCACCGGCTCGGTGTCGAAGAAGACGCACTTCGTGGTGGTCGGCGACAACCCCGGCTCCAAGTACGACAAAGCGGTGCAGCTCGGCGTTCCGGTGCTGGACGACGCGGGCTTCGAGGTGCTGCTCGGCCAGGGCGCGGACGCGGCCCGCCGGCACCTCGGGCTGGACGTCGAAGAGGAGGCCGGTGGGGAAAATGCCGGAGAAGTACCGCAGGAGCAGGTTTCCTGACGGGTCGTTATCGTCCTGATGCCGCGTCAGTCGGGTGTTCGAGAGCGAAATCGGGCATTGTGTCATCGAGCAGCGCGCGGATATGACGTCGCGCTCGGAGGTGACCGGAAAGTGCGCCCGTGCGGCGGACCCCGGCTTACCCTGGGCGCTACGAACTGTCAGCAGGAGTGTGTGGCACCGGTTCTGCCGGAGCCCCGGGGACACGCCCTCGTCTGACGTCCACCGGCATCCCGAGGAGGGGGTGCCTCACCGTGAGGCGGCCCAGCGGGGGCGGGCCCGACGGAGGACTGGGCTTATGGATCGTACGACCGGTGGCGCGCCCACGCGCCCGCCGCAGGGGATGGCGGGGGCGGTGCTGCTGTTCGGCGTCCTGCTGGCCGGCGCCGCGCCGCTGATCCCGTTGGCCGTCCTGGTGTACCGCTACGAACCCGAACTGCTCCCGCTGTTCGCGGTTCCGCTGGCGGTGCTGGTCGCCGCCTGGCGGATCGCCCGCGATCGGGCCAGGGACCAGCTCACCGACCCGCTGACCGACCTGCCCAACCGGCAGGCCCTGCTGATCGCCACCCAGGAGGCGCTGGCCGCGCACGAGGGCGAACCCGGCTACAGCGTCGGGCTGATCCTGCTCGACCTGGACCGCTTCCGGTCACTGAACGACGCACTCGGGCACACCGCCGGCGACCGGCTGCTGGTGCACATCGCCCGCCGACTGCACCGGGCGCTGCGGGCCGGCACCAGCTTCGCGCAGAACCCGGAGGCCGCCGTGCTGCCGCCGCCGGTGCGCCGCCGCAGCGAGCGCCCGGTGGTGGCCCGGATGGGCGGCGACGAGTTCGCGGTGCTGCTCCCCGGCGTCGGCAGCCCCGAGCTGCTGGAGCGGATGGCGAAGGGGCTGATCGCCGAACTCGCCGCACCGATCCGGCTGGACGGGCTGCTGCTGGTGCTGGAGGCCAGCGCCGGGGTCTGTGTGCACCCGACGCACGCCCAGGACGCAGAATCGCTTCTGCGCCGGGCCGACGTGGCGATGGGCCACGCCCAGCACAGCCGCAGCGGCGTCGAACTGTACGACGAGGCACGGGACTTGGACACCCCGTACCGGATCGGCCTGCTCGGCGACCTGCGCCGGGCGCTGGAGATGAACGAGGTCGCGCTGCACTACCAGCCGAAGGTCGCCTTCGACGGCCGGGTGGTCGGCCTGGAGGCGCTGGTGCGCTGGGAACGGCCCGGGCAGGGCCGGGTGCCCCCCGACGAGTTCATCAGCCTCGCCGAGTCCTCCGGGCTGATGCCCCGGCTCACCGACTACGTCCTGGAGAGCGCCGTCGGGCAGATCGCCCGCTGGCGCCACCAGGGCCTGATGGTGCCGGTCGCCGTCAACGTCTCGCCGCGCGACGTCCTCAATCCGGGGTTCGCCGCCCGGGTCGCCGGCCACCTGACCCGGCACCAGGTCCCGGCCGAGGCGCTCCAGCTGGAGATCACCGAACGGCTGCTGCTGGACGACAGCCGGCGGGCCGCCGACACGCTGGCCGAACTGCGCCGCTACGGCGTCCGGATGTCGCTGGACGACTTCGGCACCGGGCACTCCTCGCTGGTGCGGCTGCGCAGCCTCCCGGTCGGCGAGCTGAAGATCGACCGCTCGTTCGTCTCCCGGATGGTCGCCGACGACCACGACGCGGCGGTGGTCCGCTGCTCCGTCGAACTCGCCCACTCGCTGGGCCTGACGGTGGTCGCCGAGGGCGTCGAGGACGACGAGACCTGGGAGCGGCTGCACGACCTCGGGGTGGACGCCGTCCAGGGGTGGCTGGTCTCCGCCGCGCTGCCCGCCGACCAGGCGACGGCGTGGCTGCAGGTGCGGCGGACGGGGGCGGCGCCGGTCTCGTCGCTTCCGAGGTAGTTCTTCGCCGGCGAGGTCCGTCCGAGGAGGGCAGTTCCGTCCTCGGGCGGACCTTTCCACGTCCGCCGGGTCGCCCGCGCGGTTCCCCGCGCCCCTGTCGGGGCGCTCGGTGGCCATAGGATGGGCCCTCAAGACCAAAAAGGACGGGTGCGCCCAGGGCCGCCCGCTCACCGGAACTCACCCTTGAGGATCGCTGCATGCCTGGCATCACGCGCGAGGAGGTCGCCCACCTCGCCCGGCTGTCGCGTCTGGAGTTGCAGGCGGAGGAGTTGGACCACTTCGCCGAGCAGCTCGACGTGATCATCGGCGCGGTCGCCCGCGTTTCCGAGGTCGCGGGGCAGGACGTCCCGCCGACCTCCCACCCGCTCCCGCTGAGCAACGTCATGCGGGCGGACGAGGTGCGACAGTCGCTGACCCCGGAGCAGGCGCTTTCCGGCGCCCCGGCGAGTGAGGACCAGCGTTTCCGAGTGCCGCAGATCCTCGGGGAGGACTGACCGAGATGACCGACCTGATCAAGTACACGGCGGCCGAGACGGCCTCCGCGATCGCCAAGGGCGAGGTCTCGGCCGTCGAGGTCGCCCAGGCCCACCTGGACCGCATCAACGCCGTCGACAAGAAGGTCAACGCCTTCCTGCACGTCGACAGCGAGGGCGCGCTGGCCGCCGCCCGCAAGGTCGACGACAAGCGGGCCAAGGGCGAGCAGCTCAGCCCGCTGGCCGGCGTGCCGCTGGCGCTGAAGGACGTCTTCACCACCAAGGGCATCCCGACCACCTGCGGCTCGAAGATGCTGGAGGGCTGGATCCCGCCCTACGACGCCACGCTGACGCGGCGTCTGAAGGACGCGGACGTCGTCATCCTCGGCAAGACCAACATGGACGAGTTCGCGATGGGCTCCTCCACCGAGAACTCGGCGTACGGCCCGACCGGCAACCCGTGGGACCTGACCCGGATCCCCGGCGGCTCCGGCGGCGGCTCCGCGGCGGCGCTCGCCGCGTTCGAGGCGCCGCTGGCGATCGGCACCGACACCGGTGGCTCGATCCGCCAGCCCGGCGCCGTCACCGGCACCGTCGGCGTCAAGCCGACCTACGGTTCGGTGTCCCGCTACGGCCTGGTCGCCTTCTCGTCCTCGCTCGACCAGGGCGGCCCGTGCGCCCGCACCGTGCTGGACGCGGCGCTGCTGCACGAGGCCATCGCCGGCCACGACCCGCTGGACTCCACCTCGATCGACGCGCCGGTGCCGGCCGTCGTCGAGGCCGCGAAGATGCGCGACATCCGCGGCATGCGGATCGGCATCGTCAAGGAGTTCGCGGGCGAGGGCTACCAGCCCGGCGTCATGCAGCGCTTCAACGAGTCGGTGGAGCTGCTGCGCGAGCTGGGCGCCGAGGTCGTCGAGGTGTCCTGCCCGTCGTTCACGCTGGCGCTGCCCGCGTACTACCTGATCGCCCCGTCCGAGTGCTCCTCGAACCTGGCCCGGTTCGACGCGATGCGCTACGGCCTGCGGGTCGGCGACGACGGCACCCGCTCCGCCGAGCAGGTCACCGCGCTGACCCGGGAGGCCGGCTTCGGCGACGAGGTCAAGCGCCGCATCATCCTCGGCACCTACGCGCTGTCCTCGGGCTACTACGACGCCTACTACGGCTCGGCGCAGAAGGTCCGGACGCTGATCTCCCGGGACTTCGACGCCGCGTTCGCCGGGGTGGACGTGCTGATCTCCCCGACCACGCCGACCACCGCGTTCCCGATCGGCGAGCGGGCGGACGACCCGATGGCGATGTACCTCGCCGACCTGTGCACCATTCCCTCGAACCTGGCGGGCAACGCGGCCATGTCGCTGCCCTGCGGGCTCGCCCCGGAGGACAATCTCCCGGTCGGCCTGCAGATCATCGCCCCCGCGATGGCGGACGACCGCCTCTACCGCGTGGGCGGCGCCGTCGAGGCCGCGCTCAACGACAAGTGGGGTCACACCCTGCTGGAGGAGGCACCGGCACTGTGAGCAAGATCGAGAAGGCCAAGGGCTGGAAGCACTCGAAGCCCGGCCTGTGGCTGTCCATCGGCACCAGCGCGTTCGGGGCGATCTCCATCGTCAAGGACGTCCGCCACGCCCGTGAGGACAACGACACCCTCAAGCTGATCAACGCCCTGGTCGGCGCCGCCGCCCTGGTGACCGGCACCGCGCTCCTCGTGCGCGAGCTCAAGCGGCTCGGCGACGACGACGTCCTGCTCGGCTGAACCTCCCATGACTGAAGAAGGGACGCTGTGAGCGTCATGAGCCTGGTCTCCTACGAGGAGGCTCTCGCCTCGTACGACCCGGTGATGGGCCTTGAGGTCCACGTCGAGCTGGGTACCAAGACCAAGATGTTCTGCGGCTGCTCCACCGAGCTGGGCGCGGAACCGAACTCGCAGACCTGCCCGACCTGCCTCGGCCTGCCCGGCTCGCTGCCGGTGGTCAACGCGGTCGGCGTGGAGTCCGCGATCCGGATCGGTCTCGCGCTGAACTGCGAGATCGCGGAGTGGTGCCGGTTCGCCCGGAAGAACTACTTCTACCCGGACATGCCGAAGAACTTCCAGACCAGCCAGTACGACGAGCCGATCGCCTTCAACGGCTACCTCGACGTGCAGCTGGAGGACGGCGAGGTCTTCCGGGTGGAGATCGAGCGCGCCCACATGGAGGAGGACACCGGCAAGTCCACCCACGTCGGCGGCGCCACCGGCCGCATCCACGGCGCCGAGTACTCGCTGCTCGACTACAACCGGGCCGGCATCCCGCTGATCGAGATCGTCACCAAGCCGATCGAGGGCGCGGGCCACCGGGCTCCGGAGGTCGCCAAGGCGTACGTCGCCGAGCTGCGCGAGCTGATCAAGGCGCTGGGCGTCTCCGAGGCCCGGATGGACAAGGGCCAGATGCGCTGCGACGTCAACCTGTCGCTGCGCCCCAACGGCACCGAGACCTTCGGCACCCGCAGCGAGACCAAGAACGTCAACTCGCTGCGCAGCGTCGAGCGGGCCGCCCGGTTCGAGATCCAGCGGCACGCCACGGTGCTCACCGACGGCGGGACGATCATCCAGGAGACCCGGCACTTCCACGAGGAGGACGGCTCCACCACCTCCGGCCGGATCAAGGACAACGCCGAGGACTACCGGTACTTCCCGGAGCCCGACCTGGTCCCCGTCGCCCCGGCCCGCGCGTGGGTCGAGGAACTGCGGGCCGGCCTGCCCGAGCTGCCCCGGGTCCGCCGGGCCCGGCTGCAGGCCGAGTGGGGCCTGAACGACCAGGACATGCAGTCGGTGCTGAACGCCGGCGCGGTCGAGCCGATCACCGAGACCATCGCGGCCGGCGCCCCCGCCGACCAGGCCCGCAAGTGGTGGATGGGCGAGCTGGCGCGGCGCGCCAACGAGACCGGCACCGAGCTGTCCGAGCAGCCGATCACCCCGGCCCAGGTGGCCCGGGTCTGCGCGCTGGTCGCCGAGGGCAAGCTGAACGACAAGCTGGCCCGCCAGGTCATCGAGGGCGTCCTCGCCGGCGAGGGCGAGCCGGACCAGGTCGTGGAGAAGCGCGGCCTGGCCGTGGTCTCCGACGACTCCGCGCTCGGCGCGGCCGTCGACCAGGCGATCGCCGACAACCCGGACGTCGCCGCGAAGATCCGCGACGGCAAGGTGCAGGCCGTCGGCGCGCTGGTCGGCGCCGTCATGAAGGCCACCCGTGGGCAGGCCGACGCCGCGAAGGTGAAGGACCTGATCCTGGAGCGGCTTGCCGCGTAAGGACCATCAGCACAGCCTGGAGCGGCTTGCCGCGCAAGGACTGGCAGGCACAGCCCGGAGCAGCTCGCCCGAGTGCTGTCGCTCCGTACGGTGCCCGTTCCCGAAGTGGGGGCGGGCACCGTCGTTTTCGGGAAGAGAACCCCATGAGAATCCTGGTCACCGGCGGCGCCGGCTTCATCGGCTCGCACTACGTCCGGACGCTGCTCGCGGACGGCTACCCCGGCCTGCGCGGCGCCCGGGTGACGGTCGTCGACAAGCTGACGTACGCGGGCAACCGGGAGAACCTGCCGGCCGCCGACCCCCGGCTGGACTTCGTGCACGGCGACGTCTGCGACCTCGACCTGCTGCGCCAACTGACGCCCGGCCACGACGCGGTGGTGCACTTCGCCGCCGAGTCGCACGTGGACCGCTCGCTGGAGTCCGCCGCCGAGTTCGTCCGCACCAACGTCGGCGGCACCCAGAACGTCCTGGAGGCCGCGCTGCGCTCCGGAGTCGAGCGGGTGGTGCACGTCTCGACCGACGAGGTGTACGGCAGCATCGACCGGGGCTCCTGGACGGAGGAGTCGCCGCTGCTGCCCAACTCCCCGTACGCCGCCTCCAAGGCCGGCGCCGACCTGATCGCCCGCGCCTACTTCCGCACCCACGGGCTGAACGTCTCGACCACCCGCTGCTCCAACAACTACGGCCCGTACCAGCACCCCGAGAAGCTCATCCCGCTGTTCATCACCAACCTGCTGGAGGGCCGGCCCGTCCCGCTGTACGGCGAGGGCGCCAACATCCGCGAGTGGCTGCACGTGGACGACCACTGCCGGGCGGTCCAGCTGGTGCTCGACGGCGGCCGGGCCGGCGAGGTCTACAACGTGGGCGGCGGCGACGAGCGGACCAACCGGCAGATCACCGAACGGCTGCTGGAGCACCTCGGCGCCGACTGGAGCGCGGTGCGCCACGTCGCCGACCGCAAGGGCCACGACCTGCGCTACTCGCTGGACGAGCGCAAGATCCGCGAGGAGCTCGGCTACCGGCCGCAGGTCCCGTTCGCCCGCGGCCTGGCCGACACCGTCGACTGGTACCGCGACAACCCGGCCTGGTGGAAGGCCGCCGGGCGGGATGCCGCGAACGTCCCGCCGGGTCGGGCGAACTGAGGGATCGTCAGGTGGGTCCGGCCGGGGCCCCGATGCCTCGCCGCCCTTCCCGAAAGGGTCGACGCCTGGGCCGAACGGGCGACACCGCCCCGAAGGCCCCCCGCCCCACCTGGCAATCATTACGCTGAGTTGAGGAGGCGTGCCGGTGCGTGACGGGATTGGTGTAGGGTCCGGAGCGGGAACACCGGTACGGCCACGGGCCGGAGGGGGAGATGTCGATTGAACTCCACCGAATCGGTGCTGCCTGCCCGCCCTGCCCTGCGCAGGCTCACGGCCGTGCTGCTCGCGGTGCTCTGCGCCGGGTACGCGGTGGGCGCCGGGATCGGCTGGGGATCGTGCGAACTCGCCCTGGTGATGGGGGACTTCGGCCTCGCCGGAGCCGCCCTCGCGGCCGCGCTGTCCTGTGTCGCGCACGGCGTCGCGATCGGCGGCCACACCCGTCCCGCCTGGCTGCTGTTCGGCCTCTCCTCGGCGGTGGTGGCGTTCGGCAACGGCGTGTGGGGCTGGTACGAGGTGGTGCTCGGCCGGCCGCTGCCGCCGGACTCCGCCGCCGACTACCCGTTCCTGCTGTTCGCCCCGCTCGCCATCACCGGCCTGCTGGTGCTCGCCCAGCGCCCCCGCAACCCGGCCGGCTGGCTCTGCCTGGTGCTGGACGCCTGGCTGGTGGCCGGCTCGCTGTTCACCCTCAGCTGGAGCCTGGCGCTCGGCCGGGTCGCCGCCGGCGACGGTGACTCCGCGCTGAAGCTCGCCCTCGGCCTCGGCTACCCCGTGCTGGACATCCTGCTGGTCAGCCTGGTGGTCGGCCTGAACGTCCGCGGCCGGGACCGCAACCGGGCCGCCGTGCACACCGCGATGATCGGCCTCGCCGTCACCGTGGTGTGCGACGCGCTGTTCACCACCCCGCAGTTCCACAGCGACTACCACTCCGGCGAACTGCTGGACGCCGGCTGGTTCGCCGGCTCCCTGCTGCTCGCCTGGGCGCCCTGGTCGCACACCCGCCGGGCCAGCCGCGAGCACCCGTCCGCCCAGGGCTCGCCGCGCCGCCGGGTCGCCTCCACGTTCAGCGCGCTCACGCCCTACGCCGCCGCCGCGGTCTGCACCGCCGGCATCCTCTACAACGCGCTCGGCGGCCGCCCGCTGGACCGGGTGATGCTCGCCGCCGCCAGCACCGTCGGTCTGGCCCTGATCATCCGGCAGGGCGTCATGCTGATCGACAACCTGTCGCTGGCGCAAGAACTCGCCACCAAGGAAGCCCACTTCCGCTCCCTGGTGCAGGGCTCCAGCGACGTCATCATGATCGCCGGACCGTCCGGCGCGCTGTCCTACATCAGCCCCGCCGCGCTGCGGGTCTACAACCGCGACCCGGAGGAACTGGTCGGCGGCAACCTGCTCAACCTGGTCCACCCCGAGGACGTCGACCGGGTGCTGGCCGAGGTGCGCCGGATCCTGGCCCGCGCCCGGGGCGCCCGGTTCCACAACGGCGAGCCCTCCGCCCGGGTGGAGTGCCGGATCCGCTCCGGCGAGGGGGAGTGGCTGCACGTCGAATCCACCGTCAACCCGTACCGCGACGGGCTGATCCTGAACAGCCGCGACATCACCGAACGGGTGCGCCTGCAGGCCCAGTTGCAGCACAACGCGTTCCACGACCCGCTGACCGACCTGCCCAACCGCGCCCTCTTCGCCCACCGGGTCCGGGCCGCGCTCTCCGCGCAGGGCCCGGCCGGCACCGCCGTCGCCGTGCTCTTCCTCGACCTCGACGGCTTCAAGGCCGTCAACGACACCGCGGGCCACCAGGTCGGCGACGAACTCCTGGTGCAGGCCGCCCGCCGGCTCCAGGCCGCCGTCCGCACCGAGGACACCGTCGCCCGGTTCGGCGGCGACGAGTTCGCCGTCCTGGTCCGCGGCCGGCTCGGCCACCCGCAGGTCCGCGACCTCGCCGAACGGATCCGCGCCGCGCTCACCGAGCCGTACTGGATCGGCGGCGCCGAACTCGGCGTCGCCGCCTCGATCGGCATCGCGTTCGGCCCCGACAGCCCGCTGCCCGTCCCCGAACCCGTCCCCGGCGAGGACGAGGACGCCCGGGCCCGCAGCGCCGACCACCTGGCCGCCCTCGCCGCCGACGAACTGCTGCGCAACGCCGACCTGGCGATGTACCAGGCCAAGTCCCGCGGCAAGGGCCGGGTGGTGCTCTACACGCCCGCGATGCGCGCCGAACTCGACCGGCGCGGCGAACTGGAGGAACGACTGCGCGCCGCCGTCCGCGAAGGCTCCTTCGCGCTGCTCCACCAGCCCGTGGTCGAACTGGCCGGCGGCCGGCTCACCGGCGTCGAGGCGCAGGCCCGCTGGCGCTCCGCCGAAGGCATGCTGCTCACCCCCGCCGAGTTCCTGCGCACCGCCGACACCGGCGACGGCGCCACCCGGTTCGCCCGCTGGCTGGTCACCGAGGCGGTCGCCGCCGCCGCCCGCCGCCGCGCCGACGGCCCCGCCGCCCCGCCCGTCGCGGTCACCGTCCGGCTGGCCGCCGAACGGCTCTGCGCCCCCGGCATGTACGAGACCCTGGCGGGCGCCCTGCGGGACACCGAACTGCCGCCCGACCTGCTGGTCCTGGAGGTCTCCCGGATGGGCCCCGACGCGCTCGCCGACGAACTCGGCCGCCGGCTGGCCGCGTTCCGCCGGCTCGGGGTGTCCACCGCGCTCGCCGGGTTCGGCGCCGGCGGCGGCTCGCTCGGCGTCCTCGCCCGGATGCCGTTCGACGCGCTCAAACTGGACCGCAGCCTGGTCCAGGACATCGCCGACTCCACCCTCACCCGGGCGCTCGCCGGGCACGCGCTGCGCCTCGGCCGGGACCTCGGCCTGGTCACCGGCGCCGACGGCGTCGACCACCCCCGGCAGGTCGCCGTGCTCCAGGAGCTCGGCTGCCGGCGCGGCCAGGGCCTGGCCTTCGACCGGCCGCTCGACGAACTGCGGCTGCGCCGCGCCCTGCTGCGCCGCGGCTACCCCGTCCCGCGCCCCGGTCAGGGCCACGCCGGCCGGCGCCCGCTGCTCACCCCGGAGCCCCGCACGGGCGGCCTCTCGGAGGCCTCGGCGGCCCGTCCGGTACCCCTCCACAGCGGCCTTGAGCTGCCGCAACGCCACACCGTCGGCGGTCCGATCGGCGGCCCGAATGGTGAGACGTCGGTCCCACCAGCTTGACACCCACCGCCGCGTGGGAGGAAGGTCGGTGCCATGACCACCCGAATTCTCGTACTTGGCGGGCGCGTCGGCTGAAGACCAGCCTGACGCGCCTCCCCCTCGCATGCCCTTGGCACGAGGGGTTTTTTGTTGCACGAATCCGGGTCGGCCACCGCAGGAACCCTGGCCTCAACCCCCCGAAATCCGGACGATCGAGGCACCGCCGGAGACCGCCCCGGGAGCCACCGCCACCAGGGCCGGCGCCACCCCGAGCAGAACCCGAGAAGAGACAGGCAGATGACTGAGCACGCCGCAACCCCCCGCCGCGGGGACCACCCGGCCGCCCACGCTCCGGGTCAGCAGACCGTCGAGACGATGACCGGCGCGCAGTCGCTCATTCGCTCGCTCGAGGCCGTCGGGGCCGACACGGTCTTCGGCATTCCGGGCGGCGCCATCCTCCCCGCGTACGACCCGCTGATGGACTCCACCAAGGTCCGGCACATCCTGGTCCGCCACGAGCAGGGCGCCGGCCACGCCGCGACCGGCTACGCGCAGGCCACCGGCAAGGTCGGCGTCTGCATGGCCACCTCGGGCCCCGGCGCCACCAACCTGGTCACCCCGATCGCCGACGCCTACATGGACTCCGTCCCGATGGTCGCGATCACCGGCCAGGTCGCCTCCAAGGCGATCGGCACGGACGCCTTCCAGGAGGCGGACATCTGCGGCATCACGATGCCGATCACCAAGCACAACTATCTGGTGACCGACCCCGCCGAGATCCCCCGGGTGATCGCCGAGGCGTTCCACATCGCCGCCACCGGCCGCCCCGGCCCGGTCCTGGTCGACATCGCCAAGGACGCGCTGCAGGCCACCACCACCTTCCGCTGGCCGGTCGAGGCCTCGCTGCCCGGCTACCGCCCGGTCACCAAGCCGCACGCCAAGCAGATCCGCGAGGCCGCCAAGCTGCTGGTCAACTCCAAGCGCCCGGTGCTGTACGTCGGCGGCGGCGTGCTGAAGGCCAACGCCGGCGCGGAGCTGCGGATCCTGGCCGAGCTGACCGGCGCCCCCGTGGTCACCACCCTGATGGCGATCGGCGTCTTCCCGGACAGCCACCCGCAGCACCTGGGCATGCCCGGCATGCACGGCTCGGTCCCGGCCGTCACCGCGCTGCAGAAGTCCGACCTGCTGTTCACCCTGGGCGCCCGCTTCGACGACCGGGTCACCGGCAGGCTCGACTCGTTCGCCCCGAACGCCAAGGTCGTGCACGCCGACATCGACCCGGCCGAGATCGGCAAGAACCGCCCGGCGGACGTCCCGATCGTCGGCGACGCCCGCGAGGTGCTGGCCGACCTGATCGTCGCCGTCCAGGCCGAGTTCGACGCCGGCCACCGCGGCGACTACACGGACTGGTGGACCAAGCTGGACCACTGGAAGAAGACCTACCCGATCGGCCACGAGCCGGCCCCCGCGGGCATGCTGTCGCCGCAGCAGGTGATCGAGCGGATCGGCCAGCTGGTCGGCCCGGACGCGATCTACGCCGCGGGCGTCGGCCAGCACCAGATGTGGGCCAGCCAGTTCATCCAGTTCGAGAAGCCCGCGACCTGGCTGAACTCCGGCGGCGCCGGGACCATGGGCTACGCCGTGCCGGCCGCGATGGGCGCCAAGGCGGGGAAGCCGGACGTCCCGGTCTGGGCGATCGACGGCGACGGCTGCTTCCAGATGACCAATCAGGAACTGACCACCTGCACCCTGAACAACCTGCCGATCAAGGTCGCGGTCATCAACAACGGCTCGCTGGGCATGGTCCGCCAGTGGCAGACGCTGTTCTACAACCAGCGCTACTCCAACACCGTGCTGCACTCCGGCCCGGGCCACGACGGCATCGAGCAGCCCGCCCAGGGCACCCGGATCCCGGACTTCGTGATGCTGTCCGAGGCGATGGGCTGCGTCGGCCTGCGCTGCGAGCGCCCCGAGGACCTGGACGCGGTCATCAAGCAGGCCATGGAGATCAACGACCGCCCGGTGGTCATCGACTTCATCGTCCACCAGGACGCGATGGTCTGGCCGATGGTCGCGGCCGGCACCAGCAATGACGAGATCCAGTTCGCCCGGGGCGTGCGTCCCGACTTCGGCGACGACCAGGACTGACGAGTCGGAAAGCGATGACCACCATGTCCAAGCACACCCTGTCGGTCCTGGTCGAGAACAAGCCCGGCGTGCTCGCCCGGATCGCCGCGCTGTTCTCCCGCCGCGGCTTCAACATCGACTCGCTGGCGGTCGGCCCGACCGAGCACCCCGACATCTCCCGGATGACCATCGTGGTCAACGTCGAGGAGCTGCCGCTGGAGCAGGTCACCAAGCAGCTCAACAAGCTGGTCAACGTGATCAAGATCGTGGAACTGGACCAGGCCCAGGCCGTCCAGCGCGAACTCGTCCTGGTGAAGGTCCGCGCCGACGCCGAGACCCGCTCCCAGGTCACCGAGATCGTCCAGCTGTTCCGCGCCAAGACCGTCGACGTGTCGCCCGACGCGGTGACCGTCGAGGCGACCGGCTCCTCGGACAAGCTGGAGGCCATGCTGAAGATGCTGGAGCCTTACGGCATCAAGGAGTTGGTGCAGTCCGGCCTGGTCGCGATCGGCCGCGGCGCCCGTTCCATCACCGACCGCTCGCTGCGGGCCCTCGACCGCAGCGCCTGACACCGGTCGTCTCTCCCGCCCGCCGCCCACCACCGCCCTCGAAGGACGCGCTCAGCGCGCCGTATCAACACTTGAGCACCACCACCGAACCCCCGCCGGGTGCGCCTACGGTAGGAACCCCCGGCAACACCACCACGCAAGGAGATGTGCCCCCGTGGCCGAGCTGTTCTACGAAGACGACGCCGACCTGTCCATCATCCAGGCCCGCAAGGTCGCGGTCATCGGCTACGGCAGCCAGGGCCACGCCCACGCGCTGTCGCTGCGCGACTCGGGCGTGGACGTCCGCGTCGGCCTGCTGGAGGGCTCCAAGTCCCGTGCCGCCGCCCAGGAGGCCGGCCTGCGCGTGGTCACCCCGGCCGAGGCCGCGGCCGAGGCCGACGTCATCATGATCCTGGTGCCGGACCCGATCCAGGCCGACGTCTACAAGGAGGCCATCGAGCCGAACCTGAAGGCGGGCGACGCCCTGTTCTTCGGCCACGGCCTGAACATCCGCTTCGGCTTCATCCAGCCGCCGGCCGACGTCGACGTCTGCATGGTCGCCCCGAAGGGCCCGGGCCACCTGGTCCGTCGCCAGTACCAGGAGGGTCGCGGCGTCCCGTGCATCGTGGCCGTCGAGCAGGACGCCACCGGCAAGGCCTTCGACCTGGCGCTGTCGTACGCCAAGGGCATCGGCGGCACCAAGGCCGGCGTCATCAAGACCACCTTCACCGAGGAGACCGAGACCGACCTGTTCGGTGAGCAGGCCGTCCTCTGCGGTGGCACCGCCGCCCTGGTCAAGGCCGGCTTCGAGACCCTGGTCGAGGCGGGCTACCAGCCCGAGATCGCCTACTTCGAGTGCCTCCACGAGCTGAAGCTGATCGTCGACCTGATGTACGAGGGCGGCCTGGAGAAGATGCGCTGGTCGGTCTCCGAGACCGCCGAGTGGGGCGACTACGTCACCGGCCCCCGCATCATCACCGCCGACACCAAGGCCGAGATGAAGAAGGTCCTCGCCGAGATCCAGGACGGCACCTTCGCCAACACCTGGATCGCCGAGTACAAGGCCGGCCTGCCCAAGTACAACGAGTACAAGAACGCGGACGCCGACCACCTGCTGGAGACCACCGGCAAGAAGCTGCGCAAGCTGATGAGCTGGGTCGACGAAAGCGCCTGATCGACCCCACCTCCGTTGTACAACAAGGCTGTTCCCGTCCGGGTGATTTCGCCGGACGGGAGCAGTCCCCCCGGCGGCCCGCCGATAGACTCCCGAATACGCGTCAGGCCCACAGCGTCGTGCGTCTAGCTACGCGACATGCCACCTTCCCCCGCCCTGTGCACGCCACCTCCGTGTGGCGGGGTGAACCGGACAGTTAGGACACACTGTCGTGAGCAAATCTGTCGTTCTGATCGCTGAAGAGCTCTCGCCGGCCACCGTGGAAGCGCTGGGCCCCGACTTCGAGATCCGGCACTGCAACGGCGCCGACCGCACCGAACTGCTGGCCGCGATCGCCGACGTGGACGCCATCCTGATCCGCTCCGCCACCAAGGTGGACGCCGAGGCGCTGGCCGCCGCGAAGAAGCTCAAGGTCGTCGCCCGCGCCGGCGTCGGTCTGGACAACGTCGACGTCGCCGCCTCCACCAAGGCCGGCGTGATGGTCGTCAACGCGCCGACCTCCAACATCGTCACCGCCGCCGAACTCGCCTGCGGCCTGCTGATCTCGGTCGCCCGCAACATCGCGCCCGCCAACGCCGCGCTCAAGGACGGCGAGTGGAAGCGCAACAAGTACACCGGCGTCGAGCTCAGCGAGAAGACCCTCGGCGTGGTCGGCCTCGGCCGGATCGGCGTACTGGTCGCGCAGCGGATGTCCGCGTTCGGCATGAAGATCGTCGCCTACGACCCCTACATCCAGGCCGCCCGCGCGGCCCAGATGGGCGTCAAGCTGCTCTCGCTCGAAGAGCTGCTGGAGGTCTCGGACTTCATCACCGTGCACCTGCCGAAGACCCCGGAGACCATCGGTCTGATCGGCGACGAGGCACTGCACAAGGTCAAGCCGAGCGTGCGGATCGTCAACGCCGCCCGCGGCGGCATCGTCGACGAGGACGCGCTGCTGCGCGCCCTCCAGGACGGCCGGGTCGCCGGCGCCGGCCTGGACGTGTACGCCAAGGAGCCGTGCACCGACTCGCCGCTGTTCGCCTTCGACAACGTGGTCGCCACCCCGCACCTGGGCGCCTCCACCGACGAGGCGCAGGAGAAGGCCGGCATCGCGGTCGCCAAGTCGGTGCGCCTCGCGCTGGCCGGCGAGCTCGTGCCGGACGCGGTCAACGTCCAGGGCGGCGTGATCGCCGAGGACGTGCGCCCGGGCCTGCCGCTGGCCGAGAAGCTCGGCCGGATCTTCACCGCGCTGGCCGGCGAGGTCGCCGTCCGCCTCGACGTCGAGGTCCGCGGCGAGATCACCCAGCACGACGTGAAGGTGCTCGAACTCTCCGCGCTGAAGGGCGTGTTCGAGGACGTGGTGGCGGAGACGGTGTCCTACGTCAACGCCCCGCTGTTCGCCCAGGAGCGTGGCGTCGAGGTCCGCCTGACCACGTCCAGCGAGTCGCCCGAGCACCGCAACGTGATCACCGTCCGCGGCACCCTGGCGAACGGCGAGGAGGTGTCGATCTCCGGCACCCTCTCCGGCCACAAGCAGACCCAGAAGATCGTCGGCGTGGACGGCTTCGACGTGGACGTGGCGCTCACCGACCACATGGCGTTCTTCCACTACGAGGACCGCCCCGGCGTGGTCGGCACCCTCGGCCGGATCCTCGGCGACGCCGGCATCAACATCGCCGGCATGCAGGTGGCCCGCGACGGCGACAGCGCGCTCGCCTCGATCACCGTCGACACCGAGGTCTCGCAGGACGTCCTGACCGAGATCGCCGCCGCCATCGGCGCCCGCTTCGCCCGCTCGGTGAACCTGGGCTGACGCCCCCTCGGCACCCCCGAACGGCCCTTCCGACCTTGAGGCGGAAGGGCCGTTCGCATACCCGGCGGCCGTCGCCGTCTCAGATACTAGGAAATCCAAGTAATTTCGACGACAGTGCGGCCCACCCGTCGTACTGTGGAGTAGTCATACGGTGCGCCACCCCCGCAACGCCGGGGCGCGTGGCCCGTGGGCACGTACGCGGTACGGCAGGCGACCCCTGCCAGGCGTACCCCTCCGTCACCGACCCTCGCACTCGCGCGCTGCTGCGCCCCCGCATCTAGGAGCCCGGTATGCCTTTCGTCGCAGACCGCACCACCGCCCCCACCACGCCCTCCGCCGCCGCTGCCGTCGCCCAGCGCCGCCGTCGCCGCGCCCAGGCCGACCCGCGCACCGCCGCCGCCCTGCAGCGCGCCCTCGACCGCCGGGACAACGGCGCCCCCGCCGAGGGCTGAGCACCAACCGCCGTACTGCGCCGGTCGGGTGACTTACCGTCACCCATGCGGTGAACGTCCGCACCCGGCCCCGCGGCGGCTCCTAGGTTGGGGCGGTGCGCACCGCCCTCGGCCTCCTCGCCACCCTCGCCCTGCTCGCCCCGACCGCACCCGCCCACCCCGTCGGGTCGCCCGGGCCCAGCACCGCCGTGCTGCTGGAGTTGTCGACCGAGCCCGCCGCCACCGCCTGGCGGCGCGCCCAGGACAGCGCCCGGCGCGAACTCCGCACCCCCGACCAGGCCAGGCGCGCCGCGGCCGCCGCCGGAAGCGCCCAACGCGCCGCCGCCGACCGCTCGTTGGACACCCTCACCGCCACGCTGCGGCGCGCCGTCCCGCACGCCCGCCCGCTGTACCGCACCCGCACCCTGGTCAGCGGGCTCGCCCTGCGGCTGCCCGCCGGCGAACTCCCGCGCCTGGCCGGCCTGCCCGGCGTACGCGCCGTCCACCCCATCACGCTCGAACGGCCCGCCAACGGCTACTCGGTGCCGCTCACCGGCGCCCCGAACGTGTGGGACGGGCCCGCCGGGCACACCGGCGAAGGCGTCCGGATCGGCATCGTCGACTCCGGCATCGACTACACCCACGCCGACTTCGGCGGCCCCGGCACCCCCGACGCCTACCGCGCCGTGGACGGCGCCGCGCCCGCGCCCGCCGGACTGTTCCCCAACGACAAGGTGATCGGCGGCAAGGACCTGGTCGGCGACGACTACGACCCCGACCCGGCCGCCGAGCACTACCAGCCCGACCCGCACCCCGACGACAACCCGCTCGACTGCGCCGCCAACGGCCACGGGACCCACGTCGCCGGCACCGCCGCCGGCCTCGGCGTCACCGCCGACGGCAAGCCCTACCGCGGGCCCTACCGGCCCGGCCTGAACCCCGCCGGCTTCAAGGTCGCCCCCGGCGCGGCCCCCGGCGCCCAGCTGTACGCCATCAAGGTGTTCGGCTGCCACGGCTCCACCGACCGGCTCGCCGCCGCCCTCGACCTGGCTGCCGACCCGAACGGCGACGGCGACCTCTCCGACCGCCTCGACGTGGTCAACCTCTCCCTCGGCAGTCCCTTCGGCCGCCCCGACGACGCCGACGCCCTCGCCGCCGACCGGCTCGCCGCCCTCGGCACCGTGGTGGTCGCCGCCGCCGGCAACGAGGGCGACGCGTACGGCATCGGCGGCAGCCCCGGCACCGCCGCCCGGGTGCTCACCGCCGCCGCCTCCGTCGACCGGCACGGCGACGCCGACGGCATCACCGTGCTCGCCCCCGCCGACCTCGCCGGGACCGTCCCCGCGCACTGGAGCGGCCGGTACACCCAGTGGGACACCGCCGCGGTGAGCGGCGAACTCGCGGTTCCGGCAGCGGACCCGGACGGCTGCGCGGCGTTCGACCAGGCCGACGCGGACCGGCTGCGGGGGAGGATCGCGGTCCTGCGCTGGACCACCAAGGACGCCGACCGGACCTGCGGCTCCGCCCCGCGTGCCGACCACGCCGCCGATGCCGGAGCGATCGGCGCGCTGTACGCCGCCGACGGCGACAGCCTCGGCGAGATCGCCGGCGACGAACGGATCCCCGCCGCGATCCTGGCCCGCGCCGACGGCGAACGGCTGCTGACCGCCGCCCGGAACGGCCCCGTCACCGTCCGGCTCGCCGCCCCCGGAAACCCGCTGCACGGCGCCGTCCCGCAGGACCAGCCGCAGCGCACCGACACCCTCGCCTCCTTCACCTCCCGCGGCATCGGCGTCGACGGCATCGTCAAACCCGACCTGGCCGCGCCCGGCGAGACCATCTGGTCGGCGAAGGCCGGCTCCGGCAGCGACGGCCAACGCGAGGACGGCACCTCGATGGCCACCCCGCACCTGGCCGGCCTGGCCGCGCTGGTCCGCTCCGCGCACCCCGAACGGAGCGCCGCCGAGATCAAGGCCGCGCTGATGAACACCGCCACCGACACCTACCTGCACGACGACCGCACCGGGCCGGTGTACGGCCCCGAACGCACCGGCAGCGGCCGGGTCCGGGTGGACGAAGCCGTCCGCACCCCCGCCCTCGCGTACGGCACCCAGCTGGAGGGCGCGGTCGGCGTCTCGTTCGGCGTGGTCGAGGCCACCGGGGCGTACACGGCCACCCGCGAGGTCGCCGTCCGCAACCTGAGCGACCGTCACCTCGCCTACCGGGTGGGCTACTCGGGCTCGACGGAGGTTCCCGGCGCGACGTTCGGGCTGTCGCCCGGGTGGGTGGTGCTGCCGCCGTACGGCACGGCGAAGGTCACCGTCACGCTGCGCCTCGGGAGCGGCCTCGGGCGGGCGCCCGATCCGACCCTCGACCTCGTCCAGGCCGGGCACGCCCGCACCTACCGGAGCGAACTGTCCGGGCGGCTCGTCCTCACCCCCGCGGACCCGGGACTGCCCGCGCTCCGGGTCCCGCTGTTCGCCGCGCCGCGCCACGCCACCGACGCCACCGCGCTCGGCACCCCCGCCGGGTTCGCCGTCGCGCAGCCCGACCTGCTCACCGTCCTGCAGCCCGGCGGCACCGCCGGTGACCCCGCCGCCGAGCTGCGGGACGCCGCAGCCGCCGTCGACGACCAGGGCGTGCTCCACCTCGCCGCCGTGCTGTCGGCCCCCGCCGCGACGCCCGTCGGCGCGCACGGCCTCCGCGCCTCCCTCGACCTCGACGGCGACGGCACCCCCGACGCCACCGTCCTCGCCGACCGCCTCCCCGGCAGCGACGTCCTCGTCGCCCGCACCCTCGACGCCCGCACCGGCGCCGAACTCGACGTCCAGCCGCTGAACGGCCGCTGGGGCGACACCGACACCGCCCTCCTCGACTCCGACACCGTCCTCCTCCCCGTCCGCCTCGCCGCACTCCCCCCGGCCACCGACCTCCACTACACCCTCTCCACCGGCCCGGACCCGACCCCCTCCGCCCTCGGCCCGTACCCCGTCGACCTCACCCGCCCGACCCCCGTCCTGCACACCGTCCGCCCCGGCGAGACCCTCCGCACCGCGTTGCGGGACGCCCTGCTCATCCACCACCTGAACCGGGTCGGGCAGCGCGTCCAACTGCTCACTCAGAAGGGTGGTCCCGGGCGGGAAACCACCCGGTAGCCTGACAGCACAGGCCGGAATCCCCGCCATGGGAGCACTGATGAGCGTCGACCCGTACCCGGACTGGCTCCGCCCGCCGGTCGGCGGCTACACCGCCGACGACCTCGACCGACTGCCGGACCTCCCGCCGCACACCGAGTTGATCGACGGGAGCCTGGTCTTCGCGAGTCCGCAGGTGAGGTTCCACATGCGCGTGCTGCGCGTTCTCGAGAACGCGCTGGCCGCCGCCGTCCCCTCGGGGTGGGAGGTCCTGCGCGAGATGTCGGTCAAGATCGACACTCGCAATCGACCGGAGCCGGATCTCATGGTGGTCGCCGAAGCGGGGAACACGGGCCAGAGCCAGACCTTCAGCCTTGCGGCGGACGTCCTGCTGGCGGTCGAGGTGGTGTCCGGCGAGTCGAAGATCCGCGACCGCGAGATCAAGCCCGTCAAGTACGCCGCCGCCGGCATCCGCTTCTTCTGGCGGGTGGAGAACGTCGACGGCCGACCCGTCGTCCACACCTACGAGTTGGACCCGGCGAGCAACCGCTACACCCCCACCGGGATCTTCCACGACCGGCTCAAGATCGAGCACCCGTTCCCCGTCGACATCGAGCCGAGCTGACGCCCCGTCCAGATGGTGGACGGCGCGTGCTCAGGGCCTGGGACGGTTGTACTGTCCGAAACATGTCTCGCACCATTCGTCTCGCAGTGATCCCGGGTGACGGCATCGGCCAGGAGGTCGTGGCCGAGGGCCTCAAGGTGCTTCGCGCCGCTCTGCCCTCCGATGTGAAGCTGGAGACCACCGAGTACGACCTCGGGGCCCGGCTGTACCACCGGACCGGGGAGACGCTGCCGGACGCGGTGCTGGCGGAGCTCAAGGGGCAGGACGCGATCCTGCTCGGCGCGATCGGCGACCCGAGCGTGCCGTCCGGGGTGCTGGAGCGGGGGCTGCTGCTGAAGCTGCGGTTCGCCTTCGACCACCACATCAACCTCCGTCCCGGCAAGCTGTTCCCGGGTGTGCAGTCGCCGCTGGCGGGGCAGCCGGAGATCGACTTCGTGGTGGTCCGCGAGGGCACCGAGGGCCCGTACGTCGGCAACGGCGGCACGCTGCGCACCGGCACCCCGCAGGAGGTCGCCACCGAGGTCAGCCTGAACACCGCGTTCGGCATCGAGCGGGTCGTCCGGGACGCCTACCGCCGCGCCCAGGCCCGCCCGCGCAAGAAGCTGACGCTGGTCCACAAGAACAACGTGCTGGTGCACGCCGGCCACCTGTGGACCCGGATCTTCGAGCAGGTCGGCCGGGAGTTCCCCGAGGTCACCACCGACTACCTGCACGTGGACGCGGCGACGATCTTCTTCGTCACGCAGCCCGAGCGGTTCGACGTGATCGTCACCGACAACCTGTTCGGCGACATCCTGACCGACCTCGCCGCGGCCGTCACCGGCGGCATCGGCCTGGCCGCGTCCGGCAACATCAACCCGAGCGGCGACTTCCCGTCGATGTTCGAGCCGGTGCACGGCTCCGCCCCGGACATCGCCGGCCAGGGCAAGGCCGACCCGACCGCCACCGTGCTGTCGGTCGCCATGCTGCTGGAGCACCTCGGCTTCGCCGCCGAGGCGGCCCAGGTCGAGGCCGCGGTCGCCGCGGACCTCACCGAGCGCGCCGGCGCCCGGTCCACCTCCGAGGTCGGCGACGCGCTCGCCGCCCGAGTATCGGGCTGACCGGCCGGACCACAATTCCGGCCGACGGGCCGGTTCATATACGTACAGCCTCCCGGCTGTTCGGCACGGCCCTCTGGATGCGAGTATCGACAGTGGGCCGTGCCGTCATGCGTTCCTCCGCCCGGCGGTGGCCCAGCCAAACCCCACGGTGAAGGACAGACAGCCATGAGTACGCCCACCCAGGCGCCCATCACGTTCGACCTCAAGCCCTCGGCGCAGCCGCTGTCCGACGCGGAGCGCGAGGCACGACTGGCCAACCCCGGCTTCGGCCGGATCTTCACCGACCACATGGTGACCATCCGCTGGACCGAGGGCCGCGGCTGGCACGACGCCCAGCTGACGCCGTACGCGCCGCTGGAGATCGACCCGGCCAACATGACCCTGCACTACGGGCAGGCGATCTTCGAGGGCCTGAAGGCCTACCGCCAGGCCGACGGCTCCATCGCGACCTTCCGCCCGGAGGCCAACGCCGAGCGCTTCCAGGCCTCCGCCCGCCGCCTGGCGATGCCGGAACTGCCCGTCGAGGCGTTCGTCGAGGCCGTCGAGCTGCTGGTCCAGCAGGACCAGGCGTGGGTGCCGAACCAGGCCGAGCAGAGCCTCTACCTGCGGCCGTTCATGTTCGCCACCGAGGTCGGCCTGGGTGTGCGTCCGGCCGACTCCTACATCTTCATGATCATCGCCTCGCCGGCCGGTGCGTACTTCCCCGGCGGCGTCAAGCCGGTCTCGGTCTGGCTCTCCGAGGACTACGTCCGCGCCGCACCGGGCGGCACCGGCGCCGCGAAGTGCGCCGGCAACTACGCGGCCTCGCTGGTCGCCCAGGCGGAGGCCGCCGCCAAGGGCTGCGACCAGGTGGTCTGGCTGGACGCCGCCGAGCACAAGTGGGTCGAGGAGATGGGAGGCATGAACCTCTACTTCGTCGTCGGCGAGGGCGAGAACGCCACCGTCGTCACCCCCGAACTCTCCGGCGCCCTGCTCCCCGGCATCACCCGCGACTCGCTGCTCACCCTCGCGGGCGACCTCGGCTACCGCTCCGAGGAGCGCAAGATCTCCACCGACGAGTGGAAGCAGGGCAACGCCGACGGCACCATCACCGAGGTCTTCGCCTGCGGCACCGCCGCCGTCATCACCCCCGTCGGCCACGTCAAGTCCGCCACCGCCGACTGGACCGTCGCCACCGGCGAGCCCGGCCCCGTCACCATGCAGCTCCGCGAGGCCCTCCTCGCCGTCCAGAGCGGCCACCGCCCGGACACCCACAACTGGCTCCACAAGATCGTCTGACGCCTCCCGGCCCGGGCATTCCATGGCGGAACGCCCGGGCTCGATAACCTCGGAAAAACTCCACTCGTTGAGCAGATCGGATAGGAGGGAGGGACCATGACCGCCGCGATGCATGACGCCAGCGATGTCGGGCCCAGCCCGGAGGACGACCTCCTCGAAGCCTTTCTGGCCATGCACACCCCGAAGGGGTTCAAGGCCGAGCTCATCGAGGGAGAGATCGTCCTGACCCCACCGCCGGACGGCAACCACGAGGCCGTGTTCGGTCGGATCAGCCGCCAGGTGTTCCGACTGTCCGACGGTGACATCACGCTCGCCGGGAACAAGGGCCTGAACGTTCCCGGCGGCAAGTTCATCCCGGACATGACGTTTGCCATGGAGGGTGCGTTCGACGAGCAGCCGCCGTGGATGGAGCCGCAGGACTTGCTGATGGTCGTGGAAGTGACCTCCAGCAACCCGGGCAGGGACCGGGAGGCCAAGCGTCTGGGCTACGCCGCCGCGGAAATCCCGCTGTACCTGCTGGTCGACCGTCAGCGCCGCGAGGTCGTGCTGTACAGCCACCCGGAGAAGGGTGACTACTCGGGGACGCACATCGTGCCGGCCGGCGATCCGCTGCCGCTGCCCAAGCCGTTCGGGTTCGACCTGGCTACGGACCGGCTGATCTGAGCCGTTTCGGATGGCGAGACGGGTTCCGGTCGCGGACCGGGCGTGTGCAAGACTGCGAGGGTGTCCTCGCTTTCGCTGATTATTAGCAGCAGGCGCGCCGGTCCGCAGTGACCGCTTCCGTGGCAACACCCTGATCGCGGAGCGACCACCAGCGTCCAGACCCGCGCGCAGACCTCTCGCACCCGCGAGGGGTCTTTTGTTTTGTCCCGGACCGGCCCGGGCCCTCACGAGGGGCCCGGAGACACCGGGGACGCGCGCGGGATGCTGGACAGTGGAGCCGGATTCCGATCCCGGCAAAATGCACGAAAAACTCCACCGAACGGAGAACCCAGGGCCATGACCGAGGCCAACAGCCGCCCGCACGACGGCTTCCACGTCTTCGACACCACGCTCCGCGACGGCGCCCAGCGGGAGGGGATCAACCTCACCGTGGCGGACAAGCTGGCCATCGCGCGCCACCTGGACGAGTTCGGCGTCGGCTTCATCGAGGGCGGCTGGCCCGGCGCCAACCCCCGTGACACCGAGTTCTTCGCCCGTGCCCAGGCCGAACTGGAGCTGAAGAACGCCCAGTTGGTGGCGTTCGGGGCGACCCGCCGGGCCGGCGGGAAGGCCGCCGAGGACCCGCAGCTGGCGGCGCTGGTGGCGTCCGGAGCGCCGGTGGTGACGCTGGTGGCGAAGTCCCACGACCGGCATGTGGAGCTCGCGCTGCGCACCACGCTGGAGGAGAACCTGGAGATGGTCCGGGACAGCGTGGAGTTCCTGCGCTCCCGGGGCCGCCGGGTGTTCATCGACTGCGAGCACTTCTTCGACGGGTACCGGGCGAACCCGGAGTACGCGCTGGCCGTGGTCAGGGCCGCGCACGGGGCCGGCGCGGACGTGGTCGTGCTGTGCGACACCAACGGCGGCATGCTGCCGGCGGGCGTGCGGGAGATCGTCGCCACCGTGCTGGCGGAGACCGGCGCCCGGCTGGGCGTCCACGCGCAGGACGACACCGGCTGCGCGGTCGCCAACACGCTGGCCGCGGTGGACGCGGGCGCCACGCACGTGCAGTGCACCGCGAACGGCTACGGCGAGCGGGTCGGCAACGCCAACCTGTTCCCGGTGACGGCGGCGCTGGAGCTGAAGTACGACCGCCGGGTGCTGCCGGCCGGCAGTCTCGCCGAGATGACCCGGATCTCGCACGCCATCGCCGAGGTGGTCAACCTGACCCCGTCGACCCACCAGCCGTACGTCGGCTTCTCGGCGTTCGCGCACAAGGCGGGCCTGCACGCCTCCGCGATCAAGGTGGACCCGGACCTGTACCAGCACATCGATCCGGAGCTGGTCGGCAACACCATGCGGATGCTGGTGTCCGACATGGCGGGCCGGGCGTCGATCGAGCTGAAGGGCAAGGAGCTGGGCTACGACCTGTCCAGCGACCGCGACCTGGCGGGCCGGGTGGTGGCCCGGGTGAAGGCGCAGGAGAACCTGGGCTACACCTACGAGGCGGCGGACGCCTCGTTCGAGCTGCTGCTGCGCGACGAGGTGAACGGCGGCGAGCGGCTGCGGTTCTTCGAGCTGGAGTCCTGGCGGACCATCAGCGAGCAGGGCCCGGAGGGCCGGGCGGGCAACGAGGCCACCGTGAAGCTGTGGGCGCGGGGCGAGCGGAAGGTGGCCACCGGCGAGGGCAACGGCCCGGTCGACGCGCTGGACAAGGCGCTGCGGGCGGCGCTGGAGTCGATCTTCCCGCCGCTGGCGAAGCTGGAGCTGGTGGACTACAAGGTCCGCATCCTGGAGGGCCAGCACGGCACCGGTTCGAAGACCCGGGTGCTGATCGAGTCCACCGACGGCACCGGGACGTGGTCGACGGTCGGGGTGGCGGACAACGTGATCGCGGCGTCCTGGGTGGCGCTGGAGGACGCGTACACCTACGGCCTGCTGAGGGCCGATCAGCAGCCGTAGCAGCGGCCGGTGCGAGGAAGTGCCCAGGGGGCGTGCGGAAGGCTCCGCACGCCCCCTTCTGGGCGTGACCATGACCTCTTCGTCAGCGCAGGCGGGCGAGGAGGGCGTGCTCGACGAGGGTGATGAGGGCGCTCTTGGCGCTGTCCCGGCGTCGGGCGTCGAGGGTGATGATCGGGATGTCCGGGTTGAGCTGGAGTGCTTCGCGGACTTCGTCGCCGGTGTGGGGCTGGTGTCCGTCGAAGCCGTTGAGGGCGACGACGAAGGGGAGTCCGCTGTTCTCGAAGTAGTCGAGGGCGGGGAAGCAGTCGGCGAGGCGGCGGGTGTCGACGAGGACGACGGCGCCGATGGCGCCGCGGACGAGGTCGTCCCACATGAACCAGAAGCGGTCCTGTCCGGGGGTGCCGAAGAGGTAGAGGATGAGGTCTTCGTCGAGGGTGATGCGGCCGAAGTCCATGGCGACGGTGGTGGTCGTCTTGCCGGAGACGTGGCTGAGGTCGTCGATGCCGGCGGAGGCGCTGGTCATGACGGCTTCGGTGCGCAGGGGGTTGATTTCGGAGACCGCGCCGACGAGCGTCGTCTTGCCCACGCCGAATCCGCCTGCGACGACGATCTTGGCGGAGGTGGTCGCGCGGCTGGGGGCGGCCGCGTTAGAGCTTGCGAAGTCCACTGAGGACCCTTTCGAGCAGCGTGACGTCGGGCTGGTTGCCGGATTCACCGCCGGCTGCGGGCTGGTGGATGGCGACCAGGCCGGCCTCGGCCAGGTCCGCCACGAGAATGCGGGCCACCCCCAGGGGGAGGCCGAGCAGGGCGGAGATCTCCGCCACCGACTTGACGTCGGAGGCGCACAGCGAGCAGATCCGCTGGTGCTCCGGCAGCAGGGTGGCCATCCGGGCCGGGTCGACCGACGCGGAGACCAGTGCTTCCAGGGCGAGTTCGTAGCGCGGCCGGGTGCGTCCGCCGGTCATGGCGAAGGGGCGGATCAGCGGCTCGGTGTCCTCGTACTCGTCGAACTCGTCTTCCTCGTAAGGATGTTCGGCGTGCGGAGGTTCGTAACGGTGCGGCAGGTCGGCGGGGTCGTGCGGGAACGCCTCCTGGCCGGGGTAGGCCTGGCCGTATCCGCCGGGCTGCTGGTGCCAGCGCGGGTCGGACTGCGGGGGCAGGTACGACTGGCCACCGTTGTTGAACTGCGGCGCGTACTGCTGCTGCTGACCGTGGCCGACGCCGGGAGTCCCGAAAGCGTCGTGGCCGGAGCCCGCGTACGGGACGCCGAACTGGCCACTGTGGTCGGGCGGTGTCACGGTTCATCTCCTCAAAGGGGTGCGGCGGTGCGTAGCTGGCCGCGTCGCCGAGGAGCGCCGGGGCCGGTGGTGCGAAGGCCGTACAACGCCCGGTCCCGAGGCCGCCGAAGCGACCTCGGGACGGGCAATGAGGTCTTTCGAATACCAGGACGGTATCCGACGAACCGTCAATGCAGGAGACTGCCCTGGAGTTCGGCCCGCAGAGCGGGCGTCAGGACCGCGCCGGCGCGGTCGACCAGCAGGGCCATCTCGTAGCCGACGAGGCCGATGTCGGAGTCCGGCGAGGCCAGCACCGCGAGCGCGGAGCCGTCGCTGACCGCCATCAGGAACAGGAAGCCCCGCTCCATCTCGACCACGGTCTGGGTCACGTCGCCGCCCTCGAAGATCCGGCTGGCGCCGGAGGTCAGCGAGGTCAGTCCGGACGCGACGGCGGCGAGCTGGTCGGCACGGTCCCGGGGGAACCCCTCGGACATGCACAGCAGCAGACCGTCGGCGGAGACCACCACCGTGTGGGACACCCCGGGGGTGTTGTCCACGAAGTTGGTGATCAGCCAGTTCAGGTTCTGTGCGGCCTGGCTCATCTGGGTCAACTCAACGCTCCTGCTGGTTCGAGCCGCCGAAGAGATCGGTGCTGCTGTTGTGCGGTCCATCACCGTACGCCCCCTGGTCGGGGTCGATGCGGAAAGTACCGGTGGTACCGGAGTCGCCGCCGGCCTGGCGGCCCTGCTCGACGCCGCGGCGCAGGTTGGTCAGGCGGCCGCGGACCTCGTTCGGGTCGCGGGAGACCTGCGGCCCCTCCTGCGGGGTGGGCTTGGCGTTGCCGGGGACCAGGTTCTGCCGCGGCACCCGGCGCGGCAGGCCCGACGGGGTCGTGCCGGAGCTGGAGGGCTCGCGGAGCTTCTCCGCGCGCTGCCAGTCGCCGTCGTTGGGGGACTCCCACTCGCTGGGCGCCGCCGTCGGGCCGGTCGGCCCGTAGCCGCCGAGCGCCGACACGTCGTGGCCGCGCGACTCGACGGGCTCCGAGGTGTCCTTCGCGCCGGTGAACCAGTTCGGGCTCTCGGCGGCCGACTGCCCGCCGCCCGCGCCGGCCAGCTGCTGGCCGGGCCGGCGCTGCGGCAGCCCGCTGCCGGTCGTCCCACCGGCCGGCGGCAGGGCCGGCAGCTCCTCGGCCGGGTACGGGTGCCCGGCGGGCTCCTCGTAGCCGTACTCCTGCTGGTACTCGTCGGCGTACTGCGCCTCCGGGTACTGCTCCTCGGCGTACTGCCCGGCGGCGTACGGCTGCTGGTACTCGTCGCCGTACTGCTGCCCGCCCTGGAAGGGGTCGTCCTGGTAGCCGGCCGGCGCGTACGGGGCCCGGTACTGCTCGGGCGCGTACGGGTCGTCCTGGTAGCGCTGCTCGGCGGGCGGGTACGGGTCCTGGCCGTAGTCGGCGCCCTGGTAGCCGTAGCCGGCGTCCTGGGCGGCCTGCTGGGGCTCGTACGGGGCCGTGAAGGGGTCGGACTCCGGACGGCGGTAGTCGTCGGCGTACGCGGCCTGGTAGCCGTTCTCCGCGAGGGGCTCCTCGGCGCCGTACGGCGACTCCAGGAGCTCCGCCTCCATCGGCTCCCCGGCGGCGGCGCCCGGACCGATCTCCAGGGCGGCCCGGCGGCGCTCCTCCAGGCGCTGCGAGCGCTGCATGGACTCCAGCGCGGGGGAGAAGCCGTTGCCGCCGGCGGGCAGGCCGGGGGTGGGCAGGTGGTCGTCGAAGCCGAGCTCCGCGGCGGTGCGCTCCGGGCCGTCGAAGGTCCACTCGGCGGGAGTGGGCTCCTGCTCGGCGAAGATCCGCGAGACGGTGAACTCCTCGCCCTGCGGCTCGGGAATCCGGGCCAGCTGGGTGAGCTGCTGCGGCAGCATCACCAGCGAGGTGGTGCCGGCCGATTCGCCCGACGGGCGCAGCTGCACGCGGATGTCGTGCCGCTGGGACAGCCGGCCGACCACGAACAGGCCCATGCGGCGGGAGATGGTGGCGTCCACGGTGGGCGGCTCGGCGAGCTTCTCGTTGATCTCGGCGAAGTCCTCGGCGGTCAGGCCGATGCCCTTGTCGTGGATCTCGATCAGCACCCGGCCGTCCGGCAGGCCGGTGGCGTTGACCAGCACCCGGGTCTGCGGGGAGGAGAACGTGGTGGCGTTCTCCAGCAGCTCGGCGAGCAGGTGGACGAGGTCGGTCACGGCGGGGCCGACCACGTCGGCCTCGGGGATGCCGGCCAGTTCGATGCGCTCGTAGTGCTCCACCTCGGAGGCGGCGGCGCGCAGCACGTCGACCAGCGGGACGGGCGTGTTCCAGCGGCGGCCGGGCTCCTCGCCCGCGAGGACCAGGAGGTTCTCGCCGTTGCGGCGCATACGGGTGGCCAGGTGGTCCAGCTTGAAGAGGTTCTCCAGCTGGTCCGGGTCGGCCTCGTTGTTCTCCAGGTCGGTGATCAGCGCCAGCTGGCGCTGGATCAGGCCCTGGCTGCGGCGCGACAGGTTGGTGAAGATCGCGTTGACGTTGCCCCGCAGCAGCGCCTGCTCGGCGGCCAGCGAGACGGCCTGCTGGTGGACCTGGTCGAAGGCGCGGGCGACCTCGCCGATCTCGTCCTTGCCGTGCAGCGGGATCGGGGCGACCGCGGTGTCGACCCGCTCCGGGTCGGTCTTGGAGAGCTTGTCGACCAGCTCCGGCAGACGGTGGTTGGCGATGTCCAGCGCGGCGGTGTTCAGGGTCCGCATGCCGAGGATCATCGAGCGGGCGATGTAGCCGGTGAGCAGACCGGCCAGCACCAGCGAGGCGATCACGATCAGCGAGTTGAGCACCCAGTCGGTGAACGCCCGGTCCTTGATGGCCTGGGCGTCGGCGACGACCTGGTCGAGCAGCTCGCCCTCGGCCGCGCGCAGCGCGCTCATGTGGCTCTTGGTGGCCTGGTCCCACAGCGGGCGGGTCAGGCCGTCGGCGCCGGCCGCGTTGATGATGCGGGCGGCGGCGTCGCGGTCGGAGGCGGCGGTGGCCAGCTGGTTGCCGTAGCTCATGCCGACCATCAGCAGCGCGCCCATGGTGGGCATGGTGTGGCCGTCCGGCATGCGCAGCGGCAGGCGCTGGTCGGCGGTGGCCTGGGCGACCTCGGCGTCCGAGTAGACCTTCACCTCCTCGTCGCTGGAGGCGGTGTTGAACTCGTCGCGGGCGGTCTGCTCCAGCTTGGAGGCGACCATCAGGCCCTGGATCAGGTCCTGGCCCTGGTGGCCGTCCACGCCGCCGACGCCGAGGCCGACCAGCAGGTGCAGCATCAGCGCGCGCTGGGTCGAGGCGGACGCCTTGGCCAGCGACATCGCGTAGATGGCGCGGCCCTTGGAGGTGACGTTGGTGGAGCCGAAGCCGACCGAGTTGTCCATCGCCAGCAGCGGCGCGAAGATCATCGAGTACGCGTTGGCGGTCGCGGTCGCGAACAGTTCCTTCTTGTACGCGTTCTGCCGCAGGTGGTCCAGCGAGAGCGCCATCGACTCGAACTGGGCGTTGCGGCGGGCGACCGTCGGGTCGTCCTTGACCTTGGCGAAGGTGGCGCGGTACTCGGCCAGCGCCTGGTCGGTCCGCTCCCGGAGCTTCTTCACCTCGCCCTGGTCGCCCTGGCCGGTGAGCAGCGGCACCAGGCTCTCGTCGCGCTCCTGTTGCAGCGCGTCGGCCAGCTTGGTCGCGGCGCTCGCCACCTTGGCGACGCGCACCGCGTGGTCGGCGTTGGTGTAGTCGTCCAGCGAGGTGTTGACGCGCAGGCCGCCGAAGACCAGCGCGATCACCACGGGGATGACCAGGATCGCCACCAGGCGGGTCGGCACCCGCCAGTTCAGCGGTGAAAGGAAGTCGGCCCGGCTGCTGACGCGGCGCGGGGCCTCCTTGCCGGCACCGGTCCGCTCGGCCGACTCGCCGGCTGCGGCGGGGGCGGTGCGCTGCGGCTCACCGCGGTCCTCGGCCGCGGTGAACGCGGAGAACTGACCGGTGGTCTGGCCGCTTACCGGTTCCTGCTGGCGGGGCTCGGAGCGCCGCTGCGGGGTGACTGGCTGCTTACGCCTCACTCGACAACAACCTCTCGACCGACTGGCGGCCATGGATCAATCCGGCGGCTACCCCCCGACGGGCCGCGACCCGCTCGGATACTACGGGGTAGCTGGAATTCAACACGAGCCGGAGAAGCGGACAAACGGCTGCCCCACCCGCATGCCCGGGGCAGAAAGCGGACATTTGCGGCGGAACTTCCGCAAAGGTCTAGGCCATTGGCGCGGACCGGAACCGGGTGACTACGTACGGTCAGAAAGCCCCGGCAAATGTCTGTTCGAACTGTTACCGGGGGACGCGAACCACCCTTGGCGCGCGCCCCCGGCCGGGCCTTCCGCCACTCACCGCAGGCGGGCGAGGAGGGCGTGCTCGACGAGGGTGATGAGGGCGCTCTTGGCGCTGTCCCGGCGTCGGGCGTCGAGGGTGACGATGGGGATGTCGGCGTTGAGCTGGAGTGCTTCGCGGACTTCGTCGCCGGTGTGGGGCTGGTGTCCGTCGAAGCCGTTGAGGGCGACGACGAAGGGGAGTCCGCTGTTCTCGAAGTAGTCGAGGGCGGGGAAGCAGTCGGCGAGGCGGCGGGTGTCGACGAGGACGACGGCGCCGATGGCGCCGCGGACGAGGTCGTCCCACATGAACCAGAAGCGGTCCTGTCCGGGGGTGCCGAAGAGGTAGAGGATGAGGTCTTCGTCGAGGGTGATGCGGCCGAAGTCCATGGCGACGGTGGTGGTCGTCTTGCCGGAGACGTGGCTGAGGTCGTCGATGCCGGCGGAGGCGCTGGTCATGACGGCTTCGGTGCGCAGGGGGTTGATTTCGGAGACCGCGCCGACGAGCGTCGTCTTGCCCACGCCGAATCCGCCTGCGACGACGATCTTGGCGGAGGTGGTCGCGCGGCTGGGGGCGGCCGCGTTAGAGCTTGCGAAGTCCACTGAGGACCCTTTCGAGCAGCGTCACGTCAGGCGTACCGCCCGACTCGCCCGCCGCGGCGGGCTGGTGGATGGCGACCAGGCCGGCCTCGGCCAGGTCTGCGACGAGGATGCGGGCCACTCCCAGCGGGACTCCCGCCAGCGCGGAGATCTCGGCGACCGACTTGACCTCACGGCACAGCGAGACGATCCGCGCGTGCTCGGGCAGCAGCACGCCCGGGGGGTTGGTGCCCGTGGTCGAGATCAGCGCCTCGATGGCCAACTGGTAGCGCGGCCGGGTGCGTCCGCCGGTCATGGCGTACGGGCGGACCAGCGGCTGCTGCTCGTAGCCGTCCGACTGCTGGCCGCCGTAGCCGTTTCCGTACCCGTTGCCGTATGTGCCGGCGGGTGTCGGGGGCATGCGTCCTCCTTGTGCTGCAGTCGTCCGCGGCCGGAGCCCGGGGCCAGCCGGCTGACCGGATGTCAGCCACCGTGCCGGGAAGACTTGGGGGTGGGTGTGCCGGACCCGGGATCTGACGGGTCCGGCACGGTGAGGGTGGTGCAGAGGAGTCGAAGGGGCCGACCGGCCGTCAGTGCAGCAGGCTGCCCTGGAGCTCGGCCCGGAGGGCCGGAGTGAGCACCGCGCCGGCGCGGTCGACCAGCAGGGCCATCTCGTAGCCGACGAGGCCGATGTCGGAGTCCGGCGAGGCGAGCACCGCGAGCGCGGAGCCGTCGCTGATCGCCATCAGGAACAGGAAGCCCCGCTCCATCTCCACGACGGTCTGGTTGACGTCGCCGCCCTCGAAGATCCGGCTGGCGCCGGAGGTCAGCGAGGTCAGTCCGGACGCGACGGCGGCGAGCTGGTCGGCACGGTCCCGGGGGAACCCCTCGGACATGCACAGCAGCAGACCGTCGGCGGAGACCACCACCGTGTGGGACACCCCGGGGGTGTTGTCCACGAAGTTGGTGATCAGCCAGTTCAGGTTCTGTGCGGCCTGGCTCATCATCTGACTCAACTCAACGCTCCTGGTGCTCGGGGCCGAAGCCGTTGTTGCCATCGGCGTCGAACTGGGCTCCCCGGTGGCCCTCGGACGTGCCGCCGAAGTCGAAGCCCGGCCGCTGCTGCGGCGCGGGACGGCCGGAGCCCGGCTGCTGCGAACCGGCCTGGCGGCCCTGCTGGATGCCGCGGCGCAGGTTGGTCAGCCGGCCGCGCACCTCCTCCGGGCTGCGCGAGACCTGCGGACCCGTCAGCGGGCTGGCCTCGGCGCTGCCGGAGACCAGGTTGGCCTGCGGGGTGCGGCGCGGCAGCCCCGAGGTGGTCAGGCCGTCGGTCTGCGGCTCGCGCATCTGCTCGGCCCGCCGCCAGCGCTCGTCGTTCGCGGACGGGCGCCACGGCGCGTCCGGACCGGGACCGGCCGGCTGCTGCTGGGCCTGGGGCTGCGGCTGCTGCGGCTGCGGGGCCGGACGCTCCGCCGCCGGACGCTGCGGGGAGCCCTGCGGGCCACCCGGCACCGGCCGCTGCGGCATGCCCTGCGGACGCTGCTGCTGGAACGGGTCGGCCTGCGGCTGCTGGTGCTGCTGCGGCCGCGCGGCCGGAGCCTGCGGGGCCTGCGGCTGCGGAGCCTGCGGGGCCGGCCGGGACTGCTGCGGCTGGGGCCGGCCGAACCCGGGCGCGCTGGTACCGGGCCGCTGCGGCTGGTACCCGCGGGAGCGGACCTGCTCAGGGGCCGGCGCCGGGGCGGCAGCCGACTCGCCGGCGGTCGGCAGCGCCATCGGCTGCGGCCGCTCCGCGAACTGCTGCGGGGCCTGCCGTTCCTGCGGCTGCGGCTGCGGCACCGGCGGCACGCCCTGACCCACCGGGTCCGGCAGCACCGGCTCCACCAGGCCGAGGCCCAGCGGGTCGCGCGGGTCGATGTCGGACGCCTCGAACCGCGGCCGGGCGAACCCGCCCGACTGGTCGGCGGGGGCGGCCTCCAGCGGCGCGGCCGACTGCTGCGGCGGCAGCGGACGGCGCGTCGGCAGCTGCTCGGCCCGGCCGTGCTGGGTCGGCTCGGCGCCCGGACGGCCCTCGAAGCCGGGACGGCCCTCGAAGCCGGGACGGCCCTCGAAGCCCGGACGGCCCTCGGTCGGACGGGCCCGCTCCGGACCGCCCTGCGGCGCCTGCGGGTTCTGCGGCCCCTGCGGCCCCTGCGGAGCCTGCGGACGACGCGGCGGAAGCCCGCCCTGCGGGGCCTGCGATCCCTGCGGTGCCTGGGGGTTCTGCGGACGGCGCGGCGGAAGTCCGCCCTGGCCGCCCGGCCCGCCCTGCAGACCCGGCGCACCGGACGCACCCGGCACCCGCCGCGGCGGCAGCCCGCCACCGGCCGGCGCACCGGCGCCCGCACCCGTACCCGCGCCCGGACCGGCCGGGGCCGACGGGCCGGAGACGCCCGGCGCCGGGTTCTCGCGCAGCGACTGGCCGACCGAACGGGTCGGCAGACCACCGGCGCGGCCGCCCGGGGCCCCACCGCCGCCGAACGCACCGCCGGGGCCGAAGCCGCCCTGCCCGGGCGCCTCGGCCGGCCCGCGCCGGGTGCCGGTGCCCGCCGGGCCCGAGGGCGCGGACGGACCGGACGTCGCGCCCGGGGTGAAGAGGTCGGGGCTGCCGCCCATCGGGCCCTGGCCGAGCTGCGGACGGCCGCCCTGGCCGCCCTGCCCGCCG